>JADZEI010000064.1 GCA_020850615.1 Dehalococcoidia bacterium | reverse complement strand
CGCCAGCGTGCACCCGGCGAGAGCCGACCAAGAGTGCGGATGGAAGCGGAGCTTCGAAACGACATCCCAGCTGGTGCGCCCGCTAAAGGCGCGGCTTGATCCAGGCTGGCCTTCTCATGGAAGTCGCGGAGCACCGGCTCCGCGGCCCCTGCCACGCGGCCCGCGACCAGCTCCACGCCGCGCAGCGGTAGTCCGCCAAGCCCAGCCTCGGCGGAGCGTCCATCAGTAGCCCGACCCGTGAGGGAGGGCAGGGCCGCGCCTCAGCACCACCGCCCCGCGCCAGCGCGCCACCACGTTCGCACCGGGGGCACGCGCCCCGCGCCGCGAGGCGGCTCCGCTCCGCTCCCGCCCTCGCAGCCCCGGGACATGGTGGCCTACCGGTGTGGCATGGCACGGACAATCCCGCGGAGCACGGCTCCGCGGCTACGCCTGCGGCGCATCAGTAGCCCGACCCGTCAGGGAGGGCAGGGCGCGCCCTTGCGTCCCCGCCTTCGCGTCAGCGCCGACCTCCCCTTCTCCCCCGCAGGGGAGAAGGGGCCGGGGGATGAGGGTTCGCCGCCGCGAGCCGGGACATGGTGGGCCTATCGGTGTGGCATGGCACGGACAATCCCGCGGAACACTGCTCCGCGGCTACGCCTGCGGCGCCGCCTCAGCGAGCCATCAGTAGCCCGGTTCGCCAATCGAAAATCGAAAATCGGCAATCGAAAATCGGGGGAAGTGCTGGGGCGGGGCGGCAAAAGGGCCACGCAGCGCGACACTACGTGGCCTATTCGCTGCGGCGACCACCTGGCCGGCGGCCCCGCGTGAGAGGAGGAACGGAGCAGACTAACCGAAACGCCACTCCGGGACCGCCGTGTGGCAGCCCGGGCAGTAGCGGTCGCGCACCTCATAGAAGGCGTGGCATTCGGGGCAGCGCCGCGCTTCCGCGGGCCGCACCACGACATAGGACGGGACGTCGGCGCTGGCGATGAAGCGCCGCCACCAGGGCGTAGAACCGGTTCGGAGCATGGCTGGGGGCCTCCGCAGGGTGTGACGGCACACGGCGCGACGGCAGTCGCGGAGTTGTGGGCCACGGGCTGTGAGAGGCCAGCTGGCAGGCTGAGCGGCTGCCACGCCTCTCCCTTCACGCCTACGGGGTTAGCTGACGGGTTCGGTGAGGGAGTCACCTACTCCGCTTGCGCGGAGATACACCCCAGTGAGTGGTTCCCCCGTTCCGCCTCGCGGCGGATTCGGCACTTAACTTTCTACCACAGCCGCCCGCCCGAAGGTGTTAAGCAGCCGTAAAATCGATCGGCGTGCGAATTCCTGATTGGGAAAACCCCAATCCGCGCCGAGCCCGCTGTTCGAACGCCCCTACCCGCCGACGGCGACCGTCCACGACCGGATCCGCCAGCTCGTCACGAGCCCGTTCGCGACGTACGGATCTTCGGCCACGAACCGCTCGACTTCGGCCCGGTCGTCGGTCGAAAACACGAGGACCGCGCCGTCCACGGGGTCGGCGAGGGCGCCGGCCATCTTCAGGACGCCCCGTTCGTGGAGCCCGCGGAGGAGCTCGAGGTGGCGGGGGCGGTGCGGCTCGCGCAGGGTTAGCACGTCGTCAACATAGTCGTAGAAGAGCAGGAACACGCGGGGATTGTAGCGCGATTGCCGCCCCCCGCTACTTACGCCGCCTCCCCGCGAGTCTGTAACGTAGGAGTATGTTCGGCCGTTCATTCCGGATCGCGCGCATCCGCGGGATCGACATCGAAATACACCCCTCGTGGCTCGCGATCCTCGCGCTCGTCGCCTACACGCTCAGCGATGGTGTGTTCCCCGACCAGTACGAAGGCTGGAGCGAGGCCACCTACTGGATCGGCGGCACCGGTGCGGCGGTCCTGCTCTTCGTGACCGTCCTCGTGCATGAGCTGGCCCACGCGATCGTGGCCCAGCGGCGGGGGCTGCCCGTGCCGAAGATCACGCTGTTCATTTTCGGCGGCGTCTCGCACCTCTCGCGGCAGCCGAAGTCCGCCGGCGAGGAGTTCGCCATCGCCGCCGCCGGCCCGGCGACGAGCCTGGTTATCGCGGTGGTCACGGCCGCGCTCTGGGCGCTCTTCCGGGACGCGAACGAACAGGCCGAGGCGGTGGCCGGCTATCTCGCGACCGTGAACTTCCTCCTTGCCATCTTCAACATCCTGCCCGGCTTCCCGCTCGATGGCGGGCGCGTGCTGCGCTCCATCGCCTGGCGGCGGACGAAGAGCTTCCGGCGCGCCACCCGGATCGCGGGCAGCGTCGGCGAGAGCATGGGCTACCTGATGCTCATCGGCGGCGTGCTGCTGCTGCTCTCCGGGTTCGCGCTCAACGGGCTCTGGCTGATGTTCATCGGCTGGTTCCTGCTCGGCGCCGCCCGGGCCGAATCGCAGAACATGCAGCTCGAGTCGATTCTCGCGAACCTGCGCGCCCGCAACGTCATGCGCGAAGACTTCCCCAGCGTCGCCCCCGGCATCTCCATCCAGGAGGTGGTCGACCGCCTGATGGTGGGCGAAGGCGAGCGTGCGGTCGTGGTCGCGAACGACGGCGGCGTGCTCGGCATTATCACCGTGAACGACGTGCGCAAGGTGCCGCGCGACGAATGGCCGAACGTGCCCGCCCAGCGCGTGATGACGCCCCGCGAGCGGGTGGTCACCGTGCCCGTCGACCAGCCGGCGCTCGAAATCCTGCACCTCCTGGGCGAGCGGCGGCTGAACCAGGTGCCGGTGCTCGAAGAGGGCCGGATGGTCGGCCTGGTCACCCGCCGGGAGCTGCTCGAGCGCGTCCAGCTCGCCGAATCGCTCGCCCCCGACGTCCCGAACCTGGAGGACGAACCGAAGCCGGGCGTGCCGCCGGCGTAGCCGCGGAGCATTGCTCCGCGGGACTGGCTTACCCTGCCACACCGATAGGCCATCAACGGATGCGGGGGTGTAGCCCGGGCCCCTCGTGGGCCCTGGCGGCAGCCAAACCGATGTACCGCGGTAGCCGGCTGGGGGTGCGAAGTGGCGCACCCCAGGGACGGGCCTTTCGCGCGCTGCCGCGGGGCGGCCGGGCTGTCCTGGTTCGCGACCGTGCCTTCGACGTGGCATCCGTTGGGCTTAGACGCTCGTGCCCACAAGGGGCACCGGCTACACCCGGCCGCCGCCGCCCTGCCCGCCCGCTTACTTCCGCGGCGTGAGCGAGATCCGCCCCCGGGCGGGGCGTTCCGGGCGCTCGGGGCGCCAGACCTGGGGAGCGGCGCCGCCTGCCATCTCCTGGAGCGACCAGAGCTCGATCCGCCACGGGATGAGCTTCAGCGCGCCGAACTCGCGGTCGCCCGGGCCATCGGGCCAGAACATCGCCGGGTCGTAGCCGTAGGGCGGCGGCGTGTCGCGGAAGAGGTTCCAGACGCGCTCCTTCTCGGCCGCGTCTTCGGCCCATTCGGCGCGGCATTCGGCGTAGATCTGCTGGTGCTGCTGGTCCCAGTAGCTCACCGAGACGTACGGGTTGCTCTCGAGGTGCTTCGACTTGAAGGTGTGGCGGCCGGTCGCGATCCAGCCGGTGTTCCCTTCCCAGAGCGGGTGCAGGATCCGCGCGCGCGGCCGCTGCTGGTTATCGACCGTGACGACGGTCGCCCAGACGATGCGCCGCACGCGCGCGTCGAATTCGTCCTTGACCTGGTCCCAGGTGACGTCCATGTGACCCCTTTCGCGGCCCGGGTTATGGCGCCGGGGGCCGCCGCCAGATGAGCTGCTGCTCCCGGCCGGCCGCGCCCACGATGATCACTTCGGCGCGGTGTGCGGTGAGCAGCAGCTGCCGGTCGCGGGGTTATCGGGGCCGCCCAGGAAGAACGCGTCCGGATCGTAGCCGTATGGCGGCGTCTGCGCCTTCATGTGGTCCCAGGCCCGGCGGCGCGTGGCCGCGCGGCCGCCCCCCGGTGCCACCGCCGGGTACGGGTTCCGGGCGGGCGGCGGGACGCTCGGAGCATGGCTACGGCACTTCCACACCGCCGTTCGCCGGTCCTCCGGCGGTACCAGGCCTCGGTGCTCCAGGCGCTCGTCCGGGCGCTCGCGCGTGAGCGGGCCGCGACCTTCACCGTGCTCTTCCCGCGGCAGGCCGGCAAGAACGAGGTCGCGGCCGCGCTGGTGGCCGCGCTCCTCCGGCTCAACGCGGATGCGGGCGGCAGCGTCGTGGTCTGCGCGCCGACCTTCGAGCCCCAGGCCACGATCAGCCTCGAACGGCTGAAGCGCACGCTCGACGACACCGCCCACCTCTTCCCGGGCGCCGGGCACGAGCTGCGCGGCCACACGATGACCGCGGGCAACTCCTCGGCGGTGTTCCTCAGCGGCTCGCCGGGCGCGAACGTCGCCGGCCATACCGCATCGCTCGCGCTCATCGCCGACGAGGCCCAGGACATCGACCGCGACTGGTTCGACCGCCAGTTTCGCCCGATGTGCGCCTCCACCGGCGCGAACGTCGTCCTCTTCGGCACGCCCTGGGACGGCGAGACGCTGCTGGACCGCGCGGTCGCGGCGAACCGCGCCTTCGATGCCGCGCGGCCCGGGCGGCGCTGGCGCGACTGGCTCCCGCGCCACTACGAGGTCTCCTGGCAGACGGTCGCGGAGGCCGTGCCCGCGTACGGCGAGTACGTCGTCGCGCAGCGGCAGCTCCTCGGCGAGGGGCACCCGCTCTTCCGGACGCAGTACCTGCTCGAAACGCTCACCAGCGGCGGGCGCCTGCTCACGGCCGCGCAGCTCCTCCGGCTCGCTGGCGCGCACGAGCGGCTTCGTGCGCCGCTCCCGGGCGAACGCTACGCCGCCGGGCTCGATGTCGCGGGCGAAGGGCGCGACCGGACCGTGCTCACGGTCGTGCGCCTCGGCGGGGAGCGCCTGGAGGTCGTGGAGCACGCGGCCTGGGAGCGCGACGCCTACGACACCATGGGTAACGACGTGCTCGCGCTGCTCCGCCGGTGGCGCTTCGAGCGGCTGGCGGTCGATGACACCGGGCTGGGGGCGCCGCTCGCGCAGCGGCTCGAACGCGCGGCCGGGCGCGCCATCGAACGCGTCACCTTCACCGCGCGGGCGAAGTCGGACCTGGGATACGGGCTGCTGGCCGCCGCCGAGACCGGCCGCCTCCGCCTCTACGCCGACGACGCGAGCCGCGAATCGGCGGCCTGCCGGGCCGAGCTGGCGGCGCTCCAGGCCGCCTACCTCCCCGGCGGGCTGCTCCGCTGGCACGCCTCCCGCGGCCACGACGACTACGCCGTCAGCCTCGCACTCGCCCTCCACGCCGCCGGCAGCGACACCGGCCCGAGGATCGCGCGTGGCCGGCGCCGCGAGTGAGGCCCGCGGGGCATGGTTTTTGGGGCGGCGCACCGCGCGGCGCACTGCGGACAGCGCCGATCAGTAGCGCGCGCGTGAGCGAGCGCCCGCGCGCCCCCAGCACGTGGCTCCGGGATAGCGCGTCATCGCCGACCGCGCCGGTCTCCCCGCACGCGGGAAGCCGCCGCGCCAGCGCTCCACCCCGCCCATCGCGGCGGCAATCGAAAATCGAAAATCGAAAATCCGCCCGGGGCGGGGCCAGCGGGGGGCGGCGCTATCATGTCCCCATGTTCCCCGCCCGTTCCCTCGCCGAGGACGACACCCCGGCCGCCCAGGCGCTCCTCGACCGGCTTCGCCCCTGCGGCTACGAGCCCGGCATGGAGCTCGCCGTCCTCGCCCAGACCGGCCACCGCATCATCGTCGCGCTCGACGGCGCGCAGGTGGCCGGGCTCGTGCGCTTCCGCGAGGACGAGGGCATCGCCTGGTTCGACCTGCTCTGCGGCGACGTCGTGGGCGCCGGCCGGGAGCTCGTCCGCGCGGTCGGGCGGGTGGCCCAGGACCGCGGCCTCCGGCTGAGCCGCGCGAACGTGCCGGAGGACTCGCGCCTGCCGGACTACCTCGGGCGGCTCGGGTACGGGCCGATTGGCCGCGTGAAGGGCCCCGGCGGCGCGCCCTGGCTCACGGTCGAGCGCCGCCTGCCCCTCCTTCCTGTGCGCGAACAGCGGCGGAGCGACGCCGCGGCGATCGGCGCGCTCACCGGCGAAGACCCCTGGGTGTTCGAACAGGGCACGCGGCCGGGCTGGTTCGTCCTCGCCGACGGCGACCTGGTGGCGGGCGTGGTGGCGGCGAAGGCGGACCGCACGGGCCAGGCAGAGGCGCGCGTGCCCGTGACGCGGCCGGGCTACGGCGGCCGCGGGCTCGAGGTGTGGATGCTCGAACGGGCGGCAACCTGGGCCGAGACGAACGGCGCCACGAGCATCCGCGTCCCCGTGGCGCCGGTGCTCGAACCGCTGAAGCGGGAGCTGGAGGACCGCCGCTGGTTCCGCGAGGGCGACGTCTTCGCGAAGAAGCTGACGGGCGAGCGGGTGGCGCTGGAGCCGGTGGAGTGGGACTGAGGGGGTGCGGGTGGTACCGGGGTGATGCGGCGTCTTGCCATTTTCGATTTTCGATTTTCGATTTCCGCCGGGGGTCGCGGCGTTCCTTCGGAGCGAATGTGCTCGCTGGCGGTGGGGCTGTTCGGGGGCGATGGTGGATGGTTGCAACCGAGCGCTCCCTCACGGTCGCGCTACTGATGGGGCGCTCCCTTGGACGGTCGCGCTACTGATGGGGCGCTCCCTTGGCAGGGCGCGCTACTGATGGGGCGCCTCTCGGCCGGTCGCGCCGCTGACCGGCGCTACTGGACGGGGTGCGCGGGACGGGACTAGCACTCACCGGGGGAGAGTGCTAACATCCCCTTCGCCAATCACTACCGCACCCCTATATGGAGGCTCTCTCATGGCTAAGGCAGCCACGAAGTCCAAGACGCAGCTCGTACCGCTCGCGGATCGCATCGTCATCACCCCCCTCAAGCAGGAAGAAGTCACCGCCAGCGGCCTCGTCATCCCCGACACGGTCAAGGAGAAGCCGCAGCAGGGCGAAGTCGTCGCTGTCGGCCCCGGCCGCCTCGATGACAACGGCAAGCGCGTCTCGATGGACATCTCCGTCGGCGACCGCATCCTCTACGCCAAGTACACCGGCACCGAGATCAAGCTCGACAACGAGGAATACATCGTCCTCAACGAGAAGGACATCCTCGCGAAGCTCGTCGTCTAATCCACCCACGCTGCGAAGGCACGCACGCGCCGCCGCCCTCCGGCTGGCCCGCGTCCGTGCCTTTCGTGTCATTCGAGAGGAACGAGAATGGTTGCGAAGCAACTGCTGTTCGACGAGTCCGCACGCCGCCGCCTCCGCGACGGTGTCGACGCCCTCGCCGATGCCGTCAAGGTGACGCTTGGCCCCCGCGGCCGCAACGTCGTCATCGATAAGAAGTACGGCGCCCCGAACATCACCAAGGACGGCGTGACCGTCGCCCGCGAAATCGAGCTCGAAGACCCGTTCGAGAACATGGGCGCCCAGCTCGCCAAGCAGGTTGCCACGAAGACGAACGACGTCGCCGGCGACGGCACGACGACGGCGACCGTGCTCGCCCAGGCGCTCGTCCGCGGCGGCCTCAAGGTCGTCACCTCCGGCGCCAACCCGATGGCCGTCAAGCGCGGCATCGACCGCGGCCTCCGCGTCGCGATCCAGGACCTGCGCGACCAGGCCCGGCCTGTGCTCACGAAGGAGCAGATCGCGCACGTCGCCTCCATCTCCGCCAACGAAAAGGCCATCGGCGAAATGATCGCCGACGTCATGGAGAAGGTCGGCAAGGACGGCGTCATCACCGTCGAAGAGTCGCGCGGGATCAAGTTCGAGACCGAGTTCACGGACGGCCTGCAGCTCGACCGCGGCTACGTGTCGCCCTACTTCGTCACGAACCAGGACCGCATGGAAGCGGTCATCGAGAACCCGTACATCATCATCACGGACAAGAAGATCTCCGCGATCCAGGAAGTCCTGCCGCTGCTCGAGCAGGTCCTCCAGGTCACCAAGGACATCGTCATCGTCTGCGACGACATCGATGGCGAGGCACTCGCGACGCTCGTGGTGAACAAGCTCCGCGGCACGATCAACATCCTCGCCGTGAAGGCGCCGGGCTTCGGCGACCGCCGCAAGGCCATGCTCGAAGACATCGCCATCCTCACCGGGGGCACGCTGATCACCGAGGACATCGGCCTCAAGCTCGATACGGCGACCGTCGCCGACCTCGGCCGCGCCCGCCGCATCGTCGCGAGCAAGGACGACACGACGCTCATCGAAGGCCACGGCACGGACGAGGCGATCCAGGCCCGGATCAAGCAGATCAAGGCCCAGACCGACGATGCCACCAGCGACTTCGACCGCGAGAAGCTCCAGGAGCGCCTGGCGAAGCTGGCCGGCGGCGTTGCCGTCATCAAGGTCGGCGCCGCCACGGAAGTCGAGCTCAAGGAGAAGAAGGCCCGCGTCGAGGACGCCCTCAGCGCGACCCGCGCGGCCGTCGACGAAGGTGTCGTGCCGGGCGGCGGCGTCGCCTTCATCCGCGCCCAGAAGGCGCTCGAGAAGCTCGCCACCGAGACGGACGACGCCGACGAAGCGACGGGCATCCGCCTCCTCTCGGAGACGCTCGAAGCCCCCACCTGGATGATCGCCGACAACGCGGGCCTCGAAGGCGCCGTCGTCGTCGACCGGGTGAAGAAGCTGACGAACGTGAACGAAGGCTGGGACGCCGACAACGACCGCTGGGGCGACATGTTCGAGCTCGGCATCGTGGACCCGGTGAAGGTGAGCCGCTCGGCGCTCGAAAACGCCGCCTCGATCAGCGCCCTGGTGCTGACGACGGAGACGCTCGTCGCCGAGATCCCGCAGCCCCCGATGGCCGCCCCTCCGCCGCCCGAGGACTACTCACGGGACGGGGGTTCCCCGTTGCCCGTTGTCCGGACAGGAGCGCCCCCTCGCACGAGGGGGCGCTTCGCGGTTCAAGGCGGCCGGCGGTCGCGGGCTGCGCGGCGCCGCAGGCGTAGCCGCGGAGCATTGCTCCGCGGGATTGTCCGTGCCATGTCACACCGATAGGTTGCCAACGTTCGGGGCTGCGAGGGCGGGAGCTCCGCGACCGCCCGGCTCGCGGCGCGAGGGGCCTCACGGGCGTGTTGCGCGCTGCCGCGGGGCGGTGGTGCAGGGGCGCGGCCGAGCGCTCCCTATTGGTCGCGCCACCGATGGTGGTGTCGTCGGGGCGCGGCGGTCGCGAAGCGGTAGTCTGCCGAGCCCTGCCTCGGCGGTGCGGTAGCCCACGGATGTCACACCGTTAGGCCACCAACGTCCCATCGCTGCGAGGGCGGGAGCGCCGCGACCGCCCGGCTCGCGGCGCGAGGGGCGTCGCGGGCGTGTTGCGCGCTGCCGCGGGGCGGTGGTGCGGGCGCGCGGCCGAGCGCACCCTATTGCTTCGCGCCACCGATGGTGGTGTCGTCGGGGCGCGTGCGCGCGTCGCCGGCCGCGTGAGGCGATACAATGGCCCGTATGGTGCAGGCGCCGCACACCCGGCTGTTGTCCATCGAGGAGTTCCTTCAGCTCCCCGAGGAGTCCCCTGCCCTCGAACTCATCGATGGCATCGTGGAGCGGAAGCCCGTGGGTACTATCCGTCACGCTCGTGCCGCCCGGCGGCTCCTCCGTCTGCTCGAAGCTCACCCGGCGACACGCGATGGCGAGGGCTTCGTCGAGCTCGGCCAGTCCTTCGCGGGACGCGGACGGTCGAACCACCGGGTGCCGGACCTGTCGTGGTACGCGCACGGCGTCACGCCGGATGGGTCGGACCATCCGGTGGAGTCACCTGACCTCGTAGCGGAGGTGCACTCGCCCGGGCAGGGACGGCAGCTGCTCGAAGACCGGCTGCGCTTCCTCATCGACAACGGCGCCCGCGTAGCCCTGCTGGTCGACCCCGAACGGAAGTCGGTGACGGTCTACGAACGGAGCGGCGAGACCCGGACGTTCGAACCGGGCGAGGTCTGCGAGATGGCCGCGCTCGGTGGGTTCGCATTCGACCCTGCGGACCTGTTCGCGTAAAGGCGCGCGGTGGCCGCGCCCCTCGTGGGCGCTGGCGCCAGCCAAACGGATGCGTCACGGCGGTCGGAGGCCGAGGGCGGGAGCGGCCGCCCGGCTCGGAGCGCGAGGTGCGTCGCGGGCGTGTGGCGCGCTGCCGCCGGACGGCCGGACCTGCTGCGCGCCCCGGCTGGTACCTGGTGGGGCGGTGCCTTCGATGCAACATCCGTTGGGCTGACGCTCGCGCCCACAAGGGGCGCCGGCTACACCCGGTGGAGGCGGTGTCGCGCGCTGGCGCAGACGCGCGTGCGTGTGCGCGGCGGTGCCTGGCGGTGGGGCATTCATGGGACAATCCCGCGGAGCAATGCTCCGCGGCTACGCCTGCGGCGCCAGGCGCTGCGTCGACGGCAGCCGCCCGCCCGCTACTCCGGGACGACGCGGACGGCGCCGCGGGCGGCGCTCGTGGTCAGGGCGGCGTAGGCGCGGAGGGCCTGGGAGACGCGGCGCTGGCGCGGGGCTGCGGGGCGCCAGGCGGCTGCGCCCTTCGCTTCCATTGCGGTGCGGCGGCGGGCGAGCTCCGCGTCGTCGACGGCGAGGTGGATGCGCCGGTTGGGGATGTCGATCTCGACCGGGTCGCCCTCTTCGACGAGGCCGATCGCGCCGCCTTCGGCCGCTTCCGGCGAGATGTGGCCGATGGAGAGGCCCGACGTGCCGCCGGAGAAGCGCCCATCGGTGATGAGCGCGCACGCCTTGCCGAGGCCCTTCGCCTTCAGGTAGCTCGTCGGGTAGAGCATCTCCTGCATGCCCGGCCCGCCCTTCGGCCCTTCGTAGCGGATGACCACCACGTCGCCTTCGCGCACCTGGTCGCTGAGGATCGCATCGACGGCCGCGTCCTGGCTTTCGAAGATGCGCGCGGGGCCCGCGAACACCAGGTTCGAGGCATCGACGCCTGCCGTCTTCACGATGCAGCCGTCCAGCGCGATGTTCCCGTAGAGCACGGCCAGGCCGCCGTCGGCGCTGTGCGCGTGCTCGACGTCGCGGATGACGCCCTTCGAGCGGTCGAGGTCGAGCGATTCGTAGCGCTGGGCCTGGCTGAACGCGACCTGGGTCGGCACGCCGCCGGGCGCGGCCATGAAGAAGCGGTGGACATCGGCGTCGCCGGTGCGCGTGACGTCCCAGCGGTCGATCGCGTCGCCGAGGGTCTTCGCGTGCACGGTCGCGACGTCGCGGTGGATCAGCCCGCCGCGGTCCAGCTCCCCGAGGATGCCCATGATGCCGCCGGCGCGGTGCACGTCTTCGATGTGCACGTTCGGCACGGCCGGCGCGACCTTGCAGACGTTCGGGACGCGGCGCGAGAGCCGGTCGATGTCCTGCATCGTGAACTCGACGCCGCCCTCGTAGGCCGCGGCCAGGAGGTGGAGGACCGTGTTCGTCGAGCCGCCCATCGCGATATCCAGCGTCATCGCGTTTTCGAACGCCGCGAACGAGGCGATCGAACGCGGCAGGGCCAGCTCGTCGTCTTCGTGGTAGTACCGCTTCGCGAGCTCGAGCGCCGTCCGCCCGGCCTGGAGGAACAGCTCCTTGCGGTCGGCGTGGGTGGCGAGCGTGGTGCCGTTGCCCGGCAGCGCGAGCCCGAGCGCCTCGGTCAGGCAGTTCATCGAGTTCGCCGTGAACATGCCCGAACAGGAGCCGCACGTCGGGCAGGCGCTGCGCTCGTAGCGGCCCACTTCCTCGTCGGTGTTCGCGTCGTCGGCGGCCGCGACCATGGCGTCGATGAGGTCGAGCGCCTGGAGCTTGCCGTCGCGCATGACGACCTTTCCGGCCTCCATCGGCCCGCCGGAGACGAACACGGTGGGCACGTTGAGGCGCAGGGCGGCCATGAGCATGCCCGGCGTGATCTTGTCGCAGTTCGAGATGCAGACGAGCGCGTCGGCGCAGTGCGCATTGACCATGTACTCGACGGCGTCGGCGATGACCTCGCGCGAGGGCAGGCTGTAGAGCATCCCGTCGTGGCCCATGGCGATGCCGTCGTCGACCGCGATGGTGTTGAACTCCTTGGCGACGCCGCCGTTCGCCTCGATCTCGCGCGCGACGAGCTGGCCGAGGTCCTTGAGGTGGACGTGGCCGGGCACGAACTGGGTGAAGGAGTTGGCGATCGCGACGATGGGCTTGCCGAAGTCGCTATCGCCCATGCCGGTGGCCCGCCAGAGGGCGCGCGCTCCAGCCATGTTGCGGCCGTGGGTGGAGGTGCGGGATCGATAGGGTGGCATGGCGGTCTCCTTGGGCGCGCCCCTGGGGGTGGGCGCGCGCTGCGCCTGGTTAGCGTAGCCCTTCGCGACCAAAGCCGACATAGAAGGCGGGAGGCGTAAAGGCGTGGAGGCGTGCACCGGGCCGGCGGCGCTAATCCAGTTTCGGCGACCGAATCAGAACAGTAAGCGCCGCTGCTCTAACGCGCTGGAACAACCGTCACAGGTCTCCGAACAGGGCATGGAGCTCACCGGCGAGCCAGACCCGGTCGCGCGGCCGATCCGTCATTTCCACCAGGATCCCGGCAGCGACCAGCGCATCGATCGCGTTGTACGCGGTCTGCGGGGAAACGCCGAGGTTCGTTCGCACCATCTGCGCATTCACGGCTACATGTTGGTGCACCAAGTCGGCCAGGCGATGCGCCGATTGCGGGGCGCGCATGGCGTCGAGCCGGCCGTGCCAGTCTGGCCCGAGCGCCACGATGCCCTGCGCCAGGGCAACGGCCGCGTTGGACTGGTCCAGCACCGCCGCGAGGAAGTACTCCAGCCAGGGCACCCATTCGCTTCGCGCGCTCACCGCGAAGAGGCGGTCATAGTACCGCGAACGGTCCCGTTCGAAGTACGGGCTCAGGTACAGGAGCGGGTGCGGCATCTGGTGCCGGTGGGCGAAGAGCAGCGGGATGAGCACCCGGCCGACACGGCCGTTGCCATCGAGGAACGGGTGGATCGTCTCGAACTGGTAATGCATCCACGCAGCCTGGATGAGCGGTGACACCTCGGCCTGTTGCAGGTATGCGAACAGGCCGTCGAGCAGTCCCGGGACGCGGGCGGCAGGGGGAGGCACAAAGTGCGCATCGGCCGGGTCATTGCTGCCTCCGCCAATGTGGTTCTGAACCGTCCGCAGCTCCCCGGGCGTCGCGTAATGCTCGCCGCGCGCACCACGCATGAGCGTCCTGTGGATCCCGCGGACCAGGTCGACCGTGAAGCCTGCCTCCATCACGTGTCTGAGGCCGTACTCGACCGCCGCCACGTAGTTGAACACTTCCCGCGTGGCGCCGCCCGGGGAGACATCGGCGCCAGTCGCTTCGAAGGCCACCAGCTCCGCGAATGACGTGTGCGTGTTCTCGATCCGCGAGCTGAGGATCGCTTCCCGCCGCATGTATGGCCGTACCAGCAGGTCCGGGTTTGGCAACACCTGTCCGAGCCCGGCGAGCCGCCCGAATGCTTGCGACGCCGCTGCGAGGAGCCCGGCGACACGTCCGAGTTCCGCGGGGGTCAGGTCAGGCGGTAGCGGCGCCGGGACGAAACAGAAGTACGGCCGCCCGGTCAGCGCAGAACTGGCCGGGACGAGCTCCCCGGACGGCTTCCCAAACGTGGCCTTGTCCATTTGGATATTCTAATTCTAATGCCCGGACTGGAATAGATGACGAACGCAGTCTAGCGACATTGATTAGCATCAGCAGATGATCCATTTCGCCGCTTGCCGGGCCCCTACTGTTCGGTAGACTCCGCGCATGCCACAGCCGCTCGAATCCCGGCTCCACGTCAACGGGCTGGACCTCTGCCTCTTCGAATGGCCCGGCGAGGGCCGGCCGATCTTCCTCGCCCATGCGACCGGGTTCCATGCCCGTTGCTGGGATCAGGTCGTCGCCCAGCTGCCCGGGCGGCACGTCTACGCGCTCGATATGCGCGGACACGGCCGCAGCGACAAGCCCGAGCCGCCGTATCCCTGGCCCGCCTTCGGCGACGACGTCGCGGAGGTGGCGCGCCGCGTGGGGCTGCGCGATGCCATCGGCGTGGGCCACTCGAAGGGCGGCTACGCGGTCACGCGGGCGGCGGCGCTCGTGCCCGGGGCGTTCGCGGCGCTCCTCCTCCTGGACCCCGTGATCATGCCGCGCGAGGCCTATGGCGAGCAGCGCATGAACGACCACTTCGCGGCGCGGCGGCGGAATGAGTGGGCCTCGGTGGACGAGATGTTCGAGCGGTTCGCCGGCCGGGCGCCGTTCGACGCGTGGGACCGCCAGGTGCTGCGCGACTACTGCGAGTACGGGCTCCTCCCGAACCCGGACGGCGAGGGGTTCGTGCTCGCCTGTCCGCCGGCGATTGAGGCGGCCGTCTACGCGGGGAGCGTGATGGGCGGCGTGGTGTACGAAGACATGGCCCACGTCGACATCCCCGTGCGGGTCATCCGCGCGCGCACGCGGACGGGCAAGGAGCTCGACATGAGCAGTTCCCCGACGACGCCGGACCTCGCGGCGCACTTCGCCCGCGGCGTCGACGTGCACCTGCCGCACTACTCGCACTTCATTCCAATGGAGGACCCGGCGTTCGCGGCGCGGGAGATCCTCGCGCTGGAGGCGCTGGTGGAGGGCTCGGCGAAGTAGCCCGGGCGCCGCAGGCGTAGCCGCGGAGCAATGCTCCGCGGGATTGTCCGTGCCACGGCGCACCGATAGGCCACCACGTCCCGGGGCTGCGAGGGCGGGAGCGCAGCGACCGCCCGGCTCGCGGCGCGACGCGCGTGGCCCGGGGGCGGTGTCGCGCGCTGGTGCCGGGCGATGGCGCAGGGTTGGGGCCGTGCCTGACGGTGTAGCATCCGTGGGCTGACGCTCGGGCCCACAGGGGGCCCCGGCTACACCCGTGTTGGGCACCGGTTGTGTTGCGCGCCTGTAGGTCCGGGGCTGCGCCGCGCCAGCGCTCGACCACGCGTCGAATCGGCGGAAATCGGAAATCGAAAATCGTAAATGGGTGGTGCCGTTGGGGGGCGGCGGGGCGTGCTACCATAAGGTGGAACCTGCACGGAAGCAGAGAGGAGTCCTTTTCCCTTGGCCTTTGCCGATAAGCAAATTGCTTGCCGCGATTGCGGCACGAACTTCGTTTTCACCGCCGGCGAGCAGGAGTTCTACGCGAACAAGGGGCTCATGAACGAGCCCACCCGCTGCCAGTCCTGCCGTTCCGCCCGCCGCGCCAGCCAGAGCTCCCTCCAGGAGAGCGACGGCTACGTGCGCTACGGCAACTTCGCGAGCTTCGGCGGCAAGACCCCCCGCCAGATGCACCCGGCTGCCTGCGCCGACTGCGGCCAGATGACCGAGGTCCCGTTCGTCCCCCGCGGCGAACGCCCGGTCTACTGCAGCACCTGCTACAGCAAGATCAAGCCGCCCACGCCGCGCGAGGCGCCGAGCCGGGGCTGAGCCGTGGCCGTCCCGGTCGACATCCGCCTGGCCCAGCTCGCGCGGATGCTTGCCCTGCCCGCCACGCCGACACCCGAAGCCGCCCGGGCCGCCATCGCCGCGCGCCCGGGCGACGTCGCGTACGCGCTCTTCGCCGAAGCCGCCGATAGCGACGACGTGCTCGGCATCGACAGCGCCCGCGTCTACCTGGACCAGCGCATGAGCGACCTCGCCGACTTCGTCGGCGAATCCGAACCTCATGTCCGCACCGCTTTCGAGGGGATGCTCGACGCCTGGCGGTGAATCAACTGCCGATTGGCGATTGCCGATTGGCGATTGCCCCACCCCCGCCCGGCGCGCCCCGAAGTTCGGAACGGTCACGTAAAGAAGCGGCGCAGCTGGCCGCGGCTTCGCTACCGTACCGATCACCTTTGCCCGGAGTGCCCGCTGTGTCCGTCCCCCGCGCGGTGGTGGCCCTGTTCGTTTCCATCATCGCGGCCGGCGCGGTGGCCTGCGGAGGCGGCGGCAGCCCCGCGACCATCCCGGGCATCGCCGAGGCCACCGCCGAGCGCGACGTCCAGGACGGCGCCGCGCTGACCACCTCCACCATCACCGTCCGCTTCGACCGCAACTTCGAGCTCGCCGAGCGGAAGGTCCCGCTCGCCTCCATGTTCGAAATCGAGGTCGAGGGCGACGACGAGATCGGCACGAGCGACCGCCGCGTGCTCGTGAAGGAAGCGGAGCGCACGGGCGACACCTCGCGAACCATCGAGCTCGAGGTCGACGCGCTCATCCCCGACGGGGCGACCCTGCGCGTCAAGGAAGCCGCGTTCAAGGCGGGCGCGAAGGGCGAGCTGACCGCTGAGATCGGCAGCGAGCTGCTCGAAGGCGGCATCGTGCTCGCCACCAACGCCTTCGCGCCCCAGCGCGCCGAGCTCTTCGAGATCCTCGCCGCGCCGCCCGTGCCCGCAGCAGCGGACCGCGACGCCGCCGTCCAGCGGTCCGCGCTCGAAGCGCACCTCGAAGCGCGCGGGTCCGACGCGGAGACGGTGGACCGCGCGCTCGAACGGTACGACACGATGGACGCGAACGTGGTGCCGAGCCCGAAGCTCCGGGCCGCGCTCGCCGCCCTGCTCGGCAGCTTCGCCGAACCCGCGGTCGATTCGCTGCTCACGGCCGACAACTGCACCGGCAAACCCGCCGCCGCCGTCGTCTTCCAGGAGCCGCCCGAGTACCCGGACCTGCTCGCGCGGGTCACCTTCACGCGCGACGGCGCCCGCGTCGTGTCGGTCCGGCCGGACCTGGAGGGCGAGCGCTTCGAGCGGTTCATGCCGCTCCTCGCGCACGAAGCGGTGCACTGCGACCAGTCCGGCGGGCGCATCGAGGAGATCGCCGCCACCGCTTTCGACACCCTGCTCTACATGCAGCTCGTCGCCGTCGACCCGGGGCTCGTCGAAGGCGGCACGCAGCTGGCGGTGGAGATGAACATCGATACCGTGGCGCTGTTCAACAGCGGGCGGCGCTACCCCGAATCGGCGGGCCTGCTGCCGAGCGAGGGCAGCGGCGTCGCCCTGCCGGGCACGAACACCGCCTATTCCTCGTTCGCCGAGCTCGTCGCCGATGCCTACAGCGGCCTCCCCAACGAGTCGCCGGACGAGCCGCTCGCGCAGGCCTACGTGCAGCTCCTTGCCCAGGGCACCGGGATGGGCCCCGGCTCGGCGTTCGACCTGTTCTACCTGGACGAGCTACTGGGCCGCGCGGTGCCGTTCGAAGTGCTGGGTGCGGTGTACGAGACGTTCGCGCTGGCGCCGGTGGGTTAGGCGGAGGCGGTGCCGTGCTGCGCCCGACGCAGCGTCTCCGAGACGAGCGTGAGGAGCTGGTCCGCGGCGAAGGGCTTCTGCACGAAGGCGGTGTGTGCCGTGCGGGCCGCGAATTCGGCCGGGCCTTCGGCGCTATAGCCGGAGATGAGGATGACCGGCAGGTCCGGCCAGCGGCGGGCGATCGCGCGCCGGAGCTCGATGCCGGATTCGCCGGGCATGACGATGTCGCTGATCACGAGGTTGGGGCGCTGCTCTTCGAGGATGGCGCGGGCTTCCTGGGCGTGGGCGGCCTGGAGCACGGTGTAGCCCTGCGTGCGCAACAGGCGCGCAAGCATGACCCGTACCGGGTCGTCATCGTCCACCACAAGGATCACCGCCGGCACGTGGTGCTCCTCAAGCTCAGGTTCATCGCGTTCCCTCGAGCTCCGCGACGCAGGGGCGAGCGTGGCAGCTGGCATGCAGTCTCCGCGGGCGCATCGAGCCCTTTGGAGGCATTGTCGGACTCGCGCACGGGGGGCGGCATTGGGGAACTCCCTCATAGGCGCCCTCGCCGCCGCTTCCTTCCGAGGTTTGGTTCGAAAGCATAACAGCGTTACCGCTACGTGCGTTTCTGGTTGCCCGCGGCCGTACCTCCCACTAGTATCGCTTTACCTCCCGGGAGGTCCGGCATGCGTTCTATCGGTACCCTCATCGGCGCGGCCTTCCTCCTCGCTGTTGTCATCTTCATCGTGCTCTGGTTCGCCGACGGATACTTCGGCGCCAGTATTGTCCCCGCCGACGCCAAGCCGAACGCCTGGGCGGCCCCGGATAGCTGGCACGAGTGGCGGGACATCGTCATCGTCTTCATGGGCCTGTTCTGGGTGCTCGCCGGCATCCTCGCCTGCGCGGTGATGGTGGCGCTCCTCTTCCTCGTCCTCATGGTACGCCGCGTCCTCCGCGAGAACGTGGCGCCCGCGGTCGATTCCCTGAAGGAGTCGCTGGACAACGTGAAGGGCACCACAGAGTTCGCCGGTGAAACCGTCGCCTCGCCGATCATCCGCGCCTACTCGGTGGTGAAGGGCGTGCGCACGGGCCTCGGCGCCATCGGCGGCATCGGCGACCGCGTCCGCCGCAACCGGAAGAAGAAATGACCAGCGAACAGCCCCCTGCCGAGCAGCTCCCCTCGCCCTCCCCGAAGGAGAAGGCCGCGAGCGTGGCGGGCGAAGCGGTCGACTGGGTGCGAGCCATCGGCCTCGGCATCCGCGACACCGCAAAGGACATGCTCGAAGCCGGCCGCAAAGGCGCCCACGACGCCTACGGCGAAGGCTGGGACCGCTTCGACGCCAAGGTGAAAAAGGGCCGCCACCGGCGCAGCTGAGCGCCGCAGGCGTAGCCGCGGAGCACTGCTCCGCGGGATTGTCCGTGCCATGTCCCACCGATAGGCCACCAACGTCCGGGGCCGCGAGGGCGGGAGCGGAGCGACCGGCCGGCTCGTGGCGCGCGGTGCTGCGCGGGGCGCACCCTCATCCCCCAACCCCTTCTCCCCCGCAGGGGAGAAGGGGAGCTCGCTCGCTGGCACGGTGGGGGTAACGCTCGCGTTACACCCGGGCGGGGTGGCGCCGCAGGCGTAGCCGCGGAGCACTGCTCCGCGGGACTGTCCGTGCCATGCCCCACCGATAGGCCACCAACGTCTGGGCCGCGAGGGCGGGAGCGGAGCGACCGGCCGGCTCGTGGTGCGCGGTGCTGCGCGGGGCGCGGCCCTTCCTCACCGGGCGGGCTACCGAGTGCTCCGCACCAGCCCACGCCAACGGCGGTGCTGCGCGCGCACTCAGGCGGATAGCGCCGGCTCGTGCTCGGGGCAGTTGACCCGCAGCTCGGCCGGGCCGAGTGCCGTGTCCAGGAGCCGGCAGCGGTGGATGCCTCCATCGGCCTGCTCGTAGAAGCGGCAGGTGAGGCACGTCCGGGCGACGTTGATGTACCCAAGTCCGACCAGGCGGGCGATGAGGGCGAGCGTGTGCTCCAGCAGCGCCTCCTGCGCGGGCGGGTGAAGGCTCGCGGCAGCGGCGATGAGCTCCCGGTCGCCGGCGGCGAGCTGCCCACACAGTTGCTCGCCATCCGGCGTGAGCACCACCGATACGAGCCGGGCATCGGCATGCTGCTTTTCGCGGGCGATGAACCCCTTGCGTTCGAGCGCCCGCAACGAGTCGGTCACCGTCGGTTGGGAGATGCCGAGCTCCCGCGCGAGCAACCCGATGGCCGGCGCCGGCGGTTCACCGAGGGCGAGCGTTGACAGCAGCTCGGCCTGGAGCGGGGTGATCCCGTGTGCGGCGGCGATGGCCTGGCGCCGGCTGCGCTGACCCCGGGCGAGCCGGTCCAGCGCAGCCACGACTTTCGCGGGCAGATCCCCGGGCCGGTCGGCTGATTCTGCTACCACAGCTCGGGAGTATACGGCCGGGCCCAGAGCAGGACGGACAGCGTCACGGCCTTGAACCAGGCGTGGTACATCGCATCCACGCGCCCGGCGTCGGTCTCGCCTTCCGCGAGGAAACCCCGGATCGTGACGGTGATCGGGACGATCAACCCGATGAGGTGGCGCAACGGCACGTGGGTCGAAGGCGAGTCGATGCCGTCTGTCCTGTTCTTCTTCGCCGTGTGGTGGCGCAGTGCGATCTCTTCCTGGTAGGCGAGCCAGCTGGCATCGAAATCGCGCGTGCAGAGGTCGCGGATCCAGAGGCCGAAGCGCGCCCGGACGGCAGCCAGGTAGGCGGCGTCCGGCTGGCCGGTGGGGCCGGCGAACGTGGCGACGAGGTGCGGGTTCGCGCCCACGAACCCATACCAGGTGTCGAGGATGGCCTCCGTCCGCGGGACGAGGATCTCCGCAGCGTGGCGGAGCGCCTCCTGGTCTGCCTCGGTCCAGAGCACGGACGCCTTCAGTTCCGCCAGTTCCTGCGCAGTCACGGGCGAGGTGGCGAGGCCGGGGTTATCGATCGTGTAGCCGGGCGCGGCGGTAGACATGTGGTACTCCTTGTGCTGAATCGCGGCGGTACGGGGTTGGCCCGATTGAGGAATATAGGAGTCCTATGTAATGGCCGCAAGGGCCGTGTCACGGATACCCGGGCGGGCGGCGCCGCAGGCGTAGCCGCGGAGCAGTGCTCCGCGGGACTATCCGTGCCATGCGACACCGATCGGCCACCAACGTCCGGGGCTGCGAGGGCGGGAGCGCAGCGACCGCCCGGCTCGTGGCGCGATGCGCATGCCCCCGGGTGCGCACCCTCATCCCTCGGAGATCGCGCGCTGGCGCGGGCGATGTCGCCGGGTTGGGGCGACCTTCGATGCTGCATCCGTTGGGCTTAGACGCTCGCGCCCACAAGGGGCGCCGGCTACACCCGCGTGCGGGGCGGCGCCCCCGCCCCCGTGCCACCGCCCCTACCGCGCCACCGCCTCCGGCGGCGCGACCCAGCGCTCGGCCCAGGCCGCGAGGTCCGTGAACACCAGCTCCAGGGCGCGGCCCTTCTCGGTGAGGTGGTACTCGATCCGCACGGGCGTCTCCGGGTAGACGCGCCGCTCGACGAGGCCTTCCGATTCGAGCTCCTTCAGCCGGTCCGAGAGCACCGCGTCGCTCATCCCCGGCACGGCGGCCGCGAGGTCGTTGAAGCGGAGCCGCCCGCGCAGCAGCTCCCGCAGGATGACGCCCGTCCAGCGCCGCCCGATGAGTTCGATCGCGTGGTGGAAGCGCGGGCAGAAGTTCGGTTCGAGGCGTTCCATGCCACCATCTTACTAGAAGTAAGTTGGTTGACAAGAGCTAGTTGTGTGCACTAAGTTACTTACCAACAATAAGCTTTCCCGGGAGGGCCCATGGCCAGGGTCGCCGTCATCTACTACTCCAGCACCGGCAACGTCCACCAGCTCGCCGAGGCCATCGCCGCGGGCGCGGAGGCGGCCGGGGCGGAGGTGCGGCTCCGGCGCGTGCGCGAGCTCGCCGAAACCGCCACCATCGCCCGCAACCCGAAGTGGGCCGCGCACGTCGAAGCGACCGCCCACATCCCGGAAGCGACGCACGAGGACCTCGAGTGGGCCGACGCGTACGTCTTCGGCTCCCCCACGCGCTTCGCCAACATCACCGCCCAGCTCAAGCTCTTCCTGGACCAGGCGGGCATGCTCTGGGCGCAGGGCAAGCTCGTCGACAAGGTCGTCTCCGGCTTCACCAGCGCCTCCACGCAGCACGGCGGCCACGAAAGCACGCTCATCGCGCTCTACAACACCTTCTACAACTGGGGCTCGATCATCGTGCCCCCCGGCTACGCGGACCCGGTGCAGATGAAGTCCGGGACGCCGTTCGGCGCGACCTCCGTCGGCGCGCCGACCGAGACCGAGCTCGCCGCCGCCACGTTCCAGGGGCGGCGCGTCGCCGAAGTCACCGCCCGGCTGGTCGCGGGCCGCCCGCCTGCCACCGCCTGACCCCCAACGGAGGATCCCCCATGCCCATCGCCGTCTCCCGCCTGAACCACGCCGTCCTCTTCGTCCGCGACCTCGACGTTGCGGTCGCCTTCTACAGGGAGGTGTTCGACTTCGAGGAGCTGGGCGGCATGCCCGGGCGCATGGCCTTCCTGCGTGCCCGCGGCTCGAGCAACCACCACGACCTCGGGCTCGCGGCGGTGGGTTCGAACGCACCGCACCCGCCGCGCGGCGCGACCGGCCTCTACCACCTCGCCTGGGAGGTCCCGACCATCGACGACCTCGCCGCCGCGCGCGTCAAGCTCGCGAACATGGGCGCCCTCCGCGGCGAAAGCGACCACGGCGCGAGCAAGTCGCTCTACGCCGCGGACCCCGACGGCAACGAGTTCGAGGTGATGTGGGCGGTCCCGCGCGAAGACTGGGGCGAATTCGACCGCCAGGCCATCGTCGCGCCGCTGCAGCTCGGCCGCGAAGTGGAGAAGTACGGCCGGGGCGAGCCCACGCCCGTCCAGGCGTAGCCGTTCGCCGCGAAGGGCGGCAGCGGCGAGAATGCCCGCGTGTCGCCCCTCGAGGCCGTGCTCATCTTCGTGCTCTCGGCCGGGGCGGCGGTTGTGCAGTCGCTCACGGGGCTCGGCTTCGGGCTGATGATCGTGCCCCCACTGGTGCTGGTCATCGGCGCGAAGCACGCGGTCGTGGTCTCGAACGCGCTCGGCACGCTGCTCAGCATGGTCATGCTCAGCCGCAGCCACGCCGACGTCGAATGGCGCATGGGGAGCTCGCTGCTCGCGGGCTCCGCGCTGGGGATGCCGCTCGGCCTCGCCGTCCTCGTCGCGATCGACCCCGATGCGCTCCAGGTGGTCATCGCCGTGACCGTGATCGTGTTCGCGGCGCTGCTCGCGCGGGGGTTGCGCCTGCACGCAGCCGGTCTCGCCGGCGACATCGCGACCGGCGTGGTCAGCGGCATCCTCCGGATGAGCACGAGCATGTCTGGCCCGCCGGTGGTGATCTACCTCCAGGGGCGGGGCATCCCCTCGGCGCCGTTCCGGGCCACGCTCGCCGCGTTTTTCACGATCAGCGGCGTCGCCGGGGTCACGCTGCTCGCGCTCGGCGGCCAGTTCAGCCGCGAGGCGCTGTACGAAACCGCCGTCGGCGTGCCCGCGCTCGCGGCCGGGCTCATCGGCGGCAACCGCCTCTACCACGCCGTCGACGAGCGGCTCTTCCGGCGGCTGGTCCTCGGCGTGCTCTTCGTGAGCTCCGTCCTCTCGCTCGTGGCCGTGTTCGTGGGGTGACCGGCGGCTCCGGCGAGCCGCGCAGCGGTAGTCCGCCGAGCCCGGCCTCGGCGGCGCGTCAGCCCACGGATGCACCGCGGTAGCCCGTGCGCGCACCCTGCACCCCCGCCCCCGCGCCAGCGCGCGACCACGCCCGCGACGCGCATCGCGCCCCGAGCCGGGCGGTCGCTCCGCTCCCGCCCTCGATCGAAAGCTGTCGCGAGGCATGCGTTGGGCTGACGCCAGCGCCCACGAGGGGCGCGGGCTACACCCTTGCGATGGTCCGTGCCATCGGTGGCGCGACCAATAGGGAGCGCTGGCCGCGCCCCGGCACCGCCGCCCCCGCGCCAGCGCGCGACCACGCCCGCGACGCACCTCGCGCCCCGAGCCGGGCGGTCGCTCCGCTCCCGCCCTCGCAGCACGCGGGCATGGCACGCGCTGCCGCGAGGCATGGCACTGGGGGCCGCGGAGCCGATGCTCCGCGACTACGCCTGCGGCGCCACAGCGGTGCCACCATGGCCGCGCAGCGGTAGCTCGCCGAGCCCAGCCTCGGCGGCGCGTCAGCCCGACGGATGCCACATCGAAGGTCTTCCCCACCCGTCAACAAGGGCCGAAGCGGCGAGGTACGCACTCATCCAGCAGAACGCGCGCCACGATCCCCAACCAAGGCGACCCGTGCCTGTTCCAGCACCGCATTCGCCTGCGCACGAGTCACCGACGGGAAATCCTCGAGGAATTCGGCGAGTGGTTCGCCGCCTTCAATGTAGTCGAACAGCGCGCGGATGGGGACGCGCGTACCGCTGAACACGGGCTCGCCCCCGAGCACCTCAGGGTCGATGGTGACCACGTCGCCCGGCTGGTCCATCCCTGGCATGCGGAGATGGTACCGCAGTCCAGTCCGGCGCGAGTAACAGTGGCGCGACCAATAGGGAGCGCTCGGCCGCGCCCCTGCACCACCGCCCCCGCACGCCGCGAGCCGGGCGGTCGCTCCGCTCCCGCCCTCGCAGCACGCGAGCATGGCACGGGCTGCCGCGCGGCCTCGTGCGGACAATCCCGCGGAGCAGTGCTCCGCGGCTACGCCTGCGGCGCTGCTGCCTCTGCGGCGCGGACGGTGTTCACCAGGAGCATCGCGCGCGTCATCGGGCCGACGCCGCCGGGGACCTTCGTGATCCAGGAGGCGACCTGGCGGACGGCCGCGTAGTCGACGTCGCCGACGAGCCGCCAGCCGCGTTCGCGCGTGGCGTCGTCGACGCGGTTCGTGCCGACATCGATGACGATGACGCCTTCGCGGACCATGTCTGCGCGGAGCGTGTTCGGGCGGCCGGCGGCCATCACGACGATGTCCGCCTCGCGCGTGAACCGGCCGATGTCCGGTGTGCCGGTGTGGCAGATGGTCACGGTGGCGTTCGCGCCCGCGGCCTTGTTCGAAAGCAGCACCGCGAGCGGCCGCCCGACCAGCGTGGAGCGCCCCACCACGACGACGTGCTTGCCGGCGGGGTCGTTCCCGGTGCGGCGGAGGAGCTCGATGACGCCGTGGGGCGTGCAGGGCAGGGCGTGGTCCATCTCGCCGCGCAGCAGCCGCCCCAGGTTCGCCGGGTGCAGCCCGTCCGCGTCCTTCTCCGGGAGGATCGTGTCGACATAAGCGCGCTCGTCGATCTGCTTTGGCGCGGGGAGCTGCGGGAGGATCGCGTGGAAGCGCGGGTCCGCGTTCAGCTCCCGCACTAGCGCGAACAGGTCGTCCTGCGTCGTCTCCTCCGGCAGGTGGAACGTCTGCGAGAACATCCCGACCTCGGCGCAGTCCTCCGCCTTCATCGATACGTAGCTGATCGAACCGGGGTCGTTGCCGACGAGGATGGCGGCGAGCCCGGGCGTCACGCCGCGGGCCTTGAGCGCGGCCACGCGCGCGGCCACTTCGGAGCGGATGTCAGCGGCGATCGCGGCGCCATCGATGATCTGGGCGGTCATGCCGCCAAGGGTACCGCCCGGCGCGCCTACCGGGTACGAATCCGCGAGCGTACAGCCGCGCCCTTGCGTACCATGGCTCAGGCATGCCGACCAAGTTCGCCGTGGGCATCGACATCATCGAGATCGACCGCGTCGCCGACGTGGTCGCCCGCCACGGCGACCGTTTCCTGGAACGCATCTACACGCCCGACGAGATCGCGCACTGCCGGGGACGCGTCTCCGAGCTCGCGGCCCGTTTCGCCGCCAAGGAAGCCGTCATGAAGGCCCTCGGCACCGGCGTCCGCGGGGTCGGCTGGAAGGACATCGAGTGCCTCCCGAACCGCCGGGGCAAGCCGCTCGTCTTCCTCTATGGCCGGGGGGCCCGCCGCGCCGAGGAGATCCAGCTCCGCGGCCTCGAAATCAGCCTCACCCATTCGAAGCTCTACGCCATCGCCTCCGTCGTCGGCGAACGGGCGCTGACCGACATCGAAGACACTCCGCGCCGCGGCGAAAACGCCCTGCGCCTCATCCGCGAACAGGGACTGCGATGAAGCTCGTCACCACCGAACAAATGCGCGCGCTCGAACGCGCCGCCGTCGAAGCCGGCGTCTCCGAGGCCCAGCTCATGGAAGAAGCCGGCCTCGCCGTCGCCCAGGAAGCGTGGATGCTGCTCGGCACGCTCGAAGGGCGGCGGATCGTCGTCCTCGTCGGGCCCGGCAACAACGGCGGCGATGGCCTCGTCGCCGCCCGCCACCTCGCCGACTGGGGGGCCGAAGTCGTGGTCGCGATCCCCCGCGCCCGGCGCGACGAGTCGCTGCTCGAAGAGCTGGTCGCGCGCGAGATCCCGGTCCTGCGTGGCGAAGACGACCCGGACTTCGCCCTCCTCGGCCAGGGCATGGAGAGCTCCGACCTCGTCGTCGATGCCCTCCTCGGCATCGGCCAGAAGCGCCCGCTGGACCCGGAGGAGCCGGTCGCGAAGGCGCTGGCGAAGCTCGCCGCCGCCCGCAAGGGCTATTCGCCGCCGAAGCTCGTCGCCTGCGACCTCCCGACCGGCATCGACGCCGACAGCGGCGCCGTGGACCCGCTCGCCGTCGAGCCCGACATGACCGTGACCTTCGGGCTGCCGAAGGTGGGCATGTACCAGGCCCCCGCGAGCGGCCGCCTCGGGCGCGTCCAGGTCATCGACATCGGCATCCCGAAGGCCGCGCAGGAAGCGGTCCAGCTCGAGCTCCTGACCGCGCGCTGGGCGAAGCAGACGCTCCCCGCGCGCCCGGACGACGGGAACAAGGGCACGTTCGGCAGGGTCCTCGTCGCCGGCGGCTCCGCGCGCTACATCGGCGCGCCCCGGCTGGCCGCGACGGCTGCTTACCGCGCCGGCGCCGGGCTCGTGACCATCGCCTGCCCGGAGCAGCTCGTGCCCGCGCTCGCGGCCGGCCTCGCGGAGGCGACCTGGCTGCCGCAGGAGCCCGCGGCCGATGGCGGCCTCCGCGGCGAGTCCGCGCTCGCCCTGCGCCACGAATGGCACACCTTCGATGCGGCCGTGCTGGGCCCCGGGATGGGCCTGAGCGAAGACACGCGCGCCCTCACCTGGGCCGTCCTGCCCGACCTCGCGGCCCTGCCGCGCGGCGCCGTGATCGATGCCGATGCCCTCAACGCCATTGCCGAGCAGCCCGATGCGGGGGGCCGCATCCCCGCCGGCTGCGTGCTCACGCCCCACCCGGGCGAGATGGCGCGGCTCATGGGCACGAGCGTCGCGGACGTCCAGTCGCGCCGGCTCGCGGTGGCGCAGGAGGCGGCGGCGAAGCACGGCTGCGTCGTCGTGCTCAAGGGCGCGCACACGGTCATCGCCAGCTCCGACGGCCGCGCCGCGCTCAGCCCCTACGCGAACCCGCTGCTCGCCACGGCCGGCAGCGGCGACGTGCTCGCCGGGATGATCGCGGCCTACCAGGCGCAGGGGCTCGAGAGCTTCGACGCAGCCTGTCTCGGTGTCTATTTGCATGCGGCAACGGGAGAAGGCGCGCGGCAGGAGTATGGAGAAGGCGGGTTGCTCGCCGGGGAGATCGCCTCCCGGTTGCCCGCCGTGGTGAAGGAAGTGAAGGCGTGATGCTATACTGCGAGGCAACCTCATCAATTTCGGAGCCGCGCCCGTGACCCCCCGCGTTGTCGTCACCGGACTGGGCATGATCACGCCGCTGGGCCACAACACCTGCGACAACTGGGCCGCGCTCACCGAGGGCCGCTCCGGCACCGGCCGGATCTCGCTCTTCGACCCCACCGGCTACGACTCCGAGGTCGCCGGCGAGGTGAAAGGCTTCGACCCGACGAAGTACATGGACCGCAAGGAGGCGCGCCGAGCGGACCGCTTCACGCAGTTCGCCTTCGTCGCCGCGAACGAGGCGATCAAGCACGCGGGCTTCGAGATCAACGACGAGAACGGCCCCCGCGTCGCCGTCGTCATCGGCACGGCCATCGGCGGCATCACGACCCTGATGCAGGAGTACGACGTCCTCCGCGACAAGGGCCCCGGCCGCGTGAGCCCCTTCGTCGTGCCGATGATGCTGCCGGACATGGCGAGCGGGCAGCTCTCCATCCGGCTCGGCGCCCGCGGCGTGAACTACAGCCTCGTGAGCGCCTGCGCCAGCGGCGCCGACTCCATCGGCGAGGCCGCGAACATGATCCGCCGCGGCGATGCCGACGTCGTCCTCGCCGGCGGCGCCGAAGCGTCGATCACGCCGATCGCCATCGCCGGGTTCTGCGCCGCCCGCGCCCTCGGCAACGACCCGGCCGACCCGGAGCACGCCTCGCGGCCGTTCGACGTGCGCCGCAACGGCTTCATCATGGCCGAAGGCTCAGGGGTGCTGGTGCTCGAATCCGAGGAGCACGCCCAGGCCCGCGGTGCCCGCATCCTCGCCGAGCTCGCCGGCTACGGCGCCACCAGCGACGCCTATCACATCACGCAGCCCGACGAAAAAGGCACCGGCGCCGCCCGCGCCATGCGCATGGCCATCGACCAGGCCGGCCTCCAGCCCGACGACATCGACTATGTGAACGCGCACGGCACCTCGACGCCGCTGAACGACCGCCTCGAGACGCTCGCGCTCAAGAAGGTCTTCGGCGAATACGCCTACGACGTCCCGATCTCGTCGTCCAAGTCGATGATGGGCCACCTCCTCGGGGCAGCTGGCGCGGTCGAAGCGGCCGTCTGCGTCATGGCCATCCAGAACGGTGTCATCCCGCCGACCGCGAACCTTGAGGTCCCGGACCCGGACTGCGACCTGGACTACGTGCCGAAGGTCGCGCGGTCCGCCTCGCTCGAAGCGGTGATGAGCAACTCGCTCGGCTTCGGGGGCCACAACGCCAGCCTCGTCTTCAAGCGCTACGAGCCGTCCCGGTGACGGCCCCGGTCGCGGTCCGCCCACGCGCGCGCTGGCGCATCCGCGACCCGTACGCCCACCAGAACGGCATCGCCGGCTGGCCCCGCGTCGTCGCCACCGTGCTCGCCGCCCGCGGGATCACGACGAAGGCCCAGGCCGAGCTCTTCTACAAGCCGCACCTCCAGCCCGACCACGACCCGCTCGTCCTCCCGGGCATGACCGACGCCATCGAGCGCACCCGCCGCGCCATCCGCGACAAAGAGACGGTCGCGCTCTACGGCGACTTCGATGTCGACGGCGTGACCTCGGTCGCGGTCCTGCACACGGGCCTGCGGCCGCTCGGCGCCAAGACCATCAACTACATCCCGGACCGCTTCCGTGAAGGCTACGGGCTGAACAACGGCGCCATCGCCTATCTCCACGAGCAGGGCGTCTCGCTCCTGGTCACGGCCGACTGCGGCATCTCCTCGGTCGACGAGGTGGCGTTCGCCAACACGCTCGGCATGGACGTGATCATCCTCGACCACCACACCGTGCCCGAGACGATGCCCGCGGCGTTCGCGGCCGTGAACCCGAAGCGCAAGGATTCGCCCTACCCGTTCGACGAGCTGGCCGCCGTCGGCGTCTCCTATCGCTTCCTCCAGGTGCTGTACGAAGCCTGCGGCCGCACGCTCGACGAGACGCAGTTCCTCGATCTCGTGGCCCTCGGGACGGTGGTCGACGTGGCGCCGCTCGAAGACGAGAACCGCCGCATCGTCACCCGCGGCATCGAACAGATGCAGCGCGGGCTCCGGCCGGGGCTCGAGGCGCTCGCTGCCGTCGCCGGCACGCCGCCCGAGCGGTTCAACGCGGAGACGCTCGGCTTCGCGCTCGGCCCGCGGATGAACGCGGCGGGCCGCCTGAAGCACGCGAACCTCGCGCTCGAGCTCATGCTCGCGGAGGACCTGCGCACGGCCCGCCCGCTCGCGGAGGAGCTCGACCGCCTGAACCGCGAACGCCAGCAACAGACCGCCGACGCCTGCGCGCTCGCCGAGGAGCTCTGCGGAGCGCTCGACGACCCGCTGATCATGGTGGGAAGCGACCAGATCCATTCGGGCATCGTCGGGCTCGTCGCCGCCCGGCTCGCGGAAGCGCGCCACCGCCCGGCCATCGTCTACGAGCGCGGCCCCGAGACCAGCCGCGCCAGCTGCCGCAGCATTCCCGAGTTCGACATCGTCGGTGCCATCCGCAAGGAGAAGGAGCTGCTCGTCCGGCACGGCGGGCACCGCGCCGCGGCCGGGTTCACGGTCCGCAACGAAGACGTGGACGAGCTGCGCCGCCGCCTGGTGAACACCGCCGCCGAGCTCCTCGAAGGCCCGCAACTGCAGCCGGTCCACGAGATCGACGCCGAGACGCGCCTCTGCGACATCAGCGGCAAGGACGTCGCCGGCCTGATGCGCTTCGAACCGTGCGGCCAGGGCAACCGGAAGCCCGTGCTGCTCAGCCGCGGCGTCCGCCTCGCGAACTCGAAGACCGTCGGCAGCGACGCGTCCCACCTGAAGGTCACGGTGAAGGACGGCCCGCTCACGTTCCCCGGCATCGCCTTCCGCCAGGCCGGCGCCGAGCTCGCGGAGAACGTCGACATCGTCTACTCCCTCACCCGCGAATGGCGCAGCGAACGCGTCGAGCTGGAAATCCTCGACATCGCCCCCACCAACACCCGTCCCCTCGAATACGGCGCGTAGCGCCGGAGCCCCCTCAGCCCGTCCCCCACCATTTCGGTTTTCGATGTGCGCCAGTGGTGGGAGGATCGAGCTTTAACGAGGCGACGTAGTCGGCGGGGGCGCGGCCCGCGGCCGTTGCTCGTTCGGCGTTCCCACGCCACACCGCGCATCGCGCCCCCCGCCCCGCACGCCCGCGACGCCACCCCGGCGGAGCGTAGCCGCGCCCCTCGTGGGCGCTGGCGTCAGCCCAACGGATGCCCACCGACAGGCACGGCCGCGAACCAGCACAGCCGGGCCGCGCAGCAGGCCCGGCCGTTGCTCGTCCAGCGCGCCGCCCGCACGCCCGCGACGCCCCTCGCGCCCCGAGCCGGGCGGTCGCTCCGCTCCCGCCCTCGCAGCACCGGGACATGGTCGCTGGCTACCGTGCGACATGATCCTCGGGGCCGCAGAGCCGATGCTCTGCGACTTCCATGAGAAGGCCAGCCTGGATCAAGCCGCGCCTTTAGCGGGCGCACCAGCTGGGATGTCGTTTCGAAGCTCCGCTTCCATCCGCACT
>JADZEI010000063.1 GCA_020850615.1 Dehalococcoidia bacterium | reverse complement strand
GCGGCCCGGCGCGAGACTGACGCCTCGTCGGGACGTGGGTGACTCGGTCGCGATGTTCATGCGGCAACTCCTACCTGCTGCAGGTACGCGGCGGGCGCCGCGGGGTCGAATCGCGCGTTGTCGAGCTGAAGCGTGAACGGGGCCAGGTCATCCTCTGGGACCGCGATGCTCATCTCCTTCGCGACCTCGCGGTAGAGGTCGTGCAGGATGAGCTTCTTCGCGATCGCCGCGGTGTCCGGCAGCTCCTTGAGGTAGCCGAACCGCACGTACTGCGCCATGAACCAGGCGGCGTGACCCGTCCGAGGGAAGTTCACGAAGCCCTGGTTGCTGAACAGCATCGTGTCGTCGGTGTAGACGTGCTCGCCGAGGTCTTTGCCGAGGGAGTACTTCCCCTCGAGCCGGGCGTCGATGACGTCCGGCGGCGCGTTCACGTATGCCGCCTGCCCGATCGTCTTCGCGACGGCCGGCTTGTTCTTCGGGTCGTCGATATAGGCGCTGGCCTCGAGGATGGCGCGCATGACGAGCTTGAGGTCGTCTCGCCGTTTGCCCGCGAACTCGGGGTTCACACCGAGCGCCTTTTCGGGGTGGTGTTTCCAGATGTCCTGCGTCGCGAGGTGGGTGAAGCCGGTGCCCTCCTTCACGGCGACGCCGCCCCAGGGCTCGCCGACACAGAAGCCGTCCATATTCCCGACCTTCATGTTGGCGACCATCTGCGGGGGCGGGATGGTGATGATCTTGACGCTCGACTGGGCCACACCCGCCGCGGCCAGCCAGTAGCGCAGCCACATGTCGTGCGTGCCGCCCGGGAAGGTCATCGCGAATGTGACCTCCTTCTTCGCGGCGGCGGCCGCGACGGCGGGCTTCACACGGGCCAGCGTGCGAAAGCCCACCTTCCCGCCGAAGCCCTCGTTGGCGAGGGAGATCGCCTGGCCGTTTTGATCGAGCATCATGGCGATGTGGATCTCTTTGCCGGCGGGGCCGCCGACCCCTGTGTAGACGGAGAACGGCATCCCGAAGAGCATGTGCGCCGCATGGATGTCGCCCGTGAGCAGCGCGTCGCGCGTGCTCGCCCAGGACGCCTGCTTCACGACGTCGACGTTCAGGCCGTACTGCTTGAAGAGCCCGAGCTCGTGCGCCATCACCACCGAAGCGCAGTCCGTGAGGGCGATGAACCCGATCTTGATCTTCTCGTCGCTCGCGGCGCGCAGCATGGGCGTGCCGGCGGCGAGGGTCGAGGTGGCGACAGACGTCGGCGGATCCTGGCCGCCGTCCTCTTCGCTGCCGCAGCCGACGATCGCCTGCAGTCCGAGCCCCAGCGCGCCAAGGCCGGCCAGCCGCAGAAAGCCGCGGCGGGCATGAAGCCTCGGTTGGGTTGCGTCGTCCTGGTTCATTGGGCCTCCCTGCCAGTCGTGCCGGCGACCGCGGCCTGGCGGACGCCCTCGGCGGTGTGGAGCTGGTCGCGGAGCTGTCGCAGGTCCCCGTAGCGCAGCAGGAACTCCGCAAGCTGCGGCAGTTCGGAGCAGGGGACGTTTTCCATGACGCAGACACCGGGCGCCGCGTTCGGCCCCGCGGACCCGCCGATGAAGACGTCGACGGTGTCGATGATTTCGCCGTCCACCCTCGTCCGGCGGCCCTGGAAGCCGATGTCAGACGCCTGATGGTTCCCGCAACCCGCGGAGCATCCGGACCAGTGGATCGAAACGTGCCGTTTGTGATCGCGGACCTTCCGGTCCAGCGCCTGCGCGAGGTCGAGCGCGTAGTCCTTGGTCTCGATCAACGCCAGGGAGCAGAAGTCCTTTCCCGTGCAGCTGACCGTCCCGCGCGCGACTTCGCCCGGATCCGCCTTCCACTCGCGCAGCAGTGACTGCTCGAGGAGCGTCGGGAGCATGCGGTCATGGACGTTGGGGAGGATGACGTTCTGGCTGACCGTGAGCCGTATCTCGCCGGAACCGAACTCCTCGGACAGGGCGGCCAGCCGTTCGAACTGGCTGCCTTTCGCCCTGCCCACCGGGACGAGCAGTCCGACGTAGTTCAGGCTCGGGCTCTGTTGTCGCCAGACGCCGAGGTGGTCCGTCTGCTGCTCCCCGCGGGCGTCCTCGCCCGCGGGCTCGAGGCAACGCCCCAGGCGCCGCTCGAGCTCCGCGCGGAAGCGGGGAGTGCCCCACTCCTCGACCAGAAACGCCAGACGCGCATGGTTCCGCGCCTCGCGCGAGCCGTGGTCGCGGAAGATGAGCGCGATGGTGGCGGCCACCCCTGCCGCCTCGAGCGGGCGGACGAAGACATCGAGGGGCGTGGCCACGCGATAGCCACCGGAGCCCATCTTCCCGCCGACCGCGACGTTGAAGCCGGCGACGTCGAGCCCGTCCACGCGCCGGCGCGCGGGCACCAGGGCGATGTCCTGCGTCTCTGTGTGCGTGCAGTTGTCGAGGCAGCCGGTGATGGTGACGTTCAGCTTGCGCGGCAGGTTCGTGAACTCACGATTGCCAACGAAGAGGTCGGTGAACTCGCGGCTCACCGGGGAAGCGTCGAACAGTTCGTTGGGCGTGAGCCCGGCCACCGGGCAGCCCACCACGTTGCGGATGTTGTCCATGCCGGTCTGGAGCGTCACGAGGCCCACCCCGCGCAGGCGCTCGATGATCGACGGGATGTCCTCGATGCGGATCCAGCGCAGCTGCACCTGTTGCCGCGTGGTGATATCGAGCGTGTCGCGACCGTGCTCGCGAGCGATCGCGCCAATCTCGCAGATCTGCGCGGACGTGGCGATGCCATTCGGGATGCGGACG
>JADZEI010000062.1 GCA_020850615.1 Dehalococcoidia bacterium | reverse complement strand
CAGGTAGCCGGCGCACCCCCGCTGTCGGCGGAGGCGCCCGAGGCTCGCGGTTCGCGCATGTATTACGGCTACTGGCTCATCGTCGCGGCCGCCATCGGGCAGTTCGCCACGGTCGGCTCGATGAACTCCGTGCCCGGCGGGTTTCTCAAGCCGATGACCGATGAGTTCGGCTGGAACCGCGCCGAGTTCACCCTCGCGCTCACGCTCGGCCAGTTCGTGCTCGCCTTCGCCGGCTTCTTCATCGGCGCGTACGTCGACCGGCATGGTGGACGCCGGCCGGTGCTCGTCGGCGCGACGGTGCTGGTGCTCGCACTGATCGGCCATAGCCAGATCCATGAGCTGTGGCAATGGATCATCCTCAACGGGCTCTTCGTCACCGCGGGTGGCGCGCTGGCGGGCAACCTCGTCGTCAACGTCACGCTCTCGAAGTGGTTCGTGGAGCGGCGCGGGCGGGCGATCGCCATCGCCTCGATGGGGGTGTCGTTCGCGGGCATCGTCTATCCCCCGGCCACGACGGCCGCGGTCAGCGCCTGGGGCTGGCGCGGTGCATGGCTCGCGCTCGCCGTCGCCTCCGCGGTCCTGCTCTACCCGATCGCCATGCTCATGCGCCGGGCGCCCGAGGACTACGGGCTGCACCCCGACGGACGCAGCTCGGCGGACGTCGCGCGGGGCGCCGGCGCGCTGGCGCAGAGCGAGTTCGTGACCTCGCTCACGCGCCGGCAGGCGATCGCGACGCCCGCGTTCTACCTGATCGTCGCCGCGTTCGGGTTCGGCGGGCTCGCGATCATTGTCCCGGTGATCCAGGGCATCCCCTTCATGACCGATGCCGGCTACAGCCGCGGCGTCGCGTCGTTCATGATCGTGCTCACCTCGATCCCCTCGATGCTCACGAAGCCGCTCTGGGGCTACCTGGTGGACAAGGCGCCGGCCAACCGGCTCGCCGCGATCGGGTTCGTCCTCAACGCGGTCGCCATTCTCGGCATCGTCCTGAGCGTGAACGCCCACGCCACGCCGCTCGTATACGCCTCGTGGCTGCTCCTGGGCTTCGGCTGGGGCGGCATGATTCCGTTGCAGGAGGTGGTGTGGGCGAGCTACTTCGGCCGCCGCTACCTCGGCGCCGTGCGCAGCGCCGGCCTGCCGTTCTCCCTCCTCGTCTCAGCCGGCGGCCCGTTGCTCGTGTCGTTCTACTTCGACGTCGCCGGGGACTACAACGGCGCCCTGATCGCGGTTGCCGTGCTCGGGGTGCTGGCCGCGCTCCTCGTGAACCTGCCGCGGAACCCGCGGCGGACCATCGAGGCGGCGGCGCCGGCGTGACCACCGGCGAGCACCGGCCCCGACCCGCTCGTCCGCAGGCAGCTCGAGGCTTGACGCGATCGGTCGGCGGGTGCTAGCTGGACACCGGCACACACGCACCAGTCGTGAACAGCACCAACGATGGAGGGACGCATGTCACTGGACGGACAGGTAGCGCTGGTCGCGGGCGCCAGCCGCGGGATCGGTGCAGACATCGCGAAGCACCTCGCGAAGGCGGGCGCGAAGGTCGGCGTCGCCGCGCGCACCGAGGAAGCCACGGACCCGAGGCTTCCCGGCACCATCCACTCGGTCGTGCAGGAGATCCGTGACGCGGGCGGCACCGCGATCCCCGTCGTCCTGAATATGCGCGACCCCGAGAGCATCGAGGCGGCGGTGCAGACCGTCGTGAACGAATGGGGCCGCCTGGACATCCTCGTGAACAACGCCGCCATCTTCGTGCCGGGCGACCTGTACGCGGTGCAGCCGAGGCACATCAACCTCGCCTGGGAGGTCAACGTCCGCGGGTACATCCTGACGATGAAGGCGGCGGTCCCGCACATGAAGGCCGCCGGCGGCGGCCGCATCATCAACCTCTCCTCGCGTGGCGCGATCTTCCCCGGCCCCGGCCCCTACGAGGAGGCCCCGCCGCCCGTCGACATCTTCTACGGCCCCGAGAAGTCGTTCATCGAGCACTTCTCGCAGTCGCAGGGGCGGCTGCTGCAGAAGGACGGCATCTCCGTGAACGTCCTCGCCCCGCAGGGCGGGGTGAAGACGCCCGGCCTGATGTTCTTCCAGAACGACCCGCAGAACCCGATCCAGGAGTTCGAGACGGCGGACAACATGGGCAAGGCCGCGGTCTGGATCTGCGAGCAGCCCCCTACCACGCTGAACGGCTCGATCCTGTACGACGGTGACGTCGTGGCGGAGCACGGCCTATAAGGAGCAGGCTGCCTCGAACGGGCTGTCGAGGCGATACTACGGTCGTCGTCCGGGGCAAGCTCGCGGCGGCGAGGCGCAGCGCGCCGGCACGGCCGGCGTCGGAAGGAGAGAGACATGGACTGGAAGGACTCCCCCGAGCAGGCGTCGTTCCGCGAGCGGGTGCGCGCGTACATCCAGGAGCGGCTGCCGGCGTACTACCGCACTGACGAGCACCGGCTCGCCAAGCTGGAGGCGCCCGAGAACGACTGGCAGTGGGACATGGTCCACGGTAGCGACGAAGCGCAGGTCGCTGCCACGGAGTGGGCGGGCGCGCTCGCCGAGCGCGGCTGGGCCGCTCCCGGCTGGCCCAGCGAGTACGGCGGGGGCGGCCTGACCACCCTCGAGCAGTTCGTCATGAAGCAGGAGTTCGCCGAGGCTGACGCGCCCGAGGTGGGCGGCGGTAACGGTATCCCGATGCTCGGCCCCACCCTCCTCGTCCACGGCACCGAGGAGCAAAAGAAGAAGTTCCTCCCGCCGACGCT
>JADZEI010000061.1 GCA_020850615.1 Dehalococcoidia bacterium | reverse complement strand
CTGGCGGTCGCCGAGGTCGAGTCCCACGGTCTGGATGCTGGTATCGTGTGTCATTGCCGGTCACTCCTCTTTTTTGCAGCACAGTACGTGACTGCGCCGGGTGACCGGCCTTCTCATGCCATCTACGGCTTCGCCTCGCCGGGGCGTAGCTTCGCCCCTGGTCAGGCGGGGATGAGGGATTCGGCGCGATGCTTGAGGCCGGCGGCTTCGCGGGGGATGTTGCGGTTGGCGGTGCGGGCGACGAGGGGGCGGAAGAGGGTGGCCATGAGGCCGTGCATCTCGACGGAGAGGGTGACTTCGCAGGCGCCGTTGGGGAGCTGCTCGATGCGGTGGTCGGCGATGGTGTCGATGCCGCGGACGCGGGTGGACCAGGCGAAACCGGTGGCGTCGAGGGAGGTGACGCGGAAGGTGCTCGTGGGCGTGCCGTCCATCGAGACCTCGGCTTCGCTCCCGATGCGGAGGGGGCCGGCGGTGAGGAGGTGGACGGACTTCGCGGCGGGGTTCCATTCGGGCCAGCGTTCGAGGCCGGTCAGGACATCGAGGATGACGCCGGCAGGGGCGTTGATGGTGATGCGTTCTTCCCAGCGCACGGGCGAAACCTCAATGGTGTTTCATCCAGCGAAGCGGGCGCGTGGGCGGGGCTCCGTGAGGCAGGTCACACAAGCCGGAGCCAGCGGCGCTTCCCCACCTTAAGGACGGTGCCGGGCTCCGCCTTTGTATCGAGGCCGGAGACGACCGTGCCATCGACGGCGACGGCGCCCTGTTCGAACAGGCGGCGGGCTTCGCGCTTCGAGGGCGCCATGCCTTCGGCGACGACGAGGTCGATGAGGAGCTCGGCATCGCCCACGGTGCGTGCGGGCATGTCCTCGGGGACTTCGCGGCGCTGGAACTGGCGTTCGAAGCCCTCCTGGGCGGCCGTCGCGGCGTCTTCGCCCCAGAACTCGCTGACGATGGTGCGGGCGAGGCGCTTCTTGGCGGTCATGGGGTCGCGTTCGATGAGGCGCTCGACGTCGGGGAGCTCGCTGCGCGGGACGTTGGTGGCGAGCACGTAGAACTGCATGAGGACGTTGTCGGGGAGGGACATCGCCTTGCCGAACTGCTCCTCGGGGGGGTCGCCGATGCCGATGTGGTTGCCGGCGGACTTGGACATGCGGTTCTTGCCATCGAGGCCGACGAGGATGGGCATGGTGACGGGCACGTGGGGGCGCTGGCCGGCGTCGTCCTGGATCTTGCGGCCTGCCATGAGGTTGAAGAGCTGCTCGGTGCCGCCGACCTGGACATCGCAGGCAAGGGCGTAGGCGTCGTAGCCCTGCATGAGGGCGTAGAGGAACTCGTGGAGGAAGATGGCGTCGCTGTCGTCGAAGCGCTTGCGGAAGTTGTCGCGGCGGAGCATCTCGGCGACGGTGAACTTCGACATCAGGGCGATGATGCCGGGAAAGTCGAGCTTGCCGAGCCACTCGGAGTTGTGGCGGAGCTCGGTCTTGCTCGCATCGAGGATGCGGGAGGCCTGTTCGAAGTAGGTGGCTTCGTTGGCGGCGATCGCCTCGCTGGTGAGCTGCGGACGGAGCTTGTTCTTGTCGCTGGGGTCGCCGATGAGGGCGGTGTAGTCGCCGATGAGGAAGACGCAGTCGTGGCCGAAGGCCTGGAACTGGCGCAGCTTCCGCAGGGGGACGGTGTGGCCGAGCGTGAGCGAGGTGGCGGTGGGGTCGATGCCGAGGTAGACCCGGAGCGGGCGGTCTTCCTCCAGGCGGGCGCGGAGCTCGCGTTCCATCTGGCGCTTGAGGCCGTCGTCGCCGTAGTCGACGCCGCTCATGAGCACGTGCATCTGCTCGTCGACGGGCGCCATGGTGCGGGTCATCTGCGGGTCCTCTCGATTTCGGGTGCTGGGTTCAGGCGCGGGCGCTGAGCGACGCGCGGACGGTGTCGACGTCGGCGGCGATCTGGGCCTTGAGCTCGTCGACGCCGGAGAAGGCGACTTCGCCGCGGATGCGGTGGACGATCTCGAGCTCCATGCGCTCGCCGTAGATGTCGCCTTCGAAGTCGATGAGGTGGGTCTCGATGGAGACGTGGCCGGCGTCGAAGGTGGGGCGGCGGCCGATGTTCGTGGCGCCGTGGAGGACGAGGCCGGCGACGTGGGCCTTCGTGGCGTAGACGCCGATGCCGGGGAGCATGCGGTCGGCGGCGACGGAGATGTTGGCGGTGGGGAAGCCGATGGTGCGGCCGCGTTCGAAGCCGTGGACGACGGGGCCGGCGAGGGTGTAGGCGCGGCCGAGGAGCACCTGGACGCGCTCCATGTCGCCATCGGCGAGGGCCTGGCGGACGGCGGTGGAGCTGATCCGCTCGCCGTCGTCGAAGAGCGGTTCGATGCGCATGACTTCGAAGCCGATCTCCTGGCCGAGGGCCTGCATGCGTTCGAGCGTGTCCTTTGGGGCGCCGCGGCCGAAGGCGGCATCGGGGCCGAGGACGAGGAGGCGCATGCGAACCTGCTCGTGGAAGGCGCGGGCGAGGTCTTCGGCGCTGATCTCGGAGACTTCGCCGGTGAAGGTGAGGGGGATGACCCAATCGGCGCCGGCGGCGCGCATGAGCTCCATGCGGTCTTCGAGCGAGGTGAGGTAGCTGGGCGCGACCTCCGGCCGGAGGACGGTGATGGGATGGGGATGGAGGGTGATGACGCCGGGAGCGAGGGCCCGCTTGCGCGCCTCCACGCGGAGCCGGGCGAGGAGCGACTGGTGACCCCGGTGCACACCGTCGAGCACGCCGATGGTGAGTGCGGTGTTGGGGCCAGGGGCGCCGGCGCGCAGCTGCGTGAGGGTGAAGGAGGGCAGGGACATGGGGGCTCCCGGGTGGTTGGCGGACTGGCCTCAAGCGTAGCAGGGGGTGCGGCTCTGTCCCACCGGGCGTCCGTTCGGCGCGCGGGATCAGCCGGGCCAGAAGAGGATGTTGTGCTTCACGAAGTGCCAGGTCTGGTACTCGCGGAAGTGCATGACGTACTCCTGCAGCAGCTTGGGCGCGGCGACGGCGGCGACGATCAGTGCCAGCTGGCGGCCGGAGCCCACGCGGTGGGCGGGGTCGATGGTGCGCATGCCGGCGATGAAGAGGTAGAAGTTCTCGAAGACGTTGGGCCCGAAGAAGAAGACCTGGCGCACGTCTGTGACTTCGAAGACGGCGACGGCGGCCATGCGCAGGGCGAAGAGCGCCCAGGCGGTGTTGCGGACCATGGGCTCGGCCCAGCGGCGGACGGCGAAGGCCTCGATCGCGAGGTAGTAGATGTCGAAGGCCTTGTCGACGTTGTGGTAGACGCCATCGAGGGAGTGGGCGCTGAAGGCGTCCTGGAGGATGGAGTCGGAGGCGTCGGCGAGGATGCAGGCGAGCGCGGCCCAGAACGGCCACCTGAGGATGCCGAGCGGGACGAGCGTGCGGATGAGGATGATGGCGATGAGGACGAGGGCGGCGGTCACGGGCGCGTCACTCTTCGGCCCAGAGGAGCATGGCGAGGGCCACGACGCCGGGTACGTAGATGACGCCGATGACGAACGCCCAGACGAGGAGCCTGTGGAGTGCCGGGGCGCGGTCGCGCATGGAGGGGATGGTGGGGGGTGGGAGGGTCGTGGTCTACGGAGGGGATTTTCGATTTGCGATGTTCGCCGGGGTGGAGGGGTCGCTGGCGGCGGATGAGGGGTGCGGGTTCGACGTGTTGAGCGGAGGCGCTACGGGTTTGGGGTGGGTGGGAGGAGCTGGACGAGGCGGGCGGGGGCGATGCAGCGGTAGGCTTCGGCGACGAGGCCGGCGATCTCGTCCCAGTCGAGGGGCACGTCGAGGTAGACGCCGAGCCAGCCGCGGTGGCCGACGTAGGGTGGGCGGAAGAAGCGGTCCGGGGCGGCGGCGACGAGGGTCTCCTGGGCGCCGGGCGGTGCTGCGCACCAGAAGGCGAGGTGCTCGGCGTTGTGGTGGTGGTTGTCGAACGTGACGAACGTCTTCTTGTCGCGGATGAACCAGGTGGGCTCGCCGTGGCTCAGGCGCTCGGTCGTCTCGGGGAGGGCGAGGCAGATGGCGCGGAGGCGTTCGAGGGGGGTGGCGTCCATGGCGCGGCATTGTGCCACGCCGGGTAGCGGACCCGGGAGAGGCTACTGGCGCGCCATCGCTTCGAGCGTGGTGACGGTGCGCCAGTTCCGCATCGTGGCGGTGCCGGGCAGCTTCGCCAGGGCCTCGGCGAGCTTCGAGCGGCCCACGCCCGCGGGCAGGTAGAGGTAGACGTCGCGGCCGCGCACCTCGTACGCCTCGGGGAGGAAAACATCGCGGTCGATGGCGGCGTCGTAGCCCGCGGCGGGCGGCTCCAGGAGGAACACGACGTGGAGGTCGCGGTCGCCGGTGGCCTGGGGGAACGGGTTGTCGCGGACGACGGCGGCGAGCTCGGTGGCGGTGCGGAAGACGACGAGGACGCGGAAGCCGAACTCTGCTTCGATCTGTGCTTCGAGGGCGGGGCCGAACTCGGCGAGCGGACCGGGCGGCTGGAAGACGACGTTTCCGCTCTGGATGTAGGTGGCGACGCCGGTGCCGCCAGCTGCCTCAAAGACCTCGCGCAGGCGGGCCATGGGCACCTTGCGGTTGCCGCCGACGTTGATGCCACGGAGGAGCGCGACGGCCCGTTCGTTCGCTGCCATGGGGAGAGGATAGCGCGGCGGCGGGGTATTCCCGACGGGGGGTGTCACGAAGGCGCGTTTAGCTCGCGAGGCGGGTGCCCGCCGCGGCGGCCTGGCTGGCCTTGTGCTGGGCGAGCACGGCGTGCAGGCGGGCGCGGTCGATCGGCTTCGGCACGTAGTCGTCCATGCCGGCTTCGAAGCAGGCGTCGCGGTCGCCCGGGAGGGCGCTGGCGGTGATGCCGACGATGAAGACGTGGTCATCGGACTCGCGGCTGCGGATGAGGCGGGTCGCCTTGAGGCCGTCCATCTCGGGCCTCTGGACGTCCATGAGGATGGCGTCGAAGGCGCCGGTTTCGAACGCGGAGACGGCTTCGACGCCGGTCGCGGCGTAGGTGACCTCGCAGGCCCACTTCTGGAGCATGCGGCCCGCGACCTTCTGGTTTGTCGGGTTGTCTTCGGCGAGGAGGATGCGCAGGCCGAGCTCGGTCTCGGCGGGCTTCTGTGGCGGTGGGGCGGGGGGAAGGCTGGTCCCGGCGAGAGGGAAGGTGAGCCGGACGGAGAAGGCGCTGCCCTGCCCGACCTTGCTCTTGACGTCGATCTTCCCGTCCATGAGGCCGACGAGGGCGCGAGTGATCGACAGCCCGAGGCCGGTTCCGCCGAACTGGCGATTATGGCCGCCGTCGACCTGGCGGAAGCTTTCGAAGATCGTGTCGAGCTGGTCGGCGGGGATGCCGCGGCCGGTATCGCGGACGGTGAGCTCGATCGTCATCTTGCCGTCGGCGTCGATCGCGGCGAGCTCGACCCGCACGGCGCCGCGCTCAGTGAACTTGATCCCGTTGCCGCCGAGGTTCATGAGGACCTGGCGGAGCCGCCCACCATCGGCCATCACGGCGGGCAGCCGTTCAGGCCCGGCGTAGGTGAGTTCGATGCCTTTGGTCACGGCCTGGCCGCGGAGGGCTTCGACGGCGCTGCGCGCGACCGCGGCCACGTCGACCGGCTCGTCGGCGAGCGTCATGTGGCCGGCTTCGACCTTCGAGAAGTCCAGGATGTCGTTGATGACGGCGAGGAGGGCCTTGCCGCTGGAGGCGATGATGGCGAGCTGTTCGCGCTGGTCCGGGGTGAGGTCGGTGTCGGCGAGGAGGTCGGTCATGCCGATGACGCCGTTCATGGGGGTGCGGATTTCGTGGCTCATGTTCGCGAGGAACATGGACTTGGCGCGGGTGGCTGCTTCGGCGGCCTCCTTGGCGAGGCGGAGCTCGCCCTCGGCGCGGACGCGCTCGGTGATGTCCATGAGGGTGCCGGAGACGCCGAGGGCGTTGCCATGTTCGTCGCGGATGCAGCGCGCAAAGATGTCGAGCACGCAGGTGCCGCCGCCATTGCGGGCGAACACGGCTTCGCGGCGGAAGTGGTCGGCGTCGCCGCGGATGACGGCTTCAATCTGTTCGCGGCTGGGGCCGCGGTCGGTCGGGCGCATGAAGGTGAAGAGCGACCGGCCGAGCGACTGAGTGGCGTCGAAGCCGGTGATCTCCTCCCAGGCGGCGTTGAGGAAGAGGATGTGGCCGCGGGGGTCGGTCTGGAAGATCGCTTCCTTGATGCTGTCGACGACGAGCCGGTAGCGGGCTTCGCTTTCGCCGAGCGCGGCCATGTTGCCGGCGAGCTCGTCGCGGGATTCGCCGAGGGCGCGGGTGAGGCGGGCGTTTTCCCAGAGGGACATCGCCTGGCGGACGGCCCAGAGGAGCGGGACGAGTGCGAGGAGGGTCACGAGCTGGATGTCCTCGCGGCCGGTGCCGAGCACGTAGGTCGCGTAGACGACGGCACCGGAGATGAGCGGCACGACCGCCGACAGAATGATGTGGCCCTGGGCGGAGGGCTCTTCGGCGCTGAGGCCGTCGTGGAGGGCGCCCCAGCGGCCCTGGAACACGGCGGCGATACCCATGATCGCGAACCCGATGGGCCATCCGAGGTCGACCACGGTCACGCTGACGGCAGCATCGTGCACCAGCAGGAACACGAACAGCAGGTCCGCGAACATGAAGACCGTCAGGCCGGCCGAGAAGAGGGAGATAACGACCCGGGCACGCAGCGGCAGCGTGCCGTTCGGGAGCATCTGCACGGCGAGGAGCAGGGCGAGGTCCGACACGGGATAGTAGGTGCCGAGGACGCGGTCGGTGAGGCCGAGGTCGCTGGTGGCGTAGAGCGGTGCCATGACGAGCTGCCAGACGACGCCACTGACAGCGAGGGTGATGGCCGCGGAATCGAGGAGGGACCGGCCGGCGTGGCGCCAGCCCGCGCCCGGCTTGAGCGCGACGACGCCGGCGAAGGTGAGCGGCACCAGTGCGGCGTAGCCGACGTCGGCGATCGAGGGGTAGGGGTCGATGTGGAGGACGTTTTCGAAGATGGTCCAGGCGACCTGTCCGAGCATCCAGGACACCGCGCCCGCAGCGAGGAGCACCCAGGCCAGGCGCTGCCGGCCGGCGGACTTGCTCGCGGTGCGGACGAAGGCGAACGCTGCGAGGAGCGGGGCAACGGCCTGCGCGACGTTTATGAACCAGGAGCTGCCGCCCAGGAGGAAGGCATTCACTGTCTGCCCGGCCGGGATCACAGCGAGCGATCCCAGCAGTGCAACGAACAGCCAGTCACGCGTGGGGCCGGTGCGTGTCCTCACCTCTAGGGATTCGGCATGTATTTGCGCGGCACGCATGGTGTCAACATACGAATCTCATGTCCGGTAGCCCGTGATTGCGGGACCTGAACGGCCCGGGGCGCGATTCGCCCGAGTCGCGGCTGCTGTCGTAGAGTGCGCGGCATGCCGACCTTGATGGATGTCCGCGTCGAGCGGAATGTCGCCGTGCCGATGCGCGATGGCACCGTCCTTCGCGCCGATGTCTTCCGCCCCGCCCCGGAAGGGGACTACCCGGTGCTGCTGTGCCGGACGCCGTACAACAAGAGCCTGGCGAATCTCTCGTATGGCTGGCTGCAACCGATCCGGCCGGCGAGCGAAGGGTACGCGGTGGTGATCCAGGACGTGCGCGGGCGGTTCGAATCGGAGGGCACGTTCCGGCCGTTCCACCAGGAGCTGGATGATGGCTTCGACACGGTGGAGTGGTGCGCCCGGCAGCCGTGGAGCAACGGACGCGTGGGCATGTACGGGCTGTCGTACCTGGGTGCTACGCAGTGGCTGGCGGCGGCCGCGCAATCGCCGAACCTGCAGGCGATCTTCCCCGGGCTCACCGGGTCGGACTTCTACGACGGCTGGACGTACCAGGGCGGCGCGTTCGAGCTGGGGTTCAACCTCACCTGGACGGCGCTGCTGCTGGCGATGCCGGAGGTATCGCGCCAGCCGTTCAGCGCCGAGCAGCTCCAGGGCATTATGGGTGGGCTCGCCGGCGTGGCGTTCGACCACTGGCCGGCGCTGCGCCACCTCCCGGTGCGGGACGTGCCCGCGTTCGCGCACGACATGGTGGCGCCGTATTACAAGGAGTGGCTGGACCACCCGGTGCGGGACGCGTACTGGGAGCCGATCACGATCGAGAGCGCACACCCGAAGATCCATACGCCGGCGTACAGCCTCGGCGGGTGGTTCGACCTGTTCATCCGGGGGACGGTGCGGAACTTCGCCGGGATGCGGGAGAACGGCGCGACGGAACTGGCGCGCAATGGGCAGAAGCTCATCGTCGGGCCGTGGTACCACGGCACTCAGCTGACCGGCTCGGCAGGGCAGACCGTGTTCGGGCAGGCGGCGATGGTGCTGCTCGAAGACCTGCAGATGCGGTTCTTCGACCACTGGCTCAAGGACGTGCCGAACGGGATCGACAGCGAGCCGGCGGTGCAGCTGTTCACGATGGGCACGAACACGTGGAGCACGTTCGATAGCTGGCCGCCGAAGGAAGCCCGGGCGACGCCGTGGTACTTCCACAGCAACGGCGCGGCGGCGACCGCCCGCGGCGACGGCGTGCTTTCGCAGGAAGCGCCGAAGGCCGAGCGGCCGGACACCTTCGTCTACGACCCGCTGAATCCGTGCCCGACGGTGGGCGGACCACTCTTCCCCTACCCGCTCGATGTGCCGCCGGGGCAATATGACCAATCGGCGGTGGAGGCGCGGCCGGATGTGTTGTGCTACACGTCGGCGCCGCTGGACCGCGACCTGGAGGTGGCGGGGCCGGTGGAGGTGCGGCTGTGGGCGGCGAGCTCGGCGCCGGACACGGACTTCACAGCGAAGCTGGTCGATGTGGCGCCGGACGGGACGGCGCTGAACCTCGCGGACGGCATCATGCGGGCGCGGTACCACCGTGGGTTCGATGCGGTGAACCTGCTGGCGGCGGGTGGGCCGGTGGAGTTGACGATAGACCTCGCGGGGACGGCGAACGTGTTCAAGGCGGGGCACCGGGTGCGGGTGGAGGTGTCGAGCTCGAACTTCCCCCGGTTCGACCGGAACCTGAACACGGGGCGCCCGGTCGCGACGGACGCGGAGGCACGGGTGGCGACGAACACGGTGTTCCACGACACCGGGCGGCCGAGCCACATCGTGTTGCCGGTCATCGAACGGGCGTGACGGCGCGGGTGCGCGTGAAGCTGCTGCGGGCGGGGGCGCAGCTCCCGGTCCGCGCGACCGAGCACGCCTCGGGGTTCGACCTGCATGCGTGCATCGAGGCGCCGGTGGCGGTGGGGCAGGTGCCGGTGGTGGTGGGCACCGGGCTCGCATTCGAAGTGCCGCCCGGGTTCGATGCGCAGGTGCGGCCGCGGAGCGGGCTCGCGCGGCGGGGCGTGCTCTCGACGTTCGGGACGCTGGACGCGGACTACCGGGGCGAGCTGATGGTGACGCTGTACACGACGGCGCCGGGGATCAGCTACACGGTGGAGCCGGGCGACCGGATCGCGCAGCTGGTCATAACGCAGCTGGCCGATGTGCGCATCGACGCGGCGGAGGAGCTGGGCGAGACCGCACGCGGCTCGGGCGGGCACGGCAGCACGGGGCGGTGACCTACCTCTACATCGTCGCGGGGGCCGTGGTGGGTGCGCCGCTGCGCTACTTCATCGGCGTGCGGTTCGCGGAGTGGACCGGGGGCGGGTTCCCGTGGGGGACGCTTGTCGTGAACGTCGTGGGGTGCCTGTGCATCGGCCTGTTGCTCGGGCTGCCGGGCGACCGGGCCATCTCCCCGGAGGCGCGGTTGCTGCTGGTAACCGGCTTTCTCGGGAGCTTCACCACGTTCAGCGCGCTCGGCTTCGAGACACAGGCGTTCCTCCGTGGCGGCGAAGTGGGCAAGGCGCTTGTGTACGTCGCCCTCAGCAACGGCGGCGGCATCGCGGCGGCCTGGTTGGGCTGGACGGCGGCGCGATAGGAGCGTTTCGCAAGACGCGAACGTCCGCGCATCTATGGATCCATCGGCTACACTGGGCAGACGATCGCTGGCCGAGGAGGATCACGTGGGGAACGACGGTCTGGAGCGCGCGCGCGCGTTGCGCACGAAGTATGACGAAGCGGTGGTGCAGGAAGGCAAGGAGCTCGCCGGGCCGTTCATGACGGTCTCCAGCCGCCCGATCGACCGCCTCTACGACCCCACGGATGTTGCGGACATCGACTACGAGCGCGACATCAACCTGCCCGGCGAGTACCCGTACACGCGCGGCGTGCACCGCACGGGGTATCGCGGCAAGCCCTGGACTATCCGCATGTTCTCGGGGTTTGGCTCGGTCGAAGAGACGAACCAGCGGTACAAGGACCTCCTCAAGACGGGCAACAACGGGCTCAGCGTCGCCTTCGACATGCCGACGCTGATGGGCTACGACCACGACGACCAGTGGGCCGAAGGCGAGTTCGGGAGCTGCGGCGTGGCGGTGGACAGCCTCGCGGACATGGAGATCCTCCTGCGGGACATCCCGCTCGACAAGATTACGACGTCGATGACGATCAACAGCCCGGCGCCGGTGGTGTGGGCGCTGTTCATCGCGGCGGCGGAGAAGCGGGGGATCCCGCGAACGAAGCTGGCGGGCACGCTCCAGAACGACATCCTCAAGGAGTTCATCGCCCAGAACGAGTACATCTACCCGCCGGCGCACTCGATGCGGCTGGTGACGGACACGATCGAGTTTGCGTCGAAGGAGATGCCGCTCTGGAACCCGGTGTCGGTGTCGGGCTATCACATCCGCGAGGCCGGGACGACGGCCGCGCAGGAGCTGGCGTTCACGCTGGCGGACGGCGAGGAGTACGTGAAGTGGGCGATTGCCCGCGGCATGGACATCGATAGCTTCGCGGGCCGGATCTCGTTCTTCTTCAACAGCCACAACGACTTCTTCGAGGAGGTCGCGAAGTTCCGGGCGGCGCGGCGCATCTGGGCGCGGCTCATGCGGGAGAAGTATGGCGCGAAGAACCCACGCTCGTGGCTCATGCGGTTCCACACGCAGACCGCCGGCGTTTCGCTGACGGAGCAGCAGCCCGAGGTGAACCTGGTCCGCGTCGCCATCCAGGCGCTGGCGGCGGTGATGGGCGGCACGCAGTCGCTGCACACGGACGCGATGGACGAGGCGATCGCGCTGCCAAGCGACAAGGCGGCGCGGCTGGCCGTGCGCACGCAGCAGGTCATCCTCCACGAGTCGGGCGTGGTGAACACGGTCGACCCGCTGGGCGGCTCGTACTTCGTCGAGCGGCTGACGACGGACATGGAGAACGACGTCCTCAAGGTCTTTGGGGAGATTGAGGCGCTGGGCGGCGTGATCCCGGCGATCGAGCGCGGCTACTTCCACCGGGAGACGGTTGAGTCGAGCGCGCGCTTCCAGCGCGAAGTCGAGACGCGCGACCGGATCATCGTCGGGGTGAACGAGTACCAGCTGCAGGAGCCGCTGGAGATCCCGATCCTGCAGTTCGACCCGGAGGGCGAGAAGCGCCACCTGGCGCGCCTGAAGGCGTGGAAGGCGGACCGGGACCAGGCCGGCTGGTCCGCCGCGATGGCGAAGCTGGAGGCCGCGAGCCGGGAGGAAGCGACCAACACGATGCCGCTGATCATCGATGCGGTGAACGCGGGCGCGACGGTCGGCGAGGTGTGCAACATGTGGCGCAAGGTGTACGGCGAATACAAGGAGCAGGTGTTCGTCTAAACGTGCGCCTCATCCTCGTCCGCCATGGCCAGTCCGAGGGGAACGCGAACGGCGTGATCCAGGGGCACCTCGACTTCGGGCTCACCGAGCTCGGGCGGAGGCAGGCGGCGGCGACGGCGCGCCGCCTCGCCGGCGAACCGATCGAGCGCGTGCTTTCGAGCCCCCTGGCGCGGGCGCTCAGCACGGCGGAGCCGATCGCCGAAGCGCACGGGGTCGAAATCGAGCCGGAGCACGGGCTGCTGGAGTACGCGATCGGCGAGATCGCGGGGCTGCGCCCGGAGGAGATCGCCGACCGGTTCCCGCACATCCCGGAGGCGTACGGGCGTGGAGAGCGGCCTATCTTCCCCGGCGAAGAGGGCCGCGAGACGTTCTACGAGCGGATCCGGGCGGTGATGACGGCGTGGAGCGCGGAGCCGAAAATCACCGTGGCGGTGGCGCACGGCGGCGTGATCTCGGCGCTCTGCTACATGGTGACGGGCCTGGACCACGCGCGGCCGGGTGCGTTCGCGGTGGCGAACTGCGGGATCACCGAGCTGGTGCTCGACCGCTTCGGCAAGCCGGTGATCCGGCACCAGAACGACACCTGCCACCTGCGCGGCATCGTCACGATGGAGGACCCGGGCTAAGGCGGACGGCAGGGTTGTGTGCGGCGGCGCCATCAGATCGACTCCAGCAGGTGGAGTGGGAAGGGCGGACGGGCCAGCGGCCGGACTGCGAGCTGGAGGAGCAGGAGCGGGTTGTCGTCGGCGGCCGTGCGGTTGGTGTGCAGCTCGGCGCAGACGTCGCAGCGGTGGACGATGGCCCACTCGCCGCTCTTGCGGGCGGTGATGGCGATCGGCTCCATGGAGCCGCCGCAACCGGCCGCGCGGTCACCGGGCCGTTCGCCATCGAGGTGACGGCTCCAGAGACAGAGCGGGCAGTGGTTGCGGTGGGCCGTGCCGGGTGCGTCGATGGGCACGTCGGAGCGGCAGTGGGAACAGCGGAAGTGGCTCTTGCCTGGCATGTGGGACCCCGGGGCGAAGCGCATGGCTTCGCGCACAGAAGGACCGCCCCGGCGAGGCGTCGCGGAAGACGCGAAGTGCCGGGCGTGGACCGGGATCAGGCAGGCGTGGCGGTCTTCAACATCCGTAGGGAACGGTAGGAAGTCGGAGCGGGCGCGTCAATACGGTGCGTCACACTTCGCCCGGCTGGCGCGAGCCGGGCGGACGCGGCGGAATGCTGCGCGGAGGGGCCATGACAGGCGGTGGAGCGGTTGACGCGCCTACCCGCGAGTCACAGAATGCGGGATGCGTTTGCCTTGCCCGGGGGGCCGGTTCCTTTGCGCGCCCGGGAACACATCACGCGCAGGCTAGAAGGAGGGGTTCGTTTGGCTGAAGCAGCTGCAGCAGCACCGGAAATCCGGCCGCTGGTCCCGTATCTCACCCTTGGTGAAACGCGGGAACAGGACTATCTCAACGGCAGCAAGTGCGGCAACTGCGGGACCATGTACGTTGGCCCGCGGCTGTTCTGCCCCAAGTGCTCTTCGGACGGCCCGTTCGAGAGCGTCCGGCTGAGCGACCACGGCGAAGTCTACGTGTACTCCGTCATCCACCAGGCCACCCCCTACGTCAAGGCGCCCTACATCGCCGCCATCGTCGACCTCCCCGAGGGCGTCGCCGTCAACACGAACATCGAAGGCGTTGAGCCCGACCCCAAGAACATTCCCTTCGGGATGAAGGTGAAGATGTTCACGGAGAAAGTCTCCGAAGACCGGGAAGGCAACTCCTACATCGCCTACAAGTTCAAGCCGGCCTGAGCCAGGCGCCCCGTTCCCTGAAGGAGGAACCATGCGAGAAGTAGCAATCGTCGGCGTGTCCATGATCAAGTTCGGGCGGTACCCGGACCGGGACGTCGCACAGCTGGCCGCGCGCGCGGGGCTCGATGCCCTGAAGGACGCCGGCATGCAGATCAACAGCGTCGAGGCGCTCTACAGCGGCAACCTCTATGCGACGTCCGGCTCGGGCCAGCGGATCCTGCAGCAGATGGGCCAGACCGGCATCCCGGTCGTGAACGTGGCGAACGCGTGCGCGACGGGTTCGACGGCGTTCCGCGAGGCGTACCTCGCGATCGCTTCCGGTGCCTACGACATCGTGATGGCGGTGGGCTCGGAGCAGATGGGCAAGCAGGGCCTCCTCGGCTCGCGCGGCGACCCAGCGACGAGCCTCGAAGGCCGCGTCGGCTCGTACATGATGCCTGCGGTGTTCGGCATGGCCGGCTCGGAGCACATGCGCGCCTATGGCACGCAGCAGGAGCACTTCGCGCTCGCGAGCGTGAAGAACCACTTCCACAGCACGATGAACCCGCTGGCCCAGTACCAGAAGGAATCGCCGCTGGACGAAGTGATGAACAGCCGGGTCATCGCGTACCCGAACACGCTGCTCATGTGCTGCCCGACCGGTGACGGCGCGGCTGCGGCGATCCTCTGCTCGGCGGAGAAGGCCCGGCAGTTCACGACCCAGCCGATCAAGGTTGCCGCATCGGTCCTGACCTCGGACCCGTTCAGCGACCGCGGCCTGACGCTGCCCGACATCAACACGCTGACCCGGAACGCGGCCAAGATCGCGTACGACACCGCCGGCATCGGGCCGGAGGACCTCGACCAGGTCGAGCTGCACGACTGCTTCGCGACCGCCGAGCTGCTCCACTACGAGAACCTCGGCCTCTGCGGGGACGGCGAGGCTGCGAAGCACGTCGCCAGCGGCGCGACGTGGCTCGGTAACAAGATCCCGGCGAAGTACCAGGAAGACGTGGCGCCGTTCGTCGACAAGACCTACGCGCCGAAGACGCACGCGGTTGTCAACGCCTCGGGCGGTCTGCTCTCGAAGGGTCACCCACTGGGCGCGACGGGCGTGGCGAACATCGCCGAGATCGTGTTCCACCTCCGTGGCCAGGCGGGCAACCGCCAGGTCGAGGGCTCGAAGGTGGGCATGGCGCACGTGATTGGCCTCTGCTCGGCCTGCACGCTGAACGTGCTGGTCAAGTAAGCAGCTCCTCACGGCAACTCACGAGGACGGCGGCCCCCCGGGGCCGCCGTCTTTTCGTCCCGGCAGCGATGCTATGTGACAAAAGGTGCGGAGTTTCGTAAAAACTCGCTAGCGAGCGGTCACAACTGGTTGGCAGCCGAAACGAGCGTTCGTTACTATCCGGCCGGGAGCCGCTTTAGCGCCCGTTCCGCTCGCGGGCCGTGCTCCTCACCGGGCGCCGGTACCGCTCGCCGGCGCCCGTTCCATTTAACCCCCGAACCGGCCGGAGTTATGCCTTCGCGGCCGCGGCTGCCTTGCGGAGGTCGGCTTCGAGGAGCTCGAAGTCGGCTTCGGGGACTTCGTGCAGGTTGCCCTGGTAGGCGAGCGTCCAGTTCGCGCGGGGCCACTTCTGGGTCCAGGTGAAGCGGTCGTGGTAGGGCTCGGCATCGAGCCAATCGGCTTCCTCGAGGATGGTGAGCGGCTTGATCCCCACGCGGAAGGGGTACAGCTCGTTCGGCTTCTTGTCGCTCTGCCAGACGCGGGTTTGTTCTTCGACCATGCCGCTGGTGATCTCGACGGCGCCCGCGAATTGCTTGCGGCCGGTGACGTAGAAGGCCATCCTGTCGCCCGGCGCGACCTTCGCGGCCATGCCGCGCCGGGTGCTCTTGAACCCGTGTTTCGTGAACCCGAGCTCGCGGGTCTTGCCGAAGATCTCCGGCCCGCCAACGACGATCCAGTACCGTGCCATGTCCGTTCCTCCCTGCTCAGGGCTCCCATTCGCCGGTGTAGCCCCGTACGAGGATATCCGTGCCGAGCTGTTCGACAACAGGGTCCCGGAGGCGCCAGGCGTCGGCGATGGTGCGCGCGCCCGCGGGACCGACGGCGGCGCGTCCATCGCCGCCGATGATCATGGGCGCGATGAAGGCCCACACCTCGTCGGCGTGCTGGCCGGCGAAGAGCGAGCCGAGCGTCTCACCGCCGCCTTCGGCCCAGGCGGAGAGGATGCCGCGCCGGCCGAGCGCGGCGAAGAGCTGGTCGAGGTTCACGCCGCCGGTGGCGCCAGGCTCGCAGTCCATGATCGTGGCGCCGGTGGCGGCGATCGACGCGCGCCAGGCCGGGTCCACGGCAGCGGTGGTCGCGACGATGATGTGGCCGGTTTCGCGAAAGAGCCGCGCCGTTGCAGGGACGCGGCCGCGGGCATCGAGGACTACGCGTACGGGCTGGCGGGCGGCCAGCTCGCCCCCGGGGCGCGCCGTCAGGGCCGCGTCGTCGGCGAGGATGGTGCCGGAACCGGCGAGGACGGCGTCGACCCATGCGCGCTGCTGGTGGCCGAGGTCGCGGGCGCGCTCGCCGGTGATCCACTTCGAGTCGCCGGTCGCGGTGGCGATGCGGCCATCGAGGCTGGCGGCGAACTTGGCGATGACGTAGGGGCGGCCGGTCGCGCGATGCTTGAAGTAGGGCCGCAGGAGCGCGAGAGCTTCGTCGCGCCCATCTCCGATTTCGACGGCGATGCCGGCGTCGCGGAGGCGGGCGATGCCGCGGCCGCGTACGGCCGGGTCCGGGTCTTCGAGCGCGATGACCACGCGCGCGACGCCTGCGGCGACCAGGGCCTCGGAGCAGGGGGGCGTGCGCTTGCCTTCGAAGGGGGCGCAGGGCTCGAGCGTGACATAGGCGGTGGCGCCGCGCGCGTCCGGGGTGGCAGCGAGCGCGGCGGCCTCGGCATGGGGGCCGCCTGGGGGTGCGGTGGCGCCGGTCGCGAGGAGCTCACCGTCGCGGACGAGTGCAGCGCCGACCCAGGGGTTCGGACTGGTGAAGCCGCGGACGCGGCGGCTGGCCTCGATGGCCAGGGCCATAAAGGGGGATGGTCCGGGCATCAGTGCCCTTCGCGGCTGGCGGCGAGCCAGAGGTCGCGCATGACCTGGGCGTGGCCGACGTGCTCGCGGAGGTGGGCGATGGCGCGGATCAGGGCCTCGGCGCCGGTAAGCGCGCGGCCGGCATCGTCGACCCATTCGGTCTCGCGGTCGAGCGTGGCGGGGTCGGCGCGTTCGAGCATGGCGATGAGCTCGGCTTCGAGCGCAGTGAGCCGTTCGATGCAGCCGGCGACCGTGCCGCCGCGCGCGCGAAAGGCGTCGGGGCGCTCGGTCGCGCGATATTCGGCCTGGGATGGGGTCTCGCCGAGCCCGACGCCGGCCCAGCGGCGGGTCGCGAGGAGCGAGTGGGTGGTGAGCACGGCGATGGAGCTCATGCCGGAGAGGGGCGTCCAGTCGAGCGAGGCGTCGGGCAGGCCGGTGAGCGCCTCGCGGAACATGCCGATGGACTGGCGGATGACGTGGGCAGCGGCGGAGTGCGTGGGGTGCATGGCGCCATGGTAGCGGCGAGGCCGGGGAATGATCGCGCGGGCGGCGGTGTTTGTGCCGGCGTTACGCGGCGTCTGGCATACTCGTGCGATGGTTGCACCGGTGATGCCCGTGGGACTGGCGCCGAAGCGCGCCCTCGTGCTCGGCGGCGGCGGAGCGTTCGGGGTGATCCAGGCGGCGTACATCCAGGCGCTGAGCGAGCGCGGCTACCGGCCGGACCCGGTGGTCGGCACGAGCGTGGGGGCGCTGAACGGCGCATGGCTGGCGATGCACCCGGACCGGCCGGAGGAGCTGCTGGAGGTCTGGCGGGAGCTGGGCAAGCTGCAGCTGCTGCGCTGGAACCCGTTCCCGATTGCGGGTCGGGTGTTGCGCGGGCGGCTGGGGCTCTGGCCGAACGAGATCGTCCCGAAGCTGATTGCGACGCACGTGGAGGGGCGGCGGTTCGAAGACGCGCGCATCCCGCTGGTGGTGGTGGCGACGAACCTGACGCGGGGCCGGAAGCAGACGTTCCACACGGGCGACCTGGGGCCGGCGATCATGGCCTCGACGGCGATCCCGGGGGTGTTCGACCCGGTGGAGATCGACGGCGAGCTGTTCGTCGACGGTGGCATTACGGCGACGATCGACCTTGCGACGGCGTACCAGCTCGGGGCGACGGAGATCCTCGCGATTGACCTGACGCCGCCGGCGGACACGGCACGGCCGCGGACGGCGATCGGGGTGCTTCGGCTGTCGCTGGCGGCGCTCTCGCGGAGCACGATGGACGCGATGCAGGAGTGCCTCTCGGACCGCGTGGCCGTGCGCGTGACCACGCCGGACCTTTCGCAGCACTCGCCCTGGGCGCTCACCGTGAGCGACGAGGCGATCGCGCAGAACCTCGCGGTGGCGGGCGAAGCGGTGCGGGTGCTGGTCGACGAGGCGGGCGCGGTGATCCCGGGGCCGCACCATCACTGGGTCTGCGAACCGGCGCCCGCGGCGGCGCGGGGTCTGCGCGGCGCGTTCCAGCGGCTGCGGACGCCGGCGAACCCGTAGCGCAGGGCGTGTGCGGGGACTCCCTGACCGCCCCTCTTCCGTCTTTCCCGAACCTGCAGAAAGCCGCCGGTGTTTGCCACCGGTCGTCCACTTTGGCCGCTGAAACCTCGCGGGGTGGCCGCCGAATCTTCAAGGGAGACAGCCACGGTGGGACGTGGCGGCGAGCGGACTCGCCTGGAGAGAGATGGTATGCGGACCAAGGACACGCCGAGGAGGCGCGCGCGGTTTGGCGCGCTGAAGTACATCGTCCCGGGCATGCTGGCGTTTGTTGGCGCGAGCGTGCTCATGGTTGGCGGCGGCGGGAAGGCCGCCGAGGCGTCGCACGCCGAGCGGTTCACCGAGCACCACGTGGACATCCGGGTGCCGGTGGGCAACGAGGTGTACGACGTCGCGATCCAGATGCTCATGCGGGAAGGCACGAACGCGGCGGAGGAGGAGGCAGCTGTCGCGGACATCGTGGCGCGCTTCCCGGGCGCCGTCCTCGTGGACGAGCACGACTACGACGATGACGCGCCTGTGGCGGGCCGCAGCGTCGATAGCTACGTGCTGAACACGTACAAGTGGACTGCGAAGCAGACGTCCTGGTACTACAACCAGACCGGGAAGAAGTCGGGGCTGACGAATGACGGCCTCGCGATGACGGGCGGAGCTGCCGTCTGGGCGACCGTCGGCGCGGACTTCCGGTTCAACTACATGGGCACATCGAGCCGGGCGACCGGCGCCTGCAGCGGCGGCGGGCTCGATGGGTACAACGTGGTCGGCTGGGCGGCGCAGTCGGGCTCGGTGCTGGCGGTGACCTGCACGTGGTATTCGGGCAGCAGCGCGATTGAGTTCGACATGCAGTTCGACCCGGACTGGAACTGGACGACCGGCTCGCCGATCCAGGTCGACGTGCAGAGCGTGGCCGCGCACGAGTTCGGGCACGCCCTGGGGCTCGGCCACTCGTCCGACTCGGCGGCGGTGATGTACTACGCATACGGCTCGGGGCTGAACAAGCGTGACCCGCGGCCGGATGATGTGGCCGGGATCAAGGCCATCTACGGCCTGGGTTCAGGGACGCCGACGAGCACGGCCACGAGCACGCCAACGGCGACGCCGTCGAAGACGGCCACGAGCACACCAACAGCGACACCGTCGAAGACGGCGACCCCCACCAAGACGGCGACCCCCACCAAGACGGCGACCAAGACGCCGACGGCGACCGCGACGGCGAAGACGCCGACCAAGACGGCCACGCCAACGGTGACGAGCCGGCGGCGGGGGAGCACCGGTGGTTCGACGCCGGCTGCGACGGTGACCATCACCGCGACGCCAGCCGGGAGCGAGCCGACGGCGACGCCGAGCCCGACCACGACGAACCGGCGCCGGCGCTAGGCACCAGCGTCCACGAACAGGGAGGGGCGAGGCCGCAATGGCCTCGCCCCTCTCCTGTTGTCTGCGGCTGTACGCTCAGGGGCGGATGTCGCGGGCGAAGTCGCGGCCGCCGCGGACAGTGACGCGCATGATGGCGCCGGCGCGGCTGTCGTCTTCGACGAGCTCGACGACGCCGGCGGCGATGTCCTCGGGCTGGAGGATGCCGCCGACCTGGAGCTTCATCGCTTCGACGCGCTCGTCCCCGGAGCGGCGCACGAGCGGGGTATCGGTGTAGCTGGGGCAGATTGCGTTCACGCGGATGCGGCTCTCGGGCGCGAGGTAGGCGAGCGACCGGGTGAAGTTGACGACGCCCGCTTTCGTGGCGGCATAGATGGGTGAGCCGGGCATGGGTAGCAGGCCGCCCATCGATGCGGTGTTGATGACCACGCCGGGCCGGTTGAGGCGGCGGAGCTCGCGGACGGCGATGCGGGTGGCGTCGATGACGGCGGTGAGGTTGATGTCGATCATCTTCGCCCAGTCGCCCGGGTCGTCTGCGAAGAGGTCTTCGCCGCCGATGCCGGCGTTGTTGTAGACGATGTCGAGCTGGCCGAAGTGCTCGACCGAACAAGCGAGCATCGCGGCGAGGTCCTCGGTGTGGGTGACGTCGACCTTGCGGAAGACGGCGATACCACCGGCGGCGCCGATCATGTCGACGGTCTCGTTGCCGCCGGCTTCGTTAATGTCGGCGACGATGATGCGGGCGCCGCGGCTGGCGAGGGCGAGGGCGGTGGCGCGGCCGATGCCCGAACCGGCGCCGCTGATGACCGCGGCGGTGTCACGAATCTCCATGGGTTCCCTCCGGGATGCCGATTAGAGGCACGATACGGCGTGCTGCGGTTCAATCTACCGCCGCGGGGGCGCTTTCGCGCGGGGCAAAAGGGCCCGTGCCTTCGGACCGGGATCCCGTCGACGGGAGCGTGCCTACCCGGCGCGGCGGAGTGACCCCGCTGCGGGGAGGCGCCGCCCGGCGGGTACGCGGAGGGAGCTGGCGGCGCTCGGGGCCACGCGGACATCGGGCCCGAGGCCGCCGAGGGCGACTTCGAGCGTCACGAGGCCCTGCACGGAGCTTGCCGCACGCGTGACGGCATCGAGGAAGCAGGATGCACGGTGCGCGGGTTCGTGGAGCCGGAGGAGCTGCTCCCGCGTTTCGCCGTTTTCGAGCGCGAGGCGGATGGTGGCGTGGCGTGCGCTGGCTGACCTGGCGGCGAGGACGAGGTCGAGCTTGCGGGCAAGGCGCTGGATGGCGGCGCGGATGGCGAGCTCGTTCGCGCCGGGTTCGAACGTCACGGCGGCGGTGAGCTGCTGCATGCGGTACGGGGCGATCGGCGGTTCCTGCGCGTCGAGCAGGGCGGGGTAGACCTGGGGGCCGCGCCGGGCCGCGCGGGCGGCTTCGAGGGCGGCGGCGCGGGAGCTCGCGACCCCGGCCCGGACGGCGAAGCTGGTCCAGGCGGAGGCGAGCGCGGCGAGCCGGCGGGCGAGGCGCTCTTCTTCGCGCGGGCCGCTGGCGAGGCGGGTGATGTCGACGAAGAGGTGGTCACGGCCGCCGAGCTCGACGAGCGGCGTGGTGCGGGCGCGGAGGATGACTGCGACGCGCTCGAGCTCATCCAGGCATGGCCCGGCGTTGTCGGGTGCGAAGAGGGCTTCGCGGGCGCGGCTGCGGGCTTCGGCAGCGGACATGCCGGGCACGAGGCCGCGGCCGGTGAGCTCGGCCGTGGTGGCGGTGACCAGGGCGTCGGCGCCGTGACCGGCGAGGAGGACGAATGGGCGCCCGGCCAGTGCGGGGCGCGCGCGCAGCGTCAGTTCGATCGACAACCGGGGAAAGAGCAGGCAGAGGACCCGCATGTCAGTGCTCCCTTGTGTGCGAACAATAGAACAGGCGTTCGGATGGCGTCAATCCGCTCTTGACACTGCGTTTCGTCACAGCGTGAGCCGGGCGAAGGCCGTACACTCGCCGCGCGATGTTAACGGTGACTGCAATCAGTGATGTGGACCCCCAGCAAACGGAACTCGTAGGCGGAAAGGCGGCCGGGCTGGCGCGTCTCGCGCGCCACGGGTTCGCCGTCCCCGGCGCGTACGTAGTTTCGACCGCGGTAACGCAGGCGATCGAGCAGTCGGGCTGGACGGACGAACTGCGGCGGATGGTGGCGGAGGCGTACGAGTCGCTCGCACCGGGCGGCGAGCCGGTGGCCGTGCGGTCGTCCGCGGCGGACGAGGATGGCTCGGTGACGTCGTTCGCGGGGCAGCACCTCACGGTGCTCGACGTGCACGGGGTCGAGGACGTCTGCAGCGCGATCGAGAAGGTTATGGCGTCGGCGTGGTCGGAGGCGGCGCTCGCATACCGGTCGAATGCAGGCCACGAGGGGCCGGCGCCGATGGCGGTGGTCATCCAGCGGATGGTCCCGGCGCAGCTGGCGGGCGTCGCCTTTGGGGTGGACCCGATTACGGGCGACGAGGAGCGCATCGTGGTCGAGGCGGTCGCGGGGCTCGGGGAGGCGCTCGTTTCGGGCGAGGCGGAGGCGGACCGCGTGGTGCTGAGCCGCGACGGCCTGGCGGTGGCCGAGGAGCACCATGCGGGCGCGACGCCGGTGGTGACGCTGTCCATCGCACAGGAGGTGGCGCGGGCCGTGATCGCGGTCGAGCAGGCCTTCGGCGGCTGCCAGGACATCGAGTTCGCGCACGACGGGACGCAGCTCTGGCTGCTGCAGTCGCGGCCGGTGACGGCGCGCGGCGGAGGGGACGCCGGGTGGGTCAGCGAATTCGACAGTGAGACATCTGAAGCGGACCTCTGGACGAGTGCGAATGTCCAGGAGATCCTGCCGGGCCTTGTCACACCCCTGACGATCACGGTCTTCAACGAAACCGTACCTCGTGCCTACACGATGGATTACCACGACCTGCGGCTGCTCGGCAGGGACGAATGGCCCGTGTTTGTTGGCTGCTTCTACAACCGCGTGTTCCTGAACATGTCGGCGACGCGGCTGATCGGCGACCGGGCGTTCATCGCGAGCTCGGAGGCGATCGAGCGGCGCTACCTGGGCGGGCTGGCGAGCAGCCTGGCCGTGAAGCCGAGCTGGCGGACGCGCGGGAGGAACCTGCGGTTCAAGATCACGAGCCTGGGCCCGCTCGGGCGGATGACGCTGACCCTCAAGGGGCAGGCGACGAAGGGCGAGCGGCGGGTGCTCTCGATGGAAGAGAAGGTGCGGGCGATCGACCCGGCCGCGGTCGATGACGCACGGATGCTGCGGATTCGCGACAAGATGGCCGACGAGGCGGTGACTATCGCCAAGGCGCACCTGCGCGTGACGGCGATGGCGGGCGCGGCGTTCGAGATGGTGGCGGGCATGGTGCGGCCCATCCTGGGCGAGGAGACGGAGGCGCGGCTGCCGATCCTGTTCACCGGCATGCAGGACGTCGTGAGCGCGCAGATCGGCATCGACATCTGGGGGCTGTCGCGGGTCGCGCTCGCGGAGGGGATCGAGGGGGCGGTGCGCGAGGAGTCGTTCGACCCCTACGCCGAGACGAACCCGGCGTGGCAGCGGGCGTGGGCCGAGTTCATCCACCGGCACGGCCACCGCGGGCTGAACGAGATGGAGATGGCGATCCGGACGTGGCGCTACGACCCGGGCCCGGCGATCGCGGTGGTGCGGTCGTTCCTGGATGTCGACGAGGAGCATTCGCCGCCGGCGTCGTTGCGGCGGCAGGAGGCTGAGCGGCTGGCACTCACGGAGGAGCTGGCCGGGCAGATGAACCCGGCGCGGCGGGGTGTCTTCCGCTACGCGCTGCGCGAGGCGCAGGGCTGGGTGACGATGCGGGAGCGCACGAAGTCGGCGCTGGTGCGGGAGGCGCGGCTGAACGACCACTTCATGCCGGAGATGCAGCGCCGGATGGTGGAGCGGGGATACATCGACACGCCGGACGACATCTTCTTCCTCGCCTCGGAGGAGCTGGTGAGCGCGTTCAAGGGCGAAGGGCCGTCGGACTATCGCGATGCGGTGGTGCGGCGGCGGCGGGAGTACGAGCGCAACCGGCACGTGCTGCTCCCCGAGCGCTTCCACGGGCGGCCGGTGCCGCTTTCGCCGGAAGAGGCCGGGCACAGCGGCGACGTCCTCACGGGGACGCCGGTGAGCGCGGGGGCGATCACGGGCCGCGCGCGGGTGATCATCGACCCGCGGGTGGACCTCGGCATGCAGCCGGGCGAGATCCTGGTGGCGCCGGTGACGGATGCGGGCTGGACGCCGCTGTTCGCGCTCGCTTCGGGGCTGGTGGTGGATATGGGCAGCGCGCTGAGCCACGGGAGCACGGTTGCGCGCGAGTATGGGTTGCCGGCCGTGGTGAACGTGCGTCACGGGACGCGCGTCATCAAGACCGGCGACCTCATCGCGGTGAACGGCTCGAAGGGAACGGTGACGATCCTCGAGCCGGCCGGGTAGGCGGCGCTACTGGACCTTGATCAGCTCGATTTCGAAGATGAGGTCCGCGTTCGGGGGGATGCTGCCGTTGCCGGAGGGGCCGTAGCCGAGGGCGGACGGGATGAACACGGTGCGCTTGCCGCCTTCCTTCATGGTCGAGAGGCCTTCGGAGAAGCCCTTGATCACGCCGCTCATGCGGAAGGTGGCGGGCGAGCCGCGCTGCACCGAGCTGTCGAACACCTGGCCGTTGGAGGCGAGCTTGCCGGTGTAGTGGACCGTGACGGACGAGTTCATGGTCGGGGTGGCGCCGGTGCCGACGACCTGGTCGGTGTACTTGACGCCGGTGGAGGTAACGGTGGGGTTTTCGAGCACGATGGGAGCTCCTGTCGCCGCGGTCGTAGCCGCGGAGGTGGCGGGGTTGGTGGCGGTCGCCGTGGGGGTGGTCTCTTCGTCGGGGCCATCGCCGCAGGCGACGAAGAGGGAGGCCGCGAGTGCGGCAGCGGGCAGGAAGAGGAGATAGCGCTTCACGACAGGGAGCGTACCGCCGCGGGCGTGTTCGGTCACATACGAGAAAGGCGTCTTGCCGCTTCCGCGAGCGTTTCGGCGCTCTTGGAGAAGGTGAACCGCACGAAATCCGCACCTTCGGCGCCGGTGCGGTAGAAGCTCGAACCCGGGACCGGGGCGACGCCGACGCGCTCGATCAGGTGGTGGGCGAAGGCGGTGTCGTCGCCCTTAAAGCCGAGGCCGCGGAAGCCGGCCATGATGTAGTAGGCGCCCTCCGGCGTGTGGCAGTCGAACCCGGACTCGCGAAGGGCGGTCAGCAGGGCGGTGCGCTTGGCGTCGTAGAGCTCGTGCAGCTCGGGGTAGTAGGACGCGGCCTGCTCCATGGCGACGGCGGCGGCTTCCTGGAGCGGTGCGGGCGCGCCAACGGTCAGGAAGTCGTGGACCTTGCGGACGGCGTTGCTGAGCTCGGGCTTCGCGAGCACGTAGCCGAGCCGCCAGCCGGTGACGCTGAACGTCTTCGAGAGCCCGGAGATGGTGATCGTGCGGTCGTACATGCCGGGCAGCGTGGCCATGGGGATGTGCTCGCGGCCGTCGTAAAGGATGTGCTCGTAGATCTCGTCCGTGATGCAGAGGCAGTCGAACTCCTGGCAGAGGGCCGCGACCTGGGCGAGCTCCTCGCGAGTGAACACCTTGCCGCTGGGGTTGTTCGGTGTGTTGACGATGACGGCGCGGGTGCGGCCGCTGAAGGCGCGGCGCAGCTCGTCCGGGTCGAAGCGGAACTCCGGCGCGTGGAGGGTGACGAAGACGAGGTTCGCGCCGCTCATCGCCGCATCGGGCACGTAGTTCTCGTAGAAAGGCTCGAAGACGATGACCTCGTCGCCGGGCTCGATGGTCGCGAGGAGGGCGCACATCATGGCCTCGGTGGCGCCGCAGGTGACCGTGATCTCGCGGTCGGGGTCGAGGTCGAGCCCGTAGAAGCGCTTGGACTTATCGGCGATGGCCTGGCGGAGCCGGGGCGAGCCCCAGGTGATCGCGTACTGGTTGATGTCGTCGTTGATGGCGTCGATCGCGGCCTGCTTGATGAACGCGGGGGCGGGGAAGTCGGGGTAGCCCTGGGCGAGGTTCATCGCACCGTAGAGGTGGGCGAGACGGGTCATCTCGCGGATCACGGACTCGTTGAAGACGGCGGTGCGGGAGGCGATATGCGTGCGGGGCGCGGTGGAGGACACGTCGCGATTGTACGGGCGCGGCGGGGGAGCGGCGATCGGGCTTCCGCGCGGCGGGCCACCGGCTAAGATGGATGCGATGCCCCCGCGACCGACCCGGGATCACTATGCGGTGCTGCGCGTGCCGCCGACGGCGACGGCTGCCGAGATCAAGGCGGCTTTTCGCAAGCGGTCGTTCGAGACACACCCGGACCACAGCGACGCGCCCGATGCGAACCGGCGGATGGCCGAGCTGATCGAGGCGCGGGACGTGCTGCTCGACCCGGCGAAGCGGGAGCGGTTCGACCGCGAGCGGGGCCACGCGAGCCCGCGCAAGCCGCCCACCGCCTGGGGCGAGCAACGCCGGGAGGAGGCGCGGACGCCGCCTCGCCGGCCGTCGTTCCGGCAGCCGCCGCCGCGGGGGATGGGCTCGATTCAGCCGGAGCGAATGCCCGACTGGTACGCGTTCCTGGGGATCCGGCCGACGGCGAATGCGGCGGAGGTGCTGGTCGCGCTGCGGCGGATGGACATGCAGGTGCGGGCGGCACCGTATTCGCCGGATGTGGACCAGAAGCTGCGCCAGCAGATCAAGGACGCGGGCGAGATGCTGGCGAACCACGAGAAGCGCGACCTCTACGACCGGGTGATGCTCGAAGGGAAGGCGCCGAAGCCGGGCACGCACCCGCGGCTCCACCGGGACTACTACAGCTTCCTCGGCGTGCGGCGGGGGTCGCGGACGCTGGACAGCGACATCGACGATAGTGCGTACGCGCTATCCGAGCAGCTCCAGAAGCGGGCTGCGGAGTATGCGGCGTTCATGGAGGCGTGGCAGACGTTGCGCGACCCGGAGAAGCGGGCGAAGTACGACGCGGAGCTGGACGCGGCGGCAGCCCCGGCCCAGGCGTAACGCGGGCGACCGGCCCATCGATCGGGGCCACGCGCCCGGCGACAGGCGGGCACAAGGACGCCCAGCATGGTAGCGCTGAGGCCCTGCGACGGCGGCGCCTCCCGGGCGCTGTCCTGGTCCGCGGGGCCGGGGGGCCGCCATGGTCAGCTTCGGAGCGACGACGCACTTCCTGGGGACGCATGCGGCGATACGCCTCGACGATGTCGTGGCGAGCCGCATCCGCGTGGCGGCGCGCGTGCTGGGCATGGTCGTCATCGGGTTCTTCGCGGTGCTCCTGGGCGAGCGCGGGTTGCCGCATAGCTTCGAAGGCGCGGCGTGGGAATCGAGCGCGCAGCTGGCGTTGCTCGCGATCGCGACGGTGGGGTACCTGGCGGCGTGGCGGTGGGAGGGGCTGGGCGGCTCGCTGGTGATCATCGGCGGGTTCGGGCTGGGAGTGCTCGCGTCGATGCGGTACGAGCCGGGCGCGGCGTTCATGGAGGCGCTGCTGGTGGCGACGCCGGGGGTGCTCTTCCTGCTGCACTGGCAGAACCGTCGCAGCCGCTGGTTCGTGGCGGTCACGCTGATGGCGCTGGCGGCGCTGATGACCGCGGGCGGCGTCGCTTCGGCGCGGATCTACGACTTCTACAACGGGCCGACGCATCCGCAATCGGACACGCCGGCGATCCCGATCGACCTCGTGGAGTGGATTTGGGCGGGCGGGGTGACGACGGAGGGGTTCGCCGTGAAGGCGGAGCCGGAGGACGACGACGCGACGCTGGACCTCGTGGTCGGGACGGACCGGGAGCTGGCGCAGGGCACGCGCGTGCGGGGCGTGAGCGGCGCGGATGGCGACGTGGTCGCGTTCGAGGTGCACGGGCTGGCGGCGGGGACGACGTACTACTACGCAGTGGCGCTGGGCGACCATCTCGACCGCGGGCGGATGGGCACCGTGACCACGTTCCCGGAGGGGCCGGCGAGCTTCAGCTTCGTGATGGCGTCGTGCCAGCGCACGGGGTCGAACGGCGTGGTGTTCGACCGCATCCGCGCGGTGGACCCGCTGTTCTTCCTGATGACGGGCGACTTCCACTACGAGGACATCGCGGGGGACAACGACGAGGCGATCGAGGAGGTGTACGAGCTGCAGCTGACGCGGCCGGCGCAGCAGGCGATGTACCTCGAGGTTCCGGTGGTCTACAGCTGGGACGACCATGACTTCGGCGGCGATGGGTCGAACCGGACGGCGAACTCGCGGACGGCGATGCGGGAGGGATACCGGCTGTTCGTGCCGCACTATGAGCTCGAGGTCGAGGGGGACGGCGCGATCTACCAGGCGTTCACGGCGGGGCGGCTGCGCTTCATCGTGACGGATACGCGTTCGGAGCGGGATCCGGCCGGCGTGGCGGGCGTGCGCAGCATGCTCGGGGCGGAGCAGAAGGCGTGGCTCAAGGAGGAGCTGCTGGCGGCGAAGGAAGCAGGGCTGGTTGCGGTGTGGGTGAACAGCGTCCCCTGGATCGCGCCGGCGCTGGAAGGCGGCGACAACTGGGGCGGGTTCGCGGAGGAGCGGGAGGAGCTGGCCACGTTCATCCACGAGAACGGGATCGCGAACCTGTTCATGGTGAGCGGGGACGCGCACATGCTGGCGGCCGACGACGGTACGAACAGCCAGTACGCGGACACGGACGAGCCGGGGTTCGTGGTGCTGCACGCGGCGGCGCTGGACCGGCGCGGCCACGTGAAGGGCGGCCCCTACACGGAGGGCGCCTACCCCGGTTCGGGGCAGTTCGGGCTGGTCACGGTTACCGACACCGGCGGCGACACGATCGCGTTCAGCTTCAGCGGGCAGGACTACACCGGCGCGGAGATCGTGCACCTGGACTTCGCCATCGACGTGCCGTGAACGGCTGGCGGCAGCGCGAAGGGCCGCGGGACGCGGCCCTTCGCCGTGTGCGGCCAGTCAGGCAGTGATGGCTTCGCGCTGGGGGATGCGCTCGCGGAGCCATGCGCCCATGCGCTCGATGGCCTGCTGCCCCTCGGGGAGCATGGGGGCGAACATGTGCCAGACGTGGATCATGTCCTGCCACGGTTCGAAGCAGACGGGGACGCCGGCTTCGCAGGCGCGGGCGGCGGTCCGGGCGGCGTCATCGAACAGGACTTCGGAGGTGCCCACCTGGATGAGCAGCGGCGGGAAGCCTGCGTAGTTCGCGTAGAGCGGGGAGGCGAGCCGGTGCTTCGGGTCGGCGCTGCCGAGGTAGAGGCTCGCCATGGCCGTGATGGCGGCGTCGCCCGAGATGATCGGGTCGATGGCGGCGCGTGACTTGAGCGAGCCACCCGTGAGCGCGAGGTCGGTCCAGGGCGAGATGCAGAGTGCGGTCGCGGGGAGCTCGTCGCCGGTGGCTTTGAGCGACGCGACGGTCGCGAGGGTGAGCCCGCCACCGGCCGAGTCGCCGGCGATGGCGAGCCGCGAGGCCGGGATCCCGGATTTGAGCAGCGCGCGATAGGCGGCGACGGCGTCGTCGACGGCGGCGGGGAAGGGGTGCTCGGGCGCCAGCCGGTAATCGGCGGTGAAGACGCGCATGCCGGAGGCGCGGGAAAGGCGCGCGGCGAGGTCGCGGTGGCTGGTGGGAGAGCCGAGGACGTAGCCGCCGCCGTGGAGGTAGAGCACCACCGACCCCGGGTCGGCGCCGGGCGCGGAAACCCATTCGCCGGGGACGCCGCCGACCTCGGCGGGCTCGACAGTGATGTCGGGTGCGGCCTGGGCGGCCATCTGGTCCATGCCGGCGCGTGTGGCGGTCACGTCCAATTCGCCGTTGCCGGCGGCGCTGCCGCGTTGCTTCAAGAGGTCGAGGACGACGTTCAGTTGCTCGCTTGCCATGAGTTCCTCCTGCTGGCGGGCACGATAGGCAGGGGCGCCGCGGTTCGCAAGACGTATGCGGGGCGAATGCGCGGTTCAGATCGCGGGCACGCGAGCCCGGATCCAGGAGCCCATTCGGTCCAGGGCTGCCTGCGCCTCGGGGACGATGGCGGCGAAGATGTGCCAGACGTGGACCATGTCGGGCCAGGGTTCGAAGCACACCGGGACACCGGCCTCGCAGGCGCGCGCGGCGAGCCGGGCCGAGTCGTCGAACAGGACCTCGGCGGTGCCGACCTGGACGAGCAGCGGCGGGAAGCCGTGGAAGTCCGCGTAGAGCGGCGACGCCGCAGGGTCGTAGGGGTCGTGGCCGCCGAGATACTGGGCCGCACTGCCGCGGGGGTCGCCGGTGATGATGGGGTCGAGGTGCTTGCGGGCGGTGATGGAGGCGCCGGTGCAGGCGAGGTCGGTCCACGGGGAGATGACGGCGGCGCCGGCCGGGAGCTCGCCGCCGGTGCTCTTCAGCGCGACGAGCGTCGCGAGCGCGAGCCCACCGCCGGCCGAATCGCCCGCGAGCACGACGCGCGAGGCGCGCACGCCGGAGGCGAGCACCTGGCGGTAGGCCGCGACCGCGTCATCGACGGCCGCCGGGAACGGGTCTTCGGGTGCGAGCCGGTAGCCCGCGTTGAGGACGCGCGTGCCCGCTGCGCGCGCGAGCCGCGCTGCGAGGTCGCGGTGGCTTCGGGGCGAGCCGGCGACGTAGGCGCCGCCGTGGAAGTAGATGGTCACGGCGGATGGGTCCGCGCCCGGCGCGCACACCCACTCGCTCTCCGGGTGGCCGAGGCCTGCGGGCTCGACGGCCGTGCCGCGCGGAGGGGTGGCGGCCATGTGCTGGAAGCGCTCGCGCAGGGCGGCTAGGTCGCCTGGCGTGTTCGCCCCATCGGCGAAGCCGCCCGCGGAACGGAGCATCTCGACCAGCTCGGTGAACTCGGTGCTGGGCACCGGGGCACGATAGAGATGTGCCGGTTGGTCCGCAATGGCGTCGCGGTGCGCCGACGGTAGAGGCGGGCGGTGGTACGCTGCGGGGGCACTTTTCCATTCGCAAAGGGGAGCTCCATGGCTCGTAAGAAGGTCACCATTGTCGGCGCCGGCGCCACGGGCGGCGCGATGGCCCAGCGTCTCATCGAGCGCGACATCTGCGACGTCGTCCTCCAGGACGACCCCCAGTTCGCCGGCACCATGCACTTCGGCAAGGCGCTCGATGAGGCCCAGGCTGCCTCCTGGGAGGGCTTCAGCCACCGCATCAGCGCGACCGACGGCTGGGATGACACGGCCAACTCCGACGTCGTCATCGTGACCGCGGGCGCACCGCGCAAGCCGGGCATGTCGCGCGAAGAGCTCCTCAACGGCAACGCCGCGATCGTGCGGGCGAAGGTGAGCGAAGCGGCGAATGCCTCGCCGAACGCTGTCCTCGTCATCTTCTCGAACCCCATGGACGCGATGTGCTCGGTCGCGATGAAGGCGAGCGGCTTCCCGCGCGAGCGGGTGATCGGCCAGGGCGGGGCGCTCGATAGCGCCCGCTACCGCCACTTCGTCTCCGATGCGGTCGGTGTTTCGCCGCGCGACGTGCACGGTTACGTCATCGGCGGGCACACGGACACGACGATGGTGCCGGTGGTCTCGCAGACGCGCATCGGCGGCGTGCCGCTGACCGACCTGCTCCCGGCGGACCAGGTCCAGGCGCTGGTGGCGCGGGCGATGCGGGGCGGCGCGGAAATCGGCGAGCTGATGAAGGTGAGCTCGGCCTACTACGCGCCCTCGGCGGCGACGATCGCGATGGTCGAGGCGGTGCTGATGGATCAGCGGCGGCTGATCCCGTGCTCGGTGTTCCACCAGGGCGAGTACGGCATCCGCGACGTGTTCTCGGGCACGGTCTGCCAGCTGGGCGAGGGCGGCATCCAGCGCACGTTCGAGCTGCCGCTGACGGACGACGAGCGCCAGCGGGTGGTCGCGGCGGCGGAGGCGACGAAGGAGTTGATGAAGCTGATTACGGAGTGAGGGCGTCCGGGTTCCCAGTTCCCAGTTCCCAGTGCTGAGTGCTGAGTGCTGAGGTAGGGAGTTCGCTGGGTCAGCCTGTTGTGAGGCTGGTGGTAATAACGAAGGACCGCTCGAAAGAGCGGTCCTTTCGTGTGGGGTCGGGTTGGGGTGTGCCTGGTGGGGGCGGCCTCAGCACTCAGCACGCAGCACTGGGGTGGGGCGCGGCGGGGGCGGGGGCTAGATCCCCTTGTGCTTGCCGGGTTCGGATTCCCAGAGCGGGGGGAGCTGGTGGTAGCCGCCGCCGGCGGTCCAGCCGCCGTCGACGTAGAGGATGTGGCCGGTGACGTAACGGGCGGCGTCGGAGGCGAGGTAGACGATCGCGCCTTCGAGGTCGTCGGGCTGGCCGAGGCGGCCCATGGGGACGCGGGTGATCGTGTACGCCTTGGTTTCGGGCGCGGCGTCGTAGACCTGGTCCATGAGCTCGGTGCCTTCGAAGTAGGCGGGGGCGATGGCGTTCACGCGGATGCCTTCGCGGGCGTATTCGAGCGCGAGGACGCGGGTGAGAGAATCGACGCCGCCCTTCGCGGCGTGGTAGGAGGCCGCGCGGAACTCGCTGCCGACCTTCCCGAGGATCGAGCTGATGTTGATGATCACGCCGCCGCCCTGCTTGAGCATCTGGTCGGCGGCGAGGCGGCAGCCGTTCATCGTCGCGACGAGGTCGAGCTCGACGACGGAGCGCATGCGGCGCGTGGGGACGAGGTCATGGCGCGCGGCGGAACGGTCGGTGTAGCCGGCGTTGTTGACCATGATGTCGAGGCGGCCGTACTCGGCGATGGTCTGCTGGAAGACGGACTCGATCTCGTCGTCCTTTGTGATGTCGGCGGGGAAGGCGGAGGCGCGGACGCCGAAGCCGCGGAGCATCTCGGCGGTCTCTTCGATCTTCTCCTTGCGGCGGGCGGTGACGACGACGTTAGCGCCAGCGCGGGCGAGGCCGCGGGCGAAGGCGACACCGAGGCCGCTCGATCCGCCGGTGACCAGGGCGACCTTTCCATCGAGCTTGAAGAGGTCGCAGAGGTTCGGGTCCATTCGGGGAGGCCTCCAGGGGGATGGGGTGTGAAGGCCGATCCTAGCGGCGAGGCGGGACAGGGGATACTCAGTCGCGGATGCGGGGGGCGGGGCGGGCGGGGTTGGTGCGCTCTCGCTCGATGATCTCGACGACGCGGGCGATGGCGTCGTCGAGCTTGCCGTGGTGGTTTTCGACGACGTAATCGTTGTTCGGCAGGTCGCCGAGCTCCGCGTCGAGCTCGGCGAGGCGGCGGGCGAGGCTATCCTCGGTCTCGCTGCCGCGCTCGGTGAGCCGCTTGCGGAGGGCTTCGGCGTGCTCGGGCACGAGGACGACGAAGACGGCGCCGTCCAGCCGCTCGCGCCAGGTGCGGGCGCCCTGGACATCGGTGCGGATGATGACGTCGCGGCCAGCTGCCAGGGCATCGGCGACCTCGTGGCGTTCGAGGCCTTTGAGGTCGCCGTAGACCTCGGCCCACTCGATGAACTCGCCGGCTTCGACTTTCCGCATAAACTCGTCGCGCGTGTAGAAGTGGTAGTGCGTGCCGCGTTTCTCGTCGTCGCGGGGCTTGCGGCTGGTGGAGCTGGTGGGGCGGTGGACGCCGTGCTTCGCGCGGAGCTCGTCGACGACGCTGTCCTTGCCGACGCCGGAGGGGCCGTGGAGAACGATGAGCACGGGCTTGTCGCTCACGCGGGCACCCCTTCGGCCGAGCGGCGGAGGTCTTCCCAGAAGGTCGGGTAGGAGACGCCCACGGCATCGTCGTCGACCGAAGTGGAGCCCTCGGCGAGCATGCCGGCGATGCCGGCGAGCATGCCGATGCGGTGGTCGCCGCGGGCGTGGACGCGGGCGCCGCGGAGCGGGCAGGGGCCGTGGACGACGAAGCCGTCGTCGTTGGGCGTGATCTTCGCGCCCATGGCGCCGAGCACGTGGATGACGGCGTCGACGCGGTCGGATTCCTTGGCGCGGAGCTCGGCGGCGTCGCGGACGACGGTGTCGCCCTCGGCGAAACAGGCGAGGAGGGCGACGAGGGGGAGCTCGTCGATGGCGCGCGGGACGAGGCCGCCGGAGACGACGGTGGGGTTGAGCTGCGAGCTGCGGACGACGATGTCGGCGACGGGCTCACCGCCGGTGAGGCGCTCTTCGAGCAGCTCCACCTTCGCCCCCATGGCGGCGAGGATGTCGAGCATGCCGGTGCGGGTGGGGTTCGTGTTCACGCCGCGGAGATGGACCTCGGCGTCCGGGTGGCAGGCGCCGAGTACGAGCCAGGGCGCGGCGCTGGAGATATCGCCCGGGACGCGGAGCGAGAGCGGCTCGAGCCGCGTGGCGGGCGTGACGCGGACGCCCGAATCGCCGGTGGTGATCGGGGCGCCCATGGCCTGGAGCATGCGCTCGGTGTGGTCGCGGGATTGGAGCGGCTCGCGGACGGTGGTGGCGCCCTCGGCGTAGAGCCCGGCGAGAAGCATCGCGGACTTCACCTGGGCGCTCGCGACGGGGCTGTCGAAGTCGATGCCCCGGAGGTTGCCGCCCTTGATGACGAGCGGGGCGAGCGTGTCGCCGCGGCGCCCGAGGATCGTCGCGCCCATGCGCCGGACGGGGCCGATAACGCGGGCCATGGGCCGGCCGCGGAGCGAGGCATCGCCGGTGAGCACGCTGAGGATGGGGTGGGCGGCGAGGAGGCCGGTGAGCAGGCGCATGGTGGTGCCGCTGTTGCCGCAATCGAGCACGTCGTCGCTTTCGAATAGGCCGTGGAGGCCACTGCCCTTCACCTCGGCGCGATCGGCGCCCTCCGGCCAGTCGATTTCGACGCCGAGGGCGCGGAGGCAGCGCACGGTGGAGCGCACGTCCTCGGATTCGAGGGGGCGCTCGATGACGGTGTGGCCGCTGGCGATGGCGTTGAAGATGAACGACCGGTGCGAGATCGACTTATCCGGCGGGATGTCGAGGGTGGCGCGGATGCGCGCGGGACGGTTGCTAATCACGGTTGTCGTCGGTCATCCCGAGCTTGCGGCGCAGCTCCGCATCGTCGCCGAGGCGGCCCTGCGTCTGGGTGGCGCGGCCCTGGACATCCTTGAGCTTGTCGTAGAGCCCGCCCACGAAGAGACGGCCGATCGCATCCTGGGCCGAGGGGGCGGGTGTGCCCTCGGGGCGGCGGCGGACGGGCGGGTCGGTGATGAAGGAATCGCGGTCGAGCTGGGTGCTGGCGAAGAGGTCGGCGACGGGCTGGCCGCCGAGCTCGAGGGCCTTGCGGATGGTGGCGAGCTCGTTTTCGAAGCGGCCGAGCCAGTGCATCACGGCCTCGCGGTTGGTGGCCATGATGTCGCGGGACATAACGGCGTCGCCGCTCGCGAGGCGGGTGAGGTCGCGGAAAGCGGGGCCGGAGAGCAGGGAGGCGTCCTCCCAGCCCTGGCTGTCGCGGACCATGCGGAAGAGGGCGACGGAGAGGAGGATCGGCAGGTGGCTGACCGCGGCGGCGTAGGTGTCGTGCTCCTGCGGGTCGATGTAGAGGGGGACGGCGCCGAGGGTATCGACGAGGCCGAGGACGACGCCGACGGCCTGCTCGCTGGCGCGGGGCGAGGGCGTGACCGCCCAGGTGGCGTTCCGGAAGAGGTCAGCGCTGGCGGCGCCCGGGCCGCTCTTCTCCTTGCCGGCCATGGGATGGCCGCCAACGAAGTGGACGGTCTCGGGGAGGAACTCGGCGGCCCAGCGGAGGATGTCCGCCTTGGTGCTGCAGGTGTCCGTGATGATGGCGCCGGGCGAAAGGAAGGGCGTTATCTCTTCGAGGATCCGGCGGGCGCCCATGACGGGCACGGCGAGGACGATCAGGCCTGCGCCTTCGACGGCCTCTTCGAGCGAGCTAACGTCGCGGTCGACCGCGCCAGTCTTCTTGGCCTCTTTCGCGTGCATGCGGTCCCGGTCCAGCCCGACGATTTCGAACTGGCGGTCCTTGCGCGCGGCCAGGCCAAGGCCGATGGAGGCACCGATGAGGCCGGTACCGATGATGGCAACACGTGAACGAGCCACAGCCACAACTCCCCGCGGGCCGAGGGCGCTAACTCGCCGCGTCGGCTTCCTGTAGTAAGGCTAACACAGTGTCCCCGCCGGATGGCCCGTGGTGGAGCTGCGTGAGCTCGACGACGCGCGGGGAAGCGCCGGCCCGGGCGAGCGTATCGCCGCCGCTGGCGCTGTGCGTAAGGCTACGGTACACGGCGCGCCGGAGGGCGAAGCGGGAGCGCTCGCCGGCGAGGCGCTGGACCAGCCCGGCGTGGCATGCGAGCACGTAGACCACGCGATCGGCGCGGCGCTGGTAGCCCTTGCCGACATCGTGGAGGAGGCCGGCGGCGACGAGGTCCGGGTCGGTGTGGCCGCGCTCGATGAGCCAGCGCGCGGTGGCGGCAGAGTGCACGACATCGCGGGGGTGCTGGGCGGCGAAGAGGTCGAAGAGTTCGGGACTCAGGTACTGGCGGGCGAGGGCGTAGTCGGCGGGCGTGGGCTTCCGCCCGGCGTGCCGAAACTGGCGGACGCGTTCGCGCATGTCTAAAGGATGACGTCCAGGATACGGCCGCCGACCTGGTCGAAGATGATGCTCAGCGGGTTGAGCTCGGGGGGAAGGATGAAGCCGGCGACCAGCAGCGTCATGAGGATGCCGGGGCCGTAGGGCGCAAGCTGCTCCAGCGGGCGCGAGAGGTCTCGCGGGAGCGCACCCACGGCGACCTTGAAGCCATCGAGCGGATGGATCGGGAGAAGGTTGAACACGCCGAGGATGACGTTGGTGACGATGATGATGGCGAGGAACAGCCCGATGATCTCTTCGCCCGACGCGTCCGCGACGTTTTCGAAGCTGGTGAAGCTGTCGATGAGCCCCAGGCGGATGGGCAACGCCGCGACGGCCGCGAAGACGAAGTTCGAAAGCGGGCCGGCACCGGCGACGATGATGCTCCCCCAGCGGGGCCCGTTCTTGAGGCGGTAGGGGTTGAAGGGCGTCGGCTTCGCCCAGCCGAAGCCGATGAGGAAGATCAGCGCGGTGCCCAGGGGGTCGACATGCACGAGGGGGTTGAGGGTGAGCCGGCCCTGCCGTGCGGCGGTATCGTCGCCCAACTCGTAGGCGGCCCAGGCATGGCTGAATTCGTGGAACGCGAACGCCGTGAACAGGACCACGACCATGGCCAGGAGATAGGCGAGGAGGGCAGGCGGATTGTCGAAGAACTCGCGCGCGTTGAGGATCAGCATCCGAGCGTCATCGTAGCACAGGGGCGGGAAACCCCCGAGAGGCTGCCATTCCCACCGAATCGGCTTCGCGGCGCCCTTACTCACCGATTGACGTGACGGGATCCCCTTGGTACGTTCGCGGCCAGCATGGAATGGTGGTTCCATGCCACAGTTCGGTACAGCGGGGGTACCGGAGCCAATTCGATGCAGGCCGGCGGGGCGCGGATGTCGAGTCGCCCAGGTCGCCGGGACGCCATCCCCTGTGCACGCAGGGCAACGACGTCAGCGCGAGGTAGGCACTGTGTTCGCACCCGGCGCACGCCAGCGTCCGCACGCTCCGCATTTCCTCACCCCACTCGCCCTCGGAATCATCGCCGTCTGTTCGGGGATCCTGCTCTGGGCTGCGTTCAGCACGGGCACGGTGACGAACGAGCAGTACGGCATCGTCGCGCCATCGACGCCCGAATCGATCCGCTCGGTCGCGTACACGGTGCCGGGCGAGAACGGGATCGAGACGCTGTACATTCGCCCGGGCGGCGAGACGTCGCAGCCAGTGCTGGTGCGGCAGTTCGGCTACACGTTCGGCCTGCAGTCGCGCGGGGCGGCATCGCCGGACGGACACCGGATCAGCCTGATCCACGTCGGCGACGCCACGGGCCGGGCGCAGCTCACGATGCTGGACTCGCCCGGCTGGGAGCCGCGGGACATCGAGGCCGTGGTCGACTATCTCTCGCCGATGACATGGTCGGCGGATGGCCTGCGCCTGGCCGTGGCGCGAAGCGAGACGGCGGTGGGCGGTCGCAAGACCGTGGTCGTGAGCGAAGTCCTGGCCGCGGACGGCGTCGCGACCGAGGTTGCGCGCTTCAGCGACGTCAGCCAGGTGGCGCCAGTCGGGTACAGCCTCGATGGCGGCCGCCTGTACATCGTGGTGCTGGACCAGTCGGGTTCGAGCCTCTGGGTGCGGCAGGCCGGCCGGACCGAGAAGGTCGCGGTCCTGAGCGCGGGCCCGACGCGGGACTGGAGCCTGAGTCCGGACGGGTCGCGGCTGGCGTTCATCGAGCGCCTGGGTGTGGGTGGGCGGACGTATGCCGGCCGCACGCTGCTCATCGCGACCGGCGCGATCACCGACGCCGCGCCGGAGGGTGACCAGCTGGGCACCGCCTGGCGGCCGGGCCTCGCGGTGGCCGATTTCGGCGGGCCGGATGGCTCGCTCATGCTTGACGATCCCCTCGCGGAGGAGACGTATGTGCTCCCGATGCGATGGTCCCCGGACGGCTCGATGCTCGTTGCGACGATCTACTCCGCCAGCCGCGAAGGCAACGCTGCCCCGTCCGAGACGCTCCAGATTGTGTCGGTCGAGGACCGCTGGCGCGTCTTCCTTTCCCCCGATGAACACGGCGCCCGCTTCATCGGCTGGGTGCGAGACCTTGAGTAGCGTTCTGGCGGGCGCAGGAGCCTGGAATTGGCAATGACGTACCGGTTGGCCCCACGGAAGGGGCAGGGTCCGGCCGTGCTGGTCGGACTGACGGTGGTAGCGGCGGTTGTGGCGATCCTTCCGATTGCGGCGGCCATCTGGGGGGGCGTCTCGCCCTCGGCGACACGGACGGCGTTCGCGTCGGCGCCTTCGGGCGCGTACGTGGTGGGCGCGAAGGCCGGCGAGCTGCAGGACACGGTCGTCGTCGCGCCGGCGGCGGACCCGGGCGCGGCCGTGGAGATCGCGACGATCGACCACGTGCCGGGGCACCCTGCGGCGGGCGCGGTCTCGCCGGACGGGCGGTCCGTGGCGCTGGTCGTCGCCGACGCCGGGTCGCAGGCGCAGCCCGGGGCATCGCTGCTCGTGGTGGCGCTCGAATCCGGTGAGGTCACCCGGCGGGCGGTCGACATCGACCTGCTCCAGCCACCGGTCTGGGCGGCGGACAGCTCCGCGGTGGTGGTCACGCGCTCGGAGCCGGCGGGGGGCACCACGTCGAACGTGGCGCTCCTGCGCGTGCCCGTGGGCGGCGGCGAGCCCGTGGTCGAGTGGACCGCGGCGCGCGTGCTTGGCGCGTACCCGTTCGCCTTCGATGCGGAGGGCCGCCTGCTGGCGGTGGTCATCGATGGGCGCGGCTCGACGCTGGTCCGCGCGGGCACGGACGTGCGGCCGCTCAGCGCTGGCGTGACGCGCGACTGGCGGCTCAGCCCCGATGGCACGCTGCTGGCGTTCATCGAGTCGAGCCTCGAGGGCGGGCTGCAGTACCGCTCCCACGTGGTGGCGGTCGAGGGCGGCGACGCGCCAGCTGCGGCTGCGCAGGCAGCTGGTGCGACCGGAGAGAGCCTTGGTGCGGCGTGGGCGCCCTCGGGCGAGCTCGCGTTCGGCCACGAACCGGGCGCCGGGGTTGGCGAGGTGTCGGCGCAGTCGGCGGCGGCGGGATTCGATGTGCCGCTCGCGTACGCGCCGGACGGGAGCGCGATCGCGGTGCAGGCGTGGACGGGCGCGTCGTTCGATGAACCGGGCGCGATGACGATCGTCGTCGCCGGCAAGGATGGGCGGCAGCCCGTCACGGGTGTCACGAGGTTTTACGGATGGGCCACCCGATAGCGCGCATCTCGGCCGTGGTGGCCGTCCTTGCTGCTTTGCTCTCGTGGGGCTGGCACCTTTCGGGTGGCACGCCGGAGGTCGAAGCCTGCGGCGCGGCGGGGCCGTTCGACTTCGACACCTACGAGGCCGAGGACTACCTGGCCGCGTACACGCAGGCGATCGAGCTGAGCGCGGCGGGGAAGGGCGTCACGTTCGCGTACAACGTGGGCGGCGAGCCGGTGGACGTGCGCTACCAGGGGCTGCTCAAGGGCCCGCGGGCCGCGCGGACGACGCAGCTGAACACAAACCTCGCGATCCCGCCGAGCATCATGAAGTCGATCATCTGGATCGAGGCGAGCTGGGCGAATGCGAGCAGCGCGGTGCCCTACGGCGGCGTTGGGCCGGTCATCCGGTCGTTCGACTGCGGGTACGGGCTGGGACAGATCACCTCGGGCATGGGCAACAGCACGGGGAACGCGAGCGCGAAGCAGGCGGTGATCGGCACGCACTTCCTGTTCAACCTGGCGGAGGGCGCGCGCATCCTGGCGGACAAGTGGAACAGCGCGCCGAAGTTCCGGCCGATCGCGGGGGACGGCGACCCGGCGATGCTGGAGGACTGGTACTACGCGATCTGGAGCTACAATGGCTTCGCGGCGCTGAACCATCCCGCCTCCGACACGGAGCACGAGCTGGACTGGGAGGAGTACGGGCTGAACCCGCTGCGGGACCCGCTGCGGGGCGAGGTGTACCACTGCTCGGACCCGCAGGCGCCGGGGTACGACACGTTCTTCTACGGCAGCTACACGTACCCGGAGAAGGTGTATGGGTGCATGCGCTACCCGCCGCTGCGCAACGGGGCGCGGATGTGGAACGCCCAGACGTTCAACATGCCGGACCTGAAGCTGGAGCAGATCGCGAACGCGTTCAAGCCGGAGCACTACATCAAATGCGAAGACGCCGGGTTTGCGAACGGCTGCCCGGACATGGACTTCCCGACGACGCTGACGCTGGAGGACGGGAAGAACGTCGAACCGCACAAGGACACGACGCTGCCGGTGGACGCGGCGCTGGCCGCGGGCTTCCTGGGCGATCCGTTCCTGGAGTACAACGGGCCGAGCTCGATGGCGCTCACCGTGTTCGCGGACGGGACCGCGACGAAGGGGACGGTCAGCGTGGCGAACACGGGCACGTTCATCGGGCCGTTTCGGATCCGGACATCGGCGCCGTGGATCGTGGTGCGGCACCCTGGGCAGACGGGCCGGACGCTCGACGGGAGCATCGCGATCGGGTTCGAGACAGACGTGGTGACACAGGCGCCGAACAGCACACGGCCGCGGGTGGCGCAGGAGGGCTACGTCTCGGAGCTGGAGATCACGCTCGACCCGCTGCTTACCCCGGGTGGCACCGGCAACGTCGGCAAGGTCTGGCTCGAGCCGCTCCTGGGCGGGGGCGGGGTGTTCGAGATCGACATCGTCGCTTCGAGCAGCGCGGGCACGCCGCAGCACCGCGTGGTGGCGCCGAACGTGGCGAGCGAGGACTGAGCTGCGCCGGCGGCGCCGACCCTGAGCGCGGGTCAGTGTTCGCCGGCGGGCTTGCCTTCCCAGAAGCCGCAGGTCGTCTCCCACTCGTCGAGGAAGGGGCCCACGCATTCGCGGCCATCGCGGATGATGTGCTTGCAGACGTTCAGGAGGTTGCCGCCGGGGCGGTCGCCGAGCGTCACGCGGAGGTAGCGGCAGCGGGCGGCCAGGCGGGGCGTCGTGTCGGGAGCTGTGGTGGGCTGCACGAGAGTCAGTCTACGCGCCGGGCGGCTCCGGGCGAGCTTCGAAGCCGGCACAGCGCGTGACCGGCAGCGGCGGGTAACGACGAAAGCGCGGGTCGTCCTTCGAGCGCTCGCAGAGCCAGAAGAGTGAGCCCTTGCCGCTTTCGACGCGGCGGGCGGCGGAGCATACGGAGCAGAGGCCCACGCGCGGGTCCCAGCCGGGCGGCGGCGTGCCCGCGGCCACGCTACAGGGCGAGGCGGATGGCGTATTCGGCCACCCGCCGGCCGAGCGCGCGGGCCTGCTCCATGTCGAGCTCGGTGACGCGGCCGTGCGCCGTCGCGCCGTAGTACGACCCGGATTCGCGCATCGCTTCGCTCCAGGGCAGGCCGACGATGAGCATGCCGTGGGCGAAGAGGAGGTGGACGAGCTGCAAGAGCGTGGCTTCGATGCCGCCGGAGCGCGAGTAGCCGGAGGTGAAGCAGCCCGCGGGTATGCCGCCGAGGTCGCCGGTCTCCCAGAGGTCGCCGGAGTGATCGAAGAAGTCCTTGAGCTTTGCGGTGATGCCGCTCCAGTTCGGGGAGCCGAGCACGAGGCCGTCGGCGGCGAGGAGGTCGTCGACCCCGGCGTCCTCGACGCGGCGGCGCACGCACTCGGCGCCGGCGGCCTGGATGCCCTGTTCGACGCCATCGGCGAGCTGTTCGGTCAGCCCTCCGCGGCTGTCGTAGAGGAGAAGGATGCGAGCCACCCGGCGGCCTCCCGGTTGAGCACGGCGATGACGTCGTGGAACGTCTCGAAAGCGTAGACGCGAGGGCGTTCGTCCTTCAACCGCGCGAGCAGCGTGTCGCGCGCGAAGACGACTGGCGCCAGGCGGGCGGCATCGACGTCGGAGGCGCCGTCGCCCACGTAGGCCACGAAGTCGCCGGTGGCGCGCAGGGAGCTGGCGTAGGCGAGCTTGAAGCCCTCCTCGATCTCGATGCCGCGGGGGCTGTAGAAGCGGACGCGCCAGCGGTACCCGGCGCGGGTGCGGCCGGCGTGGCGGGCGACGCGCTCGACGCCGAGGTGGTCGAGCACGGCGTCGACGGCGATGTCGAGCCCGTTGCTCACGACGACCACCAGCCAATCGTTCCAGTGGGCCCAGTCGAGGAGCTCATGGAAGCCGGGACGGACCTCGGCTTCGGCGACGGCGAAGGCGGCGATCTCCTCGCGGGTCACGGAGACCGGCACGGCATCGAAGGCGCGGGCGTTGTACTGCTCGACACTGATCTCGCCGCGGCTGTAGGCGGCGGCGTGGTCGCGCCAGGCGGGCTCGGCGAAGCGCTCGAAGAGGGCGCGGGTCAGGTTGCCGGTGATGATCGTGTCGTCGAAGTCGAGCGTGAGGACGGCTGCCACGGGATCGAGCATACCCGGAGGCGGTGCAGGGCTACACTCGGGGGCGTGGACCTCGACCGCGCGCGCTACCTCGTCTCCCGTGAAGGGCGCGCGGCACTCGCCGGGCTGGACCCGGCGCTCGGGGAGCTCCCAGTGACGACGCTGGCGGCGAAGCTGCGGCGCGCGTTCCCGCCGGCCGAGGCGGCAGCGCTGGGCGAGCAGCTGGCCCTGCGGGCGAAGGCGAGGGACCGGTTCGCCGACGAGGCGGGCATGCTGCTCGCGCCGGGCGGGCTGGAGATGATGACGCACCCGCTGGTCGCCGCGCGGCGGGCGGCCCGCCTGCGGGAGCACGCGGATGCGGTGGTGGACCTGACCTGCGGGCTCGGGGGCGACCTGCGCGCCTTTGCCGGGGTGGGGATGCGGGCGGCCGGGGTGGAGCGCGACCGCGCGACGGCGGTCCTGGCGGCGGCGAACGTGCCCGCGGCTGGGGTGGTGCAGGGCGAGGCGGGGCGGCCGCCGTTCCGCCTCGCCGGGGGCGCGGCGTTCGTGGACCCATCGCGGCGGGCCGAGGCCGGGCGCACGTTCAACCCTGCGGCGTTCTCGCCCCGATGGGATGTCGCACTGGGGCTGGCGCGTGAGGGGCGCGCGGGCGTGGTGAAGGCGCCGCCGGGGCTCGACCGCGCGGCCGTACCGCCCGACGCCGAGCTCGAGCTGGTCCAGGTTGGCCGGGGGCTGCGCGAGGCCACGCTCTGGTTCGGCGCGGGGGCGGCGCCGGGGCTGCGGCGGGCGGCGCTGCTTCCCGCCGGCGCGCAGCTGACCTCGGACGAGCCGGAGGCACCGGCCGCGTGCCGGGTGCCGGGCGCGTACCTGTTCGACCCGGAGTCGTGCGTCACGCGGGCGGGGCTCGTGCGGCACCTGGCGGCGCGGCTGGGGGCGTGGATGCTGGACCCGGAAGTGGCGTACCTGTCGGGCGACGTGCCTACTTTCGACGCGCTGGCGGCGACGTTCGAGGTGCTGGATTCGACGCCGTTCTCGGTGGCACGGGTGAAGGCGGTGCTGCGCGAGCGCGGCTGGGGCGCGGACGAAATCCGCAAGCGGGCGTTCCCGGTGGAGCCGGACGAGCTGCGCCGGCTGCTCGGGCGGATGCCGGGCGAGCGGGTGACGCTGTTGTGCACGACGCTGGGCGGGGAGCGGCGGGTGTTCTTCGCGCGGCGGATCTTCGGGGGTTGAGAAATGCGAAGGAGGGTAGACAATAATCGTGGGCAACTGCTAACGTGGCGTTCCGTCTAAGCCATTGAGCGTTTTCGAGGCGGCGGCGGAACTCCCTTGGGAGACGGAGAAACTGGCATGCCCCTGCCCAGCACGCCGTTCGAGAACTACCTCGACCTCGTGGAGGCCGCGCGAGAGCTGGCCATCCACCCGCAGAGCCTTCGCCGGCTGATCAAGCAGAAGAAGATCCCGGCGACGCTGTTCGCGGGGAAGTACCTGATCGAGCGGGACAAGCTCGAGATGTTCAAGAGCAACTACGACCCGCGGCCCGGCCGCAAGCCGATCCGCCGGCTGCTCTGAACCGCGCGGCCTAGCAGGCGAGCGTGATCGTCCCGGTGGCGAGCGCGAGGCCGTTGCGCATCCAGGTCAGGAAGTAGGTGCCCGGGACAAGCGGGCTGGCGTCGTTGCCGAAGAGGTCGGCGAATGCCTCGCCGCTGGTCGCGTCCGGCGAGAAGCTCGTCTCGTTGAGGACGACACCCGCGCGGGCCCAGCGCACGACGATCGTGCTGCCGGCGGGCATGTTCGTGTAGGTCGCGTAGCCAGTCATGCCCGAGGGGTTGCAGGCGTTGACGGTGCTGCCCGGCGGGAAGCACCCGGCGGCCATGCAGAACTGCGTCTCGGCCATTGATGGCTGCGGCGCTGTCGTGGCCGTGGGGGTGGCGGTTGGGGGCGGGGGCGTGGCGGCGCTCGTGGGTGCGCGGGTGCTGGTGGTCGCGGGTGGGGCGGTGGCCTGGGCGCCGACGGTCGCAGCGGCCGGGCTGGCCGTTGCGGTGGATGCGGCGGCGGGCTTGCCCGGCACGACGGCGCCCTTCGGGATGACGCGCGGCCAGGCTGCGCCGGTCGGCACGTTCGTCAGCTGCTTCGCGTCGCTGCCGTCGGCGGCCATCGAGTGGATCTGCTGCTTGCCGCTGCGGTCGGAGACGAAGAGCACGCGGCCATCGGGCGCGAAGGTGGGTTGTTCGTCCTTCGCGGGGTCGGTGGTGAGGCGCGTGACGCCGGTGCCATCGGGGTTTGCGGCGTAGACCTCCCAGTTGCCGTCGCGGTCGGTGTAGTACGCGATGCGGGCGCCATCGGGCGACCACTGGGGCTGGAAGTCGCGGCCGGCGCTGTTGGAGATGTTGCGGAGGTTCGTGCCGTCCGCGTTCATGACGTAGACCTCGAAGTTGCCGTCGCGGTCGGAAACGAAGGCGATGCGCGTGCCATCGGGAGACCAGGCGGCCTGGGCCTCGGTCGCGGGGTTCTTCGTGACGTTGACCGGGGCGCCGCCGCCCAGCTCCTGGAGGTAAAGCTCGGCGTTGCCATCGCGGGCGGCCGTGTAGGCGACGCGCCGGCCATCGGGCGAGATGGCGGGCTGCGAGTCGCTGGAGGCGTGGTTCGAGACGTTGACGGCCTCGGGGCTGTCCTTCGTCGTCAGCCAGACCTCGAAGTTGCCGGTGAGGTTGGCTTCGTAGACGACGGCGGCGCCATCGGCGGACCAGTTGGTGTTGAACCCGCGGACGTCGGTCTCGGCGACGTTCGTGCCATCGGGTCCGGAGCGGGCGAAGTGGTCCTGGTTCACGACGAAGGCGAGCTCGGTCTCGCCGGCGGCGGTGGTCGGGACGGCCGTCGTGGTGGCGGTTGCCACGGCGGTAGACGTTGAGGTGGTGGTCGCCGTGGGGGTGTTCTCCTCGCCTTCTGCGTCGTCGCCGCCGCCCGAGAGGACGAGTGGCACGGAGATAGCGGCGGCGGCCAGGAGCGCGACGCCACCGGCCACGGGCACGATGAGCCGCGCGGTCGAGGGCTGGTCAGCGTACGACGCGTGGGCGCTGGTGGGCTCGGCGCCGCTGCCGCTGGCGTGGACGGCGAAGGGCAGGCTGCGGGCGCCGCCGGCCATGCGGCGCTTCGCCGGCTGCACGACGAGGGGGACCTTCGTGGTGCCGGCCTGGGCGAGGACCGAGCCGGGGAGCTCGAAGCGGAGCCCGGCACCGGACGCGGAGAGCATGAGGTGGAGCGGCGCCGGGTTGCCGTGGCGCAGCTGCAGCTCGTAGCGGCTACGGCTGCCGGGGACGGCGTGGAGCGAGAGCTCGACGGGCACGGGGGGCCGCGACATCGAGTCAGACGCACTCGTGCCCGGGCCGGCGGGGGTCACGGGGGCCGCAGGCGGGCGGACCATGGTGTAGGCGGTAGCGGGCTCGGGCGGGAGTGGCCGCGCGCTGGTGACGGACTCGGATGGCAGGTCGTCGGGCGCGAGGAGGGGCTGGCTGGCGGCGGCGCCGGGGGATTCGATGACCGTCGGGCCGGATTCGACGATCGGCACCGGCGGGTTCGTCGTGGCGCGGGAGGCGTGTTCGATCGCGCCGGCGAGCTGGGAGGCGGACTGGTAGCGCTCCTCCGGGTTCTTCGCCAGGCACTTGCGGATGATGTCGATGAGCTCTTCGGGGCAGTTCTGGAGCGCGTTGAGGTTGACGGTGGCCTCGCGGTGCTGCCGGAGCACCTGGAGCAGGTCGCCGGAGAACGGCGGCTGGCCGGCGAGCATGTGGTAGAGGGTCGCGCCGAGCGAATAGATGTCGGACCGCATGTCGGTCTCGCCGAGCGAGGCTTCGGGCGCGGCGTAGTTGGCGGTGCCCACGAAGCTGCCGGGCATGGTGATGGTGAGCGCGCCCTCCTGGCGGGCGATGCCGAAGTCGAGCACCTTCACGCCGTCGTTGGCGGTGAGCATGACGTTCGCGGGCTTGATGTCGCGGTGGATGACGCCGCGGGCCTGGGCTTCTTCGAGCGCGCGTGCCACCTGGGCGGCGATGCGGACGGCGCGGCGCGGCTCCATGGGGCCGTTGCGCAGGGCGTCCTGGAGGGAGCCGCCGTCGACGTATTCGGTGACGAGGAAGTACTGGCCTTCCGCGGTGCGGCCGAAATCGAGCAGGTGGACGGTGAAGGGCGAACGGAGGAGCGCGCCGACGTGGGCCTCGCGCTCGAAGCGCTCGCGGTAGCTGTCGTCGTCGCCGACGACATTGCGGAGGAGCTTGACGACGACCTCGGAGCCGTCGCGGCGGTCGGTCGCGAGGAAGACGTCGCTCATGCCGCCCGAGCCGATCTGGCGCACGAGCTGGTAGTGCTTCACAACCGTGGGGGGGCCTGGGTTGGTCACGCGATTCCTGTGTCCCGGCTGGGATATCGCGTACTCTACCGTGCGCGCGGAGTGCGAGGGTATAGCCCGTCCCACACAGTCGTGGCGATTGTCCGCTGGAACGGGCTGTCGCCAGTCGCTAAGCTACCGCGACATCACACGCCGGAGCCCCGATTGGAGCCCTTCGCCAGGGTCTACATTAAGCGCACCGGCGCCCAGGCCGAGGAGTACGAGCTCTCGGCTGCTTCGGTGACCATTGGTCGGGCGGCGACGAACGACATCATCGTCGACGACCCGAAGATTTCGCGCGTGCACGCGCGGTTCGAGGCGTCGCACAGCTCGTTCACGGTGGTGGACCTCGGCTCTGCCAACGGGGTGCGAAAAGACGGCCAGAAGGTCGACAAGGCGACGCTGCGCCCGGGCGAATCGGTGCTGCTCGGCGACACGGAGGTGCGGTTCGAATCGGGCGGCATCCCGGACCAGGAGGCGCTTTCGGCGACGATCATCGGCACACCGATGGACGACATGGGCACGACGATCGAGAACACGGTCGTGCCGATGGCGCTTTCGGACACGAAGACGCCGCGGCTGATCGTGAACAGCCCGGACGGCACGCGGGAGGTGCCGATCCGGGGGGACGCGATCCATGTGGGTCGCAGCCCGGAGAACGACATCGTCATCGCGAGCCCGGCGGCTTCGCGGCACCATGCGCGGGTGGAACGCGCGGCGCGGAACTTCATCCTCCGCGACCTCGGCAGCAGCAACGGCACGTGGGTTGGGCTCGAACGGGTCGAGGAGCGCACGCTGAAGGACGGCGACACGTTCCGGATCGGCGACACGCGGGTCGTCTTCCGGGCGCCGTTCGAAAGCAACGACCTGACGATGATCGAAGCGCCGCGGAAGACGGGGCGGAAGCCAGTCGTGGTCATCCCCGGGCTGTTGGGGTCGGAGCTGTGGCGCGGCAACGTGATGATGTGGCCGAACCTGAAGAACATGGTGAGCCAGCCGGCGGAGTACCTCCTCCCGGAGCGGCTGCCGATGGAAGCGCGAAAGATCGTCGAGCAGGTCGTGGTCATCCCGAACCTGTTCAACCTGGACCAGTACGGGCGGCTGCGGCTCTTCCTGGAGGAGACGCTGGGGTATTCGCGGGGCAAGGACCTGTTCGAGTTCCCGTACGACTGGCGCCAGGACCTGCGGTCGACGGCGAAGCTGCTGGCGGAGAAGATCGACGGCCTCGGGCTGAACGAGCCGGTGACGATCGTGGCCCACAGCATGGGGTCGCTGGTGAGCCGGTACTACGTGGAGTTCCTGGGCGGCAATCGCAAGGTCGACCGGCTGATCATGCTCGGCGGGCCGCATCGCGGGAGCCCGAAGTCGCTGGCGACGCTGCTCTCGGGGCGCGGGCTGATCCCGTTCGGCATCATGGGCGACCAGGTGCGCGACGCGTTCCGGACGTACCCGGCGGCGTATCACCTGCTGCCGTCGTACCCGGCCGTGTTCGATAGCCAGACGGGCGCGGAGATCAACATCTACGAGGACTTCGGCTGGACGGGCTCGCAGGGCCGCAAGCTGGCTTCGGACAGCGCGGGCTTCCTAAAGGAGCTGGGGATGCGCTGCTCGGTGCCGGCGATCTGCATCTTCGGGTACGGGTTGAAGACGGCGACGAAGATGAACGTGACGCGGGGGCCGGACGGGCGCTGGCAGCGCGTCTCGCTCGTGGAGGAAGCGTCGGGCGACACGGCGGTGCCGGAAGCAAGCGCGATCCTGCCCGGCGCGGAAATCCACCCGGTGCGGCAGTATCATGGCGCCCTCTATACCGACAACGACGTGAAGATGCGGCTCAAGCTCGAGCTCACGGGGGCCCGATGACGACGGAGAGGTCCGGTACCAGGGCCCGGCTGCTGGTCGCGCAAGCCGGTGGTGAGCAGGAAGTCGAGTTCGAGGCTGCCCTCACGGTCGGCCGCTCCCGAGACAACGACCTGGTGGTGGAGGGCGCCGACGTCTCCCGGCACCACGCGCGGTTCGACTCCGACGAGGGCGGATACAGCGTCACGGACCTGGGCAGCGCGAACGGGACGACGCTCAACGGGCAGAAGCTCACGCCCCGGGTGCCGGTGCTCCTGCGCGATGGCGATGTGGTGCTGATGGGCGGCGTGCGGCTGTCGTTCTTCGGGCCGCCGGGCATGACACAGGCGGGCGCGACGATGGTCGCGGCCGCGGAGCCCGTGGCGGCGCGGCCGCCTGAGCCGAACGCCACGGTGGTCGCACTCCAGCGGCCCCGGGTCGCGGTGACGACGCCGAAGGGCACGCGCAACGTGGTGCTGGACCGGGACGAGCTCATTCTCGGGCGGGACCCGTCCTGTGACGTTGTGGTGGATCACGAATCGGTGTCGGCGCGGCATGCGCGCATCCGGCGCACGGCCCGTGGTTGGGTGGTCGAGGACCTCGACAGCCGTTTCGGCCTGTTCGTCGACGCCAACCGGGTGAGCGAGCACATCCTCTCGCACGGGGACATGGTCCGCATCGGGCCGACGGCGTCGCTCCGGTTCGAGACCGTGTACGGACCGGACGGGCCGGTCGAGGAGCGGGTGCTGCCCTTGCGCCCGGGCAAGGAGATCACGGTCGGGCGGGCGACGGAGTGCGACTGCGTGATCGCGCACCCGACCGTGTCGCGGCTGCATGCGCGGATCGCGTGGCAGGATGGCGGCCACACCCGCGTGATCGAGGACCTGGGGTCGAGCAACGGGACGTTCGTGAACGGCGCGCGGATCGAACCGGGCCGGCCGCACGAGCTGCGCCCGGGCGACGTGATCCGGATCGGCCCGATGCGGCTGCTGCTCTCGGAGACCGGCCTCGCGACTTCGGATGACTCGCAGGGCGTGCGGCTGGATGCGGTGCGCCTGAACCAGCGGGTCTCGCCGACGGTGAACCTGCTCCAGGACCTGTCGTTTTCCATCCACCCGCGCGAATTCGTGGCGGTGGTGGGCGTCAGCGGCGCGGGCAAGTCGACGCTGCTGGGTGCGCTCAGCGGCTTCCGCCCGGCGAGCGAGGGGGCGGTGCTGGTCAACGGCGTCGACCTCTACCACAACTTCGACTCGTATCGGACATCGATTGGCTACGTGCCGCAGGACGACATCCTTCACAAGGAGCTGCCGGTCAAGCGAGCGCTGGAGTACGCGGCGGAGCTTCGGCTGCCATCGGACACGACGGAGCACGAGCACCAGCAGCGCGTCGGCGAGGTGATCCAGACGCTGGACCTGAGCGCCCGCGCGGAGGTGCCGATCGTCCGGCTCAGCGGCGGGCAGCGGAAGCGGGTGTCGATTGGCGCGGAGCTGCTGACCAGCCCGTCGCTGTTCTACCTCGACGAAGCGACGTCCGGCCTCGACCCGGGGACCGAATCGCAACTGATGCGGCTGCTCCGGAAGCTGGCCGACGACGGCCACACGATCATCCTGATCACGCACGCGACGAAGAACGTGATGCTGTGCGACCAGGTGGTGTTCCTGGCGCGGGGCGGCCACCTCGCTTACTACGGTCCGCCGGAGGAGGCGCTCAGCTACTTCGGCGTCGAGGACTTCGACGGCATCTACGAGAAGCTGGAGGGCGAATCGACGCCGGAGGCGTGGGCGGCGAAGTACCGGCAGTCGCCGCAGTATGCCGAATACGCGGTCGGGCGGCTGGCGTCGATCCCCGGGGCGGCGGGGCAGGGGGGCGGTGCCGCCGCGCGGACGCACAAGCCACCGCGCCGGGCGAACCCGTTCAAGCAGCTCACCGTGCTTTCGCGGCGCTACATCGACATCATCAAGCGGGACCGGACGAACCTGCTCCTGCTGTTCCTGCTGGCACCGGTGCTGGGGCTGGTCGACTTCGTCTGGCCGCGGGACGCGCTGGCGTTTGCAGGCGGCGATTCGACGCGGGCGCTGGTGATGCTGTTCCTCTCGGCGATCATCCCGTTCCTCGTGGGCGCGCTCAGCTCGGTGCGCGAAATCGTCAAGGAGCACGCGATCTACGTCCGGGAGCGGACGGTGACGCTGGGGATCGGGCCATACCTCTTATCGAAGGTGTCGGTAGGGTTCCTGTTCGCGCTGTATCACGCGTTCGCGCTGTTCGTGATCAAGGCGCTCTGGCTCGAATTCCCGGATGCGGCGGTCACGAACTACGTGCAGCTCTACGTAACGATCGCGCTGGCGGTGATGTCCGGCGTGATGTGGGGGCTGCTGATCTCGGCGCTGGCGCCGCGCGAGGAGCAGGCGATGCTGCTCGTGATCGGCATCGTGGTCGTGCACATCGTGTTTTCGGGCGGGTTGCTGTCGCTGGGCGAGATGGGCGTGGCGGGTCGCGTCCTGGGGGCGATTACGAGCACGAACTGGGTGTTCCGCGGGCTGGTGACGGCGGCGCAGGTGCGCACGGGCGTGTGCGAACCGCCCGCGCTCGCGGAGTGCCGGCTGCCGGGCTTCGCACAGTACACCACCGACGAACAGCGGAACGTGGCCTACACGCCGATCGACGACCGCTACGGCGACATCTTCGGGACGGAGATCTGGGTGTGCTGGGTCGGCCTGCTCTCGATCATGGCAGTGCTATTCGTGGCGCTCTACGTGCTCCAGAAGCGCAAGGACGTGGTGTAGCTCAGGCGGTTGCGGCAACCCAGCCAGAGACGATGAAGTCGACGGCGATGGCCATGAGGACGACGCCGACGATGCGGGCGGCCGCGCGCAGCACCGCGGGGTGGATGAAGCGGAAGAAGACCGCCGCCGCGGCGAACACGGCTAACACGAGCGCGAAGATCATGCCAGCTGCGGCGATGGTCTGGCCTGCGCCGATCGTTTCGCTGGTTGAGGTCGCGAGGGCGAGCGCGCCGGGGCCGCTGAGCATCGGCAGGGCGAGCGGGACTACGGCAGCGTCGAAACTGGTGGGCCCTGCGTAGGGGTTGGCTTCGAAGACCTCGCCCCGTTCGACCAGGCGGATGGCGGGCAAGACGAGGAGCACGCCGGCGGCGATCTGGAAGCTCTCGGGCGAGATGTCGAGCAGGTCGAGGACGTCCTGGCCGGCGACGGCGAAGAGCGAGATCAGGGCGAACGAGACGAGGACGGCCATGAGCGCGATGCCGAGCCGGCGCCGCAGCGGAGCTGCGCCCGCGACTGCCTGGAACGGCAGGATCGCGCCGATCGGGTCGACGATGGCGAAGAAGCCCACGAGTGCCCGCGCGAAATCGCCGTCCACCGGCCCTCCGTACCGTGCAGGGTACGCGGGGGCGCGGGCTTCGCAACCCCTGGCACCGGCGGCGCGTCAGGGGGCGGGGGTCAGGCGCCGGACCAGGTGAGCTTCGGGGTGCGCGCGAGCCCGAGCGCGTAGACCGCCGCGGAGAGCGCGATCAGCACGGCGAAGTCGACCGCGAGGCCGATGTAGGTCGCGTCCGAGCTGGCGTAGGCCGCGAGCTGAAGCGCGTCGACGGCGTAGGTGAGCGGGTTGACGTAGGCGAGCACTTCGAGCCAGGTGGGCAGGCCGTCGATGGGGAAGAATGCGCCGGAGAAGAAGAGGAGCGGGAAGAGGGCCAGGTTCATCAGCAGGTGGAAGCCCTGCATCGTCTGGATGCGGGAGGCGAGTGTCTGGGCGATGCCGGCGAGCATGACGTTCAGCAGGGCCACGGCGGCGAGCGCGATGAGCAGGCCGGGGATGAGCCCGTATTGCCATTCGAAGTCGACGAACGGCGCGGCGACGCACAGCACAACGAAGGCCTGGACCATGCCGATGGCGACGCCGGCGAGCGACTTGCCCAGGAGGATGATGCGCGCGGAGTGGGGCGAGGAGAGGAGCATCCGCATGAGCCCGGTATCGCGGTCGCGGTAGTAGGCGGCGCTGGAGAAGGTCGAGGAGAACACGGCGGTCATGACGACGGCGCCGGCGACGAGGTAGGCGGTGAAGTTGCCATCGCTCAGGTTCGCCGGGTCGAGCCCTTCGGAGACGCCGTTGCCGAGGAAGACGAGGATGAGGAGGGGCGTGAAGATCGACGAGTAGAGCTGCGAGCGCGAGCGGACGACGCTGCGCAGGTCGCGGGCGAAGAGGGCGCTGCAGGCGGCCGCGGCGCTCATGCGACGGGCTCCGGGGTGCGCGTGCGGTGCCCGACGTAGCGGACGTAGGCGTCTTCGAGGGTGGATTGCTCGATCTGGACGCCGCGGATCGCGCCGGGCGCGAATTCGAACAGGCGGGGGACGAACGCGGCTGCGTCGTCGACGGTGACGTGGAGGACGCCGTCCTGGCGGGTGACGTCACCGGCACCGGGCCAGGTGGCGATGGTGGCGAGCTGCTCGTCCGTGACGCCGGGCCAGGTCACGCGCACGGCTTCGCGGCGGAGGCCGCGCTTGAGCTCGGATGGCGTGCCGGTGGCGACGACGCGGCCGGCGGAGACGAAGGCGACCTGGTCGCAGACGGCGTCGGCCTCGGCGAGGTCGTTGGTGGCGAGGAGGATGGTGCGGCGGGCGCGCGCGGGGCCAAGCAGCGCCTCCCAGAGGGCGCGCCGCTCGTCGACGTCGACGCCGGTGGTCGGTTCATCGAGGAGGACGAGCTCGGGGTCGTGGAGGAGGGCGCGGACCATCTCGAGGCGGCGCCGCATGCCGCCGGAGAGCGAGGCGACGCCGTCGTTTTCGCGCCCGGCGAGGCCGAACGCGACGAGGAGCTCCGCCTGGCGCGCGGCGAGGGTGGCGCGGGGCACATCGAAGAGGCGCCCCGCGAGGCCGAGCGTTTCGCGCACGCTGAGGAGCGGGTCCTGGGCGTTTTCCTGGAAGACGGTGCCGACGCGGGCGCGGAGCGGGGGGGCGGGCGCTTCGCCGAACACCGCGAGGCGGCCTTCGGGTGGCGCTTCCATGGCGGCGAGGAGGGTGATGAACGTGCTCTTGCCGCTGCCGTTCGGGCCGAGGAGGCCGAAGACGCCGCCGGCAGGCACCGAAAGCGAGAAGCCGTCGAGGGCGCGGCGCTCCCCGTAGGAGCGCACCACATCGACGGCTTCGACAGCAGTGGGTGCTTGCACGTGCAGGGATGTCCGTCCGGCAGCCGCGGTCAGGCCGTCACCGTGAGGTTGTTGACCATCTGGCCGAGGATGATGAGGAGGATGATCGCGGCCATCGGCGAGAGGTCGATCATGCCGGTGTTGGGCATGACGCGGCGGATGGGCTCGATGATCGGCTCGGTGGTGCGGTAGAGCATCTGGTAGAGCGAGCTCGACTGGTCGATGGGGAACCAGGTGAGCAGCGAGCGCGCGACGATGGCCCAGGTGAGCATCTGGATGAAGACGATCGTGAACTGCGCGACGTACGGGTTTATGGCGCTATCCCGGCACCGGGCAGGCTTCAGCGCCGGCCAACGTGCCTCGTGCGGTTCAGCATACCAGATCCGCGAAAAGGCGCCGCGAAGATGCTTACTGCTCGGCCGCCTGGCGGACCACTTCGATCATGATGTAGAGCAGCACGATCAGGACCATCGGCGATAGATCGAGCATGCCGACGCGGGGCATAAAACGGCGGATCGGCTCGATCAGCGGCTCGGTGGCCTGGAAGAGGAAGCGGGCGAACTGGTTGTCGGGCCGGACCGAGAACCAGGTGATGATCGACCGCGCGACGACGAGGCCGATGAGGACGTAGAGGAAGAGGATGAAGATGGCGGCGACCTGGTCGTTCATCAGGCGTTCCCCAGCTCGACCGCGCGGCGGTGGGCGGCCCGTATGCCTTCGATGATGGTGGCGCGGAGGGCGCCCTTCTCCATTTCGAGCAGGCCGGCGGCAGTGGTACCGGCGGGGGAGGTGACCGCGGCGCGGAGGTTGGCGGGCGACTGGCTGCTCTCGCGGGCGTAGAGGGCGGAGCCGTAGACGGTCTGGATGGCGAGCTCCTGGGCCTGGGCGCGGGTGAGCCCGATGGAGACGCCGCCTTCGATGAGCGCTTCGATGAACAGGAAGACGTAGGCGGGGCCGCTGCCGCTGAGGGCGGTCGCCATGTCGACCTTCTTCTCGTCGTCGACTTCGAGCTCGCGGCCGAAGGAGCCGAGGAGCTGGCGCGTGAAGCCGCGCCCGGCCTCGCCGACGTCCGGGGTCGCGCACCAGACGCTCATGCCGGCGTTCGCGGCGACGGGCGTGTTGGGCATGACGCGCACGACGGTGCGCTGGCCGAAGAGGTCGCGCAGGGTGGCGATGCGCACCCCGGCCATGATCGACAGGACGACCGTGCCCGGTTCGAGGGCCGCCCTCACCTTCGCGGCGTCCTGCGGCTTCACGGCGAGGATGACCGCCTCCGCGCCGGCCGCGGCCTCTGCAGCCGAGCCGGTGACACGGACCGCGTGGCGGGCGGCGAGCTCGTCGCGCCGCGCGGGCAGGGCTTCGCAGACGGTGGTGGTGTCGCGGTCGAGGACGCCCTGCCCGAGGGCGGCGCCGAGGATCGCCTCGCCCATGACCCCGCCGCCGATGAGTGCGACCTTCATAGCTGCCGTTCTCCGAAAATCGCGCGGCCGACGCGGATGTGGGTGGCGCCTTCTTCGATGGCGACCTCGAAGTCCTCGGTCATCCCCATGGAGAGCGAGGGGAGGCCGTGGGCATCGGCGAGGGCGCGGAGCTCGCGAAAGACCGGCCGGGCAGCCTCCGGGTCCGGGGACCAGGGAGCGACGGTCATGAGCCCTTCGAGGCGGACGCCGCTGGCGGCGCGGGCGTGGGCGACGAGCTCCGCCAGGGCGCCCGGCGCGATGCCATGCTTGGCCGGGTCCCCGGCGACGTTGACTTCGATCATGATGGGCAGTTGCTGTCCCTGCGCGGCCTGGCCAACCGCGTCGATGAGGCGGGCCGAATCGATGCCGTGGAGTATAGCAAAGGCCCGGGCAGCGGCTTTCGCCTTGTTGGTCTGGAGGTGGCCGATCAGGTGCCAGCGTGGGGATGCGCCGGGCGGCAGGAGCGCTGCCACTTCGGGCTGCTTGGCGAGCGCTTCCTGGACGCGGTTCTCGCCGAAGTCGCGGATGCCGGCGTGCCAGGCGGCGGCGACGGTCGCCGGCAGCTGCGTCTTCGTGGCCGCGATGAGCGTGACGTCGGTGGCGCTGCGGCCTGCGCGCGCGCAGGCCCGGGCGACCCGTTCGCGGACACGCTCGACGTTCGCGGCAAGCCCGGCCGGGGTCAATCGAGCGACGGCGGGTTCTTCCATTCCCAGAACGCCCGCGCCCCGATCGCGACGAAGATCAGCGAGATCCCGGCCACCCCTGCCAGCGGATGGATGGTGAACAGGTAGAAGATGAGCAGGAGGTAGGCGATGCCGCCGAAGAGGATTCCCAGGGGGACCGCCAGCACCCGGAAGACGACCCAGGTGATGAGCATCGCTTCCTTGAACCCGCCGGGCTTGTTCCCGTCGTCGGGCGGGGTGCTCGACCCGTAGTAGAAACCCATGCGGGTTAGTGTACCGGGCTGTGCCAGCGATGTCCGGTAAGCGCTCAGCGGGCCGGTGGGACGACGCGCCGCTTCGAGGCGAGGATGCGCTCGACGTCGGCGACGGCGGCGTCGCTATCGAGGACGATGCCGGCCCACTTGCCGTCGTTGAAGGTCTCGGCGGCTTCGTAGGCGGCGCGCACGGGCGCGCTGAGCTCGGCGAGGAACGACTCGACGCGTTCGCGCTCGGCGGTGCCGAGAACGATGACGACGCGGACCTGGCCGACCTCGGGCACGAGCGTGCAGAAGGCCTTCGTCCGCTTGTAGCGGAGGCCCCAGCCGTGCTTCTTGCCGCCGTAGAGCCAGTCGGGGGCGAAGACGTCGCGGTAGTGCTCCTTGATCCATGCCTGGAGCGCGGTCCAGCGCACCCACGCCTCTGGGCCGAGCCACTCTTCGAGGTCGGCGCGCGTGGGCTGGGCGTTGTTATCGAGCATGCGGTCGCCGGGAGCTGGCACCGTGGCCTCCATCAGCCGTGCGGCTGCGCGATGTGGTGCGCGACGTAGCCCTGCCAGGTGCCACATCGGTCGATGAACGGCTCCCGGCCGGGCAGGTGTGCGGGGAGGGCGCCGGGAAGCGCCCGCCAGCGCGCGGGCATCCGTTCGAGCACGGCCCGTGCGGCAGCGAGCGGGTTGTCCGCGGCGCACCTCCCCCGGTGGGTGTCAGGCCATCTTCGCCTGGAGCCGGCGGTCGAGCGCGGCGAGGAAGTCCTCGGTGGTGAGCCAGGGCTGGTCCTTGCCGATGAGGAGGGCCAGGTCCTTGGTCATCTCGCCGGCTTCCACGGCTTCGACGCAGACCTGCTCGAGGGTGTTGGCGAACTGGGTGACTTCGGGCGTGCCATCGAGCTTGCCGCGATGGGCGAGGCCGCGAGTCCACGCGAAGATCGAGGCGATCGGGTTCGTCGAGGTCTTCTCGCCGCGCTGGTGCTGGCGGTAGTGGCGGGTGACGGTGCCGTGGGCGGCCTCGGCTTCGACGGTCTGGCCGTCGGGCGTGAGGAGCACGGAGGTCATGAGCCCGAGCGAGCCGAAGCCCTGCGCGACGGTGTCGGACTGGACGTCGCCGTCGTAGTTCTTGCAGGCCCAGACG
>JADZEI010000060.1 GCA_020850615.1 Dehalococcoidia bacterium | reverse complement strand
GCGCCCCTGCCACGACGGCCGGCCCACAGCTGCTGCCCGGCCCACCGATATCGCCCGCGCCCCCCACAGCGACCACGCCCTCCCCCCCTCTCCCGCCCAGCGGGAGAGGGGGTCGGGGGGTGAGGGCGCGCCCGCCCGCCCCGGCACTCGGCCCACAGCTGCCGCCCGGCCCACCGATATCGCCCGCGCCCACCACCGCGATCACGCCCTCCCCCCCTCTCCCGCCCGGCGGGAGAGGGGGTCGGGGGGTGAGGGCCTCCTCGCCGCCGTCCTCGCCGCCCTCCTCGCCCTCGCGGGCGCCACGCTCGCCCGCGCCGACGGCGAGGTGGGGCTGGTCATCCAGGAGGGTGATGCCGTCACCGGCCTCTGCATCCCTTATACCGGCGACTCGATCCGCGGCGATCAGCTCCTAGCGGCCGCCGGGATCAGCGTCGAGCAGTACGGCGGCGGCGCACGCACCGTCTGCGCGCTCGACGAGGTGGGCTGCTTCGATGCCTCGTCCTTCAACGGCTGCTTCTGCCAGTGCAGCGGCGGCGCCTGCACCTACTGGGCCTTCTTCACGAAGAAGTACGGCGCCCCGAGCTGGGTGTACTCCACCTCGGCCTTCAACCAGCAGCTGGCCCGCGACGGCGACATGCACGCCTGGAAGTGGGGCGAGGGCTCGCTGCAGAGCGCGCCGGTCCCGCGCAACGTGACCTTCGAAGACGTGTGCGGGCACGCCCCGCGCGGCGGCGCCGCGGTCACCCAGGTCCCGGAGACCGCGACCACGGCGCCGCCCGCGACCGCCACCACCGTCCCGGCAACCGCCGCCACCGGCAGCGCGACCGCTCCCCCGGCCACGGCCACGACGGCAACGACCACGGCCTCGCCCTCCCTAACGGCCAGCTCCACCGGCACGCCCGCCACCATAACCGCGACCATGACCGGCACCGCCGCCACCCCCGCGAGCGTGACCACTGCCGACATCACGATCGCGCGCCCGTCGCCCACCGCCCAACTGCCCGCCACGGGCGACGCCACAGACGACGGCGGCGACGGCGGCGGTTCGAGCGCCGCGCCCCTCGTCGCATTCGGCGCCGTGGCGCTCGTGCTGGTCGCCGGTATCGGTGCCGCCCTGGCCTGGAGGCGCACGCATGGCGCTTGAACGACCGGCCGCGCGCCCGCTCCGCCTGCCCCTGCCCTCGCTCGGCGACGTGTCGTTCGTGGCCCTGAACCTGCTCGGTCTGCTCGCCTACCTGCACCCGTTCCTCAGCGCGGAAGCGACGCAGCCGGACTCCCAGTGGTTCGCGCACAACACCGACGGGCCGCTCGTCTTCGCCGCGGTCGCCGCGCTCTGCATGGTCCTCCTCGTGGCCGAGCTCACCGGCGGCGGCCTGAACAGCAAGTCGCTCGCGGCGCTTGGCGTGCTTGCCGCGTTCGCAGCCGTCCTCCGGACGATCACGCTGCCCGCGGGCGCGAACCTCTACTTCTTCCTCGTCATCCTCGGCTCCTACGCGTTCGGCGTGCGGATGGGCTTCCTGCTCGGCGCGCTGTCGTTCTTCCTGAGCGCGATCGTGACCGGTGGGTTCGGCCCGTGGCTGCCCTTCCAGATGTTCGCGAGCGCCTGGATGGGCGCGAGTGCGGCCATGCTCCGCCCCGCGGCCGTCCGCCTCCGCCTGCCGGTGCGCGGCGAAGTCGCGCTGCTCGTGGCCTTCGGCGTCGCCTGGGGGCTGCTCTTCGGCGCGGTCACGAACCTCTGGAGCTGGCCGTTCTGGGCCGGCGGGCCCGACATCACCTACGAACCCGGCCTCGGCCTGGGCGAAGCGATACGGCGCTACTGGAACTACTACCTGGTCACCAGCTTCGGCTGGGACCTGCTCCGCTCCGCCTGCAACGCCCTCGCGGTCGCCGTCCTCGGCGGCCCGCTGCTGCGCGCGCTGGTGCGCTACCGCCAGCGCTTCCAGTGGCAGCCCGTCGAGCGTATTCGAGAAAACACAGGTTTAGCTGCGCCTAAGTCGGGGAGTGCCGACCGGCACGGATAGGGGTTCTCCCCGTCGGGGAGGCGTGCCACCAGCCGACCATGATGGTGTATGCCTCGCGCGCGCCCTCGTCTCGGGTTCCGCCTTTCGTTCGCGCTCATGGTCGCGGGCATTGCGCTGGGCCTCGCAGCGACCATCTCCGCGGTCGCACTGGCGTACGCGCAGTTCAAGGACCACAACCAGAGCACCTCCGCCGAGTTCGATCTCTTCTCCAGCCTCGGGCGGCTCGGGCAGACGGTGTATGAGCTCGAGGGCAGCGGCCTGATCGCGCTGCTCCTGCGCGAACCGGCCGATGTCGAACAGTTCCGAATCACCGCCGGCCGTACCGAAGCGAGCATCGCCGAGGCCGAGCGGCGGGCCGCCGAGGCCGGCATCAGCTCGCGTGTCAGCGCGGTGCCGCCCGCAGTTCGGGAGTTGCGCGACGCCTTCGACGCTGCGCTCAACACGACGGACCCGACGCCCGCCGAGCAGATGGTCCTCGAGGTGCGCGTGCGCGCGGCACGCGCGGCAGTCCAGCGCGAGCTCGACCGTTCGCTCGTCGAGACGAGCCTGGTGCTCGAACACCACCGTAGCGAGCGCGCCGACGCCGAGCAGGCGTTCGTCGGGGCCGTGATTATGGCCACCCTGGTCGCGCTCGGGTTCACGGCCCTGCTCTCGGTCCGCGTCTGGCGCGAATTCGGCCGCCGGGACCGCGCCGAACGCGAGCTCCTCGCCAGCGAAGCCGCCCGCCGCGACGCCGAGGGCCTCGTCCAGGCTGTGGTGGATCACGCACCCATGATCCTCGTCCTGGTCGATGAGAACGGGGACGCCCGCATGGTTTCCGGCTCGCTCCGGGAGCGGATCATCGCTGTCGCGGACGGCCTGAACGTCGGGCGCCTGCCGGAGCGCTACCAGCCCATGCGGCCGATGATCGAAGCCGCCATGCGCGGCGAAGAAACGAGCACCACCGTCCCGCTCGACCCCTGGATCTACGATGTCTCGTTCCAGCCGTTCAGCTACTCCGGCCGCCGGGGGGCCGTGCTCACCTTCTGGGATGCGACCGAACGTGAACGCGCCGCCGAGGCCCGCAGCCGCGCCGAGCAGCTCCAGTCGCTCGCGGTCGTGGCCGGCGGTGTGGCCCACGACCTGAACAACGCCCTCGTGACCGTGATGCTGAGCATGGAGCTCGCCTCCCACCTCGTCACCGACCCGGACGCGAAGGAGATGATGCGGGAGGCGTTCGATGCGGCCGGCCGCGCCGGACAGCTCGGCAGGGCCATGCTCATGTACACCGGCCGCGCCCACCGCGAAGCCGAGACCGTGGACATGACCGCTTTGGCGAACAGCCTCGCCCCCAGCGAATGGCACTCCGGCCGCGAAGTCCGCTTCGAAACCGGCGACGGCCTCCCGCTCGTGCAGGGCGACCCGGAGCAGCTCCGCCAGGTCGTTGAGAACCTCGTCCTGAACGCTGTCGAAGCCACCGCCGCCGGCGGCGACGTGGAGGTGCACACCTCCGGGGTCACGCTCGAAGAGGAGACGCGGCTCGCGTTCCCCTTCCCGGTGATCCTTCCGCCCGGCCGGTACGTCCGCGTCGAAGTCCGCGACACCGGCGAAGGCATGGACGCCGACACGCTCTCCCACGCCTTCGAACCGTTCTACACCACCCGGTTCACCGGCCGCGGGCTCGGCCTCGCCGCCACCATGGGCATCGTCCGCAGCCACGGCGGCGCCATCGACGTGACCAGCTCGCCCGGCGAAGGCTCCACGTTCGTCGTCCTGCTCCCCGCCCGCGCCGAAGCCGCCGCAGACCCCGAGGCCGCCGCGCAGCAAACCGCCGCCTGACCCCTGCCCACGCGCAATGCTCCCGGAAACCGCCAGCTCCCTGGCGCCCGCCGCTCCGCCTCTGCGGTGGCGCCGCGTTTCCTCGTGTGTTGGCAACCCGCGTAAAGGGTGGGTAGGGGTGCCTTCACCGTTCTCATGCATCTCTCATCAATCTCGTACAACCTCCACTGCACGCGGTTCGCCCGCCATTCCAGGAGGTCGTATGTCCCTGCCCCCCTGTTCCATCACCTCGCGGCGGTACGCGGCATGAACCCGCGCAAGCTGCTCATCTTCGGCGGCATCGCCGCGGTCCTCGTCGTTATCGCGGCGGCCGGCTGGTACTTCTTCATCCGCGACGACGCGCCCGAGGAAGTGAGCCTCGCCGGCGCCCTCGAATCCATTAATACGCCCAGCGCCACGGCAACCACCTCCGCGACCACCTCGGCCGGCAACGGCTCCACTGCGACCGCGACCGCGACGGCCACCACGGGGGGCTCCGGGAGCTCCTCCCAGGCCGCCGATGGTATCGAAGGCGACTGGGCGGTGAGTTCCGCTGGCGATTCGTTCGTTGGCTACCGCGTGAAGGAAGAGCTCGCCCGCGTCGGCGCGACCACCGCCGTCGGCCGGTCGAGCGTGATCACCGCGGACGTCACCATCGCCGATGGCAAGCTCGTCTCCGGCACGGTCGAAGCCGACGTCACGAAGCTCGAAAGTGACCAGGGCTTCCGCGACCGGGCGCTCCAGGACCAGGGCATCGAGACGCGCAAGTTCCCGACGGCGACGTTTGTCGCGAACGGTAACCTGGCCATCCCGGATGGCCTCGAAGACGGCCAGGCCGTGAACCTCACGCTCCCGGGCAAGCTCACGCTGCACGGCGTCACGAAGGACGTCGAGATCCCCGTCGAGGCGCAGCTCGTCGAGGGGCGCCTGGTCATCGTCGGCTCGCTGCCCATCGCCTTTGGCGACTACGACATCGACGCGCCGAGCGCCGCATCCGTGGTCTCGATCGACGACAACGGGACGATGGAGTTCCAGCTCATCCTCGAGCGCGCGTAGCGGGCACCGCGGTTCGAGACCGCCCAGCGGGGCAGGCGAATGCCTGCCCCGCTTTCGCGCGACGGGCCACAGGCGGGGTGGTTACCCCGCCGTCCCCGCGGAGTGGAGTGATCGACGGGCCGCACCGTTGGTGGCGCGGCCCGGTGTGCGTCATGGTTCGAGCGGGATCACCACGGGCGGCAGCGTCACGGTCTTGCCCGCGCTGATCGTGACGCTGCGCGGGATGTCGCCGCCCGGCAGCCGGATGGAGATCGCGCTGCGTTCGCCGCGGTCCGCGGTCCCGCCGAACCACCCCTCGCCGACGACCTTCATTGGCACGCCGTCTCCGATGACCCGGGATGGGTTGGGCCCGCCGAGTCCGAGGTTGCCTTCGAACTCGATCTCCAGCCGATGGTCTTGAAAGGTACGCAGGAATACGCGGTGGACGGTCGGGCTGGCGTCCGCCGGCGTCACATGCCACCTGATCTCGTACTCTTCCCCCTCCTCCGGGTCGAGGTCCGGGGCATTCTCTTCGAGGGGCTCCAGGGTCATGTCCAGGCTCCACGAACCCGCGCCATCCGGGACGACGATGTTCTCGAAGCGCAGGGAGAGCGCGGCGGTGCTCTGCGGCCGCTCGTACCGTGCTTCGCCCTGCGATTCGTCCGGCTGCTCGGCCCGCGTCGGCGTGAAGGACTGGCCGCCCGCAACGAGCAGCGGTGGTTTGAACAGGAGCAGCCCTGGCGGCGGCGCGTAGCGGACGAGGACCTCGGTGGCCGTGATGTACACCCGTACGGTCACTTCTCCCGTTCCCAGCGTCGCGGTGGCCGGCTGGAGCGCCTGGACTGTGCGTGCCTCCGCCGCGGCCTCGCCCTGCGGAAGCGCGATCGCCAGCTCCCACGGGCCTTCGATCCGTGGTTCCCCGGCGCCGGGGAGGCGGTGATCCAGCGCGGCGATGCGGAGCGTGGCCGTGGCGCCATCGGCCGGCCATGCTGCGGCCGGGAAGTGGAGCGTGACGCGGCCATCGCTCCCGACGAATGCGCTGCCGTTGGCGATACCGTGCAGCGTCGCGCCGAGGGGGACCGCCGCGACGGGAGCTCCCGCGGCGTCCCGCAGCACGAGGTCCACGTCCACGGCGGTGCCGCTGAAGGCGGCCCCAGCCGCGGTGACGGTCACGCCGTTATGCGTGTGCGATTCTGACTGCGCGACGCGGCCAGGCAGTGCCTCGGCCATCCCCTCGTCGCCTCCCCTGGACGCGACCGCCGCCACAATCCCGGCCGCGAGCAGCGCCACGCCGCCAACCAGCCATCGACCGCCAGGAAGTGTTCGCATATCGCCCTCCCGCCGCTTTCCGGGACCGCAGGTGATGCCGCTTATTCTACGCCCAGGAGCTCGCTCACGGTGACGAGCTCGAGGCCGCGGGCGCGCAGGTTGGCGACGATCGCGGGGAGCGCTTCGAACGTGTTGTAGCCGCCGAGGTGCATCAGCACGATCGAGCCGCCCTGGGCGCGCGATTCCACCTTCGCGACGATGTCCGCGGCGGTCGGGCCGCCTTCCGATTCGGGGCGCCAGTCGATCGTGTCGACGTCCCACATGATCGTGCGGGTGTAGCCGGCGGCCGCCACGCCGGCGACCACCTCCGCGTCCTGGCCGCCGAACGGGGGGCGGAAGAGCGGGCGGGGGTCGATGCTGGTGTAGCCGGCGATGGCGGCGGAGGTGCGGGCGAGCTCGTCCCCCATCTCGGCGGCAGTGAGGTCGCGGAAGTCCGGGTGCGAGTAGCTGTGGTTGCCGAGGTCGAACTGGTCGCGGTGGGCGTCGAGCAACTGCAGCACTTCGCGGCCGGCGTCCGTGTTCGGGTTCTCGACCATCGCGCCCGTCATGAAGATCGTGGCGCGGACATCATTCGCGATGAGCCAGTTCATGATGTCCAGCGCGGGTTCGACGCGCCCGCCCATGTCGAGCGTGAGGGCGACGGCGCCGCTATCGCGCGGGCCGTGCTCGATGACCATGCCGGGCTGGGGCGCCTGGGTGGCCGTCCTCGTCGGCGTGGCGGTGGGCGGTGCGGTTGTGGGGCTGGGCGTCGCCGTGGCGGTCGCGGTCGGCGTCGCCGTCGCGGTGGCCGTCGCAGGGGGTGGCGAGACAGTCGTTGGCGTGGAGCTGGCGGTGGCCGTTTCGGTGGGCGTGGGCGTTGGCGCGGGGTCGTCGTCGCCGCCCCAGCAGGCGGCGCTGCCCCCGGCCACGAGCAGGAGGAGGAGCAGCCCGGTCAGTGCGCGGTACATCGTGCATCCATGAGACTGCGCCGGGCGCCGGTTTACCAGTTGGTAGGCTTTACCTCGGAGAGCTGCTCGGCGGCGCCGCGGGCGCGGGCTGCCGCCCGGACGACGCGCGCCACCTCCGTCGCGAGCGCAATCGGCCCTTCGCCCACGCCGCGCGAGCGCAGCATCTCCGCGTCCAGGAAGCGGGCGATGTAGGCCTCGGGCGTCATCCAGCGGGCGAACACGTGCTCGTCGTTGAGGGTGGCATCGGCGCCGGGCGGGCAGGCGGCGTTGTAGATGAGCCCGTGGGCGGTGGCGCCGTCGTGCGCGTACGTCATAACGTCGGCGAGGGCGAGGAGGTCCGGGTTGGCAGTGATGCCCGTCTCTTCGAACAGCTCGCGGACGGCGGCGTCGACCGGGCGTTCGCCGGGCTCGACGTGGCCGCCGGGGAGGAACCACCCGCCCGCGCTGAACCCGGCCGCGCGCTTCATCACGAGGATCTCGGGGCCACGCCAGAGGACGACCGCCGCGGTCAGCTCGTAGCGCGTTTCGCCGTCAGTCACGCGGCCACTGTACGGCGGCGGCGCGCCAGCCGACAGCCGCTGGGCTGCCGGTCAGTCGGGGTCCGGTGAATTGCCCGGGTCGTCGTCCCGGGTCTCCCGGCGGCGGTCGCGAGCGGCCAGCTGTGCGGCCCATGCCGCAGCGAACACGCTCGTAACGGCCAGCGCCGCCGCAAGGTCTCCACGGATGAACACCGCCATGCCGGCAGCCGCAAGCAGGACCAGCCCCAGCAAGAACCCCAGGTGGTGCCGTCTCAACTTCATTATGCTTCATCGTAGCGGGCATTCCACGCGCCCCGAAAGGCCACGCCGCCGGGCTGGTATCCTCGTATCCGCCATGCCTGCCACGCGAGACGACTTCGTCCAGGCCTTCGCGGCGTCCGGGCACCAGCTCTGGCTGGTCGGTGGCGCCCTGCGCGACCGCCTGCTCGGGCACGGCGGGCACGACGACGACTTCGCAACGGACGCGCTGCCGGACACGGTCGAGGAGCTTGCGGCGGCGCTCGGGCTGCCGGTGATCACGGTCGGGAAGAAGTTCGGGACGATCGGCGTGCACCTCGATGGGCAGTGGTCCGAGGTCACGACCTTCCGCGGCGATTCGTACAGCGGCGGCACGCGCTGGCCCGACGTGACCTTCGGCACGTCGATCGAGGAGGACCTGGCCCGGCGCGACTTCACCATCAACGCGCTCGCGGAGAACGCGGTCACGGGCGAGGTGCTCGACCTCTTCGGCGGGCGCGAGGACCTCGCGGCCGGGGTCATCCGCGCGGTCGGCGCGCCGGCACAGCGCTTCCGCGAGGACCCGCTGCGCATCCTGCGTGGGTTGCGCTTTGCCAGCCAACTCGACTTCGAAATCGAGACGGAGACGCTCGCCGGGATGGCGGCGACGGTGGAGCTGCTCGCGACGCTCTCCCAGGAGCGCGTCACGACGGAGCTCGACCGGATGCTGCAGGGGCGCAAGCCCGGACGCGGGCTCGAACAGGTGCGCGCGATTGGCGCGTTGCCCTTCACGCTTCCCGAGCTCGCGCCGATGCCCGGCTGCGAACAGAACAGCTTTCACCGCTTCGACGTCTGGGGGCACACCGTGGCGACGGTCGACGCGATCGACCCCGGCGGCCCGGAGGACGTCCGCGTGCGGCGGTGGACGGCGCTCCTGCACGATGTGGGCAAGCCGGCCGTGCGCCACGTGAAGCCGAACGGCGAGTGGGGCTTCTACCGGCACGAGACAACGGGCGAGACGCTCGCGCACGAACTGCTCGAACGGCTGCGCATGGCCCGCAAGGACAGCGTGCTGATCTGCCTGCTGATCCGGCGGCACATGGACCGGCCGGACCCGGCGGACCGCCGCTCCGTGCGCCGGTTCATCGCGAAGGCAAAGGGCAACTGGGAGCACCTGCTGGCGCTGAAGCGCGCGGACAACGCCAGCCACACCTACGACGACGACGCCTACCACGATGCGCTCTGGGCCGCCTGCGCGGAGGTCGCGCGGGACGACGCCGAGGCCCTGCTCGCGGAGAGCCCGCTGAGCGGCGACGACCTGGTCGCGATCTTCGGGCGGCCGCCGGGGCCGTGGATCAAGCTCGTGAAGGAGCGCCTGAGCGCGGCCGTGCTCGAAGGGGAGCTGGCGCCGGGCGATCGCGGTGGGGCGGAGCGGATCGCGCGGACCGTGGTCGGGCGTGCGTAGGGAAGGGCGGTGGTCGGGCACCCCGTAGCCCGCAAGCCCGCTAGACTGGGACGAACATCGCCTCCGCGCGCCGCGCGGACCTCCGAGGCCTCGAGATGCAGCAGTTCGAAACCGTGCATGGCAACGCTATCCCCCTGAACCGGGCGGACGTGGACACCGACCAGATCATCCCCGCGCAGTACCTGAAGCGGATCGAGCGCACGGGCTTCGGCGAGTTCGCGTTCGAGCAGTGGCGCAAGGACCCCGACTTCGTGCTGAACAACCCGGCCTATAACGACGCGCCTATCCTGCTCGCGGGCCCGAACTTCGGCTGCGGCAGCTCGCGTGAGCACGCGCCCTGGGCGCTCGAAGGGCTCGGCCTGCGGGTCATCATCGCGCCCTCGTTCGCGGACATCTTCCGGAACAACTGCGCCAAGATCGGGCTGCTCACGGTGACCCTGCCGCAGGACGACCTCGACCACCTCATCGCCCGCGCCGAGGAGCTGCCGAACGCGGAGATCGTGGTCGACCTCGCGAGCCAGACGGTCGCGACCGCGGACGGCGCCTTCGTGCGCAAGTTCGACGTGGACCCGAACGTGAAGCACAACCTCCTCAACGGGCTCGATGACATCGGCATCACGCTGGGCGACGAGGCGAAAATCGCCGCCTTCGAAGCGGCCCGCCCGAGCATCTACCCGCAGACGCCGGTCCCGGCATGAGCGAGCGGCGCCGCCCCAGCTTCGGCGCGGTGGTAACGAACTGGCGGACGTACGACGCGCCGTTCGCGACGAAGCTGCGCCTGCTGCTGCGCAACAACTGGACGAAGGCGCGGACGCGGAGCTCGTGTTGCGGCAACAACGGCGAGCCCGGCTGCTGAATGGTCCCCGAAGAGCCCCGTGAGGGCTCCGAGTAGGCCGATTAATTTCCGAACCCGCGCCTTACAGCGGGAGCAGGCCGCGGCGGGCGGCGACCATGACTGCCTCCGTGCGGCTGGCGGCGCCCAGCTTCGAGAGGATCGTCCCGACGTGGAACTTTGCGGTGTGCTCGCTGATCCCGAGCTGGAGCGCGATGCCCTTGTTCGGTAGCCCGGCGGCGAGCAGCACCAGGACCTCCCGCTCGCGCTCGGTGAGGGTCGTGTCCTGCGAGAAGGCGGCCTCGGTGGCGCCCGGCGCCGCGGCGCGGATGCCCGGCCCGAGGACCGTGAGCCCCGCGTGCACCGCGCGGACCGCGGCGGCGAGCTCTTCAGCGGTCGCATCGCGCGAGAGGTAGCCGCGCGGCGCGCCATCGACCTGCACCCGCGTCCATTCGCCCAGGAGCACGGCCGGCACGCCGGGGAACGCCTCGTCGAGCGCGGCGGCGGCCGTCGCGGCGTCGTCCCCGGCCTCCGCGACGATGACGGCGGCGGGTGCGTAGGCGGCGTCGAGCTCCGGCGGCCAGGCGCCCTGCGCGACCACGGCGATGCCGGGCTCGCCCGCGAGCAGCGCCGCCAGCCCCGCCCGCGCGGACGGGTAGGCGGCGAGCACCAGCACGGTGATGGGTTCGAACGCGCTCGCGTGCGTCATCGGTGATCCCAGTGTGGCAGGGCCGGGCGGCGGTTGCGCCCTGGCCCTGCGGTCAGCTGCGGATAGTTGGCTCGGCATCGGCCTCCCGGGTGGCCCAGCCGCGAAGGAACTCGAGGTGCACCGGTCGCCCGGCCCGGAGCCGCCCGAGCCGGCGCGCCACCTGCGTGGCGCCGCCGGGCACGCGGTCCACGCGGACGATGACGTCGCCGGGGAGGAGGCCGGCGTGGGCGGCCGCGCCACCGGGCTGCACGTCCGTGACCATGAGCCCGGCGCCGTCGGCGGCCCCGAAGGAGGCGGCGACCGGCGGCGGCAGCGGCACCGCCCGGCCGCTGATCCCGAGCTCGGCGTCGCCCGCCAGGCCGCCGGCGAGGAACCGCTCGACCGTGTTGGACGGCACGGCGACGGCCATGCCGCCCGCGATCATCGCGTTCACCCCGACGACGCGCCCGGCGGCATCGACCAGCGGCCCGCCGGAGTTGCCGGGTGCGAGCTGCACGTCGGCGCGGATGGCGTCGTCGAGCGGGACCGCGTTTTCGAGCCCGCCGGGGCCGCGCCCCACAACGACGCCCGCGGTCAGGATGTCGCGCGCGCCCCAGGGGTTGCCGATGGCGAAGACGAGCTGCCCGGGGCGGACGGCGTCGGAGTCGGCGGGCTTGGCCGCGGGCAGGCCGGTGGCCTCGATACGCAGCGCCGCGAGGTCGGCGCCGGCATCGCGCGAAACGACGCGGGCGGGGAGCACGCGCTCGCCCGCGAGCACCACCTCGGCGCGGTCGCCGGGGACGACGTGGCTGTTCGTGACGATGAGCCCGTCGCTGCTCCAGACGGTGCCGGAGCCGCCGCCTGCGCGGCTGCGGACGAGTGCGGCGACGGAGCGGAGGTGCGTCGCCAGCGCGGCGCCCTCCTCCGCGAGCGCGCCGCCGAACACTGCTGCTGCGGTCGTCATCGCATGCCTCCTACCCGCGCTCGCCGATGGTGATGGTGATGTCGCGCGGTTCGCCGCCGCGGAGGATGCGCGCCGGCGTGGCCTGGCCCACCGCCTGGGGCCCGAGGAGCTGCTGCAGGTCGTCCGTGTCGGGCGTGGGCGAACCGGCGAGGGCGACGAGGATGTCGCCGACGAGCAGGCCCGCGGCGTCGGCGGGGCTGCCGGGCTCGACGCCGACGACGAGGAGGCCGGTCGCCTGGCCGCCGGCTTTCGCGGCCAGGGCCTCGGGGAGGCGGGCCTGCTGGCTGCCGATGCCCAGGTAGCCGCGTCGGATGCGCCCGCCGGCTAGCAGGGCATCGACGACCGTGGCGAGGGCCGCGACCGGGATCGTGAGCCCGGCGCCGCGCCCGAGCCGGGAGCTGTTCATGCCCGCCACTTCGCCGGCCGCGTTCACGAGCGGGCCGCCCGAGAAGCCGGGGAAGAGCGTGGTATCGCTGCGGATGTAGCCATCGACCTGGCCGCCGCGGAAGGTGCGCCAGGGCCCGCCGACGGCGCTGACCACGCCGAACGAGGCCATCGGCTCGCCCGGCTGGGGGCGCCCAACCGCGAGGACGAAGTGCCCGGTGCGGAGCTCGCCGCCGCGCGCTGCGGGGTCGAGCGTCGCGCCGGACGCCCGCAGTACCGCGACGTCCGAGCCGGGGTCGCGGCCGGCGATGGTGGCAGCGACCTCCTCGCCGCCGGGGAGCCCGATGGTGATGTCGTCCTCGCGTTCGATGACGTGGTCGCTGGTGACGACGAGCCCGTCGGCGGCCCAAGCGATGCCGCTCGCGGGCAGCCGCCGGCGCGCGTTGACGAGCACGGTGGAGCGGCCGGCGCGCTCGACCGCGGCGGCCATCGCATCGGAGAGCTGGGTGAGGAGCCCGGTCTCGGGGGTGGTCATGGGTCATACCTCGAAGTCGCCTCGCGGCGGTGTGCTTCGAGGATGCCCCGCACGGCCCCGGCCGGGATCACCCATCCGGGCAGGTGGCGGCCTGCGCGAGTGGGGGACGCGAAACGGCCCCGCGCATAGCGCAGGGCCGTTGGTGTGGGCGGACCGGGCGCGGGTGCTACTTCCAGTCGCGGATGTCGACGAAGTGGCCGGCGATGGCGGCGGCGGCGGCCATCTGCGGGCTGACCAGGTGAGTGCGCCCGCCACGGCCCATGCGGCCTTCGAAGTTGCGGTTGGAGGTCGAGGCGCAGCGCTCGCCGGGGAGGAGGATGTCCGGGTTCATACCGAGGCACATCGAGCAGCCCGCCTCGCGCCATTCGAACCCGGCGTCGCGGAAGATCCTGTCGAGGCCCTCTTCTTCGGCCTGGATCTTCACGAGGCCGGAGCCGGGCACGACCATCGCCTTCACCGTGCTCGCCACCTTGCGCCCGCGGACGACGTCGGCGGCGACGCGCAGGTCCTCGATCCGCGAGTTCGTGCAGGAGCCGAGGAAGACCTTGTCGAGCGCGATGTCCTGGATCGCGGTGCCGGGCTTGAGGTCCATGTAGGTGAGCGAGCGCTCGGCCAGCTCCCGCGCGGTCGCGGTCGCGGCCTCGGAGGGGTCGGGGATGCGGCCGGTCACGGGCACGCTTTGCGCGGGGGTGGTGCCCCAGGTGACGCAGGGCTCGATTTCGCCGCCCTTCAGCTCGACATAGGTGTCGAACGTCGCGGCGTCGTCCGTCGGGAGCGCGCGCCAGGCGTCGAGCGCCTTCTCCCAGTCGGCGCCCTTCGGCGCGAAGTTGCGGCCTTCGACGTAGGCGAAGGTCGTGTCGTCGGGCGCGACGAGGCCGGCGCGGGCGCCACCCTCGATCGACATGTTGCAGATGGTCATCCGGCCTTCCATCGAAAGCGCGCGGATGACGTCGCCGCGGTATTCGATGACGTGGCCGACGCCGCCGGAGACGCCGATCTTGCGGATGATCGCGAGGATGACGTCCTTGGCGGTGACGCCGGGGTGGAGCTCGCCGTCGACCGAGACGGACATCGTCTTCGGGCTGGCCTGGGGCAGCGTCTGGGTCGCGAGGACGTGCTCGACCTCGCTCGTGCCGATGCCGAAGGCGAGCGCACCGAACGCGCCGTGCGTCGCGGTGTGGCTATCGCCGCAGACGATGGTCATGCCCGGCTGGGTGAGCCCCTGCTCCGGCCCGATGACGTGGACGATGCCCTGGCGGATGTCACCGACGCCGAAGTAGGGGACGCCGAAGTCCTCGGTGTTCTTCTTGAGGGTCGCGACCTGCTGGACGGAGAGGGGGTCGGTCCAGGGCTTGTCGCGGTCGATCGTGGGGATGTTGTGGTCGACGGTGGCGAGGGTGAGGTCGGGGCGGCGCACCTTGCGGCCGGCCATGCGCAGGCTTTCGAACGCCTGCGGCGAGGTGACCTCATGGACGAGGTGGAGGTCGATATAGAGGAGGTCGGGCTTGCCGGCTTCGTGGCGGACGAGGTGGTTATCCCAGATCTTCTCGGAGATGGTGCGGGGAGCGGTCATCGCAGGGTTCCTCAATGGGCGGACGTGAGGATCAAGGGTATCGCAGCCCCGGGCTATGGGGCGACCGGGGTGCCGTGGGCGCCGCAGGCCTGTGCGACCAGGTCCGTTCTCTGCTGAGGGCTGTGAGGCCCAACGAGCGCCCAGCGGACCCGGTACGTTTCGGGCGGGGCAGCGCCTCGATGGGTACGCGACCGTTGACGAACCCGCCCCTCTAGGACGTGCCTGTGTTGTCGAGGAGATCCATCAGAGTCGACTGGGGTGGAAGATGCTGAAGGACTCGGCGTATCTCGTAGTGCATCTGCAGGTATCCGCGCGTATCCCGCGTTTGACGCTGGACAACCTCACAAACAAAGACGTCGCCCTTCCGAAAGCTACGATGCCCGGTGTCCACGCTTCTGATGAAGTCTTCATCTGATATGGTGTACCATCGTGTCTTATCTCCATCGTTTAAGCGCCACTTGCCGTTCGTTCCAAAGTTAGCCGTCTCGGCTCGTAACATCTGCGATGGCAGTACTGTCTCTGTTGTGAGGCCATTCACGCTATTGGTAGCGGAGGCTTCGAAATAGTCTACCTCCTCCTCGGAAACGGTTTCAAGAATCGTATTATCGTCCCGAAATACGACCCGATCTATTCCTGGGGAAAGAACTGGGCGAACTACCGCCTCAAGCTGTTCGCGAATGATAGCGTCGTTGGCGAGTGAGTAAACGCTGCTTGGAATGGTCAGGTCAAGATTATCTATCCGGAGTCTTACGGCTTCCGGAGAGGCCTGCTCAGGGGTGGGGATAGCGCGACCCCTGAGGCGCTTGACTAGGGTAATAACACCGCCGCTGCTCAGACCGACGGCGCCGACCGCTCCCCCGGGCGAGAAGAACAGTTCTTTGAGATTCGCGGCCGACGAGATAAGGTCTCCGGAGAAGAGACTTGTTCCGCTGTCGTAGATTTGCTTCAGTACAAGGGCGACATCGAATGAGCCGGGTTGAAAGGCCCGGATCTCAAGAGACATAGCCGCTGCTGAGCCATTGAGGATGCCATTTGCCCTATCGAACGCTTGGCCGAGGGCGATCAGTGCAGGCGCGAGATCGCGAACAGGAATCGAGTGGCTCTCCAGCGCGCTTCCTTCATACGTGACGCGGAACTCTGCCTCCGACCTGATGGATGGGAATGTCATTATTCTACTCTAGCGAACGGTATGCGGCAGATTGCTATGGGCGATGATGTCTTTCATAGTCGCGCGCCCTCAGTCGTTCGCTGTCGCCGCCGCGAGCTTCGGGTCGCTGACGCGGAGGCGGAGCTGGGACATGCGGCGGAGGTGCGCGAAGACGGCCGTGCGCCATTCGCCGCTGTCGGCGTCCCCGGCGGCGATGCGGCGGGAGAGCTCCTCGTTCCGTTCGAGCGTCCGGGCGCGCCACGCCTGCAGCGTCGCGGGCCGTGCCTCGGCGCCGAGCAGCCCATCGAGCCCCGCCCACTCCTCGGCGAGATGGTCCTCCTCGGTCGCCAGCTCGCGGCGGATCATCTCGACCACGTTCGCGGAGACGCGGGCGTGGAACGAGATGCGCCCGGTGGTGTTCACCATCACGTCGTCCTGGAGGTAGCGGCTGAGCGCCTCGAGGAGCTCGTCGATTGTCGGACGGTCCTGCATCAGTACTTGCCCTCCAGGAGGTTCAGGATCTCGATCTCGGTCTCCGCGGTGCGCCGGCCGATGGCGGCGAGCTCGATGCTGCGGACGCGCCCGGAGAGGTGCGTGTCGGCCTGGCTGATGGTGATGATGCCCCAGTGGAGCGTGCGGAAGATCTCCCACCAGCGGAGCGTGGTGCGGTCCACGGTGCGGCCGGACTCGGCCTCATAGGCGCGCACGAAGTCCTCGCGCTCGCCGACGCCGGCGACGGGCTTCGGCCCGCCGAAGCGCCACGACCGCATCATCACCCAGGCGAGGTCTTCGAGCGGGTCGCCGAAGTGGGCGAGCTCCCAGTCGATCACGGCGCGGAGGCCGTCCTCGCCGAAGATGAGGTTGCCGAGGCGGAAGTCGCCGTGGACGAAGGTGGGCTCGATCGCGGGCGGCATGTTCTGCGCGAGCCAGCGGAAGGCGAGCTCGAACACCGGGTGCGGGTCGCGGGAGGCGAGGCGGAAGCCCTGGAGCGCGCCGTCGAGGGCGGCTTCGCCGGGGCCGGCGCCCGGCTCGGGGCGCGGCAGCTCCGCCAGCTGCGGGTACTTCGACCCGTCGATCGCGTGGATGCGGGCGAGGCTGCGGGCCATCTGCGCGGGCAGCACTTCCCGCGCGTGGGCGTACTGCTCGCCGCGGATGAAGCGCGGGCCGAGGGTCTCGCCGTCGACCCGCTTCATCGTCATGAAGACGGTGTCGAACGTGTCGTCGCCGTCCCAGAGCGGCTCGGGGACCTGGGCGCCGGATTCCCAGGCGGCGCGGATCACCCAGTACTCGAGCTCCCGCGCGGCCCGGGCAGGCATGTCCTTGGTCGGGTTGGCGCGGAGGATGCCGGGGATCCGCTCGACGCGGTCGTCGTATTCGACGTCCGCGTCCCAGGTCCACGTTTCACGGCTGGCGCCGCCCGAAAGCCGGGCGGCGTTTTCGATGCGGACGGCGCGCGCGCCGGTATTGCGCTGGACGAATGCCGCCAGCCCTCGTTCGACTTCTTCGGTTTGCACGCGCGCTAGTTTACTTGATCGAGGTACTCGCTCAGCCCGTAGCCCTTGCGGCCGCCGTCGATCGTGTACTCGGTCATCCCCTCGCCGATATGGGTGAACATGCCGGCGCGCCGGTTGCGCAGCGGGATGAAGCCCTTCACGACGCCGTCGACGGTGTGCTCGGTGCCGTCATCGAGGGTGACCTTCGCGGTGAACTTCTCGTGGTAGTTCGTGTTGCCCTCGTAGGCCGTGTCGAGCTTCACGTCCTTGATCCGGACGATCTGGTCTGGGCCCTTCTGGAAGACGCCGCCCACGTGGTCGCCGACGATCGAGATGACCATGCCGAGGTCGTCGCCGAAGTTGCCGGTGATCCAGCGGTAGTCCGAGATCGACTGCCAGTAGCGCGGGCCCCAGCTGTGGTCGCGCAGGCCGTGGCCCGTGATTTCGAGCACGGGGCCGTCCTCGACCTGGAGCGTGCCGGTGACCTTCATGTGCTGCTCGTAGTGGGCGCGGGCGAAGTCGTTGCTGGACTTCTCGTCGGCGACGTGGCCGTAGATCGCGCCGACGCCTTCGTGCACCAGGTCGAGCTTGATCTTCTTGTGCGGGTTCTCCTTGAAGGCGACGGAGGGCTCGCGCATCTCGCGCGGGTCGGCGAGGTAGACGACCGAGCCTTCGTACACGGTCCGGATCTTCTCGCCGGGGACCTGGACCTCGACCTTGAGGCCACCCGCGTCCCAGCCGTCGTTGGTCGTGATCTGCGGGCGCTTATAGTTGAAGAGCGCCGAACCGTCGGGCTGGTAGACGATGACGGTCATCTCGGCGTAGCCCTCGTTCGCACGGTTGCCGATGCGGAGGAAGCCGCCCATCTGCTTTTCGCGGTCGAAGAAGTTGAAGTAGACGGACTCGTTGAAGTTCTCTTCGGGGCCGAGCGGGTGGGTGTAGTCGTCTTCGGGCTTGACGTTGCCGACGATGCTGACCATGGTTTGCGCCTCGTACGCGGTGTGATGTGGGCGGCATTCTACGCACACCATCGCGCTACGTGGCTATGACTTCCGAGGGGAATTCGAGAATGCAGCTCGCCAAGTACCACCTCGACATCGGCATCTTCACGAACCAGCTGGAGGCCCAATTGCTGTTCTGGCAGGAGGAGGCCGGCCTGCCGTTCGAAGAGATCCTCGCGACGGGCAAAGGGCAGCGCCAGCACCGCCATGGCCTGAACGGCAGCGTGTTCAAGCTGAACCACAGCCTCGAACCGGTGCCACCCGCACCGCTGGCCGGCTACCGCGAGCTCCTCATCGCCCGCGAAGGGCTGGACGCCGCGCGGCAGCTGACCGACCCGGACGGGAACCCCGTGACGATGGTCCCGCCCGGCCACGAGGGCGTGACCGGCATCGGCGTGCGGCTCCATGTCCGCTCGCTCGAAGCCTCCCGCGCCTACTACCGCGATGTGCTCGGCTGGGCCGAAGAGGCGCCGGGGCGCATCCGCTGCGGCGACACGCTACTCATCCTCGAAGAGGACGCCGCGCAGGCCGGGGTCGAGAGCTACCGGGGCTGCCCGGGCTACCGGTACCTCACGGTGCAGGTGTGGGATACGGGCGCCGAGCACGCCGCCATCCTCGCGCGGGGCGGGCGGGAGGGCATGGCGCCCGCGACGCTCGGGAGCACCGCCCGCATCTCCTTCGTGCGGGACCCGGACGGCAACTGGCTCGAGATATCGCAGCGCGCATCGCTCACGGGCGCGCTGCCGGGAGAGGCGGACTAGCGGATCCGCGCGGCCACGACGACGAGCCGGTGGGTGTAGTCGCCGTTGATGTAGATGCCGGAGCACGTGATGAGCGTGATGGTCTCGGCCGTCGAGTCGAGGGCGAGGATTTCGTTCATCGGCATCGTCGGCGTGGCGTAGACGATGCTGCTGGTCACGCGGTAGCGGAGGATCTGCCCGGAGAGGAGCTGGATTGTGAGCTCGTCCCCGACCTGCACGTCCTTGAGGTTGTAGAAGACCGCCGGCCCTACGCCGAAGAAGTCGTAGTGCCCGGAGAAGACGGCGTTGCCGGGCTCCCCCGGCTTCGCGGTGAAGGAGTACCAGGCCACTTCGTCGGGGCCGTCTGGCGCGTCCATGCGGCCGCCGCCCTGGATCAGGCCGAGCTGCGTCACGGGCGCGTCTACGCCGAGCGCGGAGACGAGGAACCGCTCGGGGAGCGGGAGCGTCGTTGGCGCGGCGGCCACGACGACGGTGGGGGACGGCGACGGAGTTGGCGTCGGTGTAGGCGGCTGGGGTGTGGGCGTGGGAGGCACCGGCGTCGCGGTTGGGGTTGGCGTGGTAGTGACCGCGATGGGCGTGGGCGAGGGTTCGAGCGCTGCGGGTTGCGGCGACGAATCGAACAGGCCGAGTGCGAACAGGGCGCCCGCAACCGCGGCCACGGCGGCCGCGACCCCGACCGCGATGCCCGCCGGCCCGGCGACGCCGCCGCCGGCTCCGCCCGCCGCACCGGCGGCAGCTCCCCCCGCGGCGCCGCCAGCAGCCACGCCGGCTGCGCCCGCGGCCAAACCAGCGCCGCCGAGGACGCTGCCGAGCAACCCGGCCTTGAACGCACCGATGGCCCCGACCGGCGCCAGCGCGCCGAGGATCGCTTCGGGGGAGGCGATGCGCGCCGCGCTCGCCTGGCACTGGGTGCAGCGTTTGGTGTGCGAAGTCACCGCGGACAGGGCGGAACGGCTCAGCGCTATGATGCCCCGCCCGGAAAGCTCGGCATCGAGCCCGGAGCAGGCCCGGCGGCCTTCGTCCATCAGGAGCAGCGCCGTGACGTTCGTCCGCAGCGAGGACTTCGCCCGCGTGAGCAGCACGGCGGCGTGGTTGCGCGACACGCCGAGCACTTCGGCGATCTCGGGCGATTCGAGGCCACGCCGGAGGTTGAGGTCCAGCACGGCGTACTGGCGCTCTTCGAGGCCCGACGCGGCCGCCCACACGAGCGCAGCGGAGGCGGCGAGGTCGAGCGCGGTCGCGGGCTGGCCGAGGCGGTCGCTGTCGGCGACGTCGAAGCGCTCGCCCGCGTCTTCGGCAGGCTCGGCGGCGGCGGGGGTGACGAGCGGCGCGGCCTGGCGGCTGCGTTTTCGGATGTGGCTGACGGCGGCGTGGTGCGCGACGGAGTAGAGCCAGGAGCGGAACGCCTCGGGCCGTTCGAGCGTGGCGAGGCTGCCCAGCGCCTTAACGAAGGTGTCCTGGGTGACGTCCTCCGCGTCCTCGCGGTTGCGCACGAGGCGTATCACGAAGTCGTAGATCGCCCCGAAGTAGCGGTCATAGAGCTCCGTGAGCCCGTCATCAGCGCCCTCGCGGGCAAGGCGGACCAGCTCTTCGTCCGAACGAGTGCTCACCGAGACTGCTTTTCCCCCACGCGTACGATATGGTTTTGATAGATTACGCGCGATAGATTACCCGAAGCGTGGATACCCATGGGGGAATAGCGATTGCTACCCCAGCCACCTGCGCGGGCGGCCGCCATCGACGTAGACGAGTGACCCGCGGAACTTCTCCATCGCAAGGTCGAGCGCGAGGTAGGCTGGGCTCGACTCCGGCGGCGACCACTCCGTGCGTTCGTAGTCGCCGGCGGCGGCGTTCCAGGTCTCGACGACCCACCGGTCTCCGTCGAGGGTGAGCCGGATGAGCTGCGGTTCCATGAGCTTTTCCATCAGTTGGTGCATGGTGTATTCCCGATAAGACGCACTACGGCGGCCGTGTTACCGGCCGCCGCAGGTGCACTCATTCGCGACGAGATTAATGGGGCCCGCAGGCGCCACCGGGGGCGCGGTCCGCGTTTTGGCGTGGACTCCTCCCGAAGGAGGAGGGCGCCGCGGTTCCCATGAAGAGCTCCCAGCGCCCTTCACTGGTTAGACGCACGATTTCGCCGCGGATTACAGGAATTTTTCCCGATGTGACGCTTTTTTTACGCGCCGCCCCGCTCAGCTGTCTTCGCGCTGGTTGCGGAGGAACTCCTCGACATCGAAGAGGACGTCGCGCGCGGGCGGGAGCTCGCCTTCGGTTTCGCCCGTGTCTTCGAGGCCGCTATCGAGCGCGGTTTCGAGCCGGCGCACGTAGTCCGCGACCTCCGGGTTGCCGCTGAGGGCGGTCTCGATCTCGGCGCGGAACCGTTCGCCGGAGGTCGCGAGGTCGGAGAGATCGAACGTGACCCCGAGGATGGTCTGCAGCCGTTCGAGCAGCGCCGAGGTCGCGATGGGGTTCTGGGAGGTGCTGATGTAGTGGGGCACGTTCGCCCAGAGGCTGGCCGAATCGATGCTGGCCTCGCGCAGTGCGCTCCCCAGGGTGCCGACGATGCCCGTGGGCCCTTCGTACTTCGATGCCGCCAGGTCCAGCCGGGCCGCGACCTCGGAGTCGATGGCGCTGCCGGTCACGCGGACCGGGCGCGTGTGCGGCACGTCGGCCATCAGCGCGCCGAGCGAGACCACCAGCGAGACGCCGAATTCGCGATAGAGCTTGAGGTGCGCCTCGGCGAACTGGCGCCAGGCGAGGTCCGGTTCGATGCCGACGGCGATGACGATGTCGTGCGGGCCGGTGGGGTTGCGGGCGTGGAAGAACTCGTTCGCGGGCCACTTGAGCTCCCGCGCGCCGCCGACGCCGACCGAGACCGTCGGGCGGTTCTCCCGGAAGTCGTAGAAGTCTTCGGCGTCGATGGTGGCGAACTTGCGCGCGCCGAGCCGCCGCACGATGAAGCGGGCAGCATCCGTGGCCGCGCTCGCGGCGTCGTTCCAGCCAGAAAACGCGACCACAGCCACGGGGTCGTGGAGGTCGGGCCGGCGATCGATGAGCAGATGGGGCATACGTGGGGAAGGTTACCAGAGGATGGGAAGACGTTTTCGGGGGGATTTTCGATTTTTGATTTTCGATTTCCGCCAGCCCGTGCCGTCGTCGCGCTCCCGGGACCCGCCTCGAAGAGGGCGCGAAGGGCGCGGGAGCGCAGCGACCATCGCCACCCGGGGGCGAAGCCACTCTACGCCTCTACGCCTTCACGCCTCTACGCCTTATACAGCCCATGGTCGCGGATGTAGCGTTCGACGCTGGAGGGGACGAGGTAGCGGACGGGTTCGCCGTTGTGGACGCGGCGGCGGATGGTGGTCGACGAGATGGGCACGGGGGGCATGGAGATGACCAGCTCCCGGCCGTCGATCGTCGCCTGGACTTCGGCCATGGCGTCCTTGGGGGCGATGGCGATGCGGGCGAGCTCGCGGATGCGCCGCGGCTCCTTCCAGTTCGGCATATCGGCGACGGCATCGGACCCGAGGATGAGGACGATGTCGTCGTGTCCCTCGGCGTGCAGCTCGTGCAGGGTGTCGACGGTGTAGGTGGGCCCGGCGCGGCGGATCTCGCGGTCGTCGACGACGAAGCCGGGGTTGCCGGCGGTGGCGCGGCGGACCATGGCGAGGCGGTGGGCGGCGGCGGTCACCTCGCGGGCGGGCGGCGTCTCGGGCTGCCCGGCGACGACGCTGGTTCCGGTCTTGCGCCAGGGGTCGCCCGCGGGCATGAACAGCACCCGCTCGGCGCCGAACTGGTAGCGCGCGCACTCCGCGAGAAACAGGTGGCCAAAGTGCGGCGGGTCAAACGTCCCGCCAAGGACAAGGAGGGGAGGCATGCCACGAGTGTAGTGGGTGGGGGGCTTTGGGGGTGGGGGGAGGGTCGATGGGCGATTCGATGCGAGGGCTCGGCCGGTGCTCCGGTGGCATCATTGGATCTTCGCCCCTTTGGAGAGGTTGTGGCGCGCACAGAGGAGGCGGACATTCGCTGGAGTCGCGCTCGCTCCTCCACGAGAGAACGGAAGGTCATGGTCGAAGTGCAACTGATCCGTGGAACCGCAAAGCACGCAACGCGCGTGGTCCCGCTTGTAGACGTGTTGCTTCACCCAGGTAGGGATTTGGCGCCCTGCCAGATCATCGTCTGGTGGAGTGGCGCGCGGTGTCTCGGCCCATTCGGGAGATGCCACTGCCTCCAACACGAACCGAAAGACATGCCGTGGCCCAATGATGGGATACTGGTAATCGCGAAGTAGAAAGGGCCCGCGGTACGTCCAAATGCCGTCCCTGATCTTCTCGTAGACGTTGAATCGAGCAGCTGGCGCACCGCCTGCCTTAAACCGGTCCGTCCACTCGGCGAATCTGCCGTTCTCGGTGGGCCTGCCGGAGGGTAGAAGCCGCGGCTGATCGAGTGTCTTGGGGTCGGGCTTGCCTATCCCACGAGGCGCGTCGTGTCCTTCGTAGAGCAGGTTGCCGTCATCGTCTAGAAGGTCGTCGTATGGGGCCCCCGGGCGTTGCGACATGAGGATAACGCCGTGGTTCGGCGGAGCCCGAAACACCATGCCGCGCTGAAGCATCATGCCCTCGTGCTGGCACATTTCAGTGTGCGTGACGATATCGCCTGGCTGCATGGGTGCGCCCAGGATGCCAGGGGCCCAGGTGGGCGCAACCCCTTGCCCCGCCCGTCCCTCCCCCGGTACCCTTGACTCGGCGCGTGTTAGCACTCGGGGGGAAAGAGTGCTAAGATGGCTCCGAAGGGTTGATAATGGCGTTGTCAGAGCGCCGCAGGCGCATCCTCGCGTTCATCGTCGATGACTACGTCGACTCCGCGCAGCCGGTCGGCTCGCAGTCGCTCGTCGACCGCCATGCCCTCGGCCTCTCCAGCGCGACCGTCCGCAACGAGATGGCGGCGCTCGAGGAGGAGGGGCTGATCAAGCACCCCCATACCTCGGCCGGGCGCATCCCTTCGAACGAGGGATACCGCTACTACGTGCGGTCGCTCATGCCGGAGCGGGACCTTTCGACACAGGAGCAGTTCACCATCCTCCACCAGTTCCACCAGAGCGCGCGGGAGCTGGAGGAGTGGGTCGGGCTGGCGGCGAGCGTGCTTTCGAACCGCATGCGCACGGTCGCGCTGATCACCCAGCCGCGGACACTGGAGGTGCGGCTCAAGCAGCTCCAGCTGGTCGAGCTCTCGGAGACGCGCGCGCTCCTGGTGGTGGTCACGAACGACGCGGCGGTGCACCAGCACACGCTGGAGTTCCCAATCCACTGCAACCAGGAGCAGCTAACGCGGTTGGCGAACCGGCTGAACGCCGAGTTCGGCGGCAAGCTCGCGGCCGAGCTGCCGGTGCGGGAGGCGACCGAGCCGCTCGGCGCGGTCGAGGCGATCGTCATCGCGGCCGTGGCGGACCTGCTCCTGCGGGAGCAGCGCGCGGCGGTGGAGGCGCCGGTGGTGGAAGGCGTGCGCGACCTGCTCCGCCAGCCGGAATTCGAAGACAGCGACCGCATCCTCGACACGCTCGAGGCGGTCGACGAGCGGCGGCTGCGCACGGCGATCCCGTCGGGCGCGGTCGACCCATCGGGCGTGGCCGTGGTCATCGGCGACGAGAACCGCGAGGGGCCGTACCAGGACATGAGCTTCGTGCTCGCGCGGTACGGTCCGCCGGGCGGCGCGGGCGGGCTCGTCGGCGTGCTCGGCCCCACGCGCCTGGCCTACGGCGACGCCGTGGCGCACGTGCGCTACGTGAGCGAAGTCCTGACAGAGCTGATGCGGAAGTTCTACGGAGACGAATGAGTTCACGGTTCACGATTCACGATTCAAGCCAGATCGTAGAGGCAGTCCGAGGCCCCGGGGCGCAGGACACCGGCGGGACCGGCGTAAACCGTGAACCGTGAATCGTGAACCCCAGACGGAGGTGTGTATGAGTGACGACGAGAAGGTGGCGGACCCTGTGGGTGCGTCGCCGGCGGATGCGGGGGCGGAGGGGCTGCCGGGCGAGCCGCAGGCGGGTTCGACCGCCGAGCAGCAGCTCGTGGAAGCCCTGGAGCGGGCCGAGACGAACTACAAGAACTGGCAGCGCGCGGCGGCAGACTTCGCGAACTTCAAGCGGCGCACCGAACAGGAGCGCGCGGAGACGGCGCGGTTCGCGAGCGCGTCGCTGGTCATCAACCTCCTGCCGGTCTACGACGACCTGGAGCGGGCGGTCGGGACGGTGGACGCGAACCTGGCCGGGCTGAACTGGGTGCAGGGCGTCGTGGCCATCCAGCGCAAGTTCAAGACGCTGCTGGACGCGATGCAGGTGAGCGAGATCGCGGCCGCGGGCGAGCTCTTCGACCCGGCCCTGCACGAGGCGGTCGCGAACCAGCCGGGCGAAGAGGGCAGGGTGCTGCACGTGGTCCAGAAGGGATACCGGCTGGGCGACAGGGTGATCCGGCCGGCGATGGTGATCGTGGGCGAGGGATGACGGCTATTGGCTCTTAGCTATTGGCTGTTGGTGCCCTGGCGCCGGCGCTGCGCTAACGAGTCGAATAGAACCGAATGAACGAACCCGTAGGGCTGTGGCCAACAGCCAACAGCCAATAGCCAACAGCTACACGGAGTGTGAAGGACAATGGCAAAGGTAATCGGTATCGACCTCGGGACCACGAACAGCTGCATGGCCGTGATGGAAGGCGGCGAGCCGGTGGTCATCCCGAATGCGGAAGGCGCGCGGACGACGCCCTCGATTGTCGCGGTGACGAAGACGGGCGAGCGGCTGGTGGGCCAGGTGGCCAAGCGCCAGGCGGTCACGAACCCGGAGAACACGATCTTCAGCATCAAGCGCTTCATGGGCCGCAAGGGCGATGACCCGGAGGTCACGCGCGACCTGAAGCTCGTGCCGTATAACGTCTCGCGGGCGGCGAACGGCGACGCGCGCGTGGACATGGGCGGCAAGGACTATAGCCCGCCCGAAGTCAGCGCGATGATCCTGCAGAAGTTGAAGGCGGACGCGGAGGCGTACCTCGGCGAGCCCGTGACCGAAGCGGTGATCACGGTGCCGGCGTACTTCAACGATGCGCAGCGGCAGGCGACCAAGGACGCGGGCAAGATCGCGGGCCTCGAGGTGCTCCGGATCATCAACGAGCCGACGGCGGCCTCGCTCGCCTACGGTCTCGACAAGAAGGAAGACGAGGTCATCGCGGTCTACGACCTGGGCGGTGGCACGTTCGACATCTCGATCCTCGAGCTGGGCGAGGGCACGTTCCAGGTGCTCTCGACGAACGGCGACACGCACCTCGGCGGCGACGACTTCGACCAGCGTGTCATCGACTGGCTGATCGAGGAGTTCAAGAAGGCCGAGGGCATCGACCTGCGGCAGGACCGCCAGGCGCTCCAGCGGCTTAAGGCGGAGGCGGAGAAGGCGAAGATCGAGCTTTCGAGCGCGCAGCAGACCGAGATCAACCTGCCGTTCATCACGGCGGATGCGAGCGGCCCGAAGCACCTGAACATCACGCTCACGCGTTCGAAGCTGGAGCAGCTGGTCAACGACCTGCTGACGGGCACGCTCGAGCCGGTGAAGAAGGCGCTCGAAGACGCCGGCAAGCGCCCGAACGAGGTCGACGAAGTCGTGCTCGTGGGCGGGCAGACGCGCATGCCGTCGGTCCAGAAGGTGGTCGCGGACTTCTTCGGCAAGGAGCCGCACAAGGGCGTGAACCCGGACGAGGTCGTGGCCATCGGCGCGGCGATCCAGGCGGGCGTGCTCAAGGGCGAAGTCAAGGACGTGCTCCTGCTGGACGTCACGCCGCTGACGCTCGGCATCGAGACGCTCGGTGGCGTGCTCACGCCGATCATCACGCGCAACACGACGATCCCGACCTCGAAGAGCCAGGTGTTCTCGACGGCGGCGGACAACCAGCCGAGCGTGGAGATCCACATCCTCCAGGGCGAACGGCCGATGGCGGGCGACAACAAGTCGCTCGGGCGGTTCATCCTCGATGGCATCCTGCCGGCGCCGCGCGGCGTGCCGCAGGTCGAAGTCGCGTTCGACATCGACGCGAACGGCATCGTGAACGTCTCGGCGAAGGACAAGGGGAGCGGGCGCGAGCAGAAGATCACGATCCAGCCTTCGAGCGGGCTTTCGAAGGACGAGATCGAGAAGATGCAGCGCGAAGCGGAGCTGCATGCCGACGAGGACCGCAAGAAGCGCGAGACGATCGAGCTGAAGAACACGGCCGATTCGCTCGCCTACCAGGCCGAGAAGACGCTGCGGGACAACGCCGACAAGATCGACGCGAGCCTCAAGACTGACGTCGAAGCGCGCGTGGCGGACGTGCGCGCGGCGATCGAAGCGGACGACGCGGACCGGATGCGGACGGCGACCGACGCGCTGAACGCGGCGATGCAGCGGATCGGCGAGGCGGTGTACGGCGCTGCCGGGGCCGGCCCGAGCCCGGACGGCATGGGCGGCGAGCCCGGGGCCGGCCCGGCGGAGGAAGGCACGGTCGAGGGCGAGTTCCGCGAGGTGTAGCCCCTCCGCGGGCAGCTGGGCACCATAGTCGCGAGGGCCGGGGTAACCCGGCCCTCGCTGTGCCTCCGGGTTGTGCCGCTGGCCGTGTCACGGTCGGCGGCCAGCCCCGGCTCTGAAAAGGGGTCGGGCGCACGGCTGGCACCGCGGCAGCCCTCACCCCTAACCCCTCTCCCGGAGGGAGAGGGGAATCCGGCTTCCGGTCCGAGGTGACGTGGACGAGCACCCCCGAAGGCGCGGCGAAGTGCTACGGTTTGTGGATGCTCGTGTGGCTCGGGGTCGATGTGCTGGGCGCGGGGATGCTGTTCTGCGGCGGGCTGCTAGCGGCGGCCGCGTGGTATGGCCGCGGGCGCCACGGCTCGGCGTACTGGCTGATTGCCGGCATCGGGCTGGTCTACCTCGCCATCGACGAGCGGCTGAGCCTGCACGAGCGGATCGGCCGGCGCATCTCGGATGCCGGCGTGGCCAACCCGCCGGGCGTGAACCACATGGACGACGTGGTCCTGCTCGCGCTCGCGGCAGCGGGGGCGCTCGTCACGCTGGTGTTCTGGCGCGAAGTCGTCCGGCACCGGACGGCGTTGCCGGCGCTGGTGGTCGGCGCGGGGTTCACCGCGGCGGCGCTCGCGGTCGATGCGCTGGCGCCGGTCGAGGGGCGGGCGCCGCGGATGGAGGAGCTGCTCGAGCTCGCGGGCCAGGGCTCGTTGCTGGCGGCGATGTGGTACCGCTGGTCGGAGGAGCGCGCGGGCGTGACGCGGCTGGAGGCGGCACCCGCGCCCGAGCCGGTGGCCGCGTTTGGGCCGATCGAGGCCGACTGATCGACCGCTGAAGTGGCGGGCACTACAATCGCGGCATGCTCCAGGTGAATGACCCGGCGAAGGCTCGCGCCCGCATCGAACAGCAGCTCGAAGGTATCCCGCGGTTGCGCGGCCACGGGCCGAACCCGTTCGACTACTACCAGTGGGACGCGCGCACGACGGAAGTGCTGACGGCGCTCTTCGGCGCGGATTCGGACGAGTTGCAGCGGTACTACGACGCGGCCGGCATCCGCGGCCGCCTGCCGGGCGTGCGCGGCCAGGCGGAAAACATGACGCTGAACATCCACGGGCCGTGGGGCATCCTCGCGCGGCTGGAACGCGCGGAGCGGGTACTGCGGGACATCGCGAGCGCCATCCCGCAGTAGGCCAGGCGCCGCAGGCGTAGATGGCATGAGAAGGCCGGTCACCCGGCGCAGTCACGTACTGTGCTGCAAAAAAGAGGAGTGACCGGCAATGACACACGATACCAGCATCCAGACCGTGGGACTCGACCTCG
>JADZEI010000059.1 GCA_020850615.1 Dehalococcoidia bacterium | reverse complement strand
TGGCCGACTGGCCGACTGGCCGACTGGCCGACTGGCCGACTGGCCGCGAGAGTATGACTCGTCCGGCCTATCGCGCGCGAAGCTCCTGGATGCGCGCGATGAGCGCCTGAGCCTCGATCCCCGCAGCTTCGAGCAGGGCCGCGAACCCCGTGTTGCCGGTCTCGATGAGCCACTCCACGAGGAAGAGCGCGTCAATCGGCCCACCATCGAGCCGGGCGGGGTTGCCAAAGAGCAGCGGTTGCATCTCCTCACCCAGAACCACCCCATGAAAGGCCTCGAGCAGTTCCGGTGTGAATGCCGGAGGTAGTTCGCCTGGCATCGTCGCGCCGAGTTCGATGAGCAGGCTCCGGGCCGCGATCGGGATGACCTGCAGCGCCCAGATGATGTCATCGATCCCGAAATGGGTGGGCCCGAGAGCGGCCGCCCGAAGCCGCGAAGCCCGGAAGACGCGCGAGAAGTCCTCGCCCATCGGGTAAACACTCGCCGCCGACCGATCGTCTCGTGGTTCAGAGGACATGGCGCCTAATCGTAGCCAGGCCTCCACCCCTCGAGAATGCACGGGGTGGCCGGGCCAAATCTCAGGCGGCGCGGGCGGAGGGCGCGACGACCAGGCGGGCGCGGCCCGCGCGCTTCGCTTCGTAGAGCGCGGAGTCGGCGGCGGCGTAGAGGGCGTCGATAGGCGCGTTCGGGGAGCTGAAGACGAGCCCGATGCTGACCGTGACCGGCAGGACGTCGCCACTCGCCAGCACGAGCGGGGCGTCGCGGAAGGCGCCGACCAGGCGATCGCACGAGAGCTCGGCCGAGGAGGCTTCGAGCAGGAGGATGCCGAACTCCTCGCCGCCGAGGCGGCCGACGGTGGCTCCCGGGCCGGCGAGCATCGCCATCCGCCCCGCGACCTGGCGGAGGACGTCGTCGCCGGCGGGGTGCCCGAAGGTGTCGTTGATGCGCTTGAAGTGGTCGATGTCGAGGAGGGCGACGGCGGCGGGCGGTGCCGCGTAAGCCGCTTCGAACCAGGCGCGGCGGGTAAGGACGCCGGTGAGGCCGTCGTGGGTGGCGGCCTGGACGGCCTCGGCGCGCAGCGCGTCGAGCGAGCGGGCGTGTTCGGCGAGCTCTTCGTTGCGGGCTTCGAGCGAGCGATAGAGGCGGTGGTTTTCGCCGAGGGTGAGCCACTGGCGGACCATGATGAGGACGGCTGAGACGAGCGACCCGGCGGCGAGCGTGGGTTCGGCGCCACCGCCAAGCGCGTCGGCGACCGTGAACGCCGCGAGAGGCAGGAACGCCGCGTAGGGGGCGGCGGCCAGGAGGATCGGCTCGCGCGAGCGAAGCGGCGGGGCGGCACCCGCCGGCTCGTCGGCCGGCTGGCGGGCGCGGAAGAGGAAGGCGAAGGCGAAGCACCAGTAGCCCGCGAGCCAGCCGACGTCGACGAACGACGCCTCGGCGGTGAGGCCGGTGTACATGAGCGTGTTCCAGGAGTCGGTGACGGTGGTGCAGGCGATGCCGGCGGCGATCGCGATGGCGGCCGGCGGCATGCGCCGGAACTGCCCGGCGAAGGCGGCGACGATGAGCGAGGTGAGGACGAGGCCCATGAGCGGGTAGCCGAGGAGGACGACCTCGGCGAACTCGGTCGTGTCTTCGACGTTGGGGATGATGACGAACTGCCAGGCCGAGGCGCCCAGGACGACGGCGACGATCGCGCTGTCGATCGCGATGGCGCGCTCGCGGGCGCTGTTGCGCCGCCAGAAGGCGAGCGGGATGGCAACGAAGCAGGCTCCGTAGCCGATGTAGTAGAAGGCGTCGGCGATGCCCGGGAAGGCGGCGTCGTCGCCGAGGACGAGGTAGTGGAGGGAGAAGACCCACTCGGCGGCGTCCCAGGAGGCGACGAGCAGGGCGAAGGCGAGCCAGGCGAGCCGCTCACGGCCAGCGGTCCGGCGCAGCGCGAACGGGACGAGGAGATAGGTCGCGATCATCGGGAGATGGAAGAGGACGCCCGTGACGAGCGGGAGCGCGACCTCGAATTCGAGCGAGAAGCAGTAGAGCGCGAGGTAGCCGGCGATCGCCGCCGCGAAGGCGGCCTCGGGTGCGCGCGAGCGGATGGCCGCCGATGGTTCGGCCGGGCTGGTCGTCATGGGTTCAGTCTCTCCCGTCGTGAGTATCGGGCGGAGCGGGCGATGTGCTGAGGCCAGCGGGCGACGATGGTCCATCGAAACGGCGACGTGCGGCCCTCCAGGGGCCGACGAGGCGGGTGTCTGATCGGATCGCCATGCGAATGCACCTCCACCTGCCCGGCCCGGACGAATCGCTGCGCATGCGGCTCGTGGCGCTGACGCTCATCGGCGTGCCAGCGGCGTTGCTCCTCCTGATGGGGTTCGGAGAGATGCTCGGCGGCGACATCAGCGGGGTTCAGCACATCCCGGAGGCGGCCCTGTTGCTGGCCCTCATGTGGGCGGCGTGGAAGTTCCCGTGGCGGGCCGGGGAGATCCTGGTCGCGGGGAGCGTGCTGCTCTTCGCCGCGTGGATCGTCCTCGTGGTGACGCAGGGGAACGCGAACACTCCCGCCTGGGCCTGGGTGGCCACGGGAATAGTGGTGTTCGCACCGCCGTTCGCCGCCGGGGTGCTGTTGCTGCTTGGGAGCCGGGGCGCGCGGTAGCCTTCGCCTGGCCTAGGAGCCTGCCGGTTAGGAGGTGCGTGGTTGAGGAGCGAGATGGGCTGAATCCTCGAGGGAACGCCTCTGTGCCCTCCGTCCTCTCCGTGTCTCTGTGGTTTCCGTCCGCTAG
>JADZEI010000058.1 GCA_020850615.1 Dehalococcoidia bacterium | reverse complement strand
GTGCGCCTCGCACGGCGAGTAGTCCTCGTGGAGCAGGCGGCCGGCGGCGTCCCCGGCCGGCGACGCGAGGAGGACGGCGTCCGGGTCGCGGTTCTGCGATGCGTGGGGCTCGACGCGGCGCGCCTCGAGGATGCGGCCGTGCCCGTCGCGCAGCTCGCTCGCGAAGGTGCGCGCCCGGGCGCGGCTCGTGCGGTCGGGGCAGTGGACGCGAGGTGACGCGCGGCGCCACGTTCCGCGACGGAGTGGAGGGCGCAGACGCATAGGCCGGGTGCCCGCTGGTGAGTTCGGCGGGCCGTCTCGGCCCCGCAAGCGCTGGCCCGCGCCGGCTGCCAGCGCTCGCCCCGGACGGCGCGGCGTTGCGACAATGACGGCTCCTCGAGCGTCGGGACGCCGCGAGTCCTCGCGGCGGCTCCCGCCGCCGGGCGACCGCCAGGTACGCGCGGGGCGCGCGCGGGCATGAGGCAGATCGGCGGCGGTCATCGAACTGGCGGCCCGGACGAGCGTAGCTCACCTCTCTGAGCGCTGGGAGCGCGTGGCGGCACCGCCTGCTCAGACCACCCGAGCGCCGCCGGCGTCGAGGCCTCGGAACCCTCGAACCCAAGAACGCCGGGGCACCCGCGGGCCCGCGCCGGCGCCCGCTCCGACCCCGGTACGTCCCCGGCGACGATCGCCCCGCCGCGCCGCGCCGATAGGCCGCACCGCCGCGTCCGCACCTCAGCGGTACGGACCCGGGCGAACCCGACGCCAGGGCCCGCCGCAGCGCACGTAGCGATGCGCTCTTGGTGGACCGGATACGCGCGCTCTTCGTGTCGCGCTCCCCGGCGGGCCCCATGTGCCTGCGAGCCGCACACGGGCGCTCCGGATGGCTCGGCGCCCTACCCGACCGACACGCACGCTCCACAGCGAGTCACTCGGCACAGACCTCCGCCGCCGAGAGAGTCGGCACGCGGGGCGGCGGCAAGGATGTGTCTCCCGCACAGGCAGCAACTGTTCGTAGAATGGTATAGGGTTCCACCGTGGTGGGCGGGACGGCCACGACCCCCGGTGACGCCCGGGCAGGCAAAGACCAGAACCCAGGCTCCATGATCGTATATGACTCGACGGTTCGCATGGTGACTCGAACGCCACCCGGAGCGTCCGCCAGATGCACTTCGTACGTTGCGTGGTATGCGACCCCCCGCCCGGTTCCAGCCATGCACAGTTCCCTGGCGAGGGACACCGGGCCCAGGATCGACGTGAGGACAATCAGGCCGTCCTCCTTGTGCGCCATCAGGTTCTCCTGCCCAAGTCCGTAGCCCACCCACACGAGGCGAAATGAAAAGAAACACGCCTCGATGGCGCTGCGGCTTGCACGAACCAGCACCGTGGTTGGATTCGCAGGACCTGGGACTCTCACGATCCGAGGCGCCGGCGCGCAAGTGGTGACGGCCATCACGATCGGCACTGCGAGCCACCCGCGCCGCGGAGATCCCGCGTGACAGAGAGCGGACCGACGGAGATGCATTCATCGTCTCCGGTTCGATGTCGCGGCCGCACCCGTAGCCCTGCTCTCTTCCGTGTACCCTTCGGGCAGTGCGAGGAACCCGCTGTTCCGATCGAACACCTCCCTTGCAATCTTGCCCGAGCGCGCCATGTCCCACGCCCACTCCGTCGCCCCTTCTAGCCACCGTCGCCGTCGGCCCGTCGGGTATGTGTTTTCGCCGAATGCATGGTGCAGTTGCTTCCCATGACCTGCATCGGAGTCCCACTCTTGAAAGCCCTCGTGCACCGGAGACGTGGCGTCCTGCATGGTGTGAATCGCGTTCCCCAGCTTCACCATTGCGGCATCTCGAGACTTGCGGGCTCGCGCGCTGTCCCCCTCGGCCGCAGCACGCCTGGATTCTTCCAGAAAGCCATGCGCAAGCATGAGCTGATAATAGACGAATTGGTTGGCTCGCCATATCGCGTCGGACTTCCTCTCGCCCTTCGCGCGCATCGCATGGGCAGCTTGCATCCGGGGACTCTGCCCATGATCCTGCACCGCTTGGCGACGCTTCAGGATCCTCAGGTCTCGAGCCGAGACCCTGCGACCCAGCGCGCGCCCTACCGCCATTTCGTGGACGCGCTCCACATGACCGCTAACGATCACACTTAGACCTCTGCCGCTGATCAATCCTACGACGGCTCGGGAGACGCCTCGAACGACGGGAACGGCGTCGAGCACCTTGTATAGAATCGTCGCTGGAAGCTCATCTGAACCCGCCGAGCCCCACAGCCCTTCTGCGTCCATCGCGTACAACGCGCGACCATCCACGTAGGCGAACAGATTCGGGTCCGCCCTACGATCCAGCGGGCTGTGCAACCCAAGTGGGTCCGGCGAGGCCCACCGCCCCAGCGGCGTGCTCAGGTACCGGAACCCGAAGTACCTCAGCCCGACCTCGACGTCCTCCTCCTTCCCCGTGAAGCCGTAGTCCTCGCGGAAGCCCCTCCACCGCTCCGGGCGGTAGTCGCTCTCCGCGCTGCCGTAGGCCTGGTACGTCGCGCGCTCCACGAGCTCGCCCGTCGCCTGGTCCAGCACCACGCTCGTCGAGCCGAGGTGGTCGCCGAGCTCGAAGAAGACGTGCAGCTTCCCCGTCGCGCCCGGCGCGTACCCGT
>JADZEI010000057.1 GCA_020850615.1 Dehalococcoidia bacterium | reverse complement strand
CGGTCTGGATGCTGGTGCTGGTATCCTGTGTCATTGCCGGTCACTCCTCTTTTTGCAGCACAGTACGTGACTGCGCCGGGTGACCGGCCTTCTCATGCCATCTACGGCTTCGCCTCGGGCTGACGCGAGGCCTGGTTCGGACAGTCCCGCGGAGCCGTGCTCCGCGGCTACGGCTTCGCCTCGGGCTGACGCGGAGCCTGGTTCGGACAATCCCGCGGAGCAGTGCTCCGCGGCTACGGCTTCGCCTCGGGCTGACGCGAGGCCTGGTTCGGACAGGCGCGCGGAGCGGTGCCCCGCGGCTACGGCTTCGCCTCGGGCTGCCGCGGGGCATGGTACGGACAGTCCCGCGGAGCCGTGCTCCGCGGCTACGGCTTCGCCTCGGGCTGACGCGGGCGCGCGTTTGAGTGCACAGGTGCCCGGTGATAGCCTGTGCGTTCGCGCCGGAGTCCGCCCCGTACGCGGGGAAACCCATCGCCGGCCGCTAATGGAGACCCATGCGGGAATATGAACTGACGGTCATCTACGACCTGGCCGTCGCCGAAACGGGAGGCCCCGACGCCTCCAGCCAGCTCCTCACCACCGCTGTCGAAGCCCGTGGCGGGAAGGTGATCCGGATCGACCACTGGGGCCGCCGCCGGATGGCGTACCCGATCAACCGCGCGATCGACGGCGACTACCTCGTCACGCGCGTCGAGCTCGAGCCGTCGGCGATCGACCCGCTCGAGGCGGCGTTCCGGATCGACGAGCGCGTCTACCGGCACCTGGTGGTGCGGGCGGACGAGCTGCCTGTGCCCCCGCCGCCGCGCGAACCGCGCCGCCCGCGGGAAGAGGCTGCGCCTGCCGCCGCCGCCGCCGCTCCGGCTGCCACGCCGGTTGCGGAAGCTGCCACGGCTCCGGCTGCCACGCCGGTTGCGGAAGCTGCCCCGGCCCCGGCTGCCACGCCGGTTGCGGATGCGACCCCGGCCGTGGCAGAGTCCCCGGCAACTCCGGCCGAAGCGACCGCGCTGGGTGATGCCGAGGCTTCGCCCGCGCCCGTGGCGGCCGCCGACGCCCCTGAACCGGGCACTGCCCCGGCCAGCGGTACGATTGCCGGGACGGAACCCGGCGCTTAGCCAGGGAGGCGAACGTGGCTGGACTGAACAAGGTCATGCTCATCGGCAATGCCGGGAAGGACGCGGAGCTCCGCTATACCGCGAACGGCACCGCACAGGCACAGTTCAGCCTCGCCGTGAACAGCCGCCGCCGCGCACCCAGCGGCGAATGGCAAGAGCAGACCGAGTGGTTCAACATCGTCTTGTGGGCCGAATCGGCCGAGCGCATGAGCCAGTACATCACCAAGGGCAAGCAGCTCTTCATTGAGGGCCGCCTCCAGACGCGGACCTGGGACGACGACCAGGGCCAGAAGCACTACCGCACCGAAGTGATCGCCAACACGGTCCAGTTCCTCGGCAGCCGCGGCAGCGGCGACGAAAGCGGCGGCGGCGGTGGTGGCTGGGGTGACGGCGAAACCAGCTACGCCGGCGGCGGGCGCGGCGCTGCGGGCAACCGCGGCGGCGGCCCTCGCGGCGGTGGTAGCGGTGGCGGTGGCTGGAACAGCGGCGGCGGTGGGGGCAGCCCCATGGACGCCGACGACCTTCCCTTCGAATAACCCCCGGCCGCCCACGCGGCCGGACCCCGGTGCGCCCCGCGCACTAACCCATCGGGAGAATTGACAGTGACCAGCGAAGAACGACCAGCAGCAACCGAGCGCCCGGAACGTCCGGAGCGCCCCGAGCGCCCCGAAGGCAGCGACCGCCCGCGGGGTGGCCCCCGCCGCTTTGGCCAGCGCCGCAAGGTTTGCCGCTTCTGCGTGGAGCACATGACCGGCGTCGACTACAAGGACGTCGGCCGGCTGCGGATGTACATCAGCGAGCGCGGCAAGATCGAGCCGCGGCGCAAGACGGGCACCTGCCTGAAGCACCAGCGCCTGGTGGCGACGGCGGTGAAGCGGGCGCGGCACCTCGCCCTGCTGCCCTACACGCTCGGGCACGTCCGCGCGACGAACATCTTCCCAACCCGCGGCTAACAAGGAGCGCCAGCGCCCGTTATGTCTCGACGTGAACGCACGACCGCCCTCCCCCGTCAACGGCCTCGCGCTACCCGGCGCGAGACGAGCCGCCGCTTTGCCGGCATCGAATGGACGGAGAGCAAGCTGCGGGCGCTCATCATCGGGGCTGGCGGGCTCGGGGTGTTCCTCGTGGTCTTCGGCTTCGGCTACATCATCTATGACCAGCAGGTGGGACGGCCGAACCAGGTCGTCCTCGACGTTGGCGACGACGAGGTGAAGCTGAGCTACTACGCGGACCGGCTCTACCCCTGGATCCTCGAGAACCAGCAGAGCGGGCTGGGGGCGGCGCTGCTCGAAACGCAGCTGCTTTCGAAGCTGGAAACGGAGCTTCTCACCGAGCAGCTCGCCGAAAAGCGCGGCATCCAGATCACCGACCAGGACGTGAACCAGGGCATCGCCGAAGCGCTCGGCATCGCCGGGGCGGCCAGCGGCAACTCGTTCGACACGCTCTACCGGCAGGAGCTCGAGACGCAGAAGATGAGCGACTCGAACTACCGGCGGATGGTCCACGCCAGCATCGCCAACGACCGGCTGCTCGAGCTGTTCAAGGGCGAGGTTGGCGCCGAAGGCGAGCAGTTGGAGCTCCGGACGATCGTGGTGACGCCCGATGCCTCGGCGGGGAACCCGACGCAGGATGCGCGCGACCGGGCGCAGGCGCTGCTCGACCGGATCAACGCGGGCGAGGACATGGGCACCATCGCCCAGACGGAGTCCGCGGACCTGACGAGCCGCCAGCAGGACGGCCTGATGCAGCCCGAGCCGGCCGAGCTCCTCCCGCAGGCGCTCGCCGATGCGCTCGCCGGCAAGGCACCGGGCGACCTGGTGGGGCCGATCGAGGTCGCGGGGGACACGAGCACGGCCTTCTGGATCGTGCGGATCGAACGCAAGGAGACGATCGCCTACTCGGACGCGCAGAAGGATCAGCTCGCGCAGATCCGGCTCGACGACGCGATCGCGCAGGAACGCACGGCGACGGAGATCACGCGCGACCTGGACAGCGACGACATCGAGTGGGCCGAGGGGCAGCTGAACTAGCGTGAAGCACGAGATCGGCGTCGGACTGATCGGACTGGGCGTCGTCGGCGGCGGCGTGGCCCGGGCGCTCCTGGAACGCGGCGACTACTTCGCCCGCCAGGTCGGCGCGAACATCGTCGTGCGGCGGGCGGTGGTGCGGGACCTGCACAAGCCGCGCACGGTCGAGCTGCCGGCGGGCGTGCTCAGCACCAACGTGGCGGACGTGCTCGACGACCCTGACATCGACATCGTGGTCGAGGTGATTGGCGGCGAAGAGCCGGCGGGCACGTTCATCCGGGCGGCGCTGAAGGCGGGCAAGCACGTCGTCACGGCGAACAAGGAACTGATCGCGAAGGCGGGGCCGGAGCTGCTGGCGGAAGCGCACGAGAAGGGCCTCGACATCCTGTTCGAGGCGAGCGTGGGCGGCGGAATCCCGCTGATCGCGCCGCTGCGGCGGGACCTGCTGGCGAACCGGATCAGCTCGATCCGCGCGATCATCAACGGCACGACGAACTACATCCTGACGAGCATGGCCCGCGAAGGGGCCGTCGCCGAGGCGCTGCTCAAGGAAGGCATCGAGCCCACCCAGGTGGGCGGCTACGGTGAGGCGCTGAAGGCGGCGCAGGAGCTCGGCTACGCCGAACCGGACCCGACGAACGACGTCGAGGGCTACGACGCGGCCTACAAGCTGGCGATCATGGCCAGCCTCGGCTTCCGCACGCGCGTCCGCCCGAGCGACATCGTCACCGAGGGGATTACGAAGCTCACAGCGCGGGACTTCCGCTACGCGCGGGAGCTCGGGTACGTCATCAAGCTGCTCGCCGTGGCGGAACGCACCGACGGCGGCATCGTCGCCCGCGTTGCGCCGGTGCTCCTCGCCCAGGCGGAGCCGCTGGCGAAGGTCGACGGGGTATACAACGCCGTCCAGATCGAGGGCGACCTGACCGGGCAGGTGTTGCTGCAGGGCCGCGGCGCGGGTGCCGACCCGACGAGCTCGGCGGTCGTAGCGGACCTCATCGACCTCGCGCAGGCGATCGTCCTCGGGGCGCGGGAGCGCAAGTACTGGGGGCTGGAGGCGGCGGTGCCGGTGCTCGGCCTTGAGGGCCTCGAGTCGCGCTACTATCTGCGGGTGAACGTGCCGGACCAGCCCGGGGTGCTCGCCCAGATCGCGCAGACGCTCGGGAACCACAACGTGAGCATCGCCGCGGTGAACCAGAAGGAAGCGGACGCCGACGAACGGACCGCGGAGCTCGTGATCACGACGCACCGGGCCCGGGAGGTCGCGATGCGTGCGGCCCTGGACGAGATCCGGGCGCTGCCGGTCGTGGTGCAGGTGGCCAGCTTCCTGCGCATCGAGGGCTGAGGTGGCGACCGACGCCCAGGCCGCCGCGATCGGAGAGATCCTGACCTGGCTCGAACAGCAGCTCCGCCAGGCGCGCGACGACCAGGCCACGGCGAACGCGCACATCGACCAGCTCCGCCGCCAGCTCTTCGACATGAGCGAGCAGATCACCGCCGTCGAACGCGGGATCCGCGAGGTCGACCCGAAGTTCCTGCCGTTCAAGGGCCTGCCGGACAAGATCCAGGCGATCAACGAGAGCACGGAGCACATGCGGCAGGCGATCCTTTCGAACAAGGCGGAGATCGATAACGCCCTCCGGCTGCTGCGCGCGGAGGCGGACTACGACCGCGAGGAACGGAGCGAAGCGTTCAAGCGGATCGAGCAGGCGGCGTCGCAGCTCGGCCTCGTGCTGGCCGATGTGGCGCAGGTGCAGGCGCAGGTGGCGCAAATGTCGCACACCGCGAGCACGATCTTCGAACGGCAGCGGGAGATCGAGGCGAAGGTCGAGCAGTTCGGCCTGCGGCTGGACCGGTCGATCGAAGTGCACCGCGACCTCGAGGAGCGGGTCGTGCGGGTGCTGACGGCGGACCAGGAGGAGCGCTTCGACGTCGTTTTCGAGCGGCTCCAGGTGGTCGGCGAGATGGTGAAACGGAACGAGGACCTGATCCAGGAGGTGAGCAACCAGCGCGACATGCGCCAGGAGCTCATGCACGAGATGTCCGTCTTCCGGGACCAGACGGCGCGCGTGGAAGACCGCGTGGGCGCGCTGGAAGAGGTGGCCGACCGGCTGCTCGGGCTCGTCGACAAGGCGCAGGGCGAGATCGCGCTGCTCGAAGGGCGCCATTCCGGGCTCGGCGAGCGGGTCGCGGGCATCCGGAAGGACATCGCCGAGGTGGTCGACCACGTGCGCGAAGAATTCGCAAAGTACAACCAGATGATGGAGAAGCAGCGGCGGAAGCAGATCCAGGTGCTCGAACAGGAGCTCCGGGAGGCGAAGTTCCACGCATTCCACCCGCCCGAGGAGCCCCGATGAGCCGTCCGTCCGTCCAGCGTGGTGTGTTGCACCGCTGGGGCAGCATCCTCCCCCTGACCGAAAACACGCCGCTGATCAGCCTCGGCGAGGGCGACACGCCGCTGGTGCGTTCGGCGCAGATCGAGGCGATGACCGGGCTCGATGAGCTCTGGTTCAAGCTGGAGATGTGCAACCCGACCGGCTCGTTCAAGGACCGCGGCATGGTCATGGCCGTGGCGAAGGCGGTCGAATCCGGGGCGAAGGCGATCATGTGCGCGAGCACGGGCAACACGAGCGCGAGCGCCGCCGCCTATGCCGCGCGCTGCGGGCTCGAAAGCTTCGTGCTCGTGCCGGGCGGGAAGGTCGCGGCCGGCAAGATGGCCCAGGCGGTCGCCTTCGGGACGAGGATCATCGAGGTCGACGGCAACTTCGATGAGGCGCTCCGGGCGGCGCGGGAGATCACGGACAAGCACCCGATCGCGCTGGTGAACTCGGTGAACTCGTTCCGGATCCAGGGCCAGAAGACGGCCGCGTTCGAGATCTGCGAAACGCTGGGCGAGGCGCCGGACATCCTCGCGATCCCGGTCGGCAACGCGGGCAACATCACGGCCTACTGGAGGGGGTTCGGCGAGTGCGCGGAACGCGAGCTGGCCACGCTGCACCCGAAGATGTACGGCTTCCAGGCTGCGGGCGCGGCGCCGATCGTGCTCGGCCACCCGGTGGAGCAGCCGCACACGGTGGCCACGGCCATCCGGATTGGCAACCCGGCGAGCTGGCAGGGGGCCGTGGGCGCGCGCGACGAGAGCGGCGGGCTGATCGACGCGGTGACGGACGACGAGATCCTGGAGGCGTACCGGCTGCTCGCGAGCAAGGAAGGGCTCTTCTGCGAGCCCGCCAGCGCGGCAAGCGTCGCGGGCCTGCTCAAGCTCGCCCGCGCAGGCCGCATCCAGGGCGGGCGCGCGGTGGCGATCCTCACCGGGAACGGCCTCAAGGACCCGGACACGGCCAGCCGCCAGTACACGCCGGACATCGCGAAGGCGGCGGCGACGGTGGAAGGCGTGGAGCGGGCGCTGGGACTGTAGGCGGGCTGCGCCCGCTGCTGTTGGCTATTGGCTGTTAGCTGTGGGTGCGGCGCTTCGCGGCGGCGTAGTTCGCCAGCGAACCGTCGTGCGGCGAATGAGCGCGGCTACCGGGACCGCTTCGCGGCGAACAACCCGGGCACCAACAGCCAATAGCTAACAGCCAACGGCCCCCCTCTACTGCAGCTTCGAATACGGCAGCGGATTGAGGTACGTGATCGACTCTTCGGGCGCGACCTTGCGGAGCTCGGCGGTGAGCTCCGCGATGGGGTCGCCGGGGCGGTAGGAGAGGTCTGGCATGCCGTCGAAGTAGGCCCAGATGTCGGTGAGCTCGCCGCGCTGGCCGATGGCGGTCTCGTAGGCGGTCGCGAGGGCCATGCGGCCGCTGCCATCGATGAGGTCGGCGAGCTTGCCGATGAGCTCGTAGGCCTTGGGCTGGCCGCCGAGACTCACCTGGAGCGTGGCCTGCATGTACTGGCGCGGCTTTTCCGGCTTCGCGAGCATCCGTTCGAGGCGCTGCTCGGTGGCGTAGGGGACGATATTCGCGGTCTTGGCGCGCTCGCTGATGGTCCACTCCTTGCGCGCGCTGACCGCGGCGACGAACTTCGCGTCGTTGCGAAGCGAGAGGCCGGCGGCTTCGTAGGCGGCCATGTTCTCGAAGCGCATGAGGAGCATGTCCTCGCCCATCGGGCCGGTCGACTTCTTGAAGGCGCCGAGGACGTCGAAGCCGTTCCGCTCCATCGCGGGGATGATCTCGTTGCCATACCACTCGACCCAGCGGTCGAAGATGGTGTTGGTGATCGGCTTGATGACATGGATGGCTTCGACGATGACAGGCACGGGGGAGCTCCGGGCGCGAATGGCGCGGGCGCATTCTAGCGAGTGCTGGGCGCGGCGCCAGCGGACCCTCACGCCGGCCCGCTCCCGGAGGGAGAGGGAGCCTGGCGTTGCTCGGGTACCATTGCGGGCGGGCGCACCCTCACCCCGGCCCTCTCCCGGAGGGAGAGGGAGGCTGGTTTCGCTCGAGCCCGCCGCGCGGGCGGGCGCACCCTCACCCCCCCCCTCTCCCGGAGGGAGAGGGAGCCTGGCGTCGCTCGAGTACGCCGTGCGGTCGAGCGCACCCTCACCCTGCCCTCTCCCGGAGGGAGACACGATGGCACAGGACCCAGGATGGCGGATGAAAATCGACTTTCGCCAGGGAGAGTCGACGAATAACGAACCAAGATGCCCGGAACTACGGGGCTACTTTCAGAGCAGAGGGAGCCTGGTTTCGATCTTGGCGGCGATATGCCCGTACCGTTCGAATCATCTGACTGACTATGGAGAAGAAGTAACGACAGGGTTCCCCTCTCCCTTTGGGAGAGGGGTCAGGGGTGAGGGTGAGCCGCGGCGGCGCCCGCCTAGTCGAACTGGGGGACCGCGCCTTCGGGGTGGGGTTGGCGGTCCTCCGCGGGGGCGGGAGCGGGGGCGGTGCGGCGCTGGAGGGGGATGTCCTTGAGGAAGAGGGCGAAGAGGAGCGAGAGGATCGCGGCGATGAATGAGCCGAGGAAAATGAGCTGCGTGGCCTCGGCCATCGCGACCGCGGAGGCGCGCTCGATGCGCCCGAGGAGCGCTTCGCCGTCCGGGAGGGCGAGCACCTGGCGTTCGGTGGCGGCGAACTGCTCCTCTCGCAGGCGCGCGGTCGGGTCTTCGAACAGCGTGGTCACGGCCGGGCCCACGGCGGCGCGGTCGTCCGGGGTGAAACGGTCGTCGAGCTCGGAGGCGTAGGCGTTCGTGAGGATGGACCCGAAGATGGCGATGCCGATGACGGAGCCCATCTGGCGGAAGAACTGGCTCGAGCTGGTGGCCACGCCCATGTACTTGAACGGCACCGCGTTCTGGACGATGAGCGACATCGTCGGGAGCACCAGGCCGAACCCCAGGCCGAGGACGACGACGAACACGGAGATGTGCCACTTGGGGATGTCGGCATCGAGCAGGGTGAGGAGGAATTCGCCAATGACGATGAGGAAGCAGCCGAAGACGGTCTGCCACTTGTAGCGGCCGACGCGGCTGAGCACCTGGCCGCCGACGATGCTCGCGAAGAGCACGCCGAGGCTCTGGGGCGTGGCAACGATGCCGGAGGCGGTGGCGCTGGCGTGGAGGGCGGTCTGGACGAAGAGACCAAGGTACTGGAACGCGCCAAACACGCCGAGGCCGAAGGTGAACACGACCAGGTTCGAGACGAGGAAGGTGCGGTTCTGGAAGAGGTGGAGCGGGAGGATCGGCTCGGGGTGGCGGAGCTCCTGGACGATGAAGAGGCCGGTCAGCACGGCGGAGGCGACGAGCAGGCCGATGATCTGCGGCGAACCCCAGGCGTACTTGTCGCCCGCCCAGACGAACGCGAGGAGGAAGAAGACGCTGGCGGCGGCGAGGATGGTCGCGCCGACGAAGTCGATCGCGGCGGCGGCGCCACGGGGCTTGCCCGGCAGCGTCTTCCAGATCGCGGGGATGGCGATGAGCCCGATGGGCACGTTGATGAGGAAGATGAGCCGCCAGCCGCCGTGGTCGGTCATGAAGCCGCCGAGCGTGGGTCCGACGAGGCTGGCGAGGCTGAATGTACCGGTGAAGAACCCGACGTACTTGCCGCGCTCGGCCGGGGTGAAGATGTCGCCGAGGGAGGCGAAGACGGAGGCGAAGATCATGCCGCCGCCGAGCCCCTGGACGGCGCGAAAGATGATGAGCGACTCCATGTTCGGGGCGGCGCCGCAGGCTCCGGACGAGACCATGAAGAGCGCGATGCCGCCGACGAGGAAGAGCTTCCGGCCGAACTGGTCGCCGAGCTTGCCGACCAGGGGGATGACGACGGTGGAGGTGAGCATGTAGCTCGTGAACAGCCAGGAGAGCAGGTTGAAGCCACCGAGGTCCGCGAGGATGCGCGGCGTGGCGGTGGAGACGACCGTCTGGTCCAGCGCGCCAACGAAGAGCGAGATCATCAGGCTGAAGAGGAGCAGCCAGCGGTCGCGGGAGCTGAGGGTAGCGGAGAGGGGCTGTTCGTGGAGCATCGGGCCGGAGTCTACGCACCGTGGCGTGATGCACAAACAGCTTTCGTTTACGAACCGCGTTCGCCCGGGCAGCTACACGCTTCGGACCACGAGGACGACGACGAACACGGCCAGGATGATGGCGGGCACGAGGAAGACGCGCAGGGCGCGACGGAAGCCGGTCCGGTCGTCGATGGTGCTCATGGGGGCAGTGTAACCGGGGACGCGCCGGTGGGCCGCCGGCAGCTGCCCGCGGCCCACGACGCGGAGACCTCGCCCGGGTTAGCGGCGCTTGAGGGCGACGCTCGCCCCGGCGGCCGTCGCGAGGACACCGGCGCCGGCGAGGGCGGCGAGCACCCACGGGAGGCTCGTGCCGCTGTCGCCCACGCCGGAACCGGTATTCGGCGCCGCGGGCGGCGTGCCGGGGACCTGCGCCCGGATGACGCCGGCGGGGTAGGTGGTCGAATGGACGTTCACGTACAGCGTCCCGGCCTTGAGGGCGTCGAGGAAGCCCGGGAGGTTGCCGGCGAGCGGCCCCTGGAGGCTCGCGACGGCGACCTCGCCCGCGACATCAGCGGTGGCGCGGTTGCCCATGAAGAGCGTGACGACAACGGGGCCGTTGGCCCCGCGCGCGCCGGAGTGGATGTGGGCCATCGTGAGGGTGTCGCCGTTGCCGGCGGCCGTTAGGCGCCACTTGAGCGTCTGCCCCTCGAGGCGGAACTGGAAGCTGCCGGTCGCCGCGGTGGTCACGGGCGGCACTTCCTCGCCGCCGGTGAGGGTAAGCGTCGCGGCGCCGGCGATGGGGGTGGTGGCGGTGCCGGGGGTGGCCGTCGCGGTCGCGGTCGTCGGGGTGGCCGTGGCGGTGGTGGGGGTCGCCGTTGCGGTCGTGGGTGTCGCCGTTGGGGTCGCAGTTGCTGTCGCTGTTGCTGTTGCGGTGGACGTGGCTGTGGCTGTGGTGGTGCTCGTTGCAGTCGCGGTGGCTGTGGCGGTTGCCGTCGCCGACTGGACCGTGACCACGCCGAGCATGGCCGGGTGGATGTCGCAGCGGTAGTTGTAGGTGCCGGCCGTGTCGAACGTGTGCGCGAACGACTGGCCGGTGTTGAGCGTCCCGCTGTTGAACTCGCTGGAGCTGGTGGACGTGGCCGTGTGCGGTACGGCGCCGGAGTTCGTCCAGGTCACGGTGTCGCCGACGTTGACGGTCACGTTCGACGGCTGGAACGAGAAGTCGACGATGGAGACGGACTGGTCGGCGGCGCGGGCGGGCCGGCCCGAGCTGAGGGCGAGGCCGGCGGCCAGCACCATCGCGACGAGCGCGACGGCGCCCCAGCTCGCGGCCATGTGGTTTGCTGCTCTGTACAACGTTTGCCTCCCACCGGCGGATTACCGGCTGTTGTGTATGTACGGAGCGGAGCGGGCGCGCGGATCAACCGGGCCGGGGTCGCAACGGAACTGTAATGACGCGCCGTCGGCGAACTCTCGCAGGCGCGGGAGTCGCTGGAGCGGCTGGAGGCCCGCACGGCCGCCATCGAGCAGATCCTGAAGGATGTCGGCTGACCCAATCGAGCAGTTTCGGAGAAGTGCAGCCCCGGGCGGCGGGGCTACGGTACCCATGCTGTCAGGAGACCGGGTGCACGAAGCAGCTCCCCTGACAGGGCGCTGACAGGAGGGGTGTGCGAGCCTCGTCGTCTCCCGCCCGCCGAAGTGACCTGGTTCACGGTCGGCACGGCCCGGCGGGGGTAGCGTCGGATGAATCACTTCCCCGCGCATTCTCTGCTTCGCACAACAATCACACGCGAGACCAGGAGGTCCCCCATGTTCCGCTCGCTCGCAGGCTTCTGTTACGACCATCGCCGCGCCGTGGCCGGCGGATGGGTGCTGCTGCTCGTGGCGCTCATCACGCTTGGCGCGACCTTCGGCGGCGAATTCCACACGTCCTTCGACGGGCCCGACTCCGACAGCAAGGACGCAATCGGCATCCTCGAAGAGCATGGCTTTGGCGCGCGCACCGGCTCGCAGGGGCAGGTGGTGTTCGAAGCCGGGCAGGGCGTGAGCGACCCGGCGGTGCGCTCCGCGATGGAGCGGTTCTTCGCGGCCATCGAGGCGAACGTCCCGGGCACGGAGGTCGTGAGCCCCTATTCGGACGTGGGCACGCGCCAGGTCTCGGCCGATGGCCGGATCGCCTACGCGGAGGTGAACTTCTCGGAGCGCACGGGCGAGGAGTACATCGAGGCGGGCGACCGAATCAAAGAGCTGCGCCAGGACGTCGCGGTCGACGGGCTGACGGTCGAACTTGGCGGCGAGATGTTCGCGGAGTTCTCGGAGCCGTCGAGCGAGCTCATCGGCATCGCGGGCGCGGCGGTGATCCTGCTGCTGGCGTTCGGGTCGCTGCTGGCGATGGGCCTGCCGATCATCGCGGCGCTCTTCGGCATCGGGACTGGCATCGGCGTGATGCAGCTGGCGATGAACGGCATCGACATGCCGAACTTCACCACGCCCGTGGCCGCGATGATCGGCATCGGCGTGGGCATCGACTACGCGCTGTTCATCGTGACGCGGTACCGGTCGAGCCTGCACCACGGGCAGGCGCCGCGGGAGGCGATCGAGACCGCGATCGACACCGCCGGGCGGGCCGTGATGTTCGCCGGCATCACGGTGGTCATCTCGCTGATGGGACTGGTGTTCATGGACATGCCCGGCCTGGCGATCGGTGCGTCGCTGGCGGTGCTCATGACCATGTTTGCCGCGATCACGCTCGTGCCCGCGATCCTCGGCTTCGCCGGGCGTTCGATCGACCGCTTCGGGCTGCCCCACCGCAAGCAGGCCGAGGGTGTCGCGAAGGAGACGTTCTGGCACCGCTGGAGCCGGATGGTGCAGCGCTACCCGTGGCCGGCGACGGTCGGGGCGGTGGTGCTCTTGCTGGTGCTGGCGTTCCCGGTGGTCTCGCTGCGGCTCGGGTTCAGCGATGCGGGCAACCGACCGGAGACGGACACGAGCCGGCGCGCGTATGACCTGCTCTCCGACGGCTTCGGCCCCGGGTTCAACGGCCCGATGCTGGCCGCGGTCGAAACGCCGCGGGGCGATGCGGACGTGGCAGCGCTGGAGCAGCTCTCGGCGCGGCTGAATGAGACGCCCGGCGTGGCCTTCGCTAGCCCGGTTATCCGCAACGAAGCCGGCGATGCCGCGATCTTCACGATCATCCCGGAGACGTCGCCGCAGGACAGCGCCACGGCGGAGCTGGTCCACGACCTTCGCGACGAGATCATCCCGGCGGCGACCGCGGGTACGGGGCTCGACGTGAAGCTCGGCGGCGTGGCCGCCTCCGCGCAGGACTTCGCGGACTACACGGCCGACCGGCTGCCGGTGTTCATGGCGGCGGTGCTTGCGCTGTCGTTCCTGCTGCTGCTGGCGGTCTTCCGCAGCGTGCTCGTGCCGCTGAAGGCGATCGTGATGAACCTGCTGTCGATCGGCGCGGCCTACGGCGTGCTGGTCGCGGTGTTCCAGTGGGGCTGGGGACTGGAGCTGGTCGGGGTTGGGCGCGAAGGCCCGGTCGAGGCCTGGGTGCCGATGATGCTGTTCGCGATCGTCTTCGGGCTTTCGATGGACTACGAGGTGTTCCTGCTTTCGCGCATCCGCGAGGAGTACGACCGCTCGCGCGACAACGCCTCGGCCGTGGCGGAAGGACTGGCGTCGACGGCGCGAGTGATCTCGGCGGCGGCGGCGATCATGGTCTTCGTGTTCGGCAGCTTCATCCTCGGCGACGAGCGGGCGCTGAAGATGGCCGGGCTCGGCCTCGCGGTGGCAGTCGCGGTGGACGCGACGGTGATCCGGCTGATCCTGGTGCCGGCGGCGATGGAGCTGCTGGGGGATGCGAACTGGTGGATGCCGCGCTGGCTCGGGGCGGTGATCCCGCGGATCCACGTGGAAGGGCACGAGGAGGGGGTGGCGGTGCGGGAGGGGGCCTAGCGCTGCTGCGCGGCTGGTAGCTATTGGCTGTTGGCAAGGCGCCTCACGCGGGTGGGGCGCCTTCGCCGTCCCGCCCCGGCTGCGAGGCGGGGCGTCGCGGAGCGTGGCACCAATAGCTGACAGCCAACAGCCAACAGCCAACAGCTAATTGCGTCCAGCGGGCCGGTAAGCCGGATTCTGTGCCCCCGCGGACGGGGGCGGCGGCCATCTCTCTCGACGCCGTGTCACCACGGCGCTCTAGCAGCCAACCCGGGAGTGATAACGGGCCGGGCGCCCTCCTCCCCTATTTGGCCTTGCTCCCGGTGGGGTTTACCCGGCCGCCCGGTTACCCGGGACGCCGGTGCGCTCTTACCGCACCGTTTCACCCTTACCCGCCGGAGCGGGCGG
>JADZEI010000056.1 GCA_020850615.1 Dehalococcoidia bacterium | reverse complement strand
GGCCGCCGGCGGCCCGGGGTCGTTCTCGGAGCTTGTGCCTGCATCGAGGGGAGCTTCCCACGCCCGTTCGGTCGAGGTCAAGCCAGATTCGGCCCATCTGGCCCTGGAGACGTCCGAGGATGAGCCATGACCGGCAAAGTCGCTTTTTTAGGAAGAATTCTTCCTTCAACGTGGGTCGCCCGATGTCTTTCTCTAGCATTATCAGGTGGGTATGGAGTGGTGTGGGCTGGCAACGCGTAGGAAGAACAAGCGGGCGCTGGCCGGCGACGTCCGGAGGCGGTGGCGTTCTGGCAAGCTTCCCCGGGGGGAAAGCCGGAGGCGGCTTCCTGGTGCCGCGCGGCGAGGCCGACGCGCTGCTCGGCTGCCTCTTAATGAGCGAGCTCTTCCCGGGCCGCGCGCCCGAGGGCCGCGCGCTCCTGACACTCCTCGCAGGCGGCGCGCGCCGCCCGGACCTGCTCGCGCTGCCCGACGACCAGCTCACGGCCGCGCTGCTCCGCGACCTCGACGGCGCCCTCGGCCTGCGCGGCGAGCCGACGCTGCTTGGCGTCGCCCGCTGGCCGCGTGCCGTCCCCCAGCCCGGCCGCGTGCACCCGCGCACGATCGCGGAGGTCCGCGCGCGCCTCGCCCGCTTCCCGCGCCTGGCGCTCGCCGGCGCCTGCTTCGACGGCGTCGCCTTCGGCGATGCGCTCGCTTCGGGCGCCGCTGCCGCGGCCAACCTGCTCGCAGAGGAGACCCCGTGATCGAGAAGCCCGACTGCATCTTCTGCCAGATCGCCAGCGGGCGCGCGTCCGCCGCGCGCATCACGGAGAGCGCGCACGCGCTCGCCTTCATGGATCTCTTCCCGGCGGCGGACGGACACGTGCTCGTGATCCCGAAGACCCACTACGAGAACCTCTTCGAGTCCGACGAGGAGACGCTCGCCGACGTCCACCTGCTCGCGCGCCGGGTCGCGCTCGCGATGCGCCACGCGCTCGCGCCCGACGGCATGATGATGTTCCAGCTCAACGGCGTCGCCGCCGGTCAGAGCGTGTTCCACTACCACGCCCACCTGCTCCCGCGCCGCGCCGGCAGCGAGCTGCGCATCCACGGCCGCGCGAAGGCGGACCCGGCAAGGCTCGCCGAGCTGGCCGCGCGGATCGCGGCCGCGCTCGCCTAGAATCGGAGACCCGCACAGCGGATAGGCGAACAAGCGGTGGATCCGCTTTGGCCGCTGAGAACGCAGCCTGAACTCCCTATGCCCAGAGTGGTGGGGTCCACCTGCGGAACGGCTGCCGGCGCGCCCGAGGCCGCCGAGCCCGCGCCGGCTCCCGGCCGGCAGGAGATGCAGGCAGCGGCCAGTGCGACAGCCACGAGGATTCGGGCGGACGGTCGCGCTCCGCCCGGAGATCGCGAGCTCCGGAAACCCGGTCCTCGGCGCAAGCATCGGTGTGATCGTACGACGCACGTGAGACAGCCGACCGCATCGCTTGGGTCGCAACGGGGCAGCGTCGACGGCTCGACGGACAATTTCGCGCTCAGGCGCGCCACCAAGGCCATCCAGCCGGCACCTACATCGGCGATGGGGTGCATCTTTCCGGGTGTCCTCGCAGGTCGAGGTCGGATCCGGCGTGCCGGTCACGGGAGAGCCGTGGCGGGGGGAGGTCGTGGTGAGAGCCGGAGAGCGAAAGCAGATGCTGGGTTCGCGGCAGTGGCTCGAGTTCGCGGGGGGGCGCTCGTTCGGGATCGGCGGTCGGTGCGCCGTGCTCCTCGGCCTGTGGGTCGCGGCGATTCCGTACGCAGCAACGGCGAACACGGCCGTCTCCACCAGCGCCTACACGAATGGAACGGTGAACGGCGTGCTGACCGACACCGATGCCCTGAACGGCGGGCCCGGGCAAGCCGTGAACGTGAGCTCGTTCATGAGCAACGGCGGTCCGGTCTACTCGTCGGTACCGCCCTACCCCCCGGTCGGCTCGCAGTACGGCGAAGCCTTCGCATCCGCCTTCGCGTCCGAGGGCACCCTGAAGGCGTCCGTCACGGCCGAGACCGGGACGGCCGGCCTCGTGCAGAACGCGCTGTCCACCCAGGCATTCGCGCGGGCGTCCTGGAGCGATGGTCTGCTCATCGACGCGGGCAGCGGGCTCTTCGGACGCGCCGGGTACATCACGGCCGTGCTCTCCGTCGACGGCACGCTCGGTGGCGACATCGGGCCCAATGGGCCCAGCGACACCGCGTTCGTCGACCTCACCGCCCGCTTGCTGGGCACCGGCCTCCCGCCGCTGGACGTCATGACGATCGATCCGATCCTGCGGTCGGCGTGCGGCGGCTGGGCCCATTGCGCGCGGCAGTACTCGGGCTGGGGCAGCTTCGACGGCGTCTTCACCGTCTCGACCGCGACCTACTCGAACTTCGCGCCGCTGATCGACGTGACGATCCCGGTGACCTTCGGCTATCAGATGTCGCTCGGCTACACGCTCGATCTCTACGCCTATCCGAGCGCGTCCACCCACGCGAACGGGCTCGGCACGGCTGCCGACGGATCCGTCGACTACGGGCACACGCTCCGCTGGGCTGGCGTCACGGGCGTCTTCGACGCCGCGGGCAATCCCGTCACGAACTTCACGGGCTCGTCGACCTCCGGGTTCGACTACTTCACGGCGGTCCCCGAGCCGGGAAGCTCCGCCTTGCTGCTGCTCGGGATCGGCGGCCTCGCGACCGCGAGGCGTCGGCGCCTGCTTGCGGCTCGCCAAGGGAGCTGATGGGCCCTCGCT
>JADZEI010000055.1 GCA_020850615.1 Dehalococcoidia bacterium | reverse complement strand
GAAGTGCGTCGGGTTCGTCACCACCACGTCCGCCTTGGGCACCGACGCGATCATCCGGTTCAGCAGCGCGTTCCGCCGCCGCCGGATCGCCGCCTTGACCTGCGGGTCGCCGTCCGTCTCCTTGATCTCCTGGCGGACCTCTTCCTTGGTCATCTTCAGGTTCGACATCCACTGGCGCCGCTGCCACGCCCAGTCCGCCACGCCGATCAGGAACAGCACCACCGCCGCCCGGATCGCGATATCGAACCCGAGCTGCGCCATGTGCGCCGTCGCCTGCGCCGGCGTCTCCAGGCTCATCCCCGCGATCGCCGCGAGCTGCCCCTTCATCGTCATGTAGACGACGACCGTGATCGTCCCCATCTTCGCCAGCGCCTTCGCCAGCGAAACCGTCGCTTCCTTGCCGAAGAGCTTCTTCGCACCGCTAGCGGGGTTGAGCACGTTCATCTTCGGCTTGATCCCCGAGCCGCTGAACATCAGGCCCGTCTGCCCCAGGTTCAACGCCACCCCCGCGAGCATCACCATCGCGAACAGCGGCGCCAGCGCCATCAGCATCCGCACGCCCGAATCCCGCGCCAGCTGGTACGCCGTCGACGCCGTGAGCTCCTGGTCCGACTGGTTCGAGAGCCCCTCGCCGAGGATGTCCTGCATGTCGCCCCAGAGCGCCGGCCCCGCGAACCGCATGCCGATCACCGCCACCAGCAGCGTCCCCACCGAGACCAGGTCCTGGCTCCGCGCGACATTGCCCTTCTTGCGCGCATCCTCGCGCCGGCGTGGGGTTGGGGCCTCACTGCGTTCCGCCGACATCAGCCCGCCCCCAGCAGCCGCTGGCTCGAACCCGCCAGCTCATTCCCGATGACGCCCTGGATCAGCGTGGTCGTCAGCGGCAGCGCCGCCATCATCACGATCATCCCGACGCCGATCTTGATCGGCATGCCGACCACCAGGACGTTCGCCTGCGGCACCGTCCGCGCCACGAAGCCCATCCCCACGTCCGTCAGGAACAGCGCCGCCAGCACCGGCATGGCGACCCGCACCGCGGTCACGAACAGCCCCGTGATCAGCGCCGCGATCTCGCCCGATTCGATGACCAGCGGGTTGAACGTCCCGAGCGGCACCGCCCGCACCGTCTCCGCGAGCGACTGGATGACCATGTAGTGCCCGTTCATCGTGAAGAACACCAGCGTCACCAGCACCGCGTAGAACTGGTCGAACGCGCCGAACTGTGCGCCCGTCACCGGGTCGTACACAGACCCGAGCCCGAAGCCCATCTGGATGCCCAGGATCTGCGAGCCCATCTGCAGGCCCACGAACACCAGCTGCATCGCCAGCCCCAGCGCCAGCCCGAACAGCGTCTCGGCGATCACCGCCGCCGCAACCGTCCCGAAGTCGTTCGGTGCGTCTGGCAGCCGCTCGCTCTCCGCCGGCACCAGCACCAGCGCGATGAACACCGCGAACCCCACCTTCGTCCACGCGGGGATGCCCCGGTGGCTCAGCAGCGGGGCAGACACCAGCATCGCGCTCGTCCGGATCAGGAGGAGCAGAAACGCATAGGTGAACTGCGGCGAAAGCGTCAGCATCTCCGTCCTCAGCGCCCGTACATCGCCATGTTTCCGAAAATGCCCGTCGAGAAGCTGATCATCGCCTCCATCATCCAGGGGCCCATGATCAGCATCCCCACGAACACCGCGACGAGCTTCGGCACGAACGTCAGCGTCATCTCGTTCACCTGCGTCACCGCCTGGATCACGCTGATCACGATGCCCACCACGAGCGCGATCCCCATGATCGGACCGCCCACGATCAGCGACGTCCACAGCGCCTCGCGCGCAAGCCCGATCACCACCGATTCGTTCATCGCGTTTCTCCCACGCTCACGCGAAGCTCCCGACGAGCGAACCCACGATCAGGTACCACCCATCGACCAGCACAAAGAGCAAGATTTTGAACGGCAGCGAGACCACCACCGGCGGCAGCATCATCATGCCCATGCTCAGCAGGGCCGAAGACACCACCAGGTCGATGATCAGGAACGGGATGAAGAGCACGAACCCCATCTGGAACGCCGTCTTCAGCTCGGAGATCGTGAACGCCGGCACCAGCACATAGGTCGGCACCTCGTCCCGGTTCTCCGGCTTTTCCGCCCCCGCCAGCTTCAGGAACAGCCCCAGGTCCTGCTCCCGCGTCTGCTTGAACATGAACTCGCGCAGCGGCTCCTCGCCCCGGCTGTACGCCTCCTGCTGCGTCAGCGTCCCGTTCATGTACGGCTGGATCGCCTCGTCGTTGATCTGCTTGATCGCCGGCGCCATCACGAACACCGTCAGGAACAGCCCCAGCCCGATGAGCACCTGGTTCGGCGGCAGCTGCGGGATACCAATCGCCGTCCGCAGCAACGACAACACCACGATGATCCGCGTGAACGACGTCACCATCACCAGGATGGCCGGCGCCAGCGAGAGCACCGTCACCATCAGCAGGATCTGCAGCGCCGCCGAGACGTTCTGCGGGTTCTGCGTGTCGATCGGCTGCGCCCCCTGCGCCGCCGCGCCCTGCGCCGAAAGCCCGCCCATCGCCACGAACCCCGCCGCAGCCAGCAGTGCGCCAACGACAATGGGGCGGCGAACGATCCCGGCCACGGCGGCCTCCTCTGAAGGTGACCTCAGGGTAGGTTCGGCCGCTTCACAGAGTTATCGGGAAAGGCCCATTCCGCATTGGTGCTCACCCTGACAAGCCGCCCTGCACCCCTGAATTCCCAGCTCCCACCACCCCGCCAATTCGAGGTCCGGGAGGCCCGGGCTCCGCGCCAGCTCACCGCGAAGCGGTAGTCCGCCGAGCCCAGCCTCGGCGGTGCGTCTAAGCCCAACGGATGCCCCACCGAAGGCCCCGCCCCGCCCCCGGATCGCCGGGCTGCTCAGCAGGCCCGGCACGCCCCGCGCCAGCGCTTGATGGCCATACCACCAGGTGTAGCCGGGGCCCCTCGTGGGCCCGAGCGTCCAAGCCCAACGGATGCCCCACCGATAGGCCCCGCCGCCGCCCCCGGATCGCCGGGCCGCGCAGCAGGCCCGGCATGCCCCGCGGCAGCGCTTGATGGCCGTACCACCAGGTGTAGCCGGGGCCCCTCGTGGGCCCGAGCGTCTAAGCCCAACGCCTGCCCCACCGATAGGCACCGCCCCGCCCCCGGATCGCCGGGCTGCTCAGCAGGCCCGGCACGCCCCGCGCCAGCGCTTGATGGCCGTACCACCAGGTGTAGCCGGGGCCCCTCGTGGGCCCGAGCGTCTAAGCCCAACGCCTGCCCCACCGATAGGCACCGCTCCGCCCCCGGATCGCCGGGCTGCTCAGCAGGCCCGGCACGCCCCGCGGCAGCGCTTGATGGCCATACCACCAGGTGTAGCCGGGCCCCTCGTGGGCCCGAGCGTCTAAGCCCAATGCATGCCACCCCGATAGGCCCCGCCGCGAATCGGTATCGCCGGGCGGCGCAGCAGGCCCCGGCCGCCCCGCGCCCGCGCTCGACACCGCCCCGATCCCGCGTGAACCGTGAATCGTGAACCCGCCCCCGCCCTACCGCCCGATCGTCGGCTCCGCCCCTTCCCCCCGCTCCACCGCCGCCTCCCGCCGCGTCCCCGCGCTCCGCCCCTCCGTCCCCGTCCGCCGCATCGAGGCGAACAGCTCCGCCGCGAACGTCGAGAGCTGTTGCCCGTTCCCGTTCGCCGGCGTCGCCGTGAGCACGTCCGCCGCTTCCTCGTCCGTGAGCTCGTTCAGCAGCGTCAGCTGCTGTGTCGTCGCCCCGACCGCGATCACGCGGTCCCCCAGGGCCACCAGGTGGATCGTCCGTCCGTTGCTGATCGCCAGCGTGTCTACCACGCGGATGAAGCCGGTCGTGCTCCGCGGCCCCTGGGTCCGCTTCCCCCACCAGCGCAACCCTACGATCGAGACGCCGATGATCACCGCCGCCAGGGCCAGCCGCCACGCCAGCGAGACCGCTTCCCCGCCCGAGAGCGAGAATCCCCCGCCGCCGCCCGTATCCGCCTCCGCCGGGACGGTCGTGCGGCCGGTGAGCTGCTCATCGGGAGCGCTCGAACCGGCCGCGGTCGTCTGGGGCCGCAGGATCGGCGATTCCTCCCCCGGGTGCGCCGAGGGCGCCATCATCGACACGAACAGCAACGCCGCCAGCACCACCCCGCCGATCGCGGCGAACCAGAGCAGGCGTTTGCGGTCCGGCCGGTTGTTCATCAGTCCTCGTCACCCTTCCCGCGGCGCACCACTTCCACAACCCGCACGCCGAAGTTCTCGTCCACGACCACGACTTCGCCCCGCGCGATCAGCCGGTCGTTCACCAGGATGTCGACCGGTTCGCCGGCCAGCCGGTCCAGCTCGATCACCGAGCCCGGCCCCAGCCCCAGCACCTCCGCCACCGTCAGCTCGGTCCGCCCCAGCTCCACCGAGACGTTCATCCGCAGCCCGGCGAGCATGTCGATCGGGCTCCGCTGGCGCGCCGGCTCCGCCTCCGGCAGCGGTGCGAACCGCGCCCGGTGCGACGCCGGCGCCGCCGAGATCGGCGTTGGCTCGCGCGGCGGCGGCTCGCTGAACGCCGCGCTCCCGCCGCCAATCCCCGCGCCCGCGCCAACGGGCTCCGCACCCATCGGCGCCGCGGCGAACGCCGCCGCCCGGATCGGCTGCGGGTCCTCGATCAGCTCCGCCGCGTCCAGGTCGTCTTCCGAAAGCGTGAACCCCAGCGAGGGGTCGATCGCACTCGCTTTGGGTGCAGCCGCCGGCTCCGGTTCCGCCGCCGTCATCACCGGCATCGCCCCCGCGAAGATGTCCAGGAACGTGCCCGGCAGCACCATCCGCAGCGAAAGCGGCTTCCCCACCTCCAGCCCGAGCGTGAGCAGCAGCGCCGGGTCGTCCATCGCCTCGAGCAGCTCCGGCATCGCGTTCACCGCCACGTCGTCCAGCGACACCACCAGCCCGTCCGGCGACCGCCCGAACACCTGCGCGTTCATCGCCTGGATCAGCTGCGCCGCAATCGTCGACGCCATGATGATCGTCTGCTGTTCCTGGTCGCCCGGGTCGTCCGCCTCCGAATCGAAGAACGCCGCCGCCGCGCCCGTCCCGGCGATGACGTAGGCGTTCGCCGACTGGTCCTTCGCCGTCGAAAGCTCGACCGGGAGGACGAGGTGCGGGTCCGCGAACTCGCCCACGATCTCGTCCGGCATCACCAGCCGCGCCTCGGCCGAGGCCAGCCCGGGCGTGCCCGCGAGCAGCAGCTCCAGCGAGCCCGCCGCCGATTCCCACGCCTCCGCCCCTGCGAGGCTCAGCGCCTCCGCCTGCGCCGGCGAGAGGAGCTGTGCCAGGATGCTCTTCGGGTCGGACATCGCTCCCCTCCTACTGCCCGTCGGTCACGAAGCTCGAGAAGTACACGCTCGCGACATGGTGGGTGTGCATCTCCTCGTTGATGGCCTCGATCAGTTCTTCCTTCAACGCCTCGCGCCCCTCCACGGTCGAAACCTCCGCGAGCGTCTTGGCGCCGATCACCCGCGAAATCGCGTCCCGGATCCGGTGGACCTCCGTCTCCATGTGCGAGGCGAACTCCTCGTTCTTCAGCACCAGCGCATGCCCGCTGACCCCGAGGAACTCCAGGTCCGGGTCCTCGAACTCCAGCGCGATCTCCACCTTCGCGTACGCCTGCCCCGTCCCCGTGCTCTTCAGGTTCAGGATCAGCGGCTCCTCGCCCTTCCCCGGGATCGTCAGCGTCGGCTTCGGCGCCGCGGCGATCTCCTCCTCGCTCGGCGGAGGTGGCGGCGGCTTCGCGTCTACGTAGTTTGGCTTGATGTAGAACCAGAAGAGGGCGAGCAGCAGCACGCCTCCCCCGGCCAGCACCTTCTTGTCCTTCATCATGGCTGGGCTCCTGCCGCGCTGAGGGCCCGCTCCAGGTCCTCCTGCGTCGGGTACATGATCACGATGTCCGCGCGCCGGTTGAGGGCGCGCCCTTCCGCCGTCGCGTTATCCGCGATGGGATGCGTCTCCGCGTATCCCGCCAGCTCCATCCGCGCCCCCGAGACCGTCCCCGCCTCCACCAGGAACCGCAGCACCGTCGACGATCGCGCCGCCGAGAGCTCCCAGTTCGTCGGGTAGTCCGGGCTGTTCACCGGCACGTTGTCCGTGTGGCCCTCGATCTTCAGGTCGTTGGGCAGGTGGTTCAGCACGCCCGCCACCATCAGCAGCACGTCCTGGCTGCCCGGCTTGAGCTCCGCGCTCCCCGAATCGAACAGCAGGTTGTCCGCCAGGCTGATCGTGATCCGGTCCGCCTCCGAACGGATCTGGATCTTCCCGTCCAGCCCCGCCGTCTGCGCGAACGTGCCGACCTCCTCGGCGATCGCTTCCAGGTCCGCCGACTTGATGTTGGCGATGCTCGACGTAATCCCGCTGCCCTCGAAGATCGGCGAATCCCCGTTCGAACCCTGCAGCACGCCCGTGTTGAACGCGTCGTCGAGCGATTCCCGCACCTGCTTGAGCTTCTCGGTGTTCGGGTTGCCCGTCGCGTACAACACCACGAAGAGCGCGAACAGCAGCGTCAGCATGTCCGCATAGCTGACGATCCACCGTTCGTGGTTTTCTGGCTTTGGGACATCGGCCTTCTTGCTCATGCCGCTTCCCTGCGGCTCGAGCCACCCTCGGACCCGCCCTCCGACTCGCCACCCCGCTTCCGCTGGCCGGGCGCGAGGAACCCTTCCAGCTTCTCCCGCACGATCCGCGGGTTATCGCCCGACTGGATCGACATCAGCCCCTGGATGACCAGCTCCAGGTAGGTCTGCTGGTGCTTGCTGTTGTTCTGCAGCTTCTTGCCGATCGGCAGGAACAGCGCGTTCGCCGTGAACACCCCGTAGAACGTCGCCACGAAGGCCGTCGCGATGCCGGGGCCGATGTGGTCCGGCTCGTCCAGGTGGCCCATCACGCCCATCAGGCCCATGACCGCGCCAAGCACGCCAATCGTCGGCGCGATGCCGCCCATGAACTCGAAGATCTCGTAGGTGTGCGCGTCGCGCTCCTTCTGCGCGCCCGCGTCGATCTCCATGATCTCCCGCAGCAACTCCGGGTCCGTCCCGTCGATCATCAGCTGCACGCCCTTGCGCGTGAACGGGTCGTGGATCTTGTCCACGTCGCCTTCCAGCGCCAGCAGGCCCTCCCGCCGCGCCTTGTCCGACATGTTCACGAAGAGGTCGACCGTCCCGCCCGCGTCGTGCTTCGCCCCGCCCAGGAAGGCCGCGATGATCCCCTTCGGCGCGCTCATCAGCACCGGCAGCGGCTGCGACATCGCCGTCGCCCCCAGCGTGCCCACGATCACGATCATGAACCCCGGCAGGTTGATCAGGGCCATCGGGTTGCCGCCCTCGAGGATGTTCCCCCCGATGATGCCGACCAGCACCAGGACCAGCCCGAGGAGCGTCGCGATGTCCACTACGCAATCCTCCGCAGCATCGCCGACGCCGACCGCCGGTACTCCGCGATTCGCTCCACGATCACGTCCGGCGATTCAGCGCACACGTACTTGTGCCCGTTCGAAAGCGTGATGTGGGTTTCGTGCGAACCCTCCATCAGCTCGATGTGGTCCGGGTTCAGGTAGAACGTCGTGCCGTCGATGCGCGTGAGTTCGATCACAACCGGCGCCCTCCTCTCCGGGCTCCCTCCCAGAGTAGGGATGCGCTCATGGAGGAAGCATTGGGGGAACGCCCTGCCCGCACTGCGCGCTTCCCTGACACCGTCCGGGATGTCCCCTACCCGTCACCCCACCCCGTGCCCCGCGCCCCGCTCCCCGTGCCCAGTGCCCCGTGCCCCGTGCCCCGGAACCCCGGCGCCGCAGGCGTAGCCGCGGAGCACTGCTCCGCGGGACTGGCTTACCCTGCCCCGCGTCAGCCCACGACCCACGGCGCCACCAGCCGGTGCCAGCAGTAGCCCGCGCGTGAGCGAGGGCAGGCGCGCCCCCAGGACACCGCCCCGCGTCAGCCCGCTAGCTCGCCTTGCTCCGGAACTTCCCCCACGCCGTCGCGAAGTCGTCCGACTTCCCGTCCGGGTAGTAGTCCCGCACCAGCTGCCGCCGCAGCGATTGCGGGTCCGCGCTCCGCCGCGGCGATGCCTGCGGCGCCGCCACCGCCACCGCCTGGAGCGGTTCGCCAACCACGCCGGCCACAGGCCGCGGAGCGGCTTCGAACACATCCACCTCGCCGCCGGCCGCGCTGATGAAGTCCATCGGCCCCCGGAACTTGCCCGGCTCGTACTCCATCGCGCTCAGCGACACGTTCACGTACACCGGCAGCCGCCCGTTTTCGCGCGCTTGCAGCGGCCGGTTGCTCACTGCCATGTTCACCCGGTCGCCGAAGACCTGCGCCTGCGCCAGGTTGCACCCCAGCAGCACTACCGCGAACCGCTGCGCATCCAGCCGCGCCAGGAAGTCCGATGTCCGCACCACTCGCTTCAGCGTGTCCGCTACGTGCATCACGGCCTTCTCGACTGTCGTGTCGCCCCACACCTGCTGCAGCTCCTGCAGCCGCATGATCTCAACGATCCCGACCGTCAGCTCCTGCGAATACCGCTCCGAGCGCGCCACCTCGCGCGCCACCTGGTCAATCAGGTGCTGCCGGTTCGGCAGGCCCGTTTCGATGTCGACCAGGCCAGCGTCACCCCGGTTGTCGCGAAGCTGCGCCACTTCGCTCGCGTGCTGAGCCTCCGCCAGCTTCTCGTTCCGGCGCGTCAGCCAGGCCGCCGCCCCGGTCGCGCCCAGCAGCACCGCCCCCAGCGGCGGCATCGCCACCGTCGCCACCACTTCCGCCGCCCCCACCACGCCCAGCGTCCCCAGGAGCACGCGCCGGTTCTTGCGCTGCGCCTCCGCCCGCTGCATCGGGCTCCGCGGGAGCTCGGACGATCGAGAACGGCGAGGCAGCGGCACGGCGAGTCCCCTGGGCGGGTCGTAACGCAGGGCGTTCGACTCCAGTATCGTCAGGGACAGGGCCCGCTGGGGATCCTCCCGGTGTCACTCCGGGTACAAAAAGTGACACCCCGGTGAACTCCCACCACACCCCACTAAAGTCAGCCGCACGCCACGAAACCGGTCCACCCGTGCGAAGGCCACACCGTCATTGACACGGCCGCGCTTCCACCGCCGCGGAACGGCACCGCGGGTGTAGTATCCATGCGCGGAGTCGTCCCATGATGCAGCGGATTGCCAGGCACAAACGGCGCAGCGTCCTCCTCCTGCTGGTCCTCGCGCTTGCCGCCGACATCCCGCTGGTCTCGCTCGCCACACGGAACGGCCCCTCGCACGTCGACGACCAGGTCCGGGCGCTCGAAGCCGAGCTCGCCCGCGACGACCTCTCCCCGGAGCTTCGGACCAGCCTCGAAGAGAAGCTGGCCATCGCGCGGGATTCCCGCAGCCAGGAGCTCCAGGCCGCCGGCCGGGACCCCGACCCCGCTGCGGACGCGGCCAAGAAGGCACGGCTGGCCGGCGAGGCCGCCCGCATCGCCGAAACCCCGCGACCGCCGCTCACCTGCACCCCGCTCGGCGATGGCTGCCTGCTCTTGGACTTCACCCCTCCGGTCTCCAGCCAGGTCTTCCTCCCCACGAGCGCGTGGTCGATCGAGGACAACGGCGGCCGGCTCGTCGTCATGGCCGGCAGCATCGGCGGCGACCTCCAGCAGGGCGGCGTGCTCGTCGTCCGCTACGTCGAAAACCAGCCGCCCGACATCGGCGCCGTCATCCCCGCCGCCGGACGCACCGGCCCCCTCGAAGTCGCCGCCGAGTTCGCCAAAGTCATCCAGCTCCGCGCCCCCAACGGCACCACCCTCGCCTTCGACGCCACCCAGCTCACCTTCCTCTCCAAATAGCATCCTCGACCGCCCCACCCTCGCCCCGCGCCAGCGCTCGTCGTCCGGCCCCCTGGCGCGAATCATGAATCGCGAACCGTGAATCGTAAATACCCCCGAGTCGACAATCCCCAACCACAGGCGTAAGCTCCCGCCTATACCCAACATTGGGCATGCCGCTGGGGGGGCCGCAAGGCTGAGATCCCGTCGTAGGGACCACCCCAGGAACCTGACCCCGGTAATGCGGGCGTAGGGAAGCGGTGTGGGACGCAGCCAGAAGGCCAGCGCCTCGCGCTTCCTCCAGGCCGCGTCCTTTCGCGACGCACATGGCCGGGGGAAGCACCCTTCCCCCGGCCTTTTCCATTCCCGGCCACGGTACGGCAGCCCGAAAGGAACCTGTCGTGATCGTCGAACTGGAATGCCTCGCCACACCGCCCGGCACCGAAGCCAACCGCTACGCCCACATCGAAGCCGCGATCGCCGTCATCCAGGAGTCCGGCCTCCACTACGAAGTCAGCCCCCTCGGCACCACCGTCGAAGGCGAACCCGACGTCATCTGGCCGCTCATGCGCCGCGTCCACGAATCCTGCCTCGAAGCCGGCGCCAACAGCCTCGTCACCGTCGTCAAGGTCTACCAGGCCCGCCCCGAATACCAGATGACCATGGACGGCCTCACCGGCAAGTTCCGGGCCTGAGATGACCCCCGCGCCCGGCGCCCGCGCCCGCCCATCGCCCCTCGCCCGCGCCGGCCACTACGCCGCCGAGTACCTCCCGCCGGCGGCGCTGCTCGTTGCCCTCGTCGCCGGCTGGGAGCTCTGGGTCCGCGCCTTCGACACCAAGCCCTACGTCCTCCCCGCCCCCTCCCGCGTCTGGGACGCATTCCTCGAAACCCGCGGCGTCCTCCCGGGCCACATCCGCACCACCATGGCCGAATCCCTCCTCGGCCTTTTCTTCGCCGCCCTCATCGGCGTCGGCCTCGCCGTCGTCATCGCCCTCGTGCCGTTCGTCCGGCGCGTCCTCTATCCCCTCCTCATCGTCTCCCAGACGATCCCCATGATCGTCCTCGCCCCGCTGCTCATCGTCTGGTTCGGCTTTGGCATGACCCCGAAGGTCATCGTCGTCGCCCTCGTCGGCTTCTTCCCGATCGTCGTCTCCACCGTCGACGGCCTCACGAACGCCGACCGCGAGCTCGTCGGGCTCGTCCGCAGCATGGGCGCACGCCGCCTCGCCGTTCTCCGCTACGTGATGCTCCCCTCGGCCCTGCCCGGGTTCTTCGCCGGCCTCAAGATCGCCGCCGCCTACGCCGTCCTCGGCGCCGTCATCGGCGAATACATGGGCGGCAGCTCCGGCCTCGGCCTCTTCATCACCCGCGCCCAGACATCCTTCCGCGTCGACCGCGTCTTCGTCGCCGTCGTCGTGGTCGCCCTCGCGAGCATGGCGCTCTTCGCCGCCGTGCACATCGCCGCCCGCCTCGCCACGCCCTGGATCTACGTCTCCAAATCAGAAGAAGGGACCAAATGAACCGCTACTGGCTTCTCCTGCTTGCCCTCCTCGCCCTCCCGCTCGCCGCAGCCTGCGGCGGCGATGACGACGACGGCGGCGACCTCAAGAAGGTCACCCTCATGCTCAACTGGGCGCCGAACACCCAGCACAGCGGCATCTACCTCGCGCTCGAGAACGGCTGGTACGAAGACGAAGGCATCGACCTCGAGATCGTCGAACCCGCCTCCGCCGGCGTCGAACCCGTCGTCGCCCAGGGCGGCGCCGATATCGGCATCTCCGCCCAGGAATACGTCATCCCCGCCCGCGCCGAAGGCGTCCCCGTCGTCTCCATCGGCGCCATCCTCCAGCACAACGACTCCAGCTTCTTCGCTCTCGCGAAGGACAACATCACCCGCCCGAAGGACTTCGAAGGCAAGAAGTACGGCGGTTTCGGCGGCCCGCTCGAATCCGAGATCCTTAACGCCCTCGTCCAGTGCGACGGCGGCGACCCTGCGAAGGTGAGCTCCGTCGAAGTCGGCAACGTCGACTACCTCCCCGGCATGGAGCAGGATCGCTTCGATTTCGTCTGGGTCTTCGAAGGCTGGGACGTCATGCGCGCCAGCGAGATCGAGAACATCGATGTCACCAGCGTGAAGTTCGTCGACTACCTCAACTGCATCCCCGACTGGTACACCCCCGTCTTCATCGCCAGCGAATCGAAAATCTCCGGCGACCCCGATATGCTGAAGGACTTCATGGCCGCCACCACCCGCGGTTACGAAGCCGCGATCGACGACCCCAAGGCAGCCGCCGACGCCCTCCTGAAGGCCGCCCCCGAGCTGGACCGCGCCCTCGTCGAGAAGAGCCAGGAGTACCACGTCACCAAGTACATGGACTCCGGCCGCCAGTGGGGCGTCCAGGACGAAAAGATCTGGGTCGAGTTCGAGAAGTTCCTTCGCCAGGCCGGCCTCACCACCAAGGAAGTCGACGCCAAAAAGGCCTACACCAACGACTTCCTCCCGAAAGACTAACCCACCCGCGAACCGCACCCGGGGCCGCCCACAAAGGCGGCCCCCCGGCGCAGCGCACCGCGGCCCGGATGGAGCGCAACCGCGAACCCGGGCGGAGCGTAGCCGCGGCCCTCGTGGCCGCTCGCGCCAGCCAAACCCATGCCCCGCGCCAGCCCCTCGCGTCGACCCGTGACCACAACGCCCGAACCCCGAACAATCCCACCCAACAGCCAACAGCCAACAGCCGCCACATGACTTCCGCAATCGAGCTCCGGCACATCTCCCACGCCTTCGGCGGCGGCGCTGTGTCCGTCCTCGAAGACGTCACCGTCACCGCCGAACCCGGCCAGTTCGTCAGCCTCGTCGGGCCCAGTGGCTGCGGGAAGAGTACCCTCCTCCGCGTCCTCGCCGGCCTCCTGGTCCCCTCCGCCGGCGACGCCCTCGTGGATGGCCAGGACGTCCGCGGCCGCCCCGGCGCCGTCGCCTACATGCCCCAGAAGGACCTCCTCTTCCCCTGGCGCCGCGCCCTCGCCAACGCCACCGTCGGCGCCGAGATCGCAGGCCAGTCGAAGCACGACGCCCGCGAACGCGCCCGCGCCCTCTTTCCCCGCTTTGGCCTCGCCGGGTTCGAACGCGCCTGGCCCGTGCAGCTCAGCGGCGGCATGCGCCAGCGCCTCGCCCTCCTCCGCACCTTCCTCGTCCCCCGCGACGTCCTCCTCCTCGACGAGCCCTTCGGCGCCCTCGACGCCATCAACCGCCGCGAGATGCACCGCTGGCTCCAGGAGGTCTGGGCCGCCGACCAGCGCACCGTCCTCTTCGTCACCCACGACGTCGAAGAGGCGCTCGTCCTCTCCGACGCCGTCTACGTCATGACCGCCCGCCCCGGCCGCATCCAGGCTCGCGTCGACGTCCCCTTCCCCCGCCCCCGCGTCCCCTCCCTCGTCACCGACCCCGCCTTCGTCGCCCTCAAAGCCCAGCTCCTCACCGAGCTCGACCGCGGCATGCCCCCCGCCTAACCCCTCCGCCCTTGCCGGGACTACGGCGCCGGGTAGAGCGAGTGGCTCGCGACAACCGCCCCGCTCGCGTCCAGGAGGTCGACCCGGGCGATGTCCTGTTCGTGCCCGGCGGCTCCCACGTAGAACTGCATTCCACCCGGCAGCTCCGCGGGTGCATCGTGGATGGTGAGCGACGTCGGGCCGCTGGTGTGGAGCGTCGCGACGGCCTCCGTCGCCTCGGGCGGCAGCGTGCCCCAGAAGAACGCTGGGCGGCCCGGCGCCCATCCGAATAGCCCCTGTTCCCGGCCGGGACCGGCACATGTCGGCCAACGCTCGCCCGACTGTACACAGAGCCAGGTCCCGTCGTCCCGGACCGAGCCGGTGAGCCTGAACGTCACGCCGTTCTCGGTGATCTCGGCGATCGTGACCGTCGCCGGCTGGGAGTCGAAGCCAGGGTCTGGTCCATCCTGTTCGAACCCGGGTAGTCCATGGAACGGCCATGAGCCCACGCCCACGAGCAGCGCCCCTCCGGCGATCGCCGGCGCGGCCGCCAGGCCGATCCGGGCGGCCAGGGCTGTCGGGACGAGTCCTCGCGCCAGGCGGCCCAGCCGGCTCCGAATCGCCGAGCGCTCCTTCCAGATCGCCGCCGCCTCTTCTCGCGACGCCACGCCGAGCTTGCCCAGCACCTCGCTGACGTGCCACTTCGCCCCGCCGAGGCTGACCGCGAGCAGCTCCGCAATCTCACCGTTCGTCCGGCCCGCCGCGATCAGGTCGAGGACCTGCCGCTGGCGCGCGGTCCACACCACTCGATTCCCGTAAACATCGGTGTCGTCCATGCGACGCACCGTAGCCCCTCGCCCCGCGCCCGTCCCTAGCCTATGGGCTCGATTTCCAACTGTGCTAAGCGCACCTCACTCTGCGACGCCCGCACGCCAGGCGTGAATCGTGAATCGTGAATCGTGAATTCGGCTCAAGGCCACTCTACGCCTTTACGCCTCTACGCCTTTACGCCTATATCCCAAGACACGCCTCCACCCCGCCCTCCATCCCCGCCGCGAACGCCTGCACCCGCTCCTCCGACGTCCCGTGCGCCTGCGGGTCGTACCACGGCGTGTCGTCCGGGTCGCCCGCCGCGAGCAGGCTCGTCACCGCTTCATCGAGGTCGCCCTCTTCGAGCAGGCCCCGCTCCTCCGCGTCGCTCGTGTACACCCCCGCGAAGCAGTCCGCCTGGAGCTCGTTCTGGATGCTGAACCGGTCCGGGTCCACCAGGATGCCCAGGTTCGCCTGCACCAGGTGCCCCCACTCGTGCGCGATCACGAATACCGGCCCGAAGTCCCCCGTCCCCTCCAGCTCCGCCCCCAGGAAGTCCGCGTCGAAGTAGATCGAGTGGTCCAGCGGGCAGTAGAACGCGTTGTACGGCGTCGCCGTCCCGCAGCCCGTCTCGACCGGACCTTCATACCCCGTGAACCCGGCCGGTGCCGTGTAGTCCGCGCCCTGCTCGTCGAACTCCCGCGCCCAGAACGCGTTGATGTCACTCGCAGCCAGGGCCGTCAGCTCCGCCAGCCCATCCGGGCACCCATCGCTCCCGTCCGACCACCGGCCGTCCTCGTCCTCCCGCGGGCACGCGTCGTCCGCGTCCACGACACCGTCGCCGTCCGCGTCCGGCAGCGAAGGGGTCGTCGCCGCCGCCGTGCGCGAAGGTGTCGCCTCGTCGCCAGCCGTGCGCGCAACCTCCGCGTCCGCATCCTTCTCGCCGCGGTCCTCGCACGCGACGAGCGCCAGCGTCAGCACCGCGATCCCCGGCAGCGCGAGCAGCCATCTCGCACGCGTGTTCCAGTCCCCCATCGTGACCACCTGATACCGGAAGTCCGTCCACCGTATGCCCGCCACCGGCCAGCCCGGGTCAAAACGCGCCCGGTTCGCGTGTCAGCTCCCTCCCGCACGTGAGGGCCCGGGAAAGGTCGCGTATGCTTCCGGCCATGCCCATCGACCTCCACCGCTCCGGCCCCGTCCTCGTCATAACGCTCAACCGCCCCGAGGCCATGAACGCCATCGACCCCCAGATGTTTGCCCAGCTCGGCGCCGCCTGGGACGAGTTCGAACACGACGACAGCCTCGCTGTCGCCATCGTTACCGGCACCGGCGAACGCGCCTTCTGCGCCGGCCGCGACCTCGTGAAGAGCAACGAAGACGCCGAGAACGACTGGAGCATGCGCCGCGAACGCAGCCGCCTCACCCCCGACGGCATCTGGAAGCCCGTCATCGCCGCCGTGAACGGGCACTGCCTCGCCGCCGGGCTCGCCCTCGCCCTCGGCTGCGACGTCCGCATCGCCAGCCCCAACGCTACTTTCGGCACCATGGCCGCCAAGCGCGGCATCGTCGCCGGCGGTGGCCAGACCCAGCGCCTCGCCCGCTACGTCCCCTTCGGCATCGCCATGGAGATGATCCTCTTCGCCGAGCGCATCTCCGCCGAGCGCGCCGAACGCGTCGGCCTCGTGAACGCCGTCGTCCCCCAGGCCGACCTCATGGCCACCGCCATGGAATGGGCCGAACGCCTCTGCGCCAACGGCCCCCTCGCCCTCCGCGCCATGAAGCAGCTCGCCTACGAAGGCGGCCTCGGCGCCCACCTCCCTGACGGCCTCCGCATGGAAGCGAAGAAGTACGCCGAAATCCAGGTCACCGAAGACGCCACCGAAGGTGCCCGCGCCTTCGCCGAAAAACGCCCCGCGAAGTTCCATGGCCGCTAGGGATTGCGCACGGTCAAGTTGCCTGTGCACGATTGACTCGTGACCGCACTAGCATTCTGGAAGGCCGTCGTGCAGGACAAGAGCAACTTCCTCGAACGCGTCGTCGATTTGCTGGATGCCGGGGGCATACGCTACTGCGCGATTGGCGGCGTGGCAGTGAACGCGTATGTGGACCCGGTTGTCACGCTGGACCTCGACATCGTGATCGCCACGGACGACCTCGCTCGCGCGCGAAACCTCCTCGCGCGGGAGTTCCGCACGCATGAGTTCGAACACAGCTTCAACGTCTATGACCCGGGTTCGAAGCTCCAGGTCCAACTCCAGCTGGACCCCGAGCTCAGCAGCTTCGTCGACCGGGCGGAACGACGGGAGGTACTCGACCTCTCGCTTCCAGTCGCCGTTCCTACGGACTTGATGCGCGCGAAAGTGGCAGCCGCCCTGGAACCGAAGCGGATCGGGACCAAGCGTCAGAAGGACCTCACCGATATCCTTCGCCTCCTGGAGGCGTATCCTGAGCTCCGCGCGCTGGTGCCCGACGAAATCCTGGGTCGCCTGTTTCTCTAACGGCACATATTTTGCGAGGCGACGCTCGCCCTCGCGTCCGCCCTTACTGCAGGCTCGCCCCTCGCCTCCCCACGACCCCACCGCTCCCCTCCGCTACCATGACCCCGTGACCACCCCCGCTCCCTCCCAGCCCATCGCACCCCTCCAGGGTGTCCGCGTCCTCGATTTCACCTGGGCCCTCGCCGGCCCCTTCGGCACCATGCAGCTCGCCGACCTCGGCGCCGAAGTCGTCAAAGTCGAGCACCCCGGCACCCACGAGAAGGAGCGCGGCTTCGGCCCCTACTACGAAGGCGTCTCCACCTTCTTCTTCAGCCCCAACCGCAACAAGCGCGGCATCTGCATCGACTTCCGCACACCCGAGGGCCGGGACCTGGTCATCCGCCTCGCCCGCGAAGCCGACGTCCTCACCGAGAACTTCCGCCCCGGCGCCATGGCCCGCGCCGGCCTCGGCTACGAAGTCCTCCGCGCCGAGAACCCGCGCCTCATCTACGGCGCCCTCAGCGGCTTCGGCCAGACCGGCCCCTACAGCCATATGGCCGCCGTCGACGCCGTCGCCCAGGCCATGGGCGGCACCATGGGCCTGAACGGCGAGCTCGGCGGCCCCCCCACTCGCGTCGGCGTCAGCATCGGCGACATGGTCGGCGGGCTCTACCTCGCCCTCGGCATCATGGCCGCCCTCCGCGCCCGCGAGCTCACCGGCGAAGGCCAGCTCCTTGACGTCGCCCTCATGGAGGCCCAGCTCGCCCTCTGCGAGAACGCTATCGTCCGCCGCTCCGCCTTCAACGAGCACCCCACCCGCCAGGGCAGCCGCCACGCCCTCCTCGCCCCCTTCGGCCCCTTCCCCACGAAGGACGGCTGGGTCGTCATCGCCAACGTCAAGGAATGGGAGCTCTTCTGCGCCCTCATCGACCGCGACGACATGGCCCTCGACCCCCGCTTCGCCACGAACCGCGCCCGCCTCGAACACGTCGACCTCCTCGAAGCCGAGCTCAGCGACGCCCTCGAACAGCGCACCACCGAAGAGTGGTTCGCCATCATCGAACCCGCGAAGGTCTGCGCAATCGGCAAGGTCAACAGCATCGACGACCTCTTCCACGACCCCCACGTTGCCGCCCGCAACATGCTCGTCGATGTCCCCCTGCCCTACGGCCTCCCCGGCTCGCTCAAGCTCCCGAACTCCCCGATGCACCTCTCCGCCACGCCACCCCGCATCACCCGCCCCATGCCCGGGCACGGCGGCGACACCGACGACATCCTCCACCGCTGGCTCAACATGACCCCCGAAGGAATCGCCACCCTCCGCGACCGCGCCATCATCAAATGACACCGCAGGTGGCGAAGCCGTAGTCGCAGAGCACCGGCTCTGCGGCCCCCAGGGCCATGCCTCACGGTAGCCCGCGACCACGCCACAGGCCCCGCAGCCGTAGCCGCGGAGCATTGCTCCGCGGGATTGTCCGTACCATCCCCCGCGTCAGCCCGCGATCCCCAGTAGCCCGCGCCCCTCGTGGGCGCTGGCGTCAGCCAAACGGATGCTCCGCGGCAGCCCCCGACCGAGGGCGGCAGCGCAACGCCCGCCCGGCTCGCCCGGAACGCGTCACCCCACCGCCACCGACATCCCGCCCCGCATGAACGACGCCGCGCCACGTCGTAGCCCGCGCCCCTCGTGGGCGCTGGCGTCCAAACGGATGCCCCGCGGCAGCCCCCGACCGAGGGCGGCAGCGCAACGCCCGCCCGGCTCGCCCGGAACGCGTTACCCCACCTCCACCGACATCCCGCCCGCATGAACGACGCCGCGCCACCGTCGTAGCCCGCGCCCCTCGTGGGCGCTGGCGTCAGCCAAACGGATGCCCCGCGGCAGCCCCCGACCGAGGGCGGCAGCGCAACGCCCGCCCGGCTCGCCGGGAGCGCCTTCACCCCACCTCCATGCTCGTCACCGGGTGGCCGGCGGCCACGTGCGGCTGTTGCGGAGGCGTATGCCGGAGAAGTGAACCGTGGACTCCCAGGCGCCGTGGAGCGGGGCGAGCGACGGCACGAAGCGGAGTTCCGTGCCGTCGGCGGCGATGGCATCGAGGAGGTCGCCGACGGGTTCGACGCCGAGGGGCGTGACGGGCTCGTGGCTCACCCACATCCACGGGTCGCCGGGGAGCGGCCCGAACGTCCCGGGCGGGAGCGCGTAGCGGTAGAGAGCAGTCTCGCGGAGCTGCCGCAGGGCGTCCCATTCGACGAAGGCGACGAACGGCGCGGCGGTGTTCCCGGCCCAGCGGCGCCAGTCGGCGTCCGTGGTCTCCGGCGTGCGCCAGAGGAGGATGCGGGGGCAATCGCGGGGGAAGGTGTAGGCGGGGGCATGCAGCTCATCGACGGCCCAGACGGCGGGGGCGAGGGCGGGGTGGGCGGGGGCGGCGCGCGGTTCGAAGCGGGGGATGTGGGGGTCCTCGCTGAAGTGGAACAGGCGGGGAGGGGCGGATTCACGGTTCACGCTTGGGTGGGCGGCTGTGGTTGCCCCGCGGCCTGTGGCGGGTGCGGTTCAGTCGGTGTCGGCTTCGATGTCGAGGCTCTCGTCGGCCTGATCGTCAGCATCGCGACGACAACGATTGCGAGAACCGCGGAGACCAGCATGCCCGCATCCACCACGGCCGTGAACCAGGCGAACCCGGCGAGGTCGGCCATCGTGAGGTCCGGGTCGTCCGTGGCGGTGGGGACGGCGCCCCAGAGCACGTTGCAGACCTGCCAGAGCACCCACCAGATCGGGAGGACCGGCGGGATGGAGGCGGCACGGTAGGAACGCTCGTAGTCGTCGATCGTGTCGGGCCCGGAGGCTCGCCACGCCTGGTTCAGGACGCGCAGGGGCTGCACGAGGTTGGCGATGGGTACGAACCACCACCAGATGGCCGAGGCGGGCGAGAACTCGGGGCGCTCGATGCCAAAGGACTGCACGTTGCACGTCGCCCGCCGGGTCCACCAGATGAAGGCCGGGACGCTGGCAAGCGTCGCCAGGAACTGCAGCCCCTTCGCCGTTTCCAACCACGAATCGCTTTCGTCCCAGCGGACGATGTTTCCCGCCGATAGTTGCGACCTCCTGGCGAGGGCGTCGAAGAGCAGCGCGCGGTCGATGTCGATGAAGATGGCCCAGGCGGTGGCGGCGCAAAACGCGCCGAGGAGGATGTAGACGAATAGCGCGGGTGTCTGGAGAGAGCTGAACTTCGGGCGGCGCATGAAGAACGGCGTTTCGTGGGAGGGCGGGCGGTACCAGCGGCCGTTCGCCTCATCGAAGAGCAGGGCTTCGCCGCCTGATCCGCGTGACCACCATGAACCGTCGAACCGGAACGGTGCGGTGTCAGCCTGGGACCAGCGTGTGGCTGTCCGGCGAGACCGGGGCGCGCGAGTCGGTGCCGGTGGCCGTGGGGCGGCCACGGGGTCGGCGAGGGCGCTCTGTGACCCGGGCAGCTCCTACGGCTGGCCGCAGGCGAGGCAGAACCGGGCGTTCCAGGGGAGCTCCGCTGAACAGGCGGAACAGGTCATCCGCATCCTCCACTCAGTCGCGGGACGAGTCTACGGGAAAGGGGGCGACAAGGGGTGTCGTGGGAGCTATTCACGGTTCACGCCCGGGGGGGGGCTGGCGCCAGCGTGGTGCGGACAATCCCGCGGAGCACTGCTCCGCGGCTACGCCTGCGGCGCGTGAACGGCCGGCCCGAATGGGCCGGCCGTGCGTTGGTGTGGTGCGCTGCGCGCCGGGTCAGGCCCCGCGGTTGACGCCGGTGATGTCCGCCATGAGGTGCAGGGACTGGAGCGGGCCGTTCACCAGCATGGTCGTGACGCCCGCATCTTCCCACTGCTTGTAGCGCTCGCGAATGCGGGCTTCGGGGCCGACGAGCGACATCTCGTCGATGAGGTCGTAGGGGATGACCTCTTCGGCTTCCTTCTTGCGGCCGGAGAGGTAGAGCTCCTGGACCTTCGCGGCTTCGTCGGCGTAGCCAAGCTTCTTCATCGCGTCGTTGTGGAAGTTCTTGGACTTCGCACCCATGCCGCCGAAGTAGAGCGCGAGGTTCGGCTTCTGACGGTCGAGGGCGGCCTTGATGTCGTCGGTGACCTGGACGTTGCAGCCGGCCGCGATGTCGAAGTCCGCGCGGGTCTTGCCGTCAGTGCGCTTCGCGAAGCCGGCGGCGAGGTCGGCGTCGTACATGTCGGTCTTGTAGGGCGAGAACCAGATGGGGAGCCAGCCGTCGGCGAGCTCGGCGGTGGTGCGGACGTTCTGGGGCCCCATCGTGGCGAGGTACACGGGGAGCTGGCGGGTGTGGAGGATGCTCTTCAGGGGCTTGCCCAGGCCGGTGGAGCCGGGGCCCGTGTAGGGCATGTTGTATTCCTGGCCGTGGTACTCGACCGGGGCTTCGCGGGCCCAGATCTTGCGCAGGATCTCGACGTATTCGCGCATACGGGCGGCGGGCTTGCCATAGGGGACGCCGTGCCAGCCTTCGACGACCTGCGGGCCGGAGAGGCCGAGGCCGACGAGCATGCGGCCGCCGGAGAGGGCATCGACGGTGGATGTCTGCATCGCGCACATGGCGGGAGTGCGGCCGGGGATCTGCATGATGGCGGTGCCGAGCTTGATCCGGGTGGTGAGCGCCGCGATGTAGGCGAGCGGGGTGATGGCGTCGGAGCCGTAGGCTTCGGCGGTCCAGATGGAATCGAAGCCGAGGTCTTCGACTTCGCGGATGAGGTCCAGCGGCAGGCCCATCTGGGCGCCGGAATAGCCGACCATGATGCCAAGCTTCATGCGAGTCCTCAGTTATCAGTTGTCAGTCGCCGCGGAATTCCGGGCCGGTTGGGGATTCTACGGGGTTTTGGGGTTGGGGGCGCGCTCAGCTGACCTCGGCGTAGATGCCGTAGGCGATATCTCCCTCGCCGTCCCAGCGGGCAAAGATAATCATCACGTAGCGGCCCGGAGTGGAAGGGATGGTGGTGCCGGTGGGCGGGTTGCCGGGGATTTCGATCGCGACCCAGGCGCGGACGCCCTCTTCGGGGGCGGGGGCCTGGGCGGGCGCGGGGACCCACGTGAGCGTCCACTCGTCGGGGAAGCCGGCTTCGAAGGAGACGGCGATCGCTTCGCCCTGCTTCAGGGGCACGGGCTCGAGGTTGGTCAGGGGGCCGGCCATGTCGACGCACTTCGAGTCCCAGCAGTGGGTGCCGGGGATGGCGCGGACGAAGTTGCCGTCCTTCGTGCGAAGGTAGGCGTTGGGAAGGCCGGGCGGCGCGGGCGTGGGCGAAGCGGCCGGCGTGGCGGCGTCGCTGCTGTTGCCGCCGCCGCCACAGGCGACAGCGGCGATGGCAACGAGCAGGGCCGCGAGGCCCAGGAGCCACGCGGTGCGGGCGCGCGCGAGCTGCGGGCGCCCGTGCGCCGGGATCAGACGCGGATCTCCTTGAGACGCTGGCCAAGGTCGATGTACTGGTCGGCGGCCTGGCGGAGCTGCCCGGCCGTGCTCTGGCCGACGGCGACGACTTCGCAGCGGACGCCGCGGGACTGGACGTACTGGACGAGCGGGGTGAAGTCGCCGTCGCCGGAGACGAGGCAGACGACATCCAGGCGGTCCAGCATGGTCACGACTTCGAGGCACATCTCGATGTCGACGTTCGCCTTGATCGTGCCGTCGGCGAAGCGCTTGAACGGCTTGGTCACGAGCTTGAAGCCCTTGTCGAGGAATGGTTCGGCGAACCGCTGCGTCTCGATGCTGACGTTCGGGTCGTCGTGCACGGGCGAGTAGGCGATGGCGCGGACGAGCTGGCGGTCCTTCGTGAGCATGGCGAGGACCTTGCCCCAGTCGAACCGGGCGCGGAGCCGGTCGCAGGCGAGCTCGATGTTCGCGGAGTCGACGAAGACGCCGACGCGCGCGGGCCGTGCGTGCGAGGAGGTGGCGGGGCTGCCCCGGCCATCGCCGGCGGCGAGCTTGCGCCCCAGCTCTTCCTGGGCGCGGACGAGGTGCTCGATCTGGCGGTTCTGCTGCTCGATGGCGCGGACGAGGGCGGCGGTGGGGTCCTGGGCGGACCGGCCGCCATCGTGGCGGGGAGCCGGTTCCTGGCGCGCGGCGGGCTCGTGGCGCGGCGCCGGTTCGCGGCGGGCGGGCGTCTCTGGGCGAGCCGGGGCCTCGGGGCGCGGTGCCGGCTCGGGCGCGGCGAGGAGCTCCTCGGGAGCGGGCTCGGCGGCTTCGGCAGCCTGCGCGCGGGGGGCGCGGCGGGAGCGGGACCGCGTGGGGGCCGGCTCAGCCAGCGGTTCGGGCTCCGGCGTATGCGCTTCGACGGCCGCGGCGGTCTCGGCGTCGGCGGCCGGGGCGGCGGTCGTGCGGCGCGAGCGGCGGGCACGCGGGGCGGGCTTCTCTTCGTCCGCGGCTTCGGCGGCTACGGGCTCGGCCGGGGTGTCCTCGGCGGTGGCTTCCACAGCCTCGCCGGCTTCGCTCGTCTCGCCGGTTTCGGCGCCGTCGGCCTTGCGGCGGCCGCGGCCGCCACGGGTGCCGCGGCGAGTGCGCTTGCGCGCGTCGTCCGCCGCATCCGTGGCGGTGTCGGCGGCGGTTTCGGTGTCGGTGTCGATGCCCGCGAGCGCCTCGGGGGAGGGCTCGGGGAGGCTGGTGGGTTCGGATTCTGGGGCGGACGCCGCTTGCGGCGTCCGCCGGGGGAAGATGTTGAGGGCCATGTGTTTGGCTAAACGCCCATCCTTTGCAAAACGCTGATCCTGGCCGCGACCTGCCCGGCGATCTTCTCGATGGCCTTCGCGGACGCGGATTCGGGGTGTCCAATAACAATCGGAGTGCCGGTGTCGGCGCCTTCGCGGACGGCCGGCTCAATGGGGATGGCACCGAGGAAGTCGATACCGAGCTGCTCGGCGGCGCGCTCGGCGCCTCCGCTACCGAAGATGTCGTAGCGGGTGCCGGTATCGGGTGCGATGAAGTAGCTCATGTTCTCGACCATGCCGAAAACGGGCACGTCCAGCTTTTCGAACATGGAGACGGCTTTCATCGCGTCTTCGATGGAGACGTCCTGGGGGGTGGAGACGATGACGACGCCGGCGACGGGTGCGTCCTGGGCCATGCTCATCGAGGCATCGCTCGTGCCCGGCGGGAGGTCGATGACCAGGTAGTCGAGGTCGTCCCAGGGGACATCATGGAGGAGCTGGCGGACGGCGCTGCCGATCATGGGGCCGCGCCAGACGACAGGCTTGCCCTTCGGGAGCAAGAAGCCGATCGAGACGACGTGCACGCCGAAGCGCTCGACGGCGCGGAGGCCGGTGGTCGAGCCCTCCTGGAAGCCGGCTTCGAGCCCGAACATGGTCGGGAGGTTCGGGCCGGTGATGTCCGCGTCGATGAGGCCGACCTTCGCGCCGGCCTTGGCGAGGGCGACGGCGAGGTTCGATGCGACAGTGGACTTGCCGACGCCGCCCTTGTTCGAGGCGACGGCGATGATGTTGCGGACACCTTCGACCGGCTTCTGGCCTTCCTTGGGGTTCGAAGCGCGGACCATGGCGCCCCAGTCGAGCGTCAGTGTAGAGACGCCGAGGGGCTCGAGGGCGGCGTGGACGTCGCCTTCGATGGTGTCCTTGAGGGGACAGGCGGGGGTGGTGAGCTCGACGGTGAGGCGGACGGCGGTGCCGTCGACCTGGACATCTTTGACCATGCCGAGGCGGACGATGCTGGCGTGGAGCTCGGGGTCGTTGACCTTATCGAGGGCAGCCATCACCGCGTCGTAGCTCACGGCGTGGGGTGCAGTCATGCGTGGTGTACCTTTCGATGGCGGGAGCGCCATGGGGTTGGGCCGGGATGGCCGGAGCGGGCGCTGCCAGGGCGGCGCGCAACCGTCGCGACCAGTATTGCACGTCCGCGCGGATTGTGCTGGCGCGCCAACCGAAAGAGATCTGGTTCACGTTTGAAAGGGTGGACAGGTGAAAGTCCACATACGCTTAACGAGTTCTTTTGTCATATGCCGATACGGTCGAAGGCGCGGCCTGCTACGATTACCTACCACGCGGTAGCCGCGAACGAGGTTTATTGATGACGCATCCCAATGCGATAGAGACGAGCAGCATGTCGGCGGTGTGCCGCCACCACTGGGTTATCGAAACGCCCAACGGGTCGCAGAGCCAGGGGCGCTGCAAGCGGTGCGGGGCGAACAAGGAGTTCCGCAATTCGAGCGAAGACATGATGTGGGACAGCGACAGCTTCAGCCTGAACGGCTCGCGGTATCGCGGCCGGAGGAACGATTCGGCCGGTCTTTCCTGAGTCTCTCCCTCAGGTCCGTATGACGGAGGAGGTGCAACGCACCTCCTCCGTTGTGTTTTTGTGCGCGTTGTCGGTTGTCCGTTGTCCGGACCGAACGGCTGTTGGCTGTCGGGCACGAGGATGAGCGAGGCGCGGTGGCACTGGCTAGAGGGGACGGACCGCGGTGCTCCGAGCTGGCGCGGCGGCGCTTCGGGACGCGCCGGTGTGGGACGGATAGGATGGGCCGGCCGCGTGTGTGCGGCTGGAGGAACCGTGACGAAGGAGTTCATTCGCCCGGAGGGGATGGCGAACTCGCCGTTCTACCACCACGCGATCAAGAAGAGCGGGACGCCGGTTTTCATCTCGGGGCAGGTGGCGGAGGACGCGGACGGGAAGCTGGTGGGCGAAGGCGATGCCGGTGCGCAGGCGCGGCAGGTCCTCGCGAACCTGCGGCGGGTCGTGGAAGCGGCGGGCGGGACAATGGGGGACATCGTGAAGATCACCGTGTTCACCACATCGCTGGAATACCGGCCGGCGATCGTGGAGGCGCGCAACAGTGCGTTCACAGCGGGGGAGATGCCAGCAAGCACATTCGTGGTGGTGTCGTCGCTGGCGGCGCCGGGATACCTGGTGGAGATCGAGGCGGTGGCGGTGGTGTAGCGCTGTCGCCCCGCTGACGCGCGGCATGGGTTGGGCTGTCGCGCCGCCGAGGCTGGGCTCGGCAGACTACCGCTTTGCGACTGGCGGGCGCGGCCGCCTCGCTCCCCCGGACAACGGACAACGGACAACGGGGAACGGACAACGGACAACGAGCAACGCGCTAGGCGCGTCGTGCGCGGGCGAGCATTTCGCGGGCGGCTTCGAGGTTGGCGGGGGTGGGGCCGCCGAGCATGGAGGCGAGCTCGGCGATGCGGTCGCCGGCGGCGGCTTCGCGGATCTCGGACCAGCTCCGGGCGCCGTCGGTGTGCTTCGAGACGACGAAATGGCGGTCGCCGAAGGCCGCGACCTGGGGCAGGTGGGTGATGCAGAGCACCTGGTGGCGCGCCGCCAGCCGGGCCAGCGCTTCGCCGACGAGCCCGCCGGCACGACCGCCGACGCCCTCGTCGACTTCGTCAAAGACGATGATGCGGGGTTCGGCGGTGGACCCGAGGACCGTGGTGAGGGCGAGCAGGAAGCGTGACGTCTCGCCGCCGCTGGCGATCGCGCCGAGCGGCCGGGGTGACTCGCCGGGGTTGAACGAGGCGAGGAATTCGACGCGGTCGACGCCGGAATCGGTGAAGGCGCGGGGGTGGGCGTCGCCGGAGGGGCCGGGCGGGGAGCTGGCCGCGATGACCTCGTAGTCCGGGAGGGCGGTGACGAGGCCGGCGGGGTCGTCTTCGCAGGCGAAGCCAATAGCCAGGGAGGCACCGCCCATGCCGAGGTGCGCGAGCTCGGCGGCGATGGCGGCGACGAGCTGCCCGGCGGCGGCGCGGCGGGCGGCCGAGAGGGCGCCGGCGGCCGCGGCGGCGCGCGCCAGGAGGTCCGCCTCCCGGGATTCGAGGTCGTCCATCGAGACGCCGGCGCCGGTGAGCGCGGCGAGGCGCTCGGCGGCCCCGGCGGCGTAGGCGAGGACGTCGTCGATGGTCTCGCCGTACTTGCGGCGCAGGCGCGCGATGCGGTCGAGGCGCTCTTCGACTTCGAGGAGCCGCTCGGGGTCCTCTTCGAGGGCGTCGCGGTAGTGGCGGAGGGCGCGCGTGAGGTCGGCGCCAGCGGTCTCGAAGAGCGCGGCGAGGTCGGCGACCTCCGCAGCCGCGTCGTCGCGTTCGACGATGGCGGCGGCGGCGCGGACGGCCTCACCGACGGCGGGCGCGTCGAGGGCATCGAGTGCCGCGGTGGCCTCGGCGATGAGTCGGCCGGCGTTGGCGAGGCGGGCCTGTTCGTGGCGGAGGGCTTTGTCCTCGCCCGGCTGGAGCCCGGCGGAGGTGATCTCGTCCACTTCGAAGGTGAGCTGGTCGATGAGCCGTTCGCGCTCGCGGGAGTCCGTGGCGAGGGCGCGGAGCTGGCGGCGGACATCGCGGAGCTCGCGGACGAGCACGGCCAGCGCAGCACGTTCGCCCCCGAGGCAGGCGTAGTCATCGAGCACGGCGAGCTGGACGGCCGGGCGGAGGATGGCGAGCTGCTCGGACTGGCCGTGGATGTCGATCGCGCGGGCGGCAAGCGCCTGGAGGTCGTCCACCGTGGCCGGCTGGCCGTCGCGGCGGGCGGTGGTGCGGCCGGAGAGGCCGACCGAGCGCTCGAGCTGGACCGCGTCGCCGCCGATGCGGAAGACGGCTTCGACGGCGGCCCGCTCGTAGCCGGCGGCGATGACTTCGCGGCCCCGGCGGGCGCCGAAGACGAAGGCGAGGGCATCGACCACGAGCGACTTGCCCGCGCCGGTTTCGCCGGTGAACACATCGAGCCCCGGCCCGGGCGTGAGCTCGACTTCGCGGGCGACGGCAAAGCCGCTGATGCGGAGCCGCTCAAGCACGGGACATGGTGCTCGAAAGCTGGAATTCGAGCCGTTCGGCGAGCTCGGCGTAGAAGGAGGCGGGGTCGCGGAAGCGCGCGAAGCGGGTGACGTGCTCGCTGACGCGGACGCGGACGAGCGTGCCCGAGCCGACCGGCACGTCCTCCTGGCCATCGACACTGAGGATGGCCCCGTGGTCGGAGGTGACGCGGAGCTCGACTTCGGAGGACTGTTCGAGGACGAGCGAACGCCCGAGGGCGAGGTGCGCCGAGACCGGGGTCACGACGAGGTGGTGCTCGGTGGGCGAGAGGATCGGGCCGCCGGCGCTGAGCGAGTAGCCGGTGCTGCCCGTGGGCGTCGAGACGATGATGCCGTCGCAGCGGTAGACGGCGACGAGGGCGTGGTCGACGCGGACATCGACGTAGATCGGGCGGCCGGGCGACTGGCGGCTGATCACAATGTCGTTCAGCCCGTGGTACTCCATCGGCGATTCGGGGCCATCGAAGACATCGGCGCGGACCATGATCCGCTCTTCGACGCGCCAGTCACCGGCGAGGACGCGCTCGAAGTGGTTGAAGAAGTCGCGCGGGCTCATGTCGGTGAGGAAGCCGAGGCGGCCCATGTTGATGCCCATGAGCGGGGGCGAATCGGGGCACGAGACGCGCGCGGCGCGGAGCACCGTGCCATCACCGCCGATGCAGATGACCAGCCCGGATCCGGGGATGAGCGCCGGGACGCCATCGGCCCAGACGTCCGAGACGCCGACCTGGACATCACGGCGAGTGAACTCGCGTTCGAGCTGCCGGGCGAAGGCGGCGGCCCCTTCGCTGTGGGGGTGGTGGAGGATGGCGACGCGCTTCAGCATGCGGGGCTCCCGGCGGGGGTGGCGATGTGTACCAGGTACTCTACGTTGCCGTCGCCGCCTGCGATCGGCGAGGTGATGGTCGCGAAGACGGGCCAGCCGTGCTCTTCGAGCCAGGCGGTGAACTCCGCGAGCAGTCGTTCGCGGAGCGCGGCGTCGCGGATGACGCCGCCGCGGGGGACCTCGCCGGGGCTGGCTTCGAACTGCGGCTTGAAGAGGACGATGCCGGGCGTGCCCGGTAGGACGCGAGAGGCGACCGACGGCAGGACCTTCCGCAGCGAGATGAACGAGAGGTCGCCCACGAAGAGGTCGATCGGTGGCAGCTCGGGGAGGTCGCGGGCGTTCACGCCCTCCATGAGCGTGACGCGCGGGTCTTCGCGGAGGCGCTGGTGGAGCTGGGCGCGCCCCACATCGACGGCGAGCACGCTCGCGGCGCCGCACTGGAGGAGGCAGTCGGTGAAGCCGCCGGTGGATGCGCCGAGGTCGAGGCAGCGGAGGCCGGTGGGGTCGACGGCGAAGGCGTCGAGGCCGCCCTCGAGCTTGTAGCCGCCGCGGCTGACGTACCTCTCGGGTTCGGAGAGCTCGATGGGGGCGTCCGCATCGAGCATGGTGGCGGGCTTGACGAGGACGGTGGTGCCGACGTGGGCACGGCCGGCCATGATCAGGCGCTGGGCACGCTCGCGCGTCTCGGCGAGGCCGCGCTGGACGAGCAGGACATCGGCACGGACACGGGGCATGGAACGTGCAGGCTAGCGAGTGGCGGGGGCGAGGGGAAGGGCGGGGAGCAGGAAGCCTGCAACGAGATCGGGGAGGGGGCGACTGGCCTCCCTACACGGTCGGGCTACTGATGGGGGAGTGCGGTGACGAGCGACTCGAGGTGGGTCGCGATGATCCCCGGGTCGGTGAGCATGGCGAAGTGGTGGGATGCGAGGGCGAGGGTGGGCCAGCGGCGGCGGCGCGCTTCGGCGGCGGAAGAGGCGTAGGCGGGGCTGAGCTGGAGGTAGGCGCAGGGGATGTCGAGGTCGGGAGCGAAGTCGAGGCGCTCGGTCCAGAAGTCGAGCGGGCGGGGGCGGAGGTCCGCGAGGATGGCCGCGCGGACGCCGGGATCCGGCACCTGGGCGGCGAGAAGCCCGTCGGTCCAGTCGGGGTAGCGGCCGCCGGATTCGAGGTTAGCGCGGAAGGCGGCGGCGGCAGCGTCGCCCATCTCGCGCGCGAAGGCGTCGAGGCGCGAGCCGGGCTGCGGCAGGCCCGCATCGAGGAAGATGCAGGCGGCGGGCGAGACCGCGAGCGTGCTGACGATGGCGGGCGCGAGTGGGCCGGCGCCACTGTGGAGGACGAGCACCGCGGGGCTGGTGATGGCGGCGGCGGCCGAACTGGCGTGCTGCGGCCAGTAGGGCGGGGCGCCCGTGTCGGCGAGGTCGGCGACGGCGACGGTGTGGCCGCGGGCGGTGAGCTCGGGCGCGAGGACGGCCCACGTGCCGGGGCCGGTGAGGGGGCTGTGGACCAGGGCGAGCGTGGCCATGGCTAGGCGCCGCCGCCGGGGGCGGTTTCGCCGGCGGCATCTGGCAGCGCGGCTTTCGAGGGTGCGGCCGTCGCGGCAGCTGTGGCGGGCGTCGGGCCGGTGGCGATCGTGCGGGGTTCGATGCGGTAGTTGCGGAGCTCGGGCATCTTCGCCCAGACGAGGCCGACGACGGCGAGGCAGCCGGCGCCGCCGCTGACGACGGCGAAGGTGGCGCTCGTGGCGGCGGCGACGAAGCCGGATTCGACCGCGCCGAGCCGGTTCGAAGCGCCGATGAAAAGCGAGTTCACCGAGCTGACGCGGCCCCGGAGCTCGTCCGGCGTGGCGAGCTGGATGGTGGTCTGCCGCATCACGACACTGACCTGGTCGGCCATGCCGATGACCGCGTAGAGCGCGACGGAGAGCGGGAGCGAGCGCGAAAGGCCGAAGGCCATGGTCGCGAGCCCGAATACCGCGACGGCGAAGAGGAGGGCGAGGCCGGACCGGCGGATCGGCGGGAGCGCGACGAGCGCGACGGCCATCACGAGCGCGCCGGCGTCGAGCGAGGCGAGGAGCACGCCGTAGCCGAGCGCGCCGACATCGAGGATGTCCTTCGCGTAGACGGGGAGGAGCGCCTGCGCGCCGCCGAAGATGACAGCGAACATGTCGAGGGTCATGCAGCCGAGGATGGCCTGGCGGCGCCAGACGAAGGAGACGCCCTCGCGGATGGCCGAGACGGTGACCGCGCGCTTCGGGGCGTCGACGCGGCGCGGGCGCAGGGCGAGCAGCGCGAGGACGGAGCAGACGATGAGGCCGACGTAGACCGCGTAGGAGGCGCCGATGCCGCCGAAGCGGATCAGGAAGCCGGCCACCGCGGGCCCGCTGACGAACCCGAGCTGCTGGATCGTCGAGCCGGTGGTGATCGCCTGGGGGAAGGTCTCGGGGGGGACGAGCGACGGGAGCAGCGCCTGGCGGGCCGGGAAGTCGAACGCCATCACGGTGGCGACGCCGAGAGCAGCCAGGAAGATGACCCAGAGCCCCGGCTCGCCCGCGAGGGTTGCGGTCGTGAGTGCGCTGACCGCGAGGATGGCGCCGAGCTGGGCGAGCACGACGATCCGGCGGCGGTCGAAGCTATCGGCGACGGCGCCCGCGATGAGGGTCATGGCCAGGGAGGGCGCGAACTGGACGAGGCCGAGGATGCCGACCCAGAGGGTCGAGCCGGTGATGTCGTAGATCTGCCAGAGGAGGGTGGCCTGGAGGAGCGTCATCGCGACCGCGCTGGAGAGGCGGCTGGCGGCGTAGAAGCGGAAGTTGCGCTGGCGCAGGGCGGCGAAGGCGTCGTGGCGTTGGTGGGCTTGGTCGCCGTTGGAGGACACGGGGGAAGGCTAAGGGCTGGGGGCTACGGGCGAAAGGTTGTCCGTTGTCCGTTATCCGTTGCCCGTTGTCCGGCACGTGCGTTCGCGACTGCGGGCATCGTCCGGACATCGACGAGCCGCTGGCAACGAGGGGCGGGTGGCGGGCATCGCACGGCACGGCTGATTCGGACAACGGACAACGGACAACCGACTGGGCGTAGAATCGTGGCCATGCAGCAGATCCCGGCGGTGTACAAGGAGCTGTTCGACCGGTTCAGCGCGGGGCCGGGTGTGTTGCGCGCGGCGATGGCGGGCGTTTCACAGGGGGTGGTGAGCCAGCGCGCGCCGGGGCAGGACTGGTCGATCCGGGACCACGTGGTGCATCTGGCGGACGCGGAGCTGGTGCGGGCGGTTCGGGTGCGGTTCATCATCGCGGAGGAGGTCCCGCTCCTCCCGGCGTGGGACGAGGGCGAGTGGAAGCGGCGGCTGCAGTACCTCTGGCGGGACGTCGATGGCGCGATCGCGCAGTTCGAGCTGACGCGGTGGAGCACCGCCGAGCTCGTGGCCTACGCGGGCAAGGCGGCGTGGGAGCGGCAGGGGCGTTCGGGCGAGGAGCTGGTGTCAGTGCGGGATCTGGTGGAGCGCGGAGTGGGGCACATCGACGACCACGTGGCCCAGATCGCGGAGGCGCGGGCGGCGCTGGGCGGGGCGTAACTCTTCCGCTCGCGTCAAGGTAGGACGGCTGACAGAATACGGCGGTGACCGGCGCTAAGGGATGTGTCCGCGGGGAGGGTCCCGCTTCGTGAGCTCCGCCGCCGGCGCCGCACCCAGCGCATCCGACGCCCGCGAAGCCACGTGGCGCGTGAACCTGGCGTTCGTCTGGATCGGCGTGTTCGTGGGGTTGCTCGGCGCGAACTTCGTGTTCCCGTTCATCCCGTTCTTCCTGCAGGACCTGGGGATGGACTCGAAGTCGGACCGGGCCTACTGGACCGGCATTTCGGCGAGCGTGACGGGCCTTTCGCTGACGGTGACGGCGCCGATCTGGGGCTCGATGGCGGACCGCTACGGCCGCAAGCCGATGTTCATGCGGGCGCTGCTCGGGGCGGGCATCCTGATCGCGCTGATGGGCATCGTCACCACGGTCTGGCAGTTCGTGCTGCTGCGGTTCGTGATGGGCGCCTTCGCGGGGACGATGGGGGCGGCGGCGGCGCTGGTGGCGGCGACGACGCCGCGGGCAAAGGTGGGCTACGCGCTCGGGCTGCTGCAGACGGCGATGTTCAGCGCGAACATGCTCGGGCCGTTCGCGGGCGGCATCGTGGCGGCGAGCATCGGCATCCGCGAGTCGTTCTTCTTCTGCGGGGCGCTCTACATCGCGGCGGTCGCGCTCGTGTTCTTCTTCGTGAAGGAGCAGGGCATCGAGCCGGAAAGCGAGGGGCGGCCAGCTGCGGGGAAGGCGAAGGGCGGCGGGCTCATCCAGAACATGCGGGTGGTGGTCTCCGAGCGGCAGATCGTCCTGATGCTGCTCCTGCTGTTCGCGCTCTGGCTATCGACGACGTTCGTGCGGCCAGTGATGCCGATCAGCGTCGACGACTTCGCCGACCACACTACGAGCAACGAGGAGGACGACCGGGTCCACTTCGACGCGGTGTTCCGGTCGTTCGAGCTGAAGGAAGAGACGGCGACGGGGTTGGTGTTCGGCGTCATCGGGCTCACGAGCACGATCGCGGCAATCTCAGTGGCACCGATTGGCCAGCGGGTGGGATACCGGCGGAGCGTCGCGGGAGCTGCGATGCTCACGGGGCTGCTCTACCTGCCGGTCGCGTTCGCAGGCTCGTACCTGTCCTACATGCTGTTCATGGGCGCGGTGGGGTTGTTCCAGGGGGCGATGGTGCCGGGCACGAACGCGCTCATCGGGGCCAGCGTGCCGGAGGGCAAGCACGGGAGCGCCTTCGGACTCGCGGCGAGCATGCAGTCGCTGGCGCTGCTGGTGGGGCCGCTGGGTGGCGGGGCGGTGAGCGGCCTGTTCGGGATCGAGTGGGTCTACGCGGTCATCGGGGTGGTGCTACTGGTGGCGGCGGTGTTCGCGTGGCTGTTCATCCGCGAACCGGACGTGTTCGAAAGCGGAACGATGAAGGTCGAAGGCTAACCGGCGCAGCTCAGTGGGCGGCGAGGATGGCCTGGAGGCGGGCGGCGACCGTGGCCGCGAGGGCGGCATCGTCGCCGGCGACGGGGAGCGTCTCGACTTCGACGCCGCGCGGGGACCAGGTGCGGGTCATGGCGCGGGCGAGCCCTTCGAGCCCGGCCTTCGCGGCGCAGTAGGCGGCGTCCGCCTCGGGACGCTCGTGGGCGACGAGGAGGACGTGGCCGCCGCGGTCGCGCTCCATGAGGCGGCCGAAGGCGTGGGCCGCGAGGAAGGGGCCGGTCAGGTTCGCGCGGATGGTGATGTCCCACTCGTCCTGGGAGAGCTCGTCGAGCGGCGCGCTCTCGGGCTGGTCGTTGTTGCAGACGAGGAGGTCGCAGTGGCCGAAACGGTCGGAGACCTGGGCGGCAAACGATGCGACCTCGGCGGCATCGCCGGCGTCCATCTGGCAGACGAACTGGTCCGGGCCGATGTTCCAGATTTCGTTGGCGATGGAGTTCATCGCGTAGTCTTGGGCGGTGGACTTTTCGACGGTGCCGAGGGCGATGTTGGCGCCAGCTTCGGCGCAGGCGACGGCGATGGCGCGGTCCTGGGGCGAGCCCTGGCCGATGATCGCGACAACGGGAGGGCGGCTCACTGCAGCACCAGCACAACGGGCACGAGGATGCTGAGGAGCACGAGGATGGCGAGGCCGGTGTAGACGGTGCTCCAGTCGCGCTGGCCCGCCTGGCCGGCGTAGTAGCGCTGCTCCCAGCTGCCGTCGAGGAGGTCGCGGTCGCGCTCGTCGGGGCCGAGGTCGGGGCCGTCGTCCCAGGGCTCGTCGTCCAGCTCCTCGCGGCCGAGGGTGATCACATCCTCGTCGTCTTCGAGCTCGAGCTCGTCATCATCGTCGTACTGGCGTGCGTAGGACACGAGACCGATGTTAGCGCACCGCGGGTGGGGCGTCGCCGTCGCTGTCGCGGTCGTCGCGGTCATCGAAGGGGAAGCCGGAGAACCCGCGTCCGCTTTCCCAGCGGACGCCGCGGACACGGGCGCTGGGACCGCCGGGGGGCCGGTCGCCGTCATCGTCGCGGTCAAAGAGGTCCCATTCGAAGCGGCGGGGGAGACGGAAGTCACCGACGCCGATGGAGAGGCCGGAGAGGACGAAGGCCGGGACGGCGAGCCAGGCCCAGCCGCCGGCGATGACCATGATGGCGCCGGCGATGCCCCACCAGAGGATGGCGGCGAGTCCGCGGTAGGCGCTGCGCCCGGCGTTCGCGACCGCGCCGGTGGTGAGGAAGGCGAAGACGCAGATCCAGGCGCCATCGCCTTCGTTGGCGGTGATGGCGATGCCCGTCGCGAGCCACGGCGCGGCGATGCCCAGCCCGGAGAGCCAGGCATCGCGGCGAAGGACGCTGTAGACGATGGCGCCGGTCGAGAGGAAGGCGAAGATCGCGATCCAGGTGGCGCCGGGTTCGTTCGCGACCGCCAGCGCCGTGCCGGACCAGGTGCCGGCGACGGCGATGACGCGCGAGATGCCGAGCCGCCGCCACGCGCTCACGCCGATGGAGGCGGTGGCGAGCCCGGCGAAGATGAGCGACCACCACGCATCCGGCTCGACGATGACCGCGGGGATCATCGCCGCCCAGATGGCAAGGATGCTGAGCGCGGAGGTCGCCTTGATGCTCACTTCAGATAGCCGTTCTCGTCGCGGGTTTCGGGGCCTTCGACGCGGGCACGGCCATCGCCGAACTTGCCGTCGCGCCAGGCGAGGGCGGCCTTCAGGCCCTGCTCGCCGGCGATCCGGCCGAATTCGCGCACGCTGGGCGCGAGGTGGGCGCGGGCGTCGTTTTCGGCGCCGAAGCGCTGCATGGTGCGGGCGCCCATGAGCTCGAGGGCGACGTTGACGATGCGCTTGTTCGCGCTGAGGAGCTCGGTGTCGATCAGGGCCATGCGGTCGACGAGACCTTCAACCTCGGCTTCGAGGTACTGCTCGGGGACGGACTTGAGGACGAGCCCGATCTTCGCGGCCTCGGCGCCGGTGACGGTATCGCCGGTGAGGAACAGGCGCTTCGCCCACTGGGGACCGCAGTGGTAAACCCACATCTGGTTCGGGAGTGAGCCCATGGCGCGGGCGGGCGGGAAGCCGATGGTGGCGTTGTCCGCGGCGATGATGATGTCGCAGAGGAGCGCGACATCGGTGCCGCCGGCGAGGCAGTAGCCGTGTACCTGGGCGATGACGGGCTTGTGCATGTCGAAGATGGCCATGCGCAGGCGCTGGGCGCGCTCGAGCTGCCAGGCGTCGTCGTCGAAGGTGCGCCCGCCGCGATAGACGGCGGCGTACGGGTCATCGTCCGCGCCGGGGCGGCGGCTGGCCATTGGCGACAGGTCGTACCCGGCGCTGAAGGCGCGGCCGTTGCCGCGGATGATGACGGCGTGGACGCGGTTGTCGTTGTCCGCTTCCCAGAGGGCCTCGTTCAGCTCCTCCTGGAGCTTCACCGAGAGCGCGTTGAGCTTCTCCGGGCGGTTGAGGGTGATGCGGGCGCGGCCGTTCTCGACCTCGTAGATGATGTTTTCTGGCGTTTCCAACTCTGACCTCCGATGGGCCGGTAGTCTACGCGCACGGGGGACAGATGACGCGAGCGGGTCGCGGCCGCGAGTGTAGGCGGTGCCGGGGCCGTGCTGTATGACGCGGATTACACTGATCCGCCTGCGAGGGAATTGCCCGCCGCGGCGGGTAGTAGCAATAGGACATTGGCGGCCGGGCGGGCCACAATACGGCCAGCCACCGAGGGAGAGCGAACGTGCTCAAGCTGGAGTTGTCCTACCGCGGCCTGCTGACGCTCGCGTTCGGGTTCCTGGCGTTGTGGATGCTGGTCCAGCTGTGGACCGTGCTCCTGCTGATCGTAGTGGCGCTGATCTTCACGGCGGCCCTGCTGCCCTACGTGGAGTGGCTGGTCCGGCACGGCTCGCACCGGATCTCGGCCGTGCTACTCGTGCTGGTGGCGATCATCGGCGTGCTTGGCGGACTGGCGGCGCTGGTCGTGCCGGCGATGATCAACGAATTCCGCGACCTGCGGGACAACCTGCCGGAAGACGCGCGCCAGTTTGAGGAGTTCGCCGAAGACCTGGGCATCAACACCGCGAGCTGGGACCTCCCCGAACGGGCCGAGGAGATCGAATGGGGCAAGCTCATCTCCGGCGACGTGGCGGTGGACTACGGTCAGCGGGTGGTGTTCGGGCTCGTCTCGAGCGTGACGGTGATCGTGCTGGTGGCCTACCTCCTAATCGACGCGCCGAAGATCTCGGGGTACATGTACCGCTTCGTACCACCGGGCCGGGAGCCCGAGGTGGACACGATCCTGGCGGCGCTGGGCCGGGTCGTCGGCGGCTACATCCGCGGGCAGCTGATCACGTCGACGGTGATCGGGGTGTTCACGCTCGTGGTGTGCCTGCTCGCCGGGGTGGACAACGCGATCGCGTTCGGCGTGCTCGCGGCGTTCGCGGATATCATCCCGCTGATCGGGGCATTCATCGCGATCATCCCGCCGGTGGTGGCGGCGTTCCAGGAGTCGCCGCAGCAGGCCCTGATCGTGCTGGGGGCGCTGCTGGTGTACCAGCAGTTCGAAGACCGCTTCCTCGTGCCGCGCGTCTACGGCCAGACGCTGAACCTGCCGCCACTGATCGTGCTGATCGCGGTGCTGGCCGGCGGCGAGCTGCTCGGCATCCCGGGGATCCTGCTGGCGCTCCCGGCGACGGCCGCGGGACGGGTGCTGCTCGAATACTGGCTCGACCGGCGCCAGGGCATCCCGTTCAAGGGCATCGCCGGCTCGGAAACGGAAGTGGCGGCGCCGGACCCGGCCCCACAGCCATCGGGTGGCGAGTGAGGTTCGGGGCTGAGTAGAATCCGCCCGCCCCGGGTAGCGGGGCGGAGGGTTGGAATGGCAGGACGGCTGGACGGCAAGGTCGCCGTGGTCACGGGCGGCGCGAGCGGGATCGGCAAGGCGTGCGCGCTGCGGTTCGCGCACGAAGGCGCGGACATCGTGGTGGCGGACCTCGACGAGGAACGCGCGCACGAGACGGTGGCGGAGGTGAAGGCGGCGGGGCGCGGGAGCTTCTTCGTGCGCACGGACACGAGCAAGCACGAGGACTGCGAGGAGCTGGCGGCGCGGGTGTATTCGGCCTACGGGCGGGCGAACGCGCTGGTCGCCGCAGCGGGCATTTCGCACGCGCTCTATGTGAGCGGCAAGGAAGCGGCAGGGCCGGTGTCCCCGGAGCGGGAGGCGTCGTTCATCATCAACAAGCCGATCGAGTACTGGGAGAAGGTGCTGGCGGTAAACCTGACGGGCGTGATGTATACGAACCGTGCCTTCGCACGTCGGATGGTGGAGCACGCGCAGGGCGGGTCGATCGTGAACATCGCGAGCGGGGCGGCGAAGATCCCGATCCCCGGGGCGGCGGACTACTGCGTCTCGAAAGCGGGCGTGTGGATGCTGACGAAGACGCTCGCGCTGGAGCTGGCGCCGCGGGGCGTGCGCGTCAACGCGATCGGCCCGGGCTTCATCGAAACGCCGATGACGGCCACCGCACGGGCGGACGAGGCGCGCGGCCAGCAGATCCTCTCGGGGATCCCGATGGGGCGGTTCGGGCGGCCAGAGGACATCGCGAACACGGCGCTGTTCCTGGCGAGCGACGAGGCGAGCTACTTCACCGGGGAGATCCTGTTCCCGGATGGGGGGTTGTTTACGGGGTAGGTGAGTTCACGGTTCACGATTCACGGTGCACGCCCGGGTCGACGGCTTGGGCTTGCCCCGAAATGGCGGACATCCAAGATGACCGGGGAGGTCGGAGAAGGATGTCAGAAACGGAGAGCAAGGGACGCCGGCGACGGCGGTCGTTCACGCCGGAGTACCGGGCGGACGTGGTGG
>JADZEI010000054.1 GCA_020850615.1 Dehalococcoidia bacterium | reverse complement strand
GTGCTCGGAGCACAAGGGAGCGCAGGTGCTCCCGGCAGGGTGGCCGGCAAGTGGTAGAAGACACCCCGTCCGGCAAACGGGCACGTCCCAACCACTCCCCACGACGTATAGGGAGCGCTCGGCCGCGAACCAGCCCCACCGTCCACGCCACCGGCGACCCGTCGCACCAGCGGGCCCACGAACCCCCTATGCGCTGCGAACTCCCCTCTCCCGCCCGCCATCAGTGGCGCGACCAATAGGGAGCGCTCCGCCGCGAACCAGGACCCTGCCGCCACACTCAACAGCGCCCCCGCCCCAAACGGCCCCCAGGCAACGGGCCCACGAACCCAATTACCCCGCAACTCCCCCTCGCCCGCCGCAGCGGGAGAGGGGGCAGGGGGTGAGGGCCTACCCCCGCTCCTCGTACAGCGTCACCTCGCGCGGGACCAGCGTCCCGCGTGACGCATCGTCGCTGTCGGGCACGATGTCGATCCGGCACAACGTACCCGGCACCGGCCGCCCGTGCGGCCAGTCCCCCGGCGGCGAGTACACCACCACGTAGTCCGCGATCCCGTCGCGAACGTGCAGGAACACGTTGACCATGTGGCCGTCGCCGTCCTCGCCCGTCGCCTCGATCGGGACCGCTCCCGCACGGCCGGGCACACGCGGGAGGTCCAGCCCGTCCGGGTAGCGAAACTCCACGCACCCGTGCGCGTTGCCGCAATCGTCGAACAGCTCCGCCGCCGCCACCTGGACGCGCAGCTCATCCCGCCCCGGGAACGACACCGACACAGCAAATCCAGCAGCGCCCGGTCCTCCGGCGACGCCGGTTCGCCCTCAACGCCCATCTCGCCCCCTACCGGCGGAGCCATCGAACCAGCGCCGCCACTCGGCCACACGTCCACCCAACGGCGATCCGACGCCCAAACGGCCTCTGGGAACCAGGAACTGGGAACTCTCTAGTTCACCCTCCGCTCCGCCCCCTTCCAGTACCCCTCCCGGATCACGAACTTCTGCAGCTTCCCCGTCGCCGTCCGCGGCAGGTGGTCCACGAAGTCCACCGAGGTCGGGCACTTGAAGTGCGCCAGGTGCCCGCGCGTGAACTCGATGATCTCCTGCTCCGTCGCGCTCACGCCCTGGCGGAGCACTACCAGCGCCTTCGGCGTCTCGCCCCACTTCTCGCTCGGCACGCCGATGACCGCGCACTCCAGCACCGCCGGGTGCTTGTAGAGCGCGTCCTCGATCTCCGGCGAGCTGATGTTCTCGCCACCCGAGATGATCACGTCCTTCTTCCGGTCGACGATGTGGATGTTCGAGAACTCGTCCCAGACGGCCAGGTCGCCACTGTGGAAGTAGCCGCCGTAGATCGCCCGGGCCGTCTCCTCCGGCTGCTCCCAGTACCCCTTGAGCACCATGTTCCCCCGCGCGCACACCTCGCCGATCGACTTCCCGTCCTTGGGCACCGGGTTGCCCGCATCGTCGAGCACCTGGATGTCGCAGCCGATCGCCTCGACGCCGGCATGCATCCGGCGGTCGTAGTCGCCCTTCTCCGTGTTGTAGTCCGGCACCGAGACCGTGAGGATTGGGGCCGTCTCCGTGAGCCCGTAGATCTCCATGAACTCCCAGCCGAGCTCCTCTTCGAGCCGCTGCACGAAGGCGGCCGGCGGCGGCGCCCCCGCGATCGTGAACCGCGGCTTCGTCGTGATGGTGTACTGGCCCCGGTCCGGGAAGTTCAGGATCGTGCTGAGCACCGCCGGCGCCATGCAGCCGAACGTCACCTTGTGGTCCTGTATCAGCCGGTAGATCTCGCTCCCCACGATCGCCCGCAGCACCACGTGCGTCGCGCCCATCGCCGTCAGCGCGAATGGCCCGCCCCAGCCGTTCGCGTGGAACATCGGCAGCGTCCAGAGCTCCACGTCCTCGTGCTGGATGCGCAGGTGGGCGATGAAGTTGTATGCGTTGATGTAGCAGTTCCGGTGCGTCAGCATCACGCCCTTCGGACGCGCCGTCGTCCCCGACGTGTAGTTGATCGAGGTCGTGTCGTTCTCGTCCTGCTCCACGAATGGCGTCGCCGTCTTCGGCTTGTCCGCGATGAGCGTCTCCCAGTCGGTCCAGCCGGCCGGCGCCTCGCGCGTGTGGTCCTGCGCCACGATCCAGTGCTTCACGTTCGGCAGGCTGGCCCGGATCTCGTCCACCACCTTCGTGTACTCGTAGTCGACGAGCACCGCCTTCACGCCAGCGTGGTTGATGATGTACTCGTGGTCGGCCGCGACCAGACGGTAGTTCAGCGGCACCAGGATCGCCCCGATCTGGGTCACTGCGTAGTACGACTCGAGGAAAAAGTGCGAGTTCGGGCTCAGGATGCAGACCCGGTCGCCCTTCGCGATGCCCAGGTCCAGGAGGGCGTGGCCGAGCTGGTTGCAGCGCGCCTGGTACTCCGCGTAGGTGAACCGCAGGTCCCCGTCGATGATCGCGGTCTTGTTCGGATACAGCTTCGCCGCGCGGCGCAGGAAATCATTGACGAGCAGTGGCACTTCCACGGGTGTCCCTCCGGTCTGGCGCTTGGGTGCCCGGAATTCTATCGCAACCGAACGTCAAGACGGGAACCGCCAGCCGTGCGCCCCGCCGCTGCGCCGGTCGAACATCTCCATATGCGCGAGGTGCTCCCGCCGCCGGCTCCCTTCTCCGCCCGGTTCTTCGCCCGAATCGTCGATACGGCGGTCCTCAACGCACCGGCCCTCCCGCTGGCCCTCCTGCCGGTCGAGCCGCCGCGGCTGGTCGTAATCGGCCTCAGCATGGTGCTCTTCGCCGCCTACTTCTGGGTCAGCCAGGCCCGGCTCGGCGCCTCGCCCGGCAAGCGCCTCGCCGGCGTCCGCGTGCTTGACCGGGACGGCTACACCGCGAGCCCGGCGCGGGTCATCTGCCGCGAGCTCGTGTTCTCCGCGCTTCCCTCCGTGGCGATGGCGGCCGCCGGGTTCGTCACCGTCGTCACGCTCATGCCCGGCGCCGATGGGTTCGAATCCCTCGGCGTGGCGCTCCTCGCGATCGTCGTGGGCGTGCTGGCCAGCATCTCCGTCTGCATCCTGACCCTCGCCCTCATGTGGACCGACCCCTGCCGCCGCGCCCTCCACGACCGGATCGTTGGCACCCGCGTGATCAAGGACCCGCCCCGGCCCGCCACCGCCTGAGCCCGGTCACCAGCGTTCAGATGCGGCCGCGGTGCGCGAGGGTCGCCGCGAGCGCGAACGTCGCCGCACTCGTTCCGAAGATCACGACGCTGAGCACGTTTCCTGCCACTGCCTGTGTAACTCCGGCAATCGCCCAGACGGCCGAACCGAGTGCGTACTTCCAGGCATTCGTCGCGAACATGACGTCCAACATTGTAGAGGCAGCGCACGCCTCCCGCCGCCTGACCTGCCACGCCGCGTCCACCAGCCCTCCACACCGCTGCAACGCAATCGCGCCAATCTTCACGCATCAACCGGAGGCAGCGATGTCCCAGGGCTTGTGTACAGCGCTCGATGGTCGTGAAATCTCCCGTCGGCCGGCCTGTTGCTTCTGCCACCGGCCGGTCACCGCGGCGGACGATGGCGTCCAGCTCGCGGGCGTCCTGTTCGCGCATGCCGAATGCGCCGCACAGCTTCGCAAAGGAGGAGGATGACGATGGTGGGTGTGGAACTTGGTGAAAACCGGGCGTGGCTGCTCAACAGCCACCTCAACGGCGTGGCCCAGCGCGAGGGCGCCGATCCCCACGCGCGAATCGAGGCCCTCCTGATCCTCCGCGACCAGCTCGCGGCCACCCTGCGCGACGTCGAGCACGAGCTCCGCGCGCTCGCGCCCGTGCTCTCGCACCCGGCCCCGGCACCGATCGGCTGAGTCAGCCCCCGCGCAGCTCCGCGGCCAGCCGCCGGAGCCACTCGAGCCGCTCCGCGTGCCACCGGCTCGCCAGCCCGCTCGAGCTCGGGATGACCCACGGCACGGTCTCGCCCAGGCGTTCCGGCTGCTCGCCATACGGCCGCGCCGCGAGCTCCCGGCCACTCAGACCGAGCGCCAACCGCCCGAAGGCCTGGTAGATCCCCCGACCCGAGAACAGCGCCACCCGCGGCTGGTATTGCAGCAACTCACCGTGCAGCCGCACCGCGCCCGCGGCGAGCTCCGCCGCAGTCAGCTCGTCCGCGCGCGCCGTCGGCCGCTCGCAGAGGTCCGTGAACCCGATCCCCGCCTCGTCCGCCAGCCCCGCATCGTCTTCGAACGAAACCGCCCGCGCGACGAGCCCGCTCGCATTCAGCTGCCGCCAGAAGACGTTCCCGCGGAAGGCGTAGTAGTGTCCCGCCCGCGCCGACTCCAGGCCCGGGTTGTAGCCGATGAACACCAGCTCCAGCCCCGGACGCAGCAGCTTCGGCAGCGGGCGCGCCTCGCGGGGGTCGCTCGCGGGGCTCACGAGGGCGCCGGCAGCTCGAACTCGATCTGCGGGTCGTCGATGACCAGCTCGACGGGCTCGGCCCCGGACCCTGCCGGGAATCGGAGCGCCACCGTGCCGGGCTCCCCGAACGGCACCTGGCGCGGGGGCGCGGCCTGGCCGGGCACCGGCTCCACCGTCGAGCCGTCATCCAGCTCCAGGTGCACGTCCTCCAGCCCCGCGTGCCACGTCTTCGTCACCGTTACGTCAAGCGACACGACCCAATCGTCGCCCTCCCGGACAACGCTGGTCACGACGGCACGGAGCCCCTCATGGTCGAACGTTTCGCCGGGGCCGACGCGCTCCGGCTGGAACGCCCAGCGCATGCACGGCGGCACCACCAGGAATGCCACCAGCACCCCCACGACGATGCCCAGGATCGCCCCCCAGCGCAGGCACCCCTGCCGCTGCGGGTCCTGCAGGTGGACTTCTTTCTCCGTGAGGATGCGCTTGCGGCGCACCCCTCCGCCCTCCGCCCCTGTCGCGGGCGGCGGCGTCTGCTCATCAGCGGGTTCCGTCACTCCCCCATCGTCCGGCCGCACGCCCGAACCGGCAAACGCCAGCAACACGCAGCTCCCCTCTCCCGCGCACGGGAGACACGATGGCAAAGGGCCAGGATGGCGGATGAAAATCGAATTCCGTCAGCGAGAGTCGGCAGATAACGAATACGGATGTCAGGCACCACGCGGCTATTTTCAGAGCAGAGGGGCAGGGGGTGAGGGCACTCCCTTCACCCTGGTCGCCTGTCGACCCCATCCCCACCGCCCTCGCCGCACCCGGCAAACGCCCAACTCCCCCTCGCCCGCCGCAGCGGGAGAGGGTGTCGGGGGTGAGGGCCCTTCCTACCCCGCCGGCGGGATCACCGTCGCCACGCCCGTCACCACCACCTTGCCGTCCTGGTTCGTCACTTCCGTCTTGAGCTTGACCCACTTCCGCTGGTCGAGCTTCTCGCTCACTTCGACCCGTGCCGTCACCGTATCGCCGATGAACACGGGCGCCCGGAACTGCAGGTCCTGCCCCGCGTAGATCGTCCCCGGCCCGGGCAGCTGCATCGCGATCACGGTCGAAATGAACGACGCCGTCAGCATCCCGTGCGCGATCCGCTGCTTGAACATCCCGTTCGCAGCCGAGACCGCGTCCACGTGTGCCGGGTTCATGTCGCCGGTGATCCCGGCGAACAGGTAGATGTCGGTTTCGCTCAGCGTCTTCGTGAACGAAGCCGACTGGCCGAGCTGGATCTCTTCGAAGGTTGCCATGCGCGCAGCATCGGCGAACCTGCGGCTGCGGGGAAGCTACGCCGCCGTCCCGCCCGTGCTCCGCCGTCGCGCCGCCGCATCCGCGGGGTTCTTGGTTGCCAGCCCGAGGGTTGTGGCATGGCGCAACTCCGTCTGCGATATCCGCGCCGGCGGCCGCATCGCCGGGCCAAGCCAGCGCTCGGCTTCGTCCGGCGCCTCGAAGGTCGCCGTCCCCTGGCGCAGGCCCGAGAACCGCAGCACCCGCGCCGCAGCCCGGAGGTGCGCCTTTCGCCCCACCAGGGCGAGCCGCATCCCCGGCCGGAAGCCAGCGGCAATCGCCGCCGAAACGAGCAGTAGCCCGCCCGGGCCGCGGTAGAGCTGGCTCAGGTCGCACACGACGGCCCGGATGTTGCTCGCCTCCGCGAGCGTGATCGACTGCGACACCGCGCGCAGCGCCTCGTCTGTGGTCAGCCGGCCGGAGAGCTCCACGCGGAGCAGCTTCCGGGATTCATCGACGCGAATGGCGTACATCGGTCCCCCTGGGGGCACAAGGTGGACGTAAGTCTGCGCCGAACGTGCGAAGCGTCACACTCAGGGGATCCCCGCATGGGATTACGCGGACACGTGTAATCGCGGCGGATACGGCGTCCCCGCCAGCGGCGTGACCACCGCCCGGCCGCGGAGCACGTCCTCCAGCCGCTCGGCCACCAGCCCCAGCCGCGCCACCGGCACGCGCGGGATCAGCACCAGCTTCCCGGCGATGACGCCGACCGTGTCGTAGCCGCGCGCGAACCGCCGCAGCAACCACGTCACCTCGAGCACGTCGCCGCCGTGCGCCACTACCACCGAGAGCGCCGGCGGCAGCATCGGCACGGGACGCAGCACCGGCAACGCCGTCACGGGGTCCCAGGCGTGCCGGGTGTTGCGCAGCACCTGCGTCAGCGTCGCCGCGACCTGCTGCGGGGTCGCCGGGATGGTGAGCCACCCTGCCACCCGCGGCCCCAGCGCCCCGGGCAGCCTGTGCCGCGCATCGAACCCCACCATCAGCACCACCCGTGCCGCATCGAGCCCCGGCGCGACCGGTATCTCCGAAAAGACAGCATCGGCGTGCGCGCCACGCGCCGCCACCGCCACGCCCATCCGCTCGCACACGGTCGCCACGACCGCCCGCGTCGCCCGGTCGGCCACGTCGATCGCCACGGACAGCGAGCGCAGGTTCGGATGCAGCCAGTCGCCGTATTCGCCGTCGATCGCCCGGGTCGCGAGCTGCCGCGCCGACCGCCCGTCCCACGCGAGCCCGGTGAGCCACGTCTCGCAGGGCGGGCACACCGGCACCGGCGGCCAGCCGGTCCAGCCGGGGTTGTCGGGCGTCAGCGTGATGATCGCGGCCGGTCCATCCAGCAGGTGCCGGCACACCCGGCACTGGTCTTCGAATGCCAGCTGCCGTCCGTTCGCCGTGGGCGAGCCGATCAGGATCGGTTCGTCGTTCCGCGCACCGGAGATCGCGTCGTACAGCCAGCGCAGGCATTGCCAGCAGACGCGCGCCGTCCAGGCCGGGCCCGCGCCCGGCATCGCCGCCGTCAGCGTTGCCACCGGCGCCGGCCCCCCGCACGAATGACAGCTCGTAGTCACTTCCGCGGGATCATCGGCAATCCCGCGCGCGTGCTGAACTACCGCACGCGGTTCGCCAGCACACGCCCCATGCCCGGCGCGAACCAGGCCAGCAGCCGCGGATCCGTGGCCAGCCGGTCCAGCAGCCCGCCGCCCACCGGCACCGCCGCGATCGTCGCCTGCCCCGGCGCCGGCAATACCAGGATCGAGCCGCCCGTCCGCACCAGCCGGACGATGTCGTCCGTGAGCTCCTCGCCCACGAGCCCGTGCACGACCACCAGGTCGTACGGACCACTCAGCGCCGCGATCACGCGCTCCGCAGGCGCGCGCTGCACCCGCACCGCCGCGTCCAGCGCGAACAGCTTCGCCATCTGCTCGATGAACGTCGCGTGGGCGTCGTCCGCCTCCACCGCGTCGATCCGGCCGGTCTGGCCGAACGCCGAGGCCAGGTGGAGCGTCGATTCGCCGAGCCCGGCGCCCAACTCCAGCACGTAGCTCGCGTGCGTGGCCCGCGCGACGACCGCGAGCTCGCGCGCCTCCACCGTGCCCAGCGGAGCACCGTCGCACCCGTGCGCGCCAATGTGCCGCTGGACGTGGTCACGCAGGCCGCCGAACCGGTCGGGGCGGCGCAGCGTGAGCGCCTCGGCCAGCCCCGCGTGTTCCGTATCCATGGCCGCATTCTACGCGCTGCACGCCGCCCGGGGCTGCACGGATCTGCGATGCACCCGCACGCCCGTGAAACTCCGCGCGCGGGACGCCCATGCCTCAATGACCGCAGCAAACCGACGAGGTGAATCGATGCTCAAGCCATCGGTGAAGGAGCTCCTGCTCCAGGCAATCGAAACCGAACGCGGCGGCCAGCAGATCTACACGGCCGCCATTGAGTGCGCCAGCACCGCCGAGCTCCGCGAGGAGTGGCAGAAGTACCTGGAGGAGACCGAGAACCACGAGCGCGTCCTCATGGACACGTTCTCCGCCCTCGGGCTCGACCCCGAAGAGATGTCCCCCGGCCGCCTCATCCTCCAGTCGAAGGCGAAGTCGCTGGTCACCGCGATGACCGAAGCCAAGATGCGCCTGCCCCAGGGCATGCCCGAGCTAGTCGCGGCCGAATGCGTCGTCGAAGCGGAGAGCAAGGACCACATGAACTGGGAGCTCATCGGCCGCCTCGCCCAGGACGGCGGCCTGTCGCCAGACGAGTCCCGCGCCCTCATGGCCGCGCACGAACAGGTCGAGGACCAGGAAGACGAGCACCTCTACCACACGATGGGCTGGGCCCGGGAGCTCTGGATCAAGAACCTCGGCATGCCCGCCGTCATCCCCCCGCCCGAGGAGCAGCAGAAGGTCACGACGAAGATGGGCGCCGCCCGCGCCGAACAGGAACGCGAACAGCTCCTCAACTGACCCGCCTGCGGCCACCCTCACCCCTGACCCACTTCCTCGAGGGAGAGGGGAACCCCCAGTCGCTGGTTACAATCAGTACGGGCGTCCCCTGCAGAGCGATGCCAGACTCCCTCTCCCTCCGGGAGAGGGCCGGGGTGGGGGCCCACCGCCACGGCCGCCCCTCCCGCAAAGCGACGTCAGACTCCCTCTCCCTCAGGGAGAGGGTCGGGGTGAGGGTCCGCCTTTACGCCTCTACGCCTTCCTTACGCGAAGATGGTCCCCGCAGGGGGACCCATGGACATCGACCAGGTCGCGCGCGACGTCTACGACCGCGTGCGCAGCGAACGCGACGGCACCGTCATCGCCGTCTGGGGCGATGGCGGCGTCGAAGTCGTCGGCTTCGGCTACCGCGGCCGCCGCACGCACGACGGCGCCTGGCTCGAGCCCATCGCCTCCGTGCCCGCCAAAGCGCCCATCACCTACCACGAAATCCGCACGCGGATCGAGCGCGGCCTCCGCCGCCACGGCCTCCTCCCGCCCGACGCGGGCGCCGCGCCGGGCCGCTAATCCTCCGCCGGCGAGCTCGCCTCGGCCAGCGCCCCCGCGACCGCCTGCGCCCGGATCCGGCCGTGCGAGGCATGCCACGTCGCGGCGCCGTCCTTGAGCACGAAGAGCTGCGGCGATTCGTGCCGCACGCCCGTCCGGCGGGCTACCTCCGGGTTCAGCGCCCGGTCGCGCGAGACATCGATCCGGTAGACCGCCACCCCGAGCGAATCGAGCTCCTCTTCCGCGCTCCAGTTGAGCGGGCAGTGCGGGTCGTAAAGGAAGAGCAGCACCGGGCCCCCGCGCGAGGCTTCGAACGCGCCTTCCAGCTCGTCCACGTCCCGTACCGGCTCGTATGTGCTCATCGTCTGCTCCCTACCCCGCGATGATGTCGTTCTTGCCGATCACCACGAGCCCCGAATCCGTCACATGGAACCGCCGCCGGTCCGATTCGCGGTCCACGCCGATGTGCATGCCCGGCGGGATCACGACATTCTTGTCGATGATCGCGTTCCGCACGACGGCCCCCGCAGCCACGTGGACCGACGCCATCACCACGCACTCCTCGACGTGGGCCCCGCTCTCCACCCGCACGTCTGGCGAGAGCACCGACCGCACCACCCGGCCACCGGAGATGATGACCCCGTTGCAGAGCAGCGAGTCGTATGCCGCCGGCACGTGGATCGAGCTCGTCACCACCAGCTTCGCCGGCGGCCCCGGCTCCTGCCACGTCGAGATGGGCCACTCCGGGTTGTACAGGTTGAACACCGGGTGCACCGAGACCAGGTCCATATGCGCCTCGTGGAACGACTCGAGCGTCCCCACGTCGCGCCAGTAGCCCCGCTCGCGGTCGTCCTGGCCGGGCACCATGTTCTGCGAGAAGTCGTACACCGCCGCGTCGCCCTTCGCCACCATCGCCGGCACGATGCTGCCGCCCAGGTCGTGCGCCGAATCCTCAAGCTCCGCATCCCGTGTCACCGCGTCTCGCAGCACCGCGGCGTCGAACACATAGTTCCCCATCGATGCGAGGATCTGGTCCGGCGCGTCCGCCAGGCCCTGCGCCGTCGCCGGCTTCTCCAGGAACGCCGTGATCTTGCCGTCCGGCCCCGCTTCGATGACCCCGAACTGGTCCGCCTGCGACTTCGGCACGCGGATCGCCCCCACCGTCAGTCCCGCCCCGGACTTGATGTGCGCGTCCAGCATCTGCCGCGGGTCCATCCGGTACACGTGGTCGGCGCCGAACACGAGCACGTAGCGCGGCTGCTCGTCGTCGAGGATGTTCAGGTTCTGGAAGATCGCGTCCGCCGACCCGGCGAACCAGCGCGGCCCCTGCCGCATCTGCGCCGGCACCGGCACCACGTACTCACCGAGCGACGGGGCCAGGTGCCAGCTCTGCGCGATGTGCCGGTCCAGGCTGTGGCTCTTGTACTGCGTCAGCACCACGATTCGTGTGAACCGCGCGTTCGTCAGGTTCGAAAGCACGAAGTCGATCAGGCGGTAATGCCCGCCGAAGGGCACCGCCGGTTTTGCGCGCGAACGCGTGAGGGGCTGGAGCCGCTTCCCTTCGCCTCCGGCCAGGACGATTGCCAGGGTTCCGCCTTTTGCCATAGACGCATCATAGTGCGGCCGCTATCGCGCCGGGCTAACGGGCGTTAGTCCCCCATGGCGGCATGCTATCGGCACCAACATCAGAGATAGTCGTTCGCGAGCGGCACGTTACCGCTCGTAGCCGCTGTCCCTCTTCTCCTTGAACGTCGCCCAGCCCTGCTCCGCCCGCGCCCGCTGGCGCTCCGCCGCCACCGGGTCGTGCGCGCCCGCCAGCTCCCGCAGCGATTCCTCCTGCTGCCAGCCGATCCCCTGGTGGAACCCGGCCAGCTCGTACACCCGGTTCGTGAGCGCCTTGTCGAGTCGCACGGTGTTCTGGGGCAGCGCCGCCAGCTTGCGGGCCACCGCCTCGGCCGCGGTCTCGAGCTCCTCGTCCGGCACGACGCGGTTCACCAGCCCCGCCTGCTGCGCCTCGCGCGCGTCCAGCGCCTCCCCGAGCAGCATGATCTCCTTCGCCTTCTTCAGGTTCACCAGGTAGGGCGTGATCAGCATCGGGGGTGCGAACCCCTGCCGGATCTGCACCTCGCCGAACCGCGCGTTCTCCGACGCGATCGTCAGGTCGCACGAACCCGCCAGCTCGCAGCCCTGGCCCACGGCGTGGCCGCGCACGGCCGCCACGCTCGGCTTCGAAAGCCCCCAGATCCGCGTCTGCACCTGGGTCCCCGTCGGCGCCGGCTCGTCATCCGGGTAGAGCGACGCCCACATGTCGCCGCCCGCGCTGAACGCCCGCCCCGCCCCGGTGAGCACAAGCACCTTCACCGCCTCGTCCGCTTCGGCCCGCTCCACCGCCGCGAGCAGCAGCCGCTGCACGTTCTTGTTCATCGCGTTCAGCACGAGCGGCCGGTTCAGCGTAATCCACGCAATCCCGCCGTCCCGCGCCTCGTAGAGCACGTCATCGGGCGAAGGCGGCGGGATCGGGATGCCGTCCGGCGTGGTCTTCCAGCTGCTCGTGTCGGGAGTTGTCATGCGGCGCGTCCTGCTCGGGTGTTTCGCCGCATCCTACGGGGAGCACCGCGAAGGCGCCCCCCGCGCTCTCACACGCCCGCCGAAAGCGGCGCGTCGTCGTCCGACCACTGGATGCTGCTCGCGATCGCGATGACCAGGAACAGCAGCACGCCCAGCGGTACCCCCAGCAGCAGCGACGGCACGATCGTCGAGAGGATCCCCGGTCGCTCCGTGAGCGTGAGCCCCAGGTAGCCCGAAGGGTGGATCGTGCAAACGATGTCGCCGCCGTCCGTGGGTACCTCGATCGTCGCCACGCTCCCCGCCGGGACTGCCTGGCCGGCGATCTCGTGCTCCACCGTGTCTTCGTTCGAAACCCGCAGCTTGCTCCCCGGCGCCAGCTCGAACGCCGTCGGGATGATCGGCACCGACTTCCCTTCGAACACAATCGCCGCCGTGCCCTCCGGGATCACCAGGTCGACGGTTTCGGGTCCCTCTTCGCGGACCGGCAGCAGCAGCCACCAAATGAAGTTGAGCGCCCACGCCGCAGCGAAGGCGCTCAATAGACAAACGAGCGCGAGCTTGCCGAACCGCTTGCGCCGCCCGCTCACTCCACCCACATGACCAGGTAGAGGGCCGGGTAGAAGAACACCCAGACGACGTCGACGAAGTGCCAGTACATCACCGTCGACGAGACCGGCCAGTGGCTTTCCGCCGAGTACTTCCCGCGGAGCGACTGCGCCCACACGAGGGCGAGCATCGCCACGCCGGACACCACGTGGAAGGCGTGCATGCCCGTCATCGCAAAGAACACGCTGCCAAACGCGTCACCCTGCGAGAACTCCGCAATCGACCATTCGTAGGCCACGCCGCCCGCGAAGACCAACCCCAGGGCGATCGTCGCCAGCAGCATCCAGCGGCCGAGCTGGTAGTTGCCATGTTCGAACGCCGTCTCCGCCGTGAACGCCGTGATCGAGCTCGCCAGGAGGATGACCGTGATCAGCAGGCCCAGCGACTGGCTGAGGTGGTGGTGGTGCACCGCCCCGTCCTCGCCAACAAATGTCGGCCCTTCGATCCCCACCAGGTAGAAGCGGGACGAAAGCAGCAGCCCGAAGAGGATGCTTTCCGAGAAGAAGAACAGCCAGAGACCAACGCGGTTGATCTGCAGGCGCTTTGCCGGGCTCATGCCATGGCCGTGTTCGGCCGCGTGCGCCATGACGGTCATGCGTGCGTCTCCTGCTTGAACATTCGGCCGAAGTGCATGAAGTACCAGCAGATCAGGATGACCTTCCCGATCGCCGTAACCGTCAGGCCGAGGAACCGGATCAGGTCGTCCTCAACGCTCACCGCGAAGATGTACTCCAGCACCGTGAGCACCGCGAGGATGATGGCGACGTTGATGCCAACCCGCATCGCGCGGTTCATCGCCAGACCTCCAAACCAGACCGAACCATGGGTTGCGCCTCCTGGGCACGGGTGGAGTGGCCTCCCACCGGGAGGCCGGGCTGTCGATTCAGGCTGTCACTCACTGGCCGCCACCACCCGCGGGCGTCGGCGCGAACGTCGGCGGCGCCTCGACCGACCCGCCGTGCCGCGAACCCGGCACGCCGTAGTCGTACGGGTTACCCGTGACCACCGGTGGCGAGTCGAAGTTGTGCAGCGGCGGCGGCGAGCTCGTCTGCCACTCCAGCGTCCGCGCCCGCCACGGGTTCGCCTCCGCAGCCGGACCACGGAAGAGCGACCACACCATGTTGTAGACGAACACCACAAAGCTCGCGCCCAGCGCGAACGACGCCAGGCTCACGATCAGGTTGATCCCGTCCAGCGACCCCGGATAGTCCGCGATGCGGCGGTTCATCCCCTGGATGCCCGGCACGTGCATGATGAAGAACGTCACGTTGAAGCCGATGAACATCCACCAGAAGTGGAGCTGCCCCAGCTTCTCGTTGTACATCCGGCCCGTCATCTTCGGCCACCAGTAGTAGATGGCCGCGAACAGCGCGAAGATTTCGCCGCCCACGATCGTGTAGTGGAAGTGCGCCACCACGAAGTACGTGTCGTGCAGGTGGATGTCCGTCGGCACGTCCGCGAGGAAGATGCCCGTCACGCCGCCGCAGGCGAAGTTGAACAGTACTGCGAGCGCGAACAGCATCGGCACCCGCAGCCAGAGCCGCCCCATCCAGATCGTCCCGAGTCCCGCGAGGAAGATCAGGCCCGTCGGGATCGAGATGAGCTCCGTCGCGACGAGGAACGGCCCGTGGAGGTAGTTCGGCATGCCGGACGTGAACATGTGGTGCGCCCACACCACGCCCGAGAGCCCGAGGATGCCCAGGAACCCGCCGACCGCGTACCGGTAGGCGAACAGCGGCTTCCTCGAGAAGTGCGGCAGGATCTCCAGCACCGCACCGAAGCCGGGCAAGATCATGACGTATACGGCCGGGTGCGAATAGAACCAGAATACGTGCTGGTAGAGCAGCGGGTCGCCGCCGCGCGACGCATCGAAGAAGGCGAAGCCCGCCACCCGATCCAGCGTCACCATCAGCAGCGCGACCGCGAAGCCCTGCGTGTAGAGCAGCGCGATCCAGGCCGTCGCGAACATCGACCAGACGAAGATCGGCAGCCGGCCCCAGGTCATGCCCGGTGCCCGCATGAACATGATCGTCACGATCACGTTCAGGCCGCCGAGAATCGACGAAAGGCCGAACGTGATGACGCCGAGGTTGAACAGCGTCTGCGCGTGCTCCGTCTGCACCGAAAGCGGCGGGTATGCCGTCCAGCCCGTCTCCAGGCCGCCCATGAACGGCGTCGCCAGCAGCGCCACCGCCACCGGCGGCACGAGCCAGAACGAGAGCGCGTTGATCCGCGGGAACGCCATGTCGTCGGCACCGATCATGATCGGCACCACATAATTGCCGAAGCCGCCGACCACCGCCGCCACCGCCACGGCCACCATCAGGATGCCGTGCAGGCCCATGAGCGCGTTGTACTGGTCGTGGTCGAAGATCTGCATCCCGCTCGAAGCCAGCTCCGCCCGGATTAGCAGCGCCATCAGGCCCGCCAGCAGGAAGACGATCACGAACGTCGCCAGGTACTGGATGCCGATGACCTTGTGGTCCGTCGAGAACGAGAAGAACCGCTGCCAGCCCTTCACCTTCCGCTCATACGTCTTCAGGCCGAACCACTCGCGCGCCCACATGCCCCACATGCCAACGCCGAGGAGCCAGCCCAACAGGCCGAACAACCAGGCCACCGACATCGACAGGCCCGTGTCGTAGGCGTCGTAGCCGAAGAGCACCCGGATGACCGCCGTCACCCCGAGCCCGATATAGAAGCCCAGGAGGCCGGTACCGATGCCACCAACGAGCGTCGTTGCTGCGTACATTCCCTACCTCCCCGCCACCGCGACGGACGCTGCCTGCTGCTCGGCGATCCACGCCTCGAACTCTTCCTGCGTGACGACCTTCAGCGGCGAGAACATCGTCGCGTGGTCCAGTCCGCACAGCTCCGCGCACTGCACGCGGTACGCGTCGTCGGTCTCGTAGTCACCCAGCTGCGTCGGCTCGACCGTGATGAACGTCGTCCGCCCGGGGATCGCGTCGATCTTGAGCCGGAAGGCCGGCACCCAGAACGAGTGCAACCGGTCCACCGACGTGATGTTGAACTTCACCCGCGTGTCGACCGGGATCAGGATCGGCTCGCCCGGCCGGAGCACGGACACGTTCTGCTCCGGGTAGGTGAACCCGAAGATGAACGCGGAGGCGGCGACATCGATCTCGAGATCGCCCTCCGTGGCGCCCCATCCGTACGCGCCGCTATCCGACTGCAACTTCGCCAGGCCCGTCAGGCCCGGGAAGATCATGACGCCGACGGCGAGGGTGCCCGTGATCGCCAGCCACGCGATCGGGACGGCACCGCGGCCCCGATGCATCGGCCCCGCTTCATCCGGCTCGCCCTTGCGGCGGAACTGGAAGATGGAGTACCCGAGCACGGCAAGCACGAACGCGAAGACCGGCATCCCCATACCGATCAGGATCCGGAAGATCTCGTCGAAATCCTCGGCTTCGTGCGACCCCACCGTCGGGAACAGGTCGGCAAACAGAAGCAGTTCTCCAACGGCCGTCAGGGCCGCCCAGAACAACGCCGCGGCAATGAGGTGTTTTTTCACCAGATGAGCTCCTCCTCGGCCACAACACGCAGAAGCCCCGCCGCAAAGGCGGGGCCAACGGAACCATGCCTGTGACGGAGATCAGGAAAAAGGGCCGATCGGAGAAGCCAGACTTCCCCATTAGTCCCCCGCGCCGCACCCGCCCATCCACCCCTCGAATCTGCACCGTGGTATCCCGAAAACGAGCGATTCCCGCCCCCGAAGTCGCCCTTACAGTCTACGGATCTCCGTGTCAGGGAACGCGCGCCACCGCCTCGCAGCCCGCCGCCGAATCGCTCCCCGGGCCGCCGTCGCAGCTGTCGTAGCCTGCCCCGCCCCAGAGCTGGTCGTCCGCCTGGTTGCCTTCGAGCTCGTCGTCGCCGGTGCCGCCGTAGATGCGGTCGTTTCCCTGGCCGCCGGTCACCCGGTCGTTCCCCGCCCCCGCGAGGACCACGTCGTCGCCCTGCCGCCCCACCACCACGTCGTCCCCCGCCCCCGCGACGATGCAGTCCGCCCCCGGGCCACCCCCGCCGTTGATCGCGTCGTTCCCGCCGCTCCCGAGCACCAGCTCGCTCCCGCGCCCCCCGCCGCCCACGGCCACGCCGGTCAGCGGCATGCCGGCGCACTCCGGCGGCGCCAGGTCCAGCACCGTGATCGCGGAGACACCACCACCCAGGCGCGTCGCCGGGACCGTGTTCGCCGCCGCCGTCGCGCCAACCGACACCAGCAGCAGCATCCCCGCTGCGGCGCCCACGACGCCCCGCACCCGCGATATCACGCTGCGCCCCGGTGCTCGCCGGCCCGGCCGGGGCCCTGCGGCGCCGCCTCGAACCGGTAGGTGACCTCCCCCGCCTGCACGAAGCACGCCTCGTAGTCCGGGCGCGTCTGCTGGAGGATCGCGCAGCCCTCCTTCTCCGCCACCCGCACCAGGTCCGCGAAGCTCGCCACGTCGATCGTCCGGCTGCGCGATGTCGGCACGCTGTGCACCCGCACCAGTCCTGCCATTCCCTCGGGCCCCCGTTCGGGCGCGGACCTGAACAGCACCAGTAGCACACCGCCGAGCGTCGCGAGCGATACGCCCAGCCCGGCCAGCCCGGTCCATCGCGCCGCCACGACTGTCGGCTGGTAGAGCGGCAGCGGCAGCCGGTCTGCCACCCGGTGCACCGCCATCACGCTCCCCTCGGCCTCCGGAGCCATCGGCTGCTCCCCCTGGCTCCGCGCCGGCGCCACGCGCAACTGGAACGGATCGAGGATGAGCTCCAGGCGCGGCGCGAACGCCAGCTCCAGCGCCTCGCCGCCGATCGTCCCGGTCGCCGTCACGTCCGGCGCGATGGCCACCTGGTACTCCTGGTTCCGCACCCCGGTGGTCGTTTCGAACGCGGCAACTGCCTCGCGCAGGCTGCTCAGCCGAAGCGCCGCGCTCGCTTCGAACGCCGCGCCGTCGAACCTCCCCTCGCCGAGGTCGAACGTCCGCACCCAGCCGTTCCGGTCGGAGAGCTCGGCCCGCAGGCGGTACGCGCCGGCCACGCCCGCCAGCTGCTCCGCCTCGCCCGAGACCGTGTACGCGAACCGCACGACAACCTCGTCGGAGAGCGCCGAGTACACCGGCTGCCCCGTCGTCGCCGCGCCGCTGTCGTACACGCCGCTGCCGCTCGCGGCCGCCTCGTAGGTGAACACGCCCGACTGCGTGTAGGGCAGCTCGACCTGCTCCGCGCGCTGCGGCGACCGGAGGTACGCGGCCGCCAGCAGCGCTGCGAACGCCACCGCCGCGCAGGCGAGCACCAGCGCGGCATCCTGCCAGGCCTTCCCCGGAGCATTCATCGGTCCTCTCCCGTCTCTGTTATGTAGCCGCCGGCCATGCCGGCGCGCCCGCCGCACCCCGCCCGTGCCCACCGCCAGCCCCCCGAACGCCAGCGCGAGCAGTGCCGCCGCTGACAGTGGCCCGTGCAGGCGCGCCAACCAGCTCCCCACCCGTGGCACGTGGAACCAGAGCTCGCCTATCACCTCGTCCGCCGCCGGCCGGTAGCCGTCCACGAAGTCGTTGTTGTCGCCCTGGAGCACGAGCCGCGCGCCTTCGGTGCCGATCACCCGGTGGATGACCGGCCCGACCGACGGATGCCGGTAGGTCACGACGTCGCCGGTCTCGTACGAAGCCGCCCGCCGCACCAGGGCCAGGTCGCCCCGCTCCATGCCCGGCTCCATCGAGTTGCCGTTCACGATGATGTAGCTGGTAGGCCCGCCGAGCTGGGCGGGCCCGAAGTGCCACCAGAGGACCACCACAGCCGCGACGGCGAGGACCGCGGAGAAGCCTGCCGGGTAGCGCCGTCGTGTCATGACTGTCCCCTGGTCCATGTTCGTGGAGTCGCGGCGGCTGCTGACCAGGCGGCCACCGCGCCCGCTCCCGGGTTATTCGGCGGCGATGACGCGGAGCTCGTCCACCGAGAGCACCGAGTCGGTCACCGGACAGGTCCAGCCGTTGCCGCCGGTGCTGGTACACGTCGCGTACGGCGCCGAACCCGTCACCGACGCCCGGACCGACGACGCGGCTGCGCTCAGGTCGAAGTCGACGGAGGCGAGCAGGGACGGGTCCGTGGCATCCAGCACGTAGTCCACGTCGCTCACCGTGTAGCCCGAAATGGTGTTCGAGCCGTCGCCGGCCAGGGTGGGCGAGACCGTGTTGGACGCGGCGAAACCGACCGCGGAAACGGCCACCACGCCCACGAGTGCGCCGGCTACCAGCCGTCGCGGGTTGCGAATGGAACGGGTCACGATAGTCCTCCCGTGCGGGCCATGTGCCCGCGGTCGTGTTCTCGGCCCGCCGGCGGGGTGGGCCTGCCTTTCGATTCGTCAAGCGGCAGCTCGGTAACAGGCTGGTGGACGCACGTATTCGCGAATGTCTCCGCAGATTCCACGACCCGGTATTCAGTCCGCCCGCGTGCCTGCCGATAATCTCGCTCGCCCCGCACGCTCGTTCGCGAGCGATAGCCGCGGTAGGCTTGGCGCCATGCGCATGGAGTCCTCCGAACGGCGTTTCGCGACTGGCCTCGCCGGGTCCGTGCTCGTCTTCGTCACCCTCGCCGGCGCCGTGGCCGGCCTCACGAACCTCTTCCTCGGCATGCGCGCGGTCATGGAGGTGGGTGGCGCCTGCGCCGATGGCGGACCCTACGTCTCCGCCCAGCCCTGCCCCGATGGCTCGGCCGCCGCCGTCTTCGGCGGCATCTGGGGTGGCATCATCTTCCTCGGCCTGTACGTCTGGATGTGCTTCCGCTACCACGTGCCGAGCTTCTGGCCGCTCAGCTGGTCCGCGCTCTTCCTCTCGCTCGGCTGGAACTTCCTCGAATACGGCCTCGACCCGCCCGGCAACGGCACCAGCGCCGACGCCTGGGGCTGGCTCCTCTGCGCCGTCATCTTCGGACTCATGGGTGGCGTACCGCTCTTCCTCGGCGGGAAGCTCCTCTGGTCCAGCATCCTGCCGTTCGGCCCTCGGCCGGCCCCGCGCCCGCGGACATCCGTGCCCAACTTCCGCATCGTCCGCCGCGGGCACGTCGCCGACGCCGAGCCTGAACCGGTGCCGGACACGGACGACCACGACACCGGCATCGTCGGCGCGCTCGAACGGCTGGCCGCCCTCCGCGCCGCCGGCGCCCTCACCGATTCCGAGTTCGCCGCCGCCAAGCAGCGCCTCCTGGGGGACGACGCATGAGCCGCTCCGCCCGCTGGTACTGGTTCCTCCTCCAGGCCGCCGCCGTCGCTGCCGGCATCTACGGCGGCCGCTGGCTCTTCGACCAGCTCGCCTGAGCGCCGCTGTAACCCTCCTGTGCAGCAGCCCGCCGCCGCTGTTGCCGCTTCCCAACCCGCCCCCGCCTACGCTCGTGCCATCTCGCTGGAGGGCACTGCCATGCCGGACGCCGCCGATATCGAACGCCGCATCGCCGAGGAAGCCGGCCTCGACGTCATCGTCGAAGAGGACCGCGGCCGCTTCATCGTCAGCGGCATCGTCGGCACGGATAGCGAGCGCGACCGCGCCATGGAACTCGCCCGCACCGCCGCCGGTCTCGTCGACCTCGAAGATGGCCTCGAAGTCGCGGGCCGCTTCCCCGGCACCATCGGCGACATCGAATCCCTCACCGGCGAGGACATCGAACCCACCGCAGGCGACGACGGCTTCGAAGAAGTTTCGCTCGAAGCCATGGACTTCGCCGGCGACGAGCACACCACCCAGTCCGCCTGGGTCGCCAGCGGCCCCACCTCCGCGATCGACGACGACATCGTCAGCGAAGGCGACACCGTCTTCTCACCGCCCACCGACCCCGTCGCCGCCCGCCACCCCGTGACCCTGCAGACCGTCATCATCGGCGGCCTCCAGTCATCCTCGATGGAGGACATCTCCGTCGCCCGTTCGGCGCTCGACGGCGAATACGGCGACGAAGCCATCGCCGACGCCATTCGCCGCGAGCTGCTCGAAGACGCCGCCACCACCGACCTCGCCATCGACGTCGAAGTGTTCGAAGGCGTCGCCACCCTCCGCGGCCGCGTTGCCCTCCTCGAAGACGCCGAAAACGCCGAAGAAGTCGCCGCCCGGGTCCCCGGCGTCCTCGAAGTCCGCGAACACCTCCACGTCGACCAGATGGACGCCAAACCGCGGTATCAGTAGCCCGACCATGGGGGAGGGCATGCGTTCCCTGAGCATCCCGCCACCCACCGCCTGAGGGGCGCACGCGCCATCAGTAGCCCGACCATGAGGACATCTGTGGTTGTCCGTCAAGCGGCAGAGGCGGCCTTCCGGCATTGCCAGAGGTCGGGGTCGTAGCAGCGGCGGGTACGTATGCAGGCAACCAGGCGCGCGAGGAGACGGTCGGCGACACCGC
>JADZEI010000053.1 GCA_020850615.1 Dehalococcoidia bacterium | reverse complement strand
CTAAGGTGCCTGAGCATTTGCGGGAGGTTTAGGAGGTACGTTATGGCTCCCGCAGGTTCGAAAAAGTGGTAGCGCGTAGGGGATTCGAACCCCTGATCTCCGCCTTGAAAGGGCGGCGTCCTGGGCCACTAGACGAACGCGCCGCGTGGATCAGCGTAGCACGGGGACGGCCTTAGCGGCCAACCCGGCGCACGCGGCGTCGGGCACTCGCGGCGGCATCGCCAGCGCGCGGCGGGCGTCGCGCGCGCCGTGGCGGACGGGCTCGGGATGCCTCTTGTTCGCGTATTTCACATTCTCGGCATAGTTTATGTTGCACCTTCCCCCGGGGGAGCTCCGTGGCTCGGATCGGTACCACCCTGCGCGACGCCCGCCTGGCGCGCGGCATCAGCATCGACCAGGCGGCCCAGGACACGCGCATCTCGGCGCGGTTCCTCGAAGCGCTCGAAGATGAGGCGTTCGAGCAGCTCCCTGCGCCGGTCTATGTCCGCGGGTTCCTGCGGTCCTATGCGAACTACCTGCGGGTGGACCCGGTGCCGCTGCTCCAGCAGCTCGATGAGGGCGGGGGACGGCGCGTCGCGGGCCCGGATTCGTTCGTCAGCGGCCCCACCGGGCCCGTGGCGCCGCGCTCTTCCGACCCGTTCCGCCGGAGCGACCCGTTCCAGCGAGGTGCGCCGCCGCCACCCCCGGTGCCGGTCGCGCCGCCGCCGCGGGCCCGGTTCGAAGAGGACGACGCCTGGGGCGCGGGCGTGAACCCCCCGGAAGACGGGTACGAAGACGACTACGACGACGAGGACATCGCCGTCGTGGGCGCGGCGCCGCCGCTGGTGGGGCGGCCGCGGCGGGAGGTGCCGGGCCCCTTCGACCAGCTGCCGCCGGACGAAGAGCGGTTCCACACGCGGCGCGTCTCGGGCGTGCTCGCGGAACGCTCGGCGGCGCCACCTGGCGCGTCGCCGATGGTGCGGGTGCTCGCGATCGCGGGCGTGGCGGTGTTCGCGCTGATCGTGGTCGCGGCGCTGGGCATCCTGCTATTCGACGGTGGCGGCGACGATGACGGCACCACGCCCGCGGGTGGCAGCGGCGACGAGACGGCGACGCGCGGGACGGGGACGGTGGTGTCGTTGCGGTCGCCCAGCCCGTCGGCGACGGTGAGCGCGACCCTCACGGGGACGACGACGGGCTCGGCTTCGCCTTCGCCCACGGGGACGCCCACGCCGGGCGGCACGCCGACGCCGACGGCGACACCGGGCGAGGCGACGCCGACACCGACCCAGGGCCAACCAACGCCAACGCCGACCACCGCCGCGCCGACACCCACGCCGACGACAGCGGCGCCCACGCCGACGCCCGTGCCGACGCTGGTCGTGCATCCAAGCCGGTTCGACGAGTGCGGCGGGGCCGCGGGGTGCGGGACGCCGCCGTGGCGGGTGGTCTGCGCGCCGGACGGGTGGTTCGTGGACGTGGGAGGCGACTTCCCCGTTCCCTCGGGCTGGTCGACGTCGTCCGCGAGCTCGGGCGTTGAGGCGGCGCAGGCCTGCGGGTAGGCGGTACGGGGGCGGTGGCGGGGGCTGCCGCGGGACGGGATCGGTCGGGGCACACCTGCCCTGCCTGCCGGGTCGGGCTACGGATGGCGCGCGGGCCGGCGCCGCAGGCGTAGCCGCGGAGCATTGCTCCGCGGGATTGTCCATGCCATTCCACACCGATAGGCCACCAGCGGCCGGGGCTGTGAGGGCGGGAGCTCCGCGACCGCCCGGCTCGCGGCACGAGGTGCGTCGAGGCGGTGCGGGCGTGGCGGGCGCTGGCGCGGGTGCGGGATCGGTCGGGGCGCGCGCATGGCTACCGCGAGGCATGTGTTGGGCTTAGACGCGCCGCCGAGGCCGGGCTCGGCGGACTACCGCTTCGCGCCTGGGTGCGCGCCGCGAGCCGAGGCAATCGGCAATCGACAATCGGCAATGGGCCAGTGCGTGGCGCGGGTGGCGGTCAGGCGGTCTGGGGGCCGCAACGCTCGGGAGCGGTGGATTCGAAGGGGAGGCGGACGGGACGGCGTTTGAGGATGGCGGTACGGCAGGGGGCACAGATGCCGTGCGAGGCCGGCTCTTTCCCTTTGCGTACTACGCGCTGACACCATGCGCAGATCATCTTTGGCTTCGTTGGCATCGCTCCTGCTCCGCGTTCCATGGTTACGGACGGGGCGTGTCAGGCGGGCAAGCGCGGCGGGGCGACCATAACGGAAAGGTAACCGGTAAAGAAAGCACGGCCGGGGCGGGCGTAGCGCCCGTCGGTAGCGATTGGTTGTCGATTCCCGATTGTCGCCGGGTTGAGCGACCGCAGCGCTACCGGGCGTGCGTCCCGGGGCGCGTGGGGTCAGCCGGGCCCGCTACGTCAGGTCGCTGAGGATGTCCGCGCTGGCTTCGGCGACGGTGCCGATGACGTCGACCGAGGCGGAGGCGACGTCGGCCCAGTCGACTGCGGTCGCGACCTCGGCTGCGATGCCCGCGGCATCGGCGAGGAGGCCGGCGGCGCCCCCTGCGACATCGGCGAGGGTGCCGGCGGAACCGGCGGCCTGGACTGCGGCGCCAGCGATGCCCCCAGCGACGTCCACCGTGGCGCCGGCTACGTCCACAGCCGCACCCGCGACGTCTACGGCAGCTCCGGCGATGCTGCCCGCGGCTTCCACACCCGCACCGGCGATGCCGACAGCTGCGTCGACGGTGGCGCCGGCCACGCCGGTGATGGCGGAGGGGTCGATCGCGTCGGCGAGGTCCTTCGTGACGCCGAGGCCGGCGGATGCGAGGTCGACGGCGGCGCCGCCGGCCTGCGCGGCGAGCCCGGCCGCGTCTCCCGCGAGCCCGCCCGCGGTATCGAGCGCCTGGCGGGTCACTTCGACCGCGCCAACCGTGAGCTGGGCCGCGGCATCGACGGTGGTGACGCCGAGCTTCTGGGCGCCGCTGCCAGCGGCTTCCATGACCTTCGTCATGCCGTCGACGAGCGCGCCGAAGCCCTTGCCGAGCACCTCGAACGCGGCCTCCGCGTTGGCGACGTCTTCGCTGGTCATGCCGTCCGCGGGCGCGGCGACCACGTCGCCCACTTCTTCCGCGCGCCGGCGCGCCGCCCCGCGGGGGTCACCTTCGCCTTCGAGGCCGGTGCCGTCCGGGGTCACTTCGCTGCCGCCCCGGCGAGGATGTCGTGGAGGGCCTGGCACACGTCGTCGACCTCCGCGTTGGTCATGTCCGGGAAGAGGGGCAGGCTGATGGCGCCTTCAAAAGCGGCCTCGGCGACCGGGAAGTCGCCCTGCTTCCAGTAGCCGAGGTTCTTGTAGGCGGTGTGGTAGTGGAGCGGGATGAAGTGCACGGAGGTCTGGATGCCGCGCGCGGCGAGCTGCCGGATGACGTCGTCGCGGCCGACGGGGGAGGACGGGAGGATGCGGATTTCGAACAGGTGCCAGGCCTGGCGGTTGCGCTCATCGAACGCGGGCAGGCGCACGTGCTCTTCGCCGGCGAGGTTGGCGAAGTAGCGCTGGGCGACACGGGTGCGCTCTTCGGTGAAGCGCTCGAGCTTCGTGAGCTGGCGGCGGCCGAGGGCTGCGGCGGGGTCGGTCAGGTTGTCCTTGAATCCGAACTCGATGATGTCGTAGCGCCAGCTCCCGCCCGGGTCGTAGCGGTTCCAGGCGTCGCGATTCATGCCGTGGAGGGTGAGGCGGCGGACCCGGTCGCTGAGGGCTTCGTCGTCCGTGGCGAGCGCGCCGCCCTCGCCGGTCGTCATGTTCTTGGTCGCGTAGAAGCTGAAGGCGGCGGCATCGCTGAGCTGGCCGACCATCCGGCCGCGGTACATCGTGCCGATGGCGTGGGCGGCGTCTTCGAGGATCTTCAGGTTGTGCCGCTCGGCGATGTCCTGGAGCGCGTCCATGTCGCACGGCTCGCCGGCGTAGTGCACCGGGATGATCGCCTTCGTCCGGGGCGTGACGGCGCGTTCGACCTGCTCGGGGTCGATGTTGAAGTCACCCTCGCGGATGTCGGCGAGCACGGGCGTGGCGCCGGTGTGGACGATGACCGTGGCGGTGGCGGAGAAGGTCCAGGGCGTGGTGATCACCTCGTCGCCGGGCCCGATGTCCCAGGCGCGAAGGCAGAGGTGCATCGCGGCCGTGCACGAATTGACCGCGTTCACGAAGCCGGCGCCGGTGTAGTCGGCGAGCTCGCGTTCGAGGGCCTGGACGTTGCCAGCGCTGGTGAGCCAGCCGCTCCGCAGCGTATCGGCCACGGCGGCAATGTCGTCCTCGTCGATGGAGGGGCGGAAGAAGGGGATGCGGAAGCCGGACATCGGGGGGAATTGTCGATTGTCGATTGCCGATTGTCGATTGGGGTGGCGGGGGCGTAGAACGTGGCCGAGGGAGGGCGGTGTGCGATGAGCCGGGTTCGAATCGAGGGGCGGGTGGCGTGTGTGCTCGCGGCGGCGGTGGTGGCGCTTGCGGTGGCGGCGGGCGCGCGGGCGCAGGTGCTGATCACGGAGGAGTCGGACATCCAGAGCGTGGAGCCGGGCTCGGTGCCGTGCGTTGGGATGCCGCAGACCCAGGGGTTCCGCGAGGACCCGGCGCTGGCGGTCACCGGCTTCACGGCGACGGTGCGCACCGCGCCGGGCCAGTACGGCGAGCCGGTCGACCGCGCGACGCTGACCTGGACGCCGCCGGCCGACCCGGGGCTGCTCTGCCTGGGCCTGTGGGACGTGCGCCCCGACGGCGGGCGCGACGCGACGGTGTCGATCTACCCGTTCCTGGGCACGAAGGTCACGATTATCCCGCCACCGCTCGCGCCTGCGCCGCGCGAGGCGTGCTGGGAGCTGCAGGCGATCGCCGACGGTCGCGTGGGGCCGCCGGTGCGGACCTGCGCGCGCATCGAAAACGCGCCGCAGATACTGATCGACGATACCTTCCCAACGCAGACGCAGACGCAGACGCCCACGGCGCCAGGCCCGCCGGACACAGGAAGCGGCGTCTCGACCGGCCGCGATGGGGCGTGGAGCCTCGCGGTGGGCGCGGTGGCCGCAGTGCTGGCGGGCGCGCTCGCGTTTGCGTCGCGGCGACGGGCGTAAGGGCGCGGCCCTACAGGCCGCTGGCGAGGACGGCCGCTTCCCAGGCTTCGTTCCCCAGCACGACACCGGGGTGGCGGCGGCCGGGGTGGCGGGCGCGCACGTCGTCGTAGAGCTGGGCGACCTGGAGGCCCACGGTGCGCCAGCGGAAGCGCTCCATGGAGGTGCGCGCGGCGCGGCTGAAGTTGGCCCGGAGCTCGGGGTTTTCGAGCAGCACGCCGAGCTTTTCGGCGAACGGCCCCGGACAACGCCAGGGGATCAGGTAGCCCGTCACGCCGTCGACGACGGTCGAGACGAGCCCGCCGACGCGCGAAGCGACCACGGGCGTCCCGCAGGCCATGGCTTCGACGGCGACCAGGCCGAAGCTCTCGTAGTAGCTCGGCACGACGCAGACGTCGGCGGCGCAGTAGTAGGCGGGGAGCTCGTCGTGGGGGACGGCGCCTTCGAAGCGGATGGCGCCCGCGATGCCCTCGCGTTCGGCCTGGGCAAGGAGCTCCGCCTTGAGCCCCTCGGCGTGCTCGTCGCCGCCGACGATGAGCAGGGTCACGTCCTTCATCTCGAGCTCGGCGACGGCGCTGACGAGGATGTCCACGCCCTTGAGCTTTTCGAGGCGGCCGACCCAGAGCAGCACCGGCGCGTCCTGGGCGAGGCCGAGGCGCTGGCGGCAGTCGCGTCGGTCGCGCGGCTGGAAGAGGTCGAGGTCGACGCCGCAGGGGATGGTGTGCATGCGGGCGGGGCTGGCGCCGTAGTAGCGTTCGAGGAGCTCGCGCTCGTGCGGCGAGGCGGTGACGATGGCATCGGCGCGGCGGGCGACGCTGCGCTCGCTGCGGATGCGGAGGCGGGGCTCCTGCTCGCTGATGCGGGCGCGGTTCTTCACTTCGCCGAGGGTGTGGAACATGACGACGTGGGGCGCGCGCTGGTCGCGGGCGAGGACCGCGCCGGCCCGGCCGCTCTGCCAGTAGTGGCTGTGGACGACGTCGTAGCCGCCGGGCTGGTCTGCGGCGAATTCGAGCAGGCCGCGGGTGAACCGGGGCAGGTGGCGGGCGATGGCTTCCTTGTCGATGGGCTCGGGCGGGCCGGCCGGGAGGCGGACGACGCGCAGGTTCGGCGCGACCTGTTCGACCGGGGGGAGCTCGCCATCGAGCCGGGTGAAGATGTCGACCTCGTAGCCAAGGCGTGCGAGCTCGCGGGAAAGCTCGAGCACGTAGACGTTCATGCCGCCGGTCTCGCGGCCGCCGAGTGGGGCAAGTGGGCTGGTGTGGGCGGAGACCTGGGCGATGCGCATGGCGTGGGGATCTATTGTGCCGGAATCGGGGGCGGTGTGTGCGGTCGGGTTCCCAGTGCCCCGTGCCCAGAGGCCGGAGTGCGCGCGGTCGCTATTCGCTCCGCCCGGGCAACGTCCCGTTTATCGCATCGACCAGGACTTCGGCGAGCGGGCTGCGGAGCCGGATATGCTGTCCGTCCGGCCAGCTGACTTCGAACGCGGGGTAGGCCGGATGCATGGACCAGTCGGCTGACGGGTCGATTCGCGCCATGACCCCGCTGCCGAGCGGCCCTTCGATCCGTACCTGCTCGCCCCACCAGCGGAATGCCCGCGCCTGGAAGACGAGGCGGCGGTCAGTGACGGTTAGGGCGCCCTGGAGGTGAACCGCCGGGCGCGCATGCAGGTACGCCACCTCGCGGCGAACGAGCCGCTCATCCGCGGCCATCGCCGGGGGATCGATGCGGTAGAGCCACTCGAGCCACGCCGAGATGCGCCCGATGCCACGCACTCAGCACTCCTCCCTTACTGGAACCCTTCGCGGGTGAAGCCTTCGTCGCGCCACTGGAGGGCGGACTTGAGGCCCTTTTCGCGGGCGATGCGGCTGAAGTCGCCGGCGCCGGGGCGGAGGTGGCCGCTGAGGGCGTGCCACTGCCACGCGGTCTGCAGCGCCGTGCGGAAGCCCATGATCTCGTAGGCCTGGTTCACCGACTGCTTGTTCGCCGCGAGGAGGTCCGGGGCGATGGTGGCGATGGCGCGGAGCTCGCGCATCGTCTCGGCTTCGAGGTCCGCTTCCGGGAAGCTCTTCGCGACCCAGCCCATCTCGGCGGCTTCGCGGCCGGTGACGGAGTTGCCGGTGAGCTGGAGGTACTTGGCCTGGGCCATCGACATCTTCCAGGGGAAGTAGAGCGTGTCGGGCGTGGTCTGGCCGCGCATGGGCGGGTAGCCGATGCGCGCGTCGTCGGCGACGAAGGCGATATCGGCCATGGACATGATCTCGGTGCCCCCGGCGAGGCAGTTGCCGTGGACCTTCGCGACGACGGGCTTGAGCAGGTCCCAGATGGTGAGCCAGTCGCGCAGGCAGCTCCGGGCGAACTGGTCGGTCCAGGGCTGGTAGTAGGGGGAGCTTACCCAGCCATAGGGCGGCTGCTCGCTCTCCCGGGCGCCGGGGGTGATGTCGTAGCCGCTGCAGAAAGACGTGCCCGCGCCATCGATGAGGACGACGCTGACACTGTCGTCGCGTTCGGCCATGCGGAGGGCGTCGACGATTTCGCGGCGCATCTCGAAGCTGAGGGCGTTGCGCTTTTCGGGCCGGTTGAGGGTGATTCGGGCGACGCGGTCGGCGACGGAGTAGAGGATCGCGTTGAATTCGGCCATCGGGGTACGCCTCCGGGGTGTTCGTCCCCGGTTCTACGTGGCCGCCCGGCGGGCCGCAACCGTGGGGCAGGGCGGGCCTGCCGCGCAACGAGCTGTTCCCCGCGCGGTCACCGCCCCGTCACCGCGTTCGCGCGTCGTTCGCCTGGTTTCAACGGTGTCTCCACCGGGTTCTAACGGGTTTCCTACGGGTGCGGCCCTGGGGGAGCGCCCCACCGCGCTGTGCCGGGACTAGCATGGGGACATCGCAAGGAGGCCGTGATGCTGGGGTTCAGCTGGGGCGCGTTCATTGTCTACCTTACCGCCCTGACCTTCATGGTCCTGGGTGGCCTCTATGGTTTGTTCTTGAGCGGACATCCGGCCTTCCTTGCGCCCATCCTCATGGGCCTGTTCTTCTTCTACCTCTGCTGGGAAGCGGTGGTCGGGCCGCCGGAACGGTGACGTAACCGCACCGTAAGGGCGGCCGGTTGGCCTTTGGCCCCGGCCCGCCACGGGCGATACACTCGTTTCGATGCGCCTGTTGCCTCTCGCGATCGGTATTGGCCTCCTCCTCCCGCTGGTCCTCGTGTCGTCCGTGTTCGCGCACGCGGAGCCGGTGGGCATCACCCCCGGCGATGGCGCCGTGATGGCCACCAGCCCGGGCGAAGTCGTCGTCCAGATGAGCCAGGAGATGGCCCGCCGCGAAGGGGCCAATGACATCGACGTCTTCGGGCCCGATGGCACCGAAGTGACCATCGTCGCCGCCGCGATCGACAACTCGGACCGGACGAAGATCGCCGTCGCGATCCCGCTGGACCTGCCGGTGGGCACGTACGAGGTGCGCTGGAAGACGCTGAGCGCCGAGGACGGCGACGACGCGAGCGGCACGCTCTCGTTCACCATCGACCCGTCGAAGCCGGCAGCGCCGGGGCAGACGAACCTGCGCGAAGACGCGCCGCCGCCGGCCACCGAGACCCCCGCGGGTGATGGCGCGGCGACCACGGTGTTCGGCGGGGGCGGCGGCGGGACGTCGTGGGTGCTCGTCGTCGCGGTGGCGGTCGGGATGTTCGTCCTCGGTAGCGGGACCACCTTCCTGCTGGTCCAGAAGCAGCAGCCGTGACTCGCCGCGTCCTCCTCGTGTTCGTGGCGGCACTGTTGGTGGTGATGCTGCGCGGGAGCACGGACGCGGAGGCGCACGCGGCGTTGCTCCGCTCGGAGCCGGCCGCGAACGCGTACCTGCAGCGCGCCCCCGGGGAGATCACGCTCGTCTTCAGCGAGCCGGTCGACCTGCGGGTGAGCGAAGTGCACGTGCTGGACGCGGCGGGCCTCGAGCTCATCCTCGAACCGCTGCAGCTGGGCGCCGATGGATTCACGCTGCGCCAGCCGCTGCCCCAGCTCGAACCCGGGATCTACAACGTGCTCTGGGCGAACGTGTCGCGGGTCGACGGGCACGGGCTGCGCGGTTCGTACCCGTTCACGGTGCTCAACCGCGACGGGTCGCTGCCGGACCAGGTGAACAGCGTCGGCGGGCTCGGTTCGGACCCCGACCCGGCGCCGGAGGCGGAGGGGGTGGCCGTGCGGTCGCTCTCGCTGCTCGGGCTGCTGCTGGTGGCGGGGCCGGCGGTGTTGCTGCTCCTCGGCGTCGGCAACGAACGGGCGCGGCGCGGCCTTTCGAGCACGATGCTCGGCGGCGCGGTCGTCCTGGCCATCGGCACGGCGCTGAACCTGGAGGTCATCCGGGACACGTTCCAGGGCCAGGGCCTGCGCGACCTGCTCTTCGAAACGCGGACCGGCGGCTACTGGCTGACGCGCGCGGGCGCGGTGATGCTCGTCGCGGTGCTCACGACCTTCATCGGCGATTCGCCGAAGCGGACGTCGGCGGGCGTCCTCGCGGTCACGGGGGTGTACCTCTGGTCGTATTCGGCGACGAGCCACGCGGCGGCGGGCACGGGCAGCGCCTGGTCGACCGGCTTCGACCTGGTCCACGCGTCGGCGGCGATCGTGTGGATCGGCGCGGTGATCGCGCTGGCGGTCACGGCGCGGCTGGCGTGGCGCAGCGCGAGCTACGCCGAGCTGATGGGCCGGTTCGGGCTGCTCGCGTCCGTGATGGTATTCGTGCTGCTGGCGACGGGCGTGCTGAACTCGCTCGCGCAGATCGACGCGTTCGACAAGCTGTGGGAGACGCGCTACGGGGTCACGCTCCTGGCGAAGCTGGCGCTGATGGCGCCGCTCCTGCTGGTGGGCCTCTACAACGCGAAGCGGGCGAAGCGGCGGCTCATCTCGGGCGCGCCGGGCGAACCGCGCCGCTTCCTGGTGAGCGCGACGGGCGAGGCGGCGCTCGGTGTCGCGGTCTTCGCGCTGGCGGCGATGCTCACCCAGACCTCGGTCTCGAAGTCGGTGATCGACGAGCCGAACGCGCAGCTGTTCGACCAGCTCCAGCCCGCGGGTGACCTCGACGTGCAGCTCACGGTCGACCCGAACCGGACGGGGATCAACACCTTCCGCGCGCGGGTCACGCTGGCCGGCGTGCCGGTTGGCGACGTGCAGCGGGTGCGCCTGAGCTTCCGCTACCAGGACGACCAGACGGTCGGCGTCTCGACGCTGGTGCTGGGCCAGACGGACACGGGCACGTTCAGCGGGCAGGGGCCGTACCTGCCGCTCGAAGGCAACTGGCGCATCGAGGCGGAGGTGCGGCGGCCGAACGCGGACGACGTGATCGCGTTTTTCGACGTGCGGCCGGGGGGCGCGGCCGTGAACTACGCGACCACGGGCGGCGCGTGGGACAACCCGGCGCCGGGGCTGAGCTGGAACGAGTTCGGCGGGCTGGTGGCGGTGCTGTTCGGGCTCGGGCTGGCGCTGTTCAAGGGGCAGATCCCGCTGCGCGACCGGCGGGCCACCTGGGCCGCGACCGGTGCGACGGCGTTCGGGTTCGGGTTCGGCGCGCTGCTGCTGTTTGGCGTGCACGGCCACGAACCATCGCCGGACATCCCCACGAACCCGGTGTTCCCCGACGAGAACTCGCTCACCCAGGGGCGGGAGCTGTACCAGCAGAACTGCATCGGCTGCCACGGCCGGACGGGCGTGCCGCCGGTGGGCCTGAACGTGGACCCGTACCCGCTCGACCTGACCGTACACGCGCCCCAGCACCCCGACGGCGTGCTCTACAACTTCATCGCCGACGGCGTGCCCGGGAGCGCGATGCGGGCGTGGGGCAGCGGCGACGGCGCCCTGAGCGAGGAGCAGATCTGGCACCTGGTGAACTACCTGCGCACGCTGGGGGCGGCGGACGAGTAGGGGCGGGGGGCCCCGCGCCCGTTCCCAGGGGCGATTGGGCTTGTGGGTGGCCCGTCCGGGGAAGCCGGTTGCGGGGGAGTGTGGGAGCATGGCCCGGATGACGCGGCAGCTGCGGGCAGCTCCCGCGGGCTGAGCGAGCTGCGCGCCGGAGGAGCAGGATGAGCCAGGCACAGGCGACCACCACCGCGGTCACAGTCCGCGCCGCGACGCAGGCGGACCTGGCGGCGATCCAGCGCATTCACAGCCAGGCCGTGCTCGAAACGACGGCGACCTGGGACGAAGAGCCGTGGCCGTGGGAGCAGCGGCTCCACTGGTTCCAGGAGCACGAAGCGGACCCGACGACGCCCGTGTTCGTGGCGGAGGTCGGGGGCGAAGTCGCGGGCTTTTCGTACCTGTCGTGGTACCGCCCGAAGGTGGGCTACCGGTTCACGCGGGAGGACACGGTCTACGTCGACCCGGCGTTCCACCGCAAGGGCGTGGGCCGGCTGCTGGTGGGCCGGGTGGTGGAAGCGGCGCGGGAGCTCGGGCTGCACTCGCTCATCGCGGCGATCGAGGCCGAGAACGTGGCGAGCATCGAACTTCACCGCGCGCACGGGTTCGCGGTGGTCGGCACGGAGCGGGAAACCGGTTACAAGTTCGGCCGGTTCCTGAGCGCAACGTACATGCAGCTGATGCTGGAGTAGGGGAGGCCCGGGCGCCGCAGGCGTAGCCGCGGAGCAGTGCTCCGCGGGACTGTCCGTGCCATGCCCCGCGGCAGCGCGTGCCATGCCCACTCACTGCGAGGGCGGGAGCGAAGCGACCGCCCGGCTCGGTGCGCGAGGCGTGTCGCGGGCGGACGGGTGCCGAGGCGTGGCCTCCCCTGGCGGCGGGCGACTGATGGGCGTCCGTGCGGCGGTGCCTATCGGTGGGACATCCGTTGGGCTTAGACGCCCCGCCGAGGCCGGGCTCGGCGGACTACCGCTGCGCGGCCAGGGCGCCGCAGGCGTAGCCGCGGGGCAGTGCTCCGCGGGACTGTCCGTGCCATGCCCCGCGGCAGCGCGTGCCATGCCCATTCGCTGCGAGGGCGGGAGCGAAGCGACCGCCCGGCTCGTGGCGCGAGGCGTGTCGCGGGCGGACGGCAGCGGCTCGGGGCGGTGCCTATCGGTGGGGCATCCGTTGGGCTTAGACGCCCCGCCGAGGCTGGTCTCGGCGGACTACCGCTGCGCGGCCAGGGCGACTCCGTGCCACGGGCACGCCGATGCCGCTCTGTCTTCGCTGCGATATACACGCACCACGGCAGTCGGGTGTTACAGTTCGCATGTTCTCCCGGGGTTCTCATGCCAACTGCACGCGCGACCACTCCACCTCGACCGTCTCACTCGGGCCGCAAGCCCGCGCCCGCGGCTGAGCGGCACACCGGCCACGCGGACCAGCCGGCGCCCAGTCACAACGGCGCGATGGACCTGGCGACGCTGCAACAGCTCGTCGGCAACGGCTCGGTGCAACGCGCCCTGGTGCCATCGGCTCGCCCGCGCCTGGGGCCGAACCCGGTGCTGCGCCCCGCTGCGCTCGCCGGCGCGGGAGCACACGCCGGGCACGACCACGACGCCGACCATGGCATGATCCACCGCCACAGCTCGTGGGAGCACCAGCAGCTCGGTGACTCGGACCCCAAGGTCCTCGCCCAGATCGGGACGTGGCAGGACCTCATCGCGCAGACGAAGCTGACGGGGAAGCTCGGGTCCCGCACCCGCGAAAAGGAAGCCGCGGAGGTCACCATCCCCGGCATCCCGCCGGTCAAGGTGAACAAGGGCCAGGTCATGCACGTCGTCGGGCAGGAAATGGCCCGGCTCCGCCAGTGGCAGGTCGACCCGCCGAAGAAGCCGAACATGGGCGACCCTCTCACGCCGGTCGGCAAGGACGCCGACTACGGGGTGCTGATGGTCACCCTGCCGGACGGGCTCGTCATCACGTATGGCGAAATGAACACCCTCGCCGACTTCTATGGCGACGTCGAGACGATGAAGAAGGCTGACCCGAAGAACCGCCGCCAGGTCGTCCAGAGCGTGCGCAAGGAAACCTACCTGCGCTTCAAGGAGATCTACGACGCGCTCAACGACAGCCTGACCTCGACCGAGAAGAAGTCCCAGGACGTCAAAGACGCGAAGAAGCTGTTCAAAGACGAAAAGCTCAGCCAGGAAAAGCTGCTCTTCTCGGGTTCGATAACGCCGAAGTACATCAGCGGCATGGCCGGGCAGATCGAGCTGCTCAAGGGTGTCCAGAGCACCGGCGCCAGCGGCGCGACCAACGCCTACGGCGCCACGCTCGGGCGGAACGCCTGCCACTTCGTGCCCGAAAGCTGGCACGCCTGGGCCGATAACCACGCCAACGCCCGCAACCTCGCCCTCGCCGCCCACGCCGCCCGCAACGACGTCAACACGCTCCGGCAGGCGATGGCACTGGAGGACTACGCGCGGCGCCCGCTCGACCGCAACGAAGCGGAGATGAGCATCAAGCTCAAGGAAGCGGCGGCCTCGAAGCTCGCGAACGAAGCGATCATGACGAACGGCTTCGGCGACCACTACCTCCAGGACTCGTACGCCTCGGGCCACATGATCAACAAGACCCAGGTCATGAAGTGGTACGTCCAGTACATCGACAACAATAAGGAATGGGACTACCACAAGGACGAGAACTGGCGGAAGGTCCAGCAGATGGCCTACCGCCAGCCCGAGCTCGCCGGCAAGGACCAGTACGACAAGAAAAAGGTCAAGGGCACCGACCCCACCGGCCAGTCGCCCGAGAACCGCGCGAGGAACCCCCAGTCGGTGGAATCCGACAAGTCGCTGAAGTCGTGGGAAGAGCGCTTCACCGCGCTCGGCTTGCGTGTGCCGCCGTCACTCTCCACGCCAGGCAGCCCCGAGCGCATGCTCGTCGAGTGGTGGCAGACGCGCGCGCTCAATTCCGGTGCGCGCGACGCCACCGGCGCCGACCTCCAGCAGGGCGCCCCCATCCGCGACCAGGCACTCCAGACCGCCTGCATCAACCTCATCCGCGACGGCGTCCTCCGTACCGGCGAAGGCGTCGAGACCCGCGGCAAGTACATGGGCTGGAACGACAAGCAGATTGGTAACGCCGCGTTCCGAAACTTCGCAAAGGCCAAGCTGCTCCTCCGCGACGATTACGTGCCGAAGGACAAGGACAAGTTCGAAGAGGCCCTCAAGAACAGCTCGGAAAAGGGCGACGACTCCGGGTACCAGAAGATGGCCAAGGCCGTCACCTATGGCGACTACATCGCCTTCATGAACAGCGCCTTCATCCAGAAGGCAACCAACGCCCTGCACGACACCTTCTGCAAGGGCGGCCTCGATGTCGGCACCGGCGACGGCACCTTCTTCAAGGTCTACGGCGACGACGCGATGTTCTCGAAGGGCGCAGCTGCCGGCGTGGAGCATTCGGCCCAGACGGCGAACATGTCCCGCGACGCGATCCTCAACACCATCAACGGCGGCGAGACGGTCGCGAAGATCATGGGGCGGCTGCCGAACCACGTGCGCGTCAAGGTCGAGCCCGGTGGAAAGACCGCCGACACCTCGATCGAGGACTGGCACAACCCCGACAAGGGCCCGTCGCTGCAGAACTTCTGCAACACGCAGGTCTTCCCCGGCATGAGCTGGTCCCTCGTCCAGAAGTTCGCCCCCGGCGTCCTCGGCGGCGAGCTCGGCGCCATCAGCCAGGACATGAACGTCCACGCCGGCGAAGGCTTCTAACCGCCGCCGCAGCGCCGCTCGCCGGGTGATGCCGCGCCGCAAGCGTAGCCGCGGAGCATTGCTCCGCGGGATTGTCCGTGCCATGCCCCGCGGCAGCCCGCGACCCCCGCCTCGCCGACGTAAGCGCGCCGGCTCCGCGCAGCGGCAACGCCGTCCCCCCGCCGCGCAGCGGTAGTCCGCCGAGCCCAGCCTCGGCGGCGCGCCAGCCCAACCCACGCCCCGCGGCAGCCCGCGACCGCGCCCGGGCGACACGAGGGCGGGCGCGCAGCAACCCGCCCGGCTCGCCGCGAACCGTCCGGGGGCGGTGAGGGCCCGTCTGCTACCCTCCCCCCAACCACCACGCCCCCCACAGGAGCGCCCCCATGGCCACCCCCAGCCGCCACCCCGCCGATAGCCACGACCTCATCCGCGTCCGCGGCGCCCGCGAAAACAACCTCAAAAACATCACCGTCGAGATCCCCAATCGCCGCCTCGCCGTGTTCACCGGCGTCTCCGGCTCCGGCAAGAGCTCGCTCGTCTTCGGCACCATCGCCGCCGAATCGCAGCGCATGATCAACGAGACCTACAGCGCCTTCGTCCAGGGCTTCATGCCCACCCTCGCACGCCCCGACGCCGACGTCCTCGAGGGGCTCACGACCGCGATCATCGTCGACCAGGAGCGCATGGGTGCGAACGCGCGCTCCACCGTCGGCACTGCCACCGACGCCAACGCCATGCTCCGGATCGTCTTCAGCCGGCTCGGGCAGCCCCACATCGGCCCGCCGAACGCGTTCTCGTTCAACGTGCCATCGGTCACCGGCAAGGGCGCCATCACCATCGAGAAGGGCGAGGGCAAGGGCAAGACCGAGGTGCGCACGTTCACCCGCGCCGGCGGCATGTGCCCCCGCTGCGAAGGCATGGGCCGCGTCTCCGATTTCGACCTCACCCAGCTCTACGACGCCTCGAAGTCGCTCAACGAGGGCGCCCTCACCGTCCCTGGCTACAGCATGGATGGCTGGTATGGCCGCATCTATCGCGGCTGCGGCTGGTTCGACCCCGATAAGCCCATCCGCGATTGGACCGAGAAGGAGCTCGCCGACCTCCTCTACAAGGACGCGACCAAGATCAAAGTCGAGGGCGTGAACCTGACCTACCTCGGCCTCATCCCGCAAATCCAGAAGTCGTACCTCTCGAAGGACATCGACGCCCTCCAGCCCCACGTCCGCGCCTTCGTCGAGCGCGTCGTTACGTTCACCTCCTGCCCGGCCTGCGGCGGCACGCGCCTCAGCGAGGGCGCCCGTTCCTCGCGCATCCGCGGCCTCAACATCGCCGAGGCCTGTTCGATGCAAATCAGCGACCTCGCCGAATGGGTGCGCGGGCTCGACGAGCCGTCCGTCGCGCCGCTCCTGGCGAAGCTCGGCCACACGCTCGATTCCTTCGTCGAAATCGGCCTCGGCTACCTCTCCCTCGACCGCCCCTCTGGCACCCTCTCCGGCGGCGAAGCCCAGCGCACGAAGATGATCCGCCACCTCGGTTCGTCCCTCACCGACGTCACCTACGTCTTCGATGAACCGACCGCCGGGCTGCACCCCCACGACATCCAGCGCATGAACGAGCTCCTCCTCCGCCTGCGCGACAAGGGCAACACCGTCCTCGTGGTCGAACACAAGCCCGAAGTCATCGCCATCGCCGACCACGTCATCGACCTCGGCCCCGGCGCGGGCACCGCGGGCGGCAACGTCTGCTACGAAGGCACGGTCGCGGGCCTGCGCGCCAGCGGCACCCTCACCGGCCGCCACCTCGACGACCGCGCGTCGCTCAAGCCGGCCGTGCGCACCGCCACCGGCACGCTGCCCATCCGCGGCGCCAGCGCCAACAACCTCAAGGACGTCGACGTCGATGTCCCGCTCGGCGTGCTCTGCGTGGTCACGGGCGTCGCCGGCTCCGGGAAGAGCTCGCTCATCCACGGCTCGATCCCGGCGGACGCGGGCGTCGTCGCCGTGGACCAGGCGCCCATCCGGGGCTCCCGCCGTAGCAACCCCGCCACCTACACCGGCCTCCTCGACCCCATCCGCACCGCCTTCGCGAAGGCCAACGGCGTGAAGCCCGCCCTCTTCAGCTCGAACTCCGAGGGCGCCTGCCCCGCTTGCAACGGCGCCGGCGTCATCTATACCGACCTCGGCGTCATGGCCACGGTCGCCACCACGTGCGAGGAGTGCGAAGGCAAGCGCTTCCAGGCCGAGGTCCTCACCTACCACCTCGGCGGCAAGGACATCAGCGAAGTGCTCGCGATGCCAGTCCTCGAGGCCGCCGCCTTCTTCGCCGCCGGCCCGGCGAAGACGCCCGCCGCCCACGCCATCCTCGCCCGCCTCGAAGACGTCGGGCTCGGCTACCTCTCGCTCGGCCAGCCGCTCACCACCCTCTCCGGCGGCGAACGCCAGCGGCTCAAGCTCGCCGTCAGCATGGCCCAGAAGGGCGGCATCTACGTGCTCGACGAGCCCACCTCCGGGCTCCACCTCGCCGACGTCGAACAGCTCCTCGGCCTGCTCGATCGCCTCGTCGATTCCGGCAAGTCCGTCATCGTCATCGAACACCACCAGGCCGTGATGGCCCACGCCGACTGGATCATCGACCTCGGGCCCGGTGCCGGCCACGACGGCGGCCGCGTCGTCTTCGAAGGCACCCCCGCCGCGCTCGTCGCTGCCCGCTCCACGCTCACCGGCCAGCATCTCGCCCATTACGTCGCCGCCTGACGCGGCCGGCCGCGCCAGCGGTCGCGTGTAATCAGTGGCGCGACCAACAGGGAGCGCTCGGCCGCGCCCCTGCTACCACGCCCCGCCAGCGCGCACCATCGCCCGCCCCAAGGAGCACGCCGGCGCGTCCGCCGTGTCCGTGTCGCGTTCGAACTTTACCCCGCCGTGTCTTGCCGATACCTAGCACCGCGATGTATCGTGCCCCTATGCAAAGCGGCGGCAGGCTTCCGAAGCGCACCCGCGTGAACTACGCGCTCGTCGCGGCCCTCGTGCTGGTCGCCGCGCTCGGCGTCGCGGCCATCGTGGCCGGCGGCGCCGACGACTCGCCCGGCCTCCAGGGGATCGGCGCCCTCCTCGTGCTCGGCGCCATCGCATTCGACGTGAGGAGCGCCCGCCGGGGCCGCCGATGAGCACCGAGCTGCGCATCGGCAAGGACCTCGTCGCCGCCTCTGCCATGCCCCTCGTCCTCGCCATCCTCAACGAGGGCCAGAGCTACGGCTACGCCATCCTCAAGCGCATCGACGAGCTCTCCGGCGGGGAGATGGGCTGGACCGACGGCATGCTCTACCCCCTCCTCCACCGCCTCGAACGCCTCGGCTACGTCGAAGCCGACTGGGACGCCCCGCCCGGCGGGCGCCGCCGCAAGTACTACCGCATCACCCCCGCCGGCCAGGACGCCCTCGCCGAACAACGCCGCCAGTGGGACGTCGTCGCCGGCGCCCTCCACAACGCCTGGCGCGCCCTCCAATCCACCGCCCCACCTCTCCACCCCGAACCACACCCCCCATAACCCCGACGCGATACACCAGCTCCCCTCTCCCCCGCAGGGGAGAGGGGAGCTGGTGAGGGGCCGCCCCAAACCGCCCGCTCCCAACCCGGGGGAAGGGGAAGGCGCCCAAACCAGAACCACCCACAGGGGACACGACCCCCTCTCCCCCGCAGGGGAGAGGGGCAGGGGGTGAGGGCAAACGCCCCCCACCACACACCACGGAGACCACCCGCATGCCCCACCGCACCGCCCACCTTCCCTCGATCCTCCTCGGCGCCGCCCTCGTCGCCCTTCCGCTCGGCGTCGTCCAGCTCACCGCCGACTGGAACGCCTTCGACTTCGCCGCGATGGCCGTGCTCCTCCTCGCCGCCGGTGCGCTGTTCGCCGTGGCCGCACTCGTCGCCCGGGTGCCCCGCTACCGCCTCCTCGTCGGCGGCATCGTCGCCCTCGCCTTCTTCGCCGCCTGGGCCGAGCTCGCCGTCGGCGTCTTCGGCACACCCGTCGCCGGCTCCTGACATCGCCCACACCCACCCGGCCACCGGATCACCGAACATGGACGTTGCGATGGAACCCGGCATCGAATCCCAAATCCGGGAGTGGCGCTCCTACCTCCTCCGCCGCCGCACCATCCATAACGTCGATGTCGACGAGCTCGAGGACCACCTCCGCAGCGAGATGGCCGGGCTCGGTGCCGCCGGCCTGAGCGACGACGAGTCCTTCCTCGTCGCCATCAAGCGTATCGGCAGCGTGAACGAGCTCTCGCGAGAGTTCGCTCGCGAACGCTCCAGCCGCCTCTGGAAGCAGCTCGTCCTCAGCGACGGCGCCAGCGAGCGTCCCGCCTGGGAGTACGCCGGGTTCGCCGTCATGGCCTGCTTCGCGGTCGCCGCTGCCCTCGCCTTCAAAGCGCCCGCCCTCTTCGGCGTCGACCCCTTCGCCGCCGACGGCTCCGACGCGGACTTCGAGTCATCCTTCTACCTGCGCAACGCGTCGTTGCTCGCGCTACCGTTCCTCGTCGGCTTCTTCGCCTGGAAGCGCCAGCTCCCCCGGCGCGTCCTCGTGGGCCTGGCCGTGCCGTTCGTCGCCGCGGCGCTGCTCATGAACGCCTACCCCTTCGAACGCGAAGGCGACACCGAGATCCTGGCCGCGATCCACCTGCCCATCGCCCTCTGGCTTGGCGCCGGCGTCGCCTACCTCGGTGGCGCCTGGCGCCCCGACGCGCCCCGCATGGATTTCGTCCGCTTCACCGGCGAGTGGTTCATCTACTACACGCTCATCGCCTTCGGCGGCGGCGTCCTCTGCGCCATGACGCTCGGCATCTTCCAGGCCATCGACATCGACGTCGAGACCGCGATCACCGCCTGGGTGCTCCCCTGCGGTGCGGTGGGCGCGGTCGTCGTCGTCGCCTGGCTGGTCGAAGCCAAGCAGAGCGTGATCGAGAACATGGCCCCGGTGCTCACCGCCGTGTTCACGCCACTCTTCGCCGTCATGCTCGTGGCCGCCATCATCGGCATGGCCCTCACGGGCAACGCCATCGACCCCGAGCGCGACGTCCTCATCGTCCTCGACCTGCTCCTCGTGCTCGTTGTCGGCCTCACGCTCTACGCGATCTCGGCCCGCGACGCCGACGCCCGCCCAACGCCCATGGACGCCGTCCAGCTCGTCCTCGTCGTCAGCGCGCTCGTGATCGACATCCTCGCCCTCGCCGCCATCCTCAGCCGCATCACCGAATTCGGGTTCACGCCGAACCGGACCGCCGGGCTTGGGCTCAACGTCGTCCTGCTCGGTAACCTCGCCTGGTCCGCCTGGCTACTCGCCGCCTTCCTCCGCGGCCGCCGCCCGTTCGCCCACCTCGAACGCTGGCAGACGCGCTACATCCCGGTCTACGGTGCCTGGTCAGCCGTCGTGGTGGCCGCTTTCCCGCTGCTCTTCGCCTTCGAATGACCCTTCGCGCCGCCGGCTCCCCCGCGCCTTCGGGTCCCGCAACCGCCGCTCGATGACCCGCAGGTGCGCGCCCACATGGCGCAGATGCCCGCCGAGCTTCGCCCGCACCCGGTCGTCGTCCTGTGCCAGGAACGGCCGCAGCTCCGCGTGCACCGCCGCCCACGCCTCCAGCACCTCGCTCACGCCCGGCTCGGCGCCGACGTCCAGCGCCGCGAACCGCTTCTGCGCCTGCATGCCCGTGGGCGGCAGCCCCAGCCGGTGCCATTCGACCGGCCCCGGCCCGAACCGCCCGAGGTGGAGCTGCTCCGCGAACAGCAGGTGCCGCACATGGTCGATCGCCGACCACTCGCCCCCCGGCCGCTCTCCCAGCCGCACCGCATCCCCGCCCCCCACCACCGCCCACAGCCGCGCATACCCTCGCTCGACCTCCCCCAACACTCGGTCGACGTCCACCTCGGCCATCCCGGCACTCTACCACCGCTGGCAACCCGCCCCGCTTTCCTGTTGCACCACCCCCCGCGAAGCTTCGGGTATGGTTGGGCGCAGCATGCTCACAGCACTGGTCACCTTCGTCGCGTTCGTCGCCTTCCTCGCCTGCGATGGTGCGGGCAACGACACGGACGCCCCGCGCCCCGAGCTCCCCACCGTCGAGGTCCGCGTCGAAGGCAACGGGCGCAGCGAGACTCTCACCGTCGAGCTCGCCATCACCACCGATCAGCGCCAGAAGGGGCTCATGTTCCGCGAAGCGATGCCCGAAGACGCCGGCATGCTCTTCCTCTTCCCGCGCCAGAGCAGCGGCGGCTTCTGGATGCGGAATACCTACCTCCCGCTCTCCATCGCCTACCTCGCGGCCGATGGCACCGTCCTCGAAATACGCAGCGGCACACCGCTCGACGAGACGATCCTCACTCCCGCCCAGCCCTACTACATGGTCCTCGAAGTGAACCAGGGCTGGTTCGAACGGCACGGCCTCGGCGTCGGTTCGAAGGTGGTCGTGCCCCCCGGGTTGCCCGCCGCCAGCTGAATCCCGGCCATGCACATCGGACGATGAATGCTCCGTGACGAGGGTCTCCAGTCGCAGAAAGTTAACCCGATAGAAGCATTGACAACGCCCACAACGGGAGTAAGTTGTACTTGTACCTAGGGACGGGCCGGATGCAATGAACGTATCCACCAGGCCCGCTTCCGTAAGGAAGGAGGACGAGAGCATGCGAAGCAAGCTTCACGCCTTCTATGGAGTTTTCATTGTGCAGAGCGAGGGTTCGCGTTAGCGCGAACCAGGCACGGGAACCCGCTTCCCGTCCAACGAACCATCCCAGCAGTCCCTTCGAGCTGGAGGCATGAAGTCCCGCACGAAGCAGGCGCCTCCAATCGCTTCCCATAGAAGCGGCTGTGCTGGATGACGGACGGTGAACGGTACTCGGTCGCTGATCAATCGCCCGATTGGCAGCGGCAGGAGTCAGCAAGTGAACAGGCCCCGGCAAAGTCCGGGGCCTGGTTGCGTCTGGGAACTAGTGCTGCGTGTGCAGTGCTGAGGCCGCTCTCTCCGGGGAACAGCGAAAGCAGCTGCCGCGCCGAGCGCGTGATATGCACCGAAGCCAGTACCACCGACCTCAGCACTCAGCACTCAGCACCTCCACTACTCCTCTACGTGGTACGTCTTCTCCCCCGCCCGAATCCGCACATCCAGCCGGTTCTCCCCCGGCGGTAGCGGACACGACCAGTCGTCGTTGTACGCGCAGTACGGGTTGTACGCGTAGTTGAAGTCCAGGTAGAGCCGCCCATCGGAGAGTTCGTACACGTCCAGGTATCGCCCCGCGCCGTACGTCTCGCTGCCGCGGTCCGCGTCCTGGAACGGGAGGAACAGGTCACCGCTGCCCGGGTTCTTGTACACCGTCAGCGCCACGTCCTTGCCATCGACGCTGAACGGCGCGCGTGCCCAGCGCAGGTACGTCGCCGTCGCGCCCGTGCTCGTCTGCATCTCCACCAGCTCTGCCGGGTCCAGGATCTCCGGCACCGCCACGATCGCGAGCTCCGGCGCCTCGTCGAAGTACCGCAGCCCCCTGAACGCCTCCCGCTGCTCCGGCCGCAGCGGCGACGACTCGCTCTCCTTGAAGAACGCGTCCTTTTGCTGGCGATACTCACTGAGCTGGCTCATGGCACTCCCTCCGCTCCCAGCTTGCAGGCTGCCGAGGCCCGCGTCACGCCCGCGCTACTGCGAAAGGAATTCCGCGCTCGCCCAGCCAGCTCGCCCGTCGGGCGTGCGCACCGCCAGCCATGTCACACCGCCGTCCGCGCGCTGCTCGTCCCGGTCGACGAGCAGCACGCCGTCGGCGTAGCAGTCGAGCACCGCCCCGCCCGCCGACGCCTGGTCCCGGACGTTCAGGCAGTCCCCCGCGCCCGTCACTTCGAGCACGTTCCCGGTCGTCGCGCCCATCGTGAACGGGTGCGAATTGCCGCCGGTCATCCCCGCCGAGAGCTCCAGGATCGGGTGCACGCCGCCCGTCTCGAGGTCAATCAGCGCGACCTCCATGTCCTCCCCGAGCACGCTGCGCGTCCCGCTCCGGTCCAGCACGTTGCCCAGCACGAAGCTGTCCGTCAGCACGTCGTCCAGCCGGATGTCCGCATCGCCCGGGTAGTGCACGCTGCGCTTCACGTTCCCGGCGCGGTCCACGGCCGCGTAGAACACGTCGAACGGCTGCTCGTCGTACGGCTTGTTCGCGAACGTCGACCACACCACCAGCAGGTCCCCGTTCCGGAAGCCGGTCAGGATGTGGCGGTAGTTCGGGTGCCCGTCGTCCCAGCCGGTGAACGCCGCGATCACCTCCTCGCCGTTCGAAAGGAGGAACCGCGCATCCTCCGTCTTCCAGTACATGCCGAGTCCCTCGATGTACTCCGGCGTCATGTTCGCCGAGACGCCCGCCGGCGGCGCGAGCTCCGTCCCCGACGGGTAGAGATAGTGCCGAACTTCCTGCGTCCCGGCGTTGAATTCGCGCACGATCACGCCGTGCGGTGTCACATCCATGAAGAACGACCCGAAGGCAACCGGTGGACTGTCCGTCCAGGTCACGCCTCCATCTGTCGAAGCGAAGACCCGCGCCTGGGCATCCGCCGAGGGTGTGGCATAGTTACCGCAATAGCCCTGCGTGCAGACCGCCGCATAGACCAGCCCGCGGTCGAAGTCGGCCGTCCAGTCGTAGACGCGACCGTACTGCTGCAGCGGCGCGAACAGCTCCCGCGTCCGCAGCTGCCCCGCGCTATCCCGGTACGCACGCCGGAGGCTGTTGCCGTCGCCCTCGGTGGCATAACCCATGATCGCGTAGTAGCTCGTGATGCCGCGCGGCAGCTCCGCCGGGTCGCCCACCGTCAGCGGCTGCGACGCTACCCCGCCGACGACCGGCCCGCCCGGCGCCGCCGTCACAGTCGGCGTTGCCGCGCCGCCCCCGGCCGGCGCGGTCGGCTGCTCGGTCACGACCGTCGGCGTGGCCGGCAGGTCGCCGCTCGCCGCCTCCTCGTCCGCCCCCAGGCTCGCGTAGATCGCGTATGCCACCGCCGCGAACGCGACCGCCGCCGCGGCGATGCCGCCCGTCGCCGCCCACCGCCAGCCCGCGCCGCCCGCGAAGATGCCCGCCGCCCACCGCCGCAACCGCGACGGCAGCCCGTTGTACTCGCGCCACCAGTCGGCCGCCTCCTCCCGGCTATCCACGCCGAGCACGCCGATGATCTCGCTCACGTGCCATTTCGCCCCGTCGAGCGAGATGCCGAGCGCCTCCGCGATTTGCGGGTTCGTGCGCCGCTTCGCCAGCAGGTCGAGCACCTCGCGCTGGCGCGGCGTCAGCTGCGGCGAAATCCCGCTCGGCGGCGTCGGTGGTCGGGCGGGCGCGGTCATCGTCATGCCTCGAATCGTGCCGCCCCGCGCTCCCCCGCACCCTACCCGATGGTAAAGATGCGGCGAGCGAATGCGGCACGCGTCACCTCCATCCTGCACCATCGCCACCAGCCGCGCCGCGATCGCCCTCACGCAGCGCCGCGACTGCCGCGCACAGACCTCCCCCTCGGCCGCCGCAGCGGGAGAGGGGGTCGGGGGTGCCCTCTGGCCCAACGCCCGTCCCTCGCCCACACTGGTCGTACACGTGGCCCGCGGCCACCCGGACACCCATGACCGATCCGCCACTCGTGCACATCTACTGCGACGGCGCCTGTTCGCCGAACCCCGGCTTCGGCGGCTGGGGCGCCGTCCTCATCGCCCCGAACCACGGCAACGCCCGCCGCGAGCTCTCCGGCGCCGAACCGAACACCACCAACAACCGCATGGAGCTCATGGGCGCCATCATGGCCCTCCGCGCCCTCAAGCGGCCCTCCCTCGTCGTCGTCCACACCGATTCGCAGTACCTCCGCAACGCCTTCGAAAAGCGCTGGCTCGCCGCCTGGCAGCGCAACGGCTGGAAGACCGCCGCCAAACAGCCCGTCCTCAACCAGGACCTCTGGCAGGAGCTCATCCAACACGACCGCACCCACCAGATCACCTGGCGCTGGGTCCCCGGCCACGCCGGCGTCGCCGAAAACGAACGCTGCGACCAGCTCGCCGTCGCCGCCCGCCTCGAACTCAGGCGTAAAGGCGTGGAGGCGAGCTGAGGCGTAGAGGCGTAAAGGCGTAGAGTGGGGCGTCCGCCGCGAAAGACGAACGCTCGCGGTCTGACACGTTGCTCCCCCTCGCCCGCCGCAGCGGGAGAGGGGGTCGGGGGGTGAGGGCCCACGCCGCGCAACTTCCACGTCGGACTCACACGGTGGAACGCCACTATGCGCCTGCTGCCCAACGCCTCACCCTCGCGGCGGACGCCACTTTACGCCTCTACGCCTGATCCACTCCCCCTCGCCCGCCGCAGCGGGAGAGGGGGTCGGGGGGTGAGGGGCCTCAGTCCACCAGCCTCCGCCGCATGCTCGTCAGCGCCACGAGATAGAACAGCGCCGTCGCCACCAGCAGCCAGGCGAAGTGCCCGATGGTCCCCCAGCCCGGCGTGCCCTGGAGCAGGTCCCGGTACATCTCCACCACGTGTGTGAGCGGGATGAACCAGCCCAGCACCTGCGCCCACTGCGGCAGCTCCGCGAACGGGAAGAAAGCGCCCCCGAACCAGAACATCGGGTTGATCACCAGGTTGAAGAAGTAGCTGAACTGGCTCATCGCCCGCGCGATCGACGCGAACGCGATGCTCACCGAGCTGAACAGCACCCCCGGCAGCGCCCCCAGGGGCACCACCAGGATCGCCCACGGCGATTCCACCATCGGCAGCCACGGCGAGAGCACCGCCGCCACCAGCAGGATGTACGCCCCGTTCACCATCGACCGCGTCGTCCCCCAGAGGATCTCCCCGGTGATGATGTCGTCGACGCTCACCGGCGTGGCCATGATCGCCTTGTACGTGCCCTGCATTTCCAGCCGCACATAGCTCCCCCAGGCGCATTCGAACACCGCCGAGAACATCGGGAACATCGCCAGCAGCCCCGGCGCGAGGAAGGTCACGTACTCCTCCCCGCTTTCGAGCTCCACGAACTGCCCCAGCCCGATGCCGAGCGCGAGGATCACGATCACCGGCTCGATGAGCTGCGCCAAGAACTCCGATTTCCACAGCCGGAGCAGCACATCGCGGTTGCGTTGCCAGACGCGGTACGCGCCGGAAGAAAGGTCGGGTCGCGAAGCAGCGAAGACGGTCAATCGAGTAGCCCCCTTCCCGTCAGGCGGAGGAACACGTCCTCCAGGTTGCCCGGCCGCAGGAACGCCAGCGACGGGTCCGAAATCTGGTCCGCGATCCGCCGCGCCGCCTCCGGCGCGCCATACACGTACACCATCCCTTCGACCTCTTCGACGTCGACGCCCGGGACGCCGTGCACTTCCGCCAGCAGCGGCGCCCGCTCGTGCGCCTCCATCCGCAGCTCCAGCACTGCCTCGCCGACGTGCTCGGCGATGAGCGAGTGCGGGTTGCCCTCCGTCAGGATCTGCCCGCGGTGCATGATCACCAGCCGGTCGCAGAGGTGCGCCGCCTCGTCCATGTAGTGCGTGGTCAGCAGCATCGTCACGCCGCGGCTCTTCAGCAGCCGCAGCTTCTGCCAGACCAGGTGGCGCGCCTGCGGGTCGAGCCCGGTCGTCGGCTCGTCGAGCACCAGGATCCGCGGCTCGTGCACCAGCGCCCGCGCGATCACCAGGCGGCGCTTCATCCCGCCCGAGAGGTCGTCGATCTTCGCCTCCGCCTTCTCGCTGAGCTGGAAGAGCGCGAGCGACTCCTCGATCCGCGGCATCGCCTCCCGCTTCGCGATGCCGAAGTACCGCGCGTACACCTCCAGGTTCTGGCGAACCGGCAGGTCCTCGTCGAGGTTGTCCTCCTGCGGCACGATGCCGAGCACGCGCTTCACCTCGCGCGCCTGCGTTGCGACGTCGAACCCGCCGACGCGCAGCGCCCCGGCGCTCACCGGCGACGTGCACGCGATCATCTTGATCGTCGTGCTCTTCCCGGCGCCGTTCGGGCCGAGCATGCCGAAGCACTCGCCGTCGCGGACCTCGAAGGTCACGCCGTCGACGGCACGGAACGAACCGTAGTTCTTCACGAGGCCAGCGGCCTCTATCGGGTGGGGCATGGGGGAGAGACCTCCGCGTGGGCGGCCGCCATTACAGCCGCGAAGACGACGGAACTAGCGCAGAGTCGTGGAGGGGGCCGGGCGGCCCTGACTCAATGCATTCTCTCCATAGCTACCATAGCGTGGACGATGGTAGCGCAGGCATCGCAGGCGCACAACGCCGCGGCCCACTTCGCCGGAGCTGCGAGCACGCCGTTCCCGTTTTGGTACGGCTGTTCCGGAGCTGCAAGACAACTGTTACGGCCCATCCGCTCGTATGCGATGGAGGGTCCCGCCACCCGCCGCTAAGGTGAATACAGGTCCTCGCAATGCGGTTGTGAACACACCGCGCCGATTGTTACTCCGCCCGGACCGCCCCTGGAGGGATTACCGATGACGATTCAGCCGCTCTTGCTCGCCGTCGACGATGAGCCCGGGATCCTGCGCCTGCTCAAGCTCGAGCTCGGCGCCCAGGACTTCAAGGTCCTGACCGCCACCAATGGCGACGAAGCGATCCGCATCATCGAAGAGCGCCGCCCCGACTGCGTGCTGCTCGATATCATGATGCCCGGCGAATCCGGCCTCGAAGTCATGAACAAGATCCGCGAGCGCGGCCGCACCCCGGTCATCCTCCTCACCGCCAAGGACCGCGAGACCGACAAGGTGCGCGGCCTCGAGCTCGGCGCCGACGACTACATCGTCAAGCCGTTCAACCTGCTCGAGCTCGGCGCCCGCATCCGCGCGGTCCTCCGCCGCGTGCGCGGCATCACGCCCACCGCGCCGGTCACCGCCGGTAACCTCGAAATCGACCTCAGCCGCCGGATCGTGACGAAGAACGGCACGATGGTGAACCTCACCCGGACCGAGTGGCTGCTGCTCGAACACCTCTCCGCGAACGCCGGCAAGCTCGTCACGAACCGGGAGCTGCTCACCAAGGTCTGGGGCCCCGAATACGTCGACGACCTCCAGTACCTCCGCGTCTGGGTCTCCCGCATCCGCCAGAAGATCGAGGACAACCCCGGCGATCCGCAGTACATCCGCACCTTCCAGGGCCTCGGCTACATGTTCACCGACGACGCCGCCGCGGAAGAGCACGCCCGCGGCAAGGCGGCCGCCATGGCCTCGCCCAGCTCCTGACCCGGCGGCCCGCCGCCTACTCCGGCTCCTCGCCCTCCCCGTCCGGGAGCGGGATCGCCGAAGGGTGCAACCCCGCGTCGTCCCGTATGTCCGACCCAGTGCCGGGACGCGGACCTTCACGCCTGGGCCTCGAGTCCATCCAGGAAGTCGTCGAACGGGCGCACCCGCCCCGCGGCGCTTACTGCCAGTCCGCGCTCGTTCTTCTTCCGCATCACGAACGCATCGATCGCCGCCCACAGCTCGTGGACCGTCACGTCGTCCGGCAGCTCGTCGATGACCTGCCGCGCTTCGTCTTTCAGCGTCGATGCGGTGGCTGCCATCACGTCTCCGCCTGCCGCTACGCCGTCATACCCAGCTCGGCCCACACCTCTTCGTCAGGTATGAGCCGCCCCGCCGCACTCTCCGCGAGCCCGCGCTCGATCTTCTTCCGCACCACGAACGCATCGATCGCCGCCCACAGGTCGTGGACCGTCACATCGTCCGGCAGTTCGTCGATGACCTGCCGCGCTTCGTCCTTGAGGGTTGATGTGGTCGTCGCCATCTCCGTCTCCTACTATCCCTGCTCGCTCAGCCCGAGTCGCGCCATCACCTCTTCAGTGGTGTACCGCGGCGAACCGTCGGACGAGGCAGCCAGTCCTCGCTCGATCTTCTTCCGCACCACGAACGCATCGATCGCCGCCCACAAATCAGTGACCGTCACATCGTCCGGCAGCTCGTCGATGACTCGCCGCGCGTCGGCCTTGAGCGTCGATGTCCCGTTGCCCATCTCCGTCTCCGTTGCACCAGTGTACCCGTTCGGCTCCACCCGCCGGTCAACTGGCAACTAACCGGGCCCGAGCCTACCTTGGGCACATGACCACTGCCGCCGACTCCCGGCCACTCGCCGGCCCCCTCCCGCTCCCCGCACGGCCGCTCGTCTCCATCGTCATCCCCTGCCTGAACGAAGAGCGCTACATCACCGGCCTGCTCGATTCCCTCGCCGCCCAGGACTACGGCGCCGGCGACATCGAGGTCCTCGTGGCCGACGGCGGCAGCACCGACCGCACCCGGGAGCTCGTCGCGGCCTACCCCTCGCCCTTCCGCAGCCTCCAGCTGGTCGAGAACCCCAAGCGCATCACCGTCGGCGGGCTCAACGCCGGCATGGAAGCCGCCACCGGCGACTGCTGGATCATCATCGGCGCCCACAGCATCGTCCGCGGAGACTTCGTCCGCGAGTCCGTCGATGCGCTCCACCGCACCGGCGCCGCCTGCGTCGGCGGCCCCATCGAGACGGTGGGCGAAGGCGCCGTGGGCATGGCCATTGCCGCCGCCATGTCCTCCCCGTTCGGCGTCGGCAACGCGAAGTTCCGCTACGCCGAAGTCGAAGGCGACGTCGACACCGTCCCCTTCGGTTGCTACCACCGCAAGGTCTGGGACGTCGTCGGCCGCTTCGACGAAACGGTCGACGGCGCCGACGAGGACAGCTACAACGCCCGGCTCATCGAAGCCGGAGGCCGCATCGTGCTCATCCCGGCCATCCGCAGCACCTACTACCCGCGCCGCTCGCTCAAGGCGCTCGGCAAGCAGTACTGGGAATACGGCGCCGCCAAGGGGACGCTGCTTTCGCGCGGACGCCCGCTCCAGCCGCGCCACTTCGCCCCCGCCGCGATGGTCGCCGGCGCGCCCGCCCTCTTCGTCCTCGGACGCTTCTCCGGCAAGGTGCGTTGGCTCCTGCGCCTCCTCGGCGCCGCCTACATCGGCGGCGGCCTCTACACCTCCCGTAAGGTTGCCGCGAAGTCCGGCGCCAACCCCTGGCTCACCTTGGCCGCCATGGCCACCATGCACATCACCTACGGAGCTGGCTTCCTCACCGGCGCCTGGCGCGAACGCCAGAAGTAATCGCCGATTTCCGACCGACGATTGCCGATGGGCACTCAACAGCCGGGGCAGCCTCGTCGCGACCCCGGCGACACATCAGACCAGCCCACGAAAGCGAAAACCCAACTTGAGATCACAGATTGGGATCTCAAGTTGGGGCTGCCACGCGACCATGGACAACGAACAACGCTACCCGCGGCGAAAATCGAACATCGAAAATCGGAAATCAGCGCGGCGCTGCCGCACCCTCACCACGGCCGCCGCCACTTCCCCCAGTTGAACGGCTCGATCCCGTCCTCCGTCAGCTGCCAGATCGTCGCCTCCGCCTTGCCTCCGCTGATCTCCAGGAACCCGATCGTGCCCAGCTGCGTGTTCAGGTTCCGCGGATAGGTCGGCGAACCCGGGTTCACGCAGAGCGTGTTCCCGATCGTGTCGATCGCCTCCACGTGCGTGTCCCCGTAGATCAGCACGTCGATGTCCGTGCGGCCGAAGTACCGCTGCATCGCCCGCTCCACGGTGAGGTGCGGCGGGTACTCCGGGATCGGCACGTCGTGCGTCATCCCGATCGTCAGCCCCCCGAATTCGAGCACCCACCCTTCCCGCAGCCGCTTGTCGAACGGCTGGACCGGCCGCCCGCCCGACCCGTCGTCCCCATTGCCGCGCGCCGCATAGGTCGGCGCCACATCACTGAGCTGGTCGATCACCACCAGGTCGTGGATGTCCCCCGCGTGGAGGATCGCGTCGACCCCCTTGAAGGCGTCGAACACCTGCGGCCAGAGCTCGAAGCGCGCCTCCGGGATGTGCGTATCGGAAATCAGGCCAAGCCGGACGAAGCCACTCATGCGGGGGTATCTCCTGTCGTTTCGAAACCGATGCGGCGCTTCCTGCGGGGCGCCGCCACCGGCGGTGGGGTCATCAGTTTCCGGATCGCGTCGAACACGCTCGCGAACTGCCGGTCATACCGGTTCTCCAGCTCGTCCAGCTTCCGCGCAAGCGCCGCGTGGCTCGCCGCCATCGCCCGCAACCGCACGAACGCCCGCATGATCTCGATGTTCACCTGGATCGCCCGCGGGCTCGAGAGCACGCTCGAAAGCATCGCCACGCCCTGCTCCGTGAACACGAACGGCAGGTAGCGCCGCCCGCCGTGGCCACTTGAGATCCCAATTTGGGATCTCAAGTCCTCCACCTCGTCCGCCGTGAGCTGGAACATGAAGTCCCCGGGGAAGCGGTCGAGGTTGCGCCGGACCGCCCGGTTGAGCGAGCGCGTTTCCACGCCATAGAGCGCCGCCAGGTCCCGGTCGAGCATCACCCGCTGCCCCCGGACCACCTGGATCGAGGCGAGCAGGCGTTCTTCCGGCACCAGCTCCGGCGGCGCGACATCCATCGTGGGCGGTTCCGCGGTCATTCCCGGAGTCTACGCACCCGCGGCCCCCCGCCCAACCCGGCCCTGTCCCTACCGCGCCGGCAGCCCCGCCAGCCGCCGTTCCAGCGCCGCCATGTCCCGCTCGAAGATGACCTGGTTGCTCCGCTCGCATTCGACCACGAAGTCCCGGAAGGCCTTGCTCGCGGCCACGTACGTGTCGATGTCCCCGACGATAGCGAGCTGCAGCCCGTAGTTCACCGTCTTCTGCACCACCTCGCCCGCCACGCCCGTGCGGAGTTGAAAGAACCCCGGGTCGACCGCCTCCACCGGCACCACCGCCACCCGCGCGCCCTCGCCTATCGCCTCGCCCACGACGTCCGTGCCGTCATGTGCGCTCCGTAGCACCAGCTCCTCCGCCGGGTACACCAGGCAGCGCCGCCCCGCGATCTCGCTGACCTCGTACGGCATCCGCGGACCTCCTCCAAGCGCCAGCCGCGCACCGGTTCGAACCACCTCGCGCGCGCCCCTCCCCCACACGACTCGATGGAGTCGAGCGCCGCGTGACGTTCGGGCGGGATGGTACATCTCCCGCGCGCCAGCGCGCGTCCCATGCCAGCCGGCCACGGCGATCGCGACCATACGGCTTGCGCCCACCCCGCTGGCCGCGTGAAATGGCCCGCATGGGCGGCAGCCATCTCCTCCGGCGGCTCTTCGGCGAAAGCGGCCAGCTCCTCCTCCCCGCGCGCTGCGCTGGCTGCGCCCGCTTCGGCACGCTTCTCTGCGAGCCCTGCCAGGCCGCGATGCAGCCCGCCCACGGCCCCGGCCGCTGCCCCAACTGCTCCGCGCGCTGGCAGGGCGCCGACAACTGCCCCCGCTGTCTCGCCTGGCGCTATCTCGATGGCGCGCTCGCGGCGCACGAGATGACCGGCGCCGCCCGGCAGGTCGTGCACGCCCTGAAGTACGGCCGCGCCCGCGTCTACGCGCCGCTCATGGCCGCCCGGATCGCGCCGCTCGCCGCGGCACAGCCGTTCGATGCCGTCTACCCCGTCCCGCTCCATCCCTCGCGCTACCGCGACCGCGGCTTCAACCAGGCAGGGCTGATCCTCGATGCGCTCGCCTGGCCCACCGGCCCGGGCGAGCTCCGCCGCATCCGCAAGACCGCCACCCAGGTCGGCAAGCACCTCCGCGAACGGCGCACCAACGTCGACGGCGCCTTCGCGTACGACGGCCCGTCGCTCGCCGGGCTGCGCGTCGCCCTCGTCGACGACGTCATCACCACCGGCGCGACCATGGACGAATGCGCGCGCGTGCTACGCGAGGCCGGCGCGCGGTCGGTCGCTGGCTTCGCCTTCGCCCGCGCCAGCCACGAGGGCACGGGGCCGATCCGCGACTAACCCTGCGCCGGCCACTGCCGACGGAACAGGTAGGCCAGCGCGCCGCAGGCCACGCCCACGTTCAGCGATTCCACTCGCGGGTCCATCGGCAGCGCCACCGCGAAGTCGCTCTCGCGCCGGAGGAGGTGGCTCACGCCTTCGCCCTCGCTGCCCATGATCAGCGCGGTCTTCTTTGGCCAGTCGAAGGTCGTGGCGAGCTGCGACCCATCGCCCGCATCCGCCGCCACCACCCAGTACCCCGCCTCCTTCAGCGTCGCGACCGCCTGCGCGAGGTTCTGCGGAGCCGCGACCGGCGCGAGGAAGCTCATCCCCGCACTTGCGCGGTGCACGCCCGGCGTGAGCAGCGCCCCCCGCCGCCGCGGCAGCACGATCGCGTCGACCGCCACCGCCACCGCCGTCCGCACCACCGCCCCAACGTTCTGCGGGTCCGTCACGCCGTCGAGCAGCAGCACGAGCGAGCCCCGCTCGGCCGGCCGGCTGGCGATGGCCCGGAGGTCCGCCGGTTCGATCGCACGCAGCCGCACGAGCACGCCCTGGTGCACCCCGCCGCCGGTCAGCTCGTCCAGGCGGTGCAGGTCCACCGGCTCCGTGGGCACGCGCGCATCGCGCGCCCGCCGCGCCAGGTCGAGCACCCGGTCGTTCTTCGTCTCGCGGAGGTACAGCAACTGCCGCGCCGCGCCCGTTTCGAGCGCCAGCGCGCACGGGTTCACGCCAAAGGCCAGGTCATCCGGGGTTGCGTTGGGCTTGGGGCGCATCGTCACCAGTGTCGCGCGCCCCGCCCCTTCCCGCGAACGGCGCGGTTATCAGTTGTCGGTCATCAGTTATCCCGGGGTGGACAGCCGGGGCAGCCGGACCGCGACGGTTGCCGCGCAGCGGTAGTCCGCCGAGCCCAGCCTCGGCGGCGCGCCAGCCAAACGCACGCCCCGCGGCAGCCCCCCAAAACGAGGGCGGGCGCAGCAACCGCCCGGCCTCTCAGGACCATCTTCGTGCGGCAGCCCGCCATGTGCGCAGCCCGGGCTCGCATGCACCAACAGCCAACAGCAGGGGAAAAAGTGGAGCCGCCTCGGGGACTCGAACCCCGGACCTACGCTTTACGAAAGCGCCGCTCTGCCAGCTGAGCTAAGGCGGCCCGCGTCCAATAGCGTAGCCCGTCCGCCCGCCCCGTTCAAACGAATCGCGACCGTGAATCGTTCGCGGCCGCGAATGCGTCGCCCGAACCTACCGCTCGAAGCCCGTCCCCGTCGCCCCCAGCGGCAGGATCTTCACCCGCCGCTGCGGCTCCTTGCCCGAGCTCTTGCTCGCCAGGTTGTACCGAGTCGCCAGCTGGTGCTGCACCCGCCGCACGTAGCTGTTCGCCGGCGGTAGCTCGATCGGCCGCCCCTCGTTGATCACCCGCGCGATCGCGTCCTCCGTCTCCCGGAACACGTCGACCATCGGGTCGCGCCGCACGCCGCCCTCGCCGTTTTCGCCGCGGCGGAACTGCATCAGCACCTGCTCCAGCTGGAACGCCGTGTTCGCCTTCACCACGTACATCGGCAGGTTCCGCTCTTCCGCCTCGCGCAGCGCCGGCGGCTTCCGCCGGTAGTACGTCCGCAGGGTCACCACCGCGTCCGCGTCCCGCGCGTCGTTCACGATGTCCACGTTCACGCCGACCGAGCGGATCGCCTGGTCCAGCCGCGCGCGCGAGACGCCGAAGGGGTAGATCTTTATCGCCGCTTCCTGGGGCTCGGCGCGGGGAAACCGGTCGCGGTCGCGCTGCTGCATGTCAGCCGCGGACCGCTCCTCCCGTACATGGCCACCACCACGCCGGTGGCCGAGCTCCCACGACGCCTGCGAAACCGGGCCGCGCGTGGGGCGATACCGCTCGCCAACCTCGTCCTCGTCGCTCTCCGCCTGCTCGACGATCTCGATCCGGCCGCTCGCGCTCAGCTGGCGCAGCTCCGGCGGCGCATCGTATCCGCGCAGCAGCGCGTCGACCGTGTCGGCCACGTTCGGGTGCACCGAAACGCGCGCCCAGCTCTGGATCTCCACGATCACGTCGAACGTCGGCGGCGCCTTCCGCTCGAGGATCGACTTCTGCGTCCCCCGCCGCCGCGCCTCCTCGTCCCCCAGCGTCACCGACTGGATCCCGCCGATGAGGTCCGAAAGTGTCGGGTTCAGCATCAGGTTCTCGAGCGAGTTGCCGTGCGCCGTCCCGACCAGTTGGACGCCGCGCTCGTTGATCGTGCGCGCCGCCGCCGCCTCCAGCTCCGTCCCGATCTCGTCGATCACGATGACTTCGGGCATGTGGTTCTCCACCGCCTCGATCATCACCGCGTGCTGCATCGGCGGCGTCGCCACCTGCATCCGCCGCGCCCCGCCGATCGCCGGGTGGGGCACGTCCCCGTCGCCGCCGATTTCGTTCGACGTGTCGACGATGATCACGCGCTTGTTCGCGTCGTCCGCCAGCACGCGAGCCACTTCGCGCAGCATCGTCGTCTTGCCGACGCCCGGCCGCCCGAGGAAGAGGATGCTCTTGCCGCTGAGCACCAGGTCTTCGATCACCCGGATGGTGCCGTACACCGCCCGCCCGATGCGGCAGGTGAGCCCGACCACCTTGCCCCGCCGGTTGCGGATGCAGCTGATCCGGTGGAGCGTCCGCTCGATCCCGGCGCGGTTGTCGAGCCCGAACTCGCCGATGTGGTCGATCACGTAGGCGATGTCCGCCTCGGTCACCTCGGTGTGCGCGAGCACGACTTCGCGGCCAGGGTAGCGCGCCTCTGGCAGGCGGCCCAGGTCCATCACCACTTCGAGCAGGCCCTCGCGGCGCCCCTCTTCGCGCAACACCTCGCAGATGTGCGGCGGCAGCGCGTCGAGCAACAGGTCGAGGTCGTCGGTAACGATCTGTTCGGGGACAGGTAGCAGCATGTCGTCTTCGGTCACGGCTATTGCGGCAGGGCCAGGGATTCGGCCGGTACCGCCTTGACCTCCTTGAGCGGGTTGAGCAGGGCGAGCCTCCTCGCGCACAGCACACGCACCCCTAATGCAGTGTAGCCCCGCGCGAAGACATCGTGTTCGAGGGCCAGCTGGTCTTCACCCAGCACCAGCACCGCATGCCGCGGCGCCTGCATCTCGACCAGGTCCAGGGTCGCCGCCGCCAGGCCCTCGATGGCGGTTTCGATCATGGTCCGCGCTTCCCGTTCGCCGATGCCCACCCAGCCGGCAGCCGCGCCTTCGTGTTCGAACACGAACTCCCGCTCGCAGTCGTACGAATCGAGCACCGCGCGCCAGTCCTGCTGGGTCGGCGCCTCGCTCCGGCGGATGTGCTCCGGCGTGGACCGGCAATACAGGCGGAAGATCCCGTGCCGGTCGGCCCGTGTCGCCGCCCGGTAGGGCACCTCCCGGCTCAGCGCCGAAAGCGGCAGCGCGTAGAGCTGTTCGAGCCGGTACGCCATCAGCCCGGCCTTGCGGATCGCCTCGCGGTGGGGCGAACCCTCGGCGTAGCGCAGATAGAGCGTCCGCCCGCCGCGTTGCGCCACCTCGTGCCCGGCGTCTGCGAGCAGCTCCGCGACCGCCTCGTCGTCCTTCTCCCGCGCGATCCGCAGCGACACCGCCTCCCAGCCGGCCCCGCCCGCGAGCTCCCGCACGATGACCACCCCCCGGTACCCCAGCCCCCGTTTCAGCCCGAGCACGATCGTCCGCGGGAGCCGCGGCAGCCGCGAAAGGCCCGTCGCCGCCAGTCCCGAGCGCAGCAGCAGGTTCTCCCCCGCGCGCGTCGCGATCACCTCGGTCGTCAGGCGGTGCATCTGCGGCCAGAGCGTCGCCGCATCGATCGGGCTCAGCGGCTCAGCTCGCATGGGTGTCCTCCGCCACGTGCGGCCCCGCGAGCCAGTACCGTGAGCCGTCGCGCTCCCGGTCCAGGTAGCCCCATTCGTACAGCAGCCGCCGGAGCAGCGCCGCGTCGTGGAAGCTGTGTGCCGCGTCCAGCACGCGGTTCACTTCCGCCTCCGTGTAGTGCCGCCCGTGTTCGAAGCGGTGCGCCAGCCACGCGATCGCCTCGCGCTGGATGCGCTCCTTCACCGGCCACGCGGTCAGCCGCCCTGTTTCGTCCACGAACGGCGCCATCGCGTGCGAAAGGCCCTCCGGCAGCGTCCGGGGCTGCGGCTGGATACCCCGGCCGATCGAGAGGAAGTACTCGTGCAGCCGCGTGTCGTCGTCCAGCTCCGGGTGGAACGACGTCGCGAGCAGGTTGTCCTGCCGGGCCGCGACCACGGTCCCATCCTCCAGCCGCGCGATCGCCCCCGCCGGGTGGTGTACCGCGTCGATCAGCGGCGCGCGGATGAACACCGCGTGGAAGGGGCCGCCTTCCACGCCCTTGATCTCGAGGTCCGCTTCGAAGCTATCGACCTGCCGCCCGAAGGCGTTGCGCACCACCGAGATGTCCATCGTCTCGATGCCCGGCCGGTCCAGCCGGTCGACGTGCTTCGCCAGGAGGATCGCCCCGGCGCACGTGCCCCACACCGGCCGCCCGCTCGCACAGAACTCCCGCAGCGGCTCCTGGAAGTTGTTGCTGATGATCAGCCGCGCGATGGTCGTGCTTTCGCCGCCGGGGATGATCAGCGCGTCGAGGTCGCGCAGCTGCTCCGGCTTGCGGATCTCGTAGGCGTAGTGGCCCATCCGGTCGAGCATCTCGCGGTGCTCCCGGAAGTCCCCCTGGAGGGCAAGGACGCCGACGCTCATTCGGACGGGTTCAGCTTGGGTCATGCATACCGGTGACGCCGGCTCCATACCGGCGCGCGCAGAGAGATTCGAAGCGAGCGGGTGTCGGCGGCAAGGGCGCGTTCAGCACCAGGTGGCGGCATCCCGTGAATGGATGCTTCCAGTATAGGACATGCGAAACGCCCCCCGCTGTGACCCACGTTAATCCCCCGTTGCGTTACTCACTCCCTCCTTGCACCTCACGCGCCCCCCAGCAACCAGCCCCTCGGACAACGGACAACGGCCAACGGAGAACGACCACAGCACCCAGCACTCAGCACTTTCACGCAATCGCCACCCACCCGCACTCGTTCCCCCACGCCCCCATGCCGTACATCTATTGCTAGCGCGGGGCCTGGAGCGGCGTTCGTCATGGAAGGGAGCACATCCATGTCCGGGCAAAGGCAACCGACCATCTTCTGCGCCTGGTGCAGGCGCGTCATCCAGTGGGGGGATACCGGTATCTCGCACGGGCTCTGCGAAACCTGCCTCCCAACCGTCGCCGCCGAGCTCGAAGCCCGGCTCGAATCCGAACCGCCGCCGCAAGCGACCGCCCCCGGCGCCGAACGCGGCAAGCATCTCTTCTCCTGGTGGTGACCCACCGCCGGACAGGCCGAAAGAGAGCGCCCGTCAGGGCGCTCTCTTCGTTTCCCGCGGACCGCCGCGGGTCAGGTTGGGTTGGCGAGCCCGCCGGCCGCCGGCGTCGCCGGGAGTGCAGGCGCCGCCCGCTGCGGCCGCGCGGCGATCCACGCCATCCGCGCCAGCGCACCCGCGCCCCACGTGCCGAGCACGATGAACGCGAGGAACGCGACACCGGGGATGATCGCCACGAATTGGAGGATCAGCAGCCCCAGCGCGACTTCCGCGAACGGGTGCCGCAGCTCCGCCGCCCGGCCGGTCCGTCCGAGCACGAGCATCCCGACCCACGCGCCCGCGACGACGTAGCCCAGGTACCCCACGACGGGGATGCCCATGAACAGCACCGCGAGCCCGGCCGGGATGCCGATCAGCGTCGCCATCAGCGCCGCCGCGAGCAGCGGCAGCCCGAGCGCCACGCCCAGCCCCCAGGCGATGGTCGCGCCCGGCGCCTGCCCCATCGAGGCTGCCGCGGTGGCCAGCTGGCGCCCGCCCACGGCCGCGAACAGCAGCCCGCCGAGCATCACCGCAACCGCGGCACCGAGGAGGAACAGGATCCCGAGGAACACGCCCCCCGGCCAGAACCAGGCGCTCGTTCGGTCCACGTCGCCCGTGATCCGCGCGCCCTGGTGCTCGTGCAGGTCGCTCCGGATCAGCGACACGTCATCAACCATGCCGGCTGCCATGACCTCGAGGCTCCCGCGGATGATGGTGGTGTCGCCCCCGACGCTGCCGCGGATCAGCGCGTCGCCGTTGATGACGAACAGGGTGTCAGTGACCCGGCCGTCGACGATCGCATCGCCGTCGATGACGACCAGCGATTCGACGATCGTGCCTGCCGGGAGGTGGTAGTCGCCGCCCACGCGCAGGGCGAAGCCATCCGTGTCATTGGCCTCACCGTCCGCGAAAGCGGTGGCTGGGAGGAGGGCAGCGAACGCCGCCACAAGGACGAGCAACACGCGTTTCATGGCCGGACCTCCATGCCGGGATACCCACAGGGTCTCTCCCTGCACGGAATCCCCGCAGGGCCACGAGGTCCGTTCCACTGGTTCGGACGTTCCAAGTTGCTGTCGGCTGTCGGCCCTCGGCTCTTGGCTGTTGGCTCTTGGCTCTTGGCTCTTGGCTGTCGGCTCCCAGCTGTCGGCCCCGTCGGCCCTCGGCTCCACGCCCGGGCCCAGGCATCACTAGCCCGACCCGTGAGGGAGGGCAGGGCCGCGCCCCCGCACCACCGCCCCGCGCCAGCGCGCACCGGCTAGATGTCCCTTACCCCCTCCACGATCAGCCCCGCCGACACCACCACCAGCAGCGCGCCACACACGCGCGCTACCGCATCCGCCGCCGCGGTCCAGCGGGTGAGCTCGACCAGGGCCAGCGCCGCGCCCACGGCCAGCCACGGCACCGCCGCCGCCCACGCCTTCACCTCGCCGTCATCGATCCCGTACGTCATCGCGGCCACGAGCCCCGCCGGCCCGGCCAGCAGCGGCAACCCCAGAGGGAACACGCCCGCCTGCCACGACCGCGATTCACCCGGCACCAGCGTCGCCCCCGCCCGGCCACGCCACACCGCCAGCACCGCGCTCGTCGCCATTACGATGCCCGCCGCGATCCGGAACGTCTCCGGCGCTACGTCGAGGAAGTCCAGCAGGTCCGCGGCGATGACCGCGGCCAGCCCGAGCAGCACCGCCGCGACCGCGGCGCCGACGCCGGCCACCGCGGGCAGCTCCCGCCGGTCCAGCCGCTCGCGCCACGGTTCGAACGCTACTCGCACGGCGAGCGGGTTGATCACGACGGCGAAGATCAGCAGCAGGCGGAGATAGTCGCTCATTCGTCCCCGCGCCCCCGCCCGGCGAGGATTGGCTCGCTCAGGAGGAGCCCCGAGAGTGCGTGCTGCTGGTCGTCCATGCGTGTAATGCCCTCCGTGAACCACGCCCCTTCCGCGATGTCGGGGCGGTCATACCCGTTCAGCTCGTCCGGGCCCACCTGGCGCTCGGCGAGCATCTGCGCGCCGCACTCCACCCGGTCGCCCAGCTCCTCACGCACGTCCGCCATGCGCGGGTCCACCGAGGCCAGGTGGTGCAGCGATGTCAGCGCTTCGACCCACGTCCCGGCGCCCGCCGCCCGCGCCTGCCGCCCATGGATCAGCTTCGACCACCAGCTCGTCGTCCGCTGCGATTCTGCCCGCACCAGGAAGCCGAACCGGTCCGCCAGCCGCCGCGCATAGGCGATGTTGTCGTCGCTCGGCGGCCACTCCGCCATCTCGGCCAGCCCATAGGCGGCCCACTGGTCCGCCCACGGCGGGAACTTCTGGTCCTCCACCTCGTCCCGGTAGAGCGAGAGGTAATCCGCCACCTTCTTGGTCGGCACGTCCCAGCCCTCGCCCGGGAACGCCTCGTGCAGCAGCGCGAGCCCCCAGAACGCCTCCCCCGTCGCGTACTTCGAACGCCGGTCCGGCACCGGTGCGCCGCTCGGCTGGTCGTACAGCTCGAGGAACGCGCCATCGGGCAGCTGCAGCTCCAGCAGGAAGCGGCCGACCTCGCGCATGAGCTCGTCGTGCTGCCGATCGCCCGTCGCGATCCGCCGGTGCTCCAGGCTCACGAGCATCAGCGCGCTCGCCCCGAGCTTGAGCTGCCCGCCGCGCGGGTCCTGGAACGCCGCCCAGTCCTCCGACCGGTACAGGTTCGCCTGCATGAACGCCAGCCCGCGGTCCGCCGCCGGCAGCACGCTCAGGTCGCCCTTCGCCGCCAGCTGGTAGAGCGACATCGTCACGCCCGCGTGCCGCACCACGTTGTATCCGCCCGGCTCCACGTTCGTATCCGCGTTGTATTCGTACACGTACGAACCGTCGTCGTACTGGTTGCGCTCGATCCACGCCGCCGCCGCCCGCGCCGCGACGCGCGCCTCCGTGGGCGCGATCGGGCCGCACTGCTCCGGCGGGATGACGACCGCCCGCAGCGCCATCGCCCCGAAGAGCCACACGCACAGCGTCCCCAGCAACCCCCTGACCACGCGCGCAGTCTACCCGCCCCGCGTGATACCCGCGTAAGGGCTCCACATCCGCGCCGCCCCAGCCGCGCAGCGGTAGTCCGCCGAGCCCAGCCTCGGCGGCGCGCCAGCCAAACGGCTGCCACACCGAAGGCACCTCGCCGCGCACGGCCGCCAATCAGTAGCCCGACCCGTCAGGGAGGGCAGGGCCGCACCCCGGTTCCCCCGTCTAGTGCGGGTCCTACGCCGAGGTCACGTACAGCACCTGCCCGTCCACTTCGTCCGGGTAGCCACACTCCACGATGCAGAGCACCTCTTCGATCGCGGGTCCCAGGGCAGCACCCCACGGGACATGGACGACGCCGGGCATGGGCAGGCCCGCGCGCACGCGCTCCCACGCCGTCCCGACTAGCGTGGCCTTGTCGTGCGTGAGCGCCAGGCGGCCGTTCTTTCCGGCGAAGTCCAGCACCGCCTCGTCGGTCGCCGATGAAAGCCCCGCCTCCTGCACCGTGACGATGTCCACGCCGCGAGCGCGGATTGCGTCGGTTATAGCGGCGTGGAATCCCTCATCCGCGAGGCACGGGATCATGCCGCTCACTCGCTGCCGCCGCCGCGTCCTTCGCCCACTTGCGGGCACGGAGCCGGTCCATCAGCTCGTCCTGCGGGTGCAGCCGCTTCTGCTCCTCCACAAACCGCTCCTGCTCCAGGCGCGTCTGCTCCACGTACGTATCCACCGCCGCCCGGTTCTGGTGGTAGTACGCGAGCACGGCAAACACCAGCGGCAGCTCCACCACCGGCCACGCATCGTGAAGCTTCTCGGCTGTGTCCGACTCGTGGTTGTACGCCCAGATGAACGCCGCGAGCAGCACCTTCGTGTGCCCAACGCGATACGTTCCTTCCGGCTCCTCACGGATCGGCGCAGGGATGGCCGGGGCCGGCAGCGTCACAGACATGCCACCAGCATATCAGCCCGCCCAAAGCGAAAGGCGATCTCCCCTCTCCCGCCGCAGCGGGAGAGGGGCAGGGGGTGAGGGCGCATCGCGTCACACACATCCCCCTCCCTCCGCGACAGCAGAATCCCCACAGGGGGTGAGGGTTACCCCCGCGGCATCCCCAGCCCCCGCATCGCGATGATGTTCCGCTGGATCTCGCTCGTCCCGCCGCCGATCGGGCTCGTCGTGCTGTGCATGTAGAACCGCGGCAGCCGCCCGCCGATCGACGGCGCCCACTCGTGGTCGTCCACCTGCCCGTGCAGCCCCGCGAGGTGCATCCCCGTCACCGAAAGCCGCACGTCCAACTCGCTCGAATACAGCTTCGCGATCGACGACTCCTTGTTCGGGATCTCCCCCCGGTCCTGCATCGAGATGATCCGGTAGCTGATCAGGCTCTCCACCTGCGACTCGATCGCCCGGTCCGCCAGCTCGTTCCGCAGCCCTGGGTTCGCTGCCATCGCTCGTTGGCCCGTCGCCGTTTCCTTTGCGAATGCCACCAGGTCCCGCGTGATCAGCTGGTGCGAAACGCTCGACGCGATCCCGCTTCGTTCGAAGTCCAGCGTCGTCGTCGCGATGTACCAGCCCCGGTTCTCCTCGCCCAGGAGCGACGACGCCGGGATGCGCACGTCTTCGAAGTACACCTCGTTGAACTCGTGGCTGCTCAGCATGTTCACCAGCGGCCGGATGCTGATCCCCGGCGTCTTCATGTCCACCAGGAAGTAGCTCACGCCCCGGTGCTTCGGCGCGTCCGGGTTCGTCCGCGCGATGAGGATGCCCATGTGCGAATGGTGCGCACCGGAGGTCCAGATCTTCTGGCCATTCACGACATAATCGTCGCCGTCCCGGATCGCCCGCGTCTGCAGCGACGCGAGGTCGCTGCCCGCGCCGGGCTCGCTAAAGAGCTGGCACCACACGTCCTCGCCGCTGATGATCCGCGGCAGGTAGCGGTCCTTCTGCTCCTGCGTGCCATAGACCATGATCGTCGGCCCCGCCCAGCCGTGGCCGATCCCGCCCGGGCGCGGCGCCCGCCGCCAGGCGAACTCCTCGCTCAGGATGAACTGCTCCTTCACGCTCAGCCCGCCGCCACCGTGCTCCTTCGGCCACGCCGGCGCGCCCCACCCCTCCTCGTTCAGCTTCGCCACCCACCCCCGCATGAAGTCGCGGAACTCCTGGGTGATGCGGGCGGCGCCATTGAAGAACCCCCACTCCGTCGGCCGGCTGGCGTACTCCGCCGGATACTCCGCATCCAGGAACGCGCGCACCTTCGCCCGGAAGGCCGTCTCCTCGCCGTTGTCCCGAAACTCCATCTTCGAACCCCTCCAATTGCAGCGCGACAACACTAGCGATCCGCGGGAAGCGGCGCAAAGGCAGGGTTAATCGACCGCTTGCGCCGCCTGTCCCGCGCGCGGTAGCGTGCCCGGATTCCTCGAAGGAGGCGCGCCATGGCCGCGTTTCTCCTCGCGCCCGTGATCGGCCTCCTGCTGCTCGGCGTCGTCTTCGGCATCGTCGAGCGCTTCTGGCCGGCCATCCCCGGGCAGCGCCGCCGCCGCCGTGGCTGGCGCACCGACATCGCCTGGTGGTTCGTTCAGCCCTTCGTCGCGAACCCGCTCACCGCCGGCATGGTCATCGTCATGGCCGTGGTCATCGCCCTCCTCGCCGGCTCCGGCCCCGGCTCCGAAAACATCCGCGCCTGGCTGGACCGCGAAACCCTGGTCAACCGCCAGCCGCCCGCGCTCCAGGCGATCGAGGCGCTGGTCCTGCTCGAGCTCGTCGCCTACTGGTCGCACCGCGCCTTCCACCGCCTCGGCATGCTCTGGAAGTTCCACGCCATCCACCACTCGAGCGAGGAGCTCGACTGGCTCAGCTCCGTCCGCGTCCACCCCCTGAACGAAGCCGGCCAGCGCATGGCCCAGGCCGTCCCCGTGATCCTCCTCGGCTTCGACCTCAGCTATCTCGCGATCTTTGTCCCCGCCCTCACCTTCTACGCGATCATGCTCCATTCGAACGTGCCCTGGGGGTTCGGCCCACTCCGGTACGTCGTCGCCAGTCCCTGCTACCACCGCTGGCACCACACCTCCGAGCAGGAGGGCCTCGACAAGAACTTCGCCGGGCTGTTCCCGTGGCTCGACGTGCTTTTCGGCACCTTCTACATGCCACGCGACCGCCAGCCCGCCCAGTTCGGCGTCCGCGGCGAAGTCGTGCCCGAGAGCTTCTGGGGCCAGGTGCTCTATCCCTGGCGGCGAGCCCCCGCCGCGCGACCGCCGGTCCATTCGGGGGCCTCGCAGCCGGCCGACTGACCTGCGGTTCGGCGCGGCCGCTTGGTATGCTGCCCCCAGGCCGCGCAGCTCACTCGCGGTACAGCTCGTGGAGGAGCTCTATGCGTGGAGTGTGGGTTGCGGTCGTCCTTTTCGGCGCCATCCTGCTGGCGGCCTGTGACGACAGTGGTGGCGGGTCCGGCGTCACGCCTACCGCCCCACGCCGTCCCGCGAGCACCGGCACGAGCACCATCCGCAGCGGCCTGCCCACGCCCACTCCCGGCGTCCCCGGCCGCGCCACGGTCACCATCGACGGCGTCGTGACCACGCTCGTCGTCCCCCAGTGCGTGCTTTCGAACGACGGCTCCACCATCCTCATCACCGGCGAGCAGACGAGCCCCCGCGCCAGCCTCACCGTCGTCTCCGTCGCCGGTTCGACCACCATCACGTTCAACCGCGACGACGTCCAGTGGGGCGTGGCCGCGGCTGCGATCAAGGTTGATGGCAACAACGCCACCTACTCCGGCCCTGCCCGCCGCTCCTCCGGGGCCGCCGCAGACGTGACCATGACGCTCGAGGTGCGCTGCGGCGCCGCCTGACCCACCGCCCCCGCCCATGTACCATCGAAAGACGCACACTCGCTCGGAGCACCCCTCGCCATGTCGCAGTCCGTCATCGCCTATTCGAAGCGCACGCCCATCGGCAAGCTGAACGGCGCGCTTGCCAGCGTGCCCGGCCCCCAGCTCGTTGGCACCCTCGTCAGGGACGCCATCACCGCCACCGGCGTCGCCCCGGAAAGCGTCGACGAGATGATCATGGGCTGCGTGCTCCCCGCCGGCATGGGCCAGGCGCCCGCCCGCCAGGCCATGTTCGCCGGCGGCCTCCCCCAGAGCGTCTGCGCCACCACCATCAACCGCGTCTGCGGCTCCGGCCTCAAGGCGATCATGATGGCCGACCAGGCCATCCGCCTCGGCGATGCCAGCCTCGTCTTCGCCGGCGGCGTCGAAAGCATGTCCCGCGGCCCGCACCTCCTCATGGGCAGCCGCAACGGCTTCAAGTTCGGCAGTGTCGAAATGAAGGACCACACCCAGTACGACGGCATCTGGGACCCCTACCAGGACAAGCCCATGGGCAGCTTCGGCGATCTCTGCGCCCGCGAGTACGAGTTCACCCGCGAAGAGCAGGACGCGTTCGCCATCCGCAGCTACGAACGCGCCCGCGCCGCCACCGAATCCGGCCACTTCGCCAACGAGATCGTCCCGGTCGAGATCGCCTCGAAGAAGTCCGTCGTCGTGGTCGATAAGGACGAAGAGCCGTTCTCGGTCGACCTCGCGAAGGTCACCGGGCTCGGGCCGGCCTTCGAACGCGACGGCACCGTCACGGCCGCGAACGCCAGCACGATCAACGACGGCGCCGCCCTCGCGGTGGTCATGTCCGAAACCGCGGCAGCTGCCCAGGGCGTGAAGCCCGTCGCCCGGATCGTCGCCCAGGCCTCCCACGCCCAGGACCCCTCCTGGTTCAGCACCGCCCCGATCGAGTGCATCCGCAAGGTCCTCAAGAAGGCCGACCTCGGCATCGCCGACATCGACATCTTCGAGATCAACGAAGCCTTCGCCGTCGTCCCGATGGTCACGATCCGCGAGCTGGAGCTCGACGCGGAGAAGGTGAACCCCCACGGCGGCGCTGTCGCCCTGGGCCACCCGATCGGCGCCAGCGGCGCCCGGATCATGGCCACCCTGCTCAACGGCCTCCGCGCCTCCGGCGGCCGCTACGGCCTCGCCACCCTCTGCATCGGCGGCGGCGAAGCCAGCGCCGTCGTCGTCGAGATGCTTTAAAAGCACCCGGCCGATTCCAGCCACAAACAAAGGGAGGGCCACCAGGCCCCCCCTTTTTCGTTGTCCTGCGGCGACGTACTCGGTCAGCCCCTCAGTTCTTCCGCACCCCCAGGACCAGGGTCGTCCCCTCGAGATCGTGCTCGGCCCGGTGCGCGCCCTCCGGCGGGTCGCCGGCGACCAGCTCGGTCGTCAGCGTCTCGCCCTGGATGTAGGCCGCTTGCGCCGACATCACCCGCGCGATGTCGCCGTCGCCCGCGTACCAGGTCGTGATCCGGTCGGTCAGCTCGAAGCCCGCGTCCCGGCGCATGTCCTGCACCCGCCGCACGATCTCCCGCGCCAGCCCCTCGTCCGCCAGCTCCGGCGTGATCGCCGTCGTCACCGCCACCGCGTAGCCCCCGTCCGTCGCGACCGCGTAGCCCTCGGTGTCGTGCGCCTGGAGGAGGATGTCCTCGGGCAGCAGCTCGTACCCCTCGACCGGGATACTCTGGCCGCGCCGCACCAGGTCCACGATCGCCGCCGCCGGCATCGCCGCCAGCCCCGTCCGGATCTGCGCGACTCCAGGGCCGTACTTCCGTCCGAGCACCGGCAGGTTCGGCTTCACCTCGTACCGCACCACCGAGCCCTCGTCTTCGAGCACCTGGAACGACTTCGCGTTCAGCTCTTCGAGCACGAGGTTCGCGTTCCTGCGCAGCGCTTCCGCCTCCTCCGCGTAGCGCGGCTTCGCCAGCACCTCCGCCACCGGCTGCCGCACCTTGATCTGCGCCTTCGCCCGCGCCGCCCGCCCCAGCGAGCACACCCGCTTCACGAGCTGCGTCTCCGCGTTCAGGCGGTCGTCGATCAGCGACGCGTCCGCCTTCGGCCACTCCGCCAGGTGTACCGAGACCGGCGCATCCGCGTCCACGGACCGCACCAGGTTCTGCCAGAGCTCCTCCGCCACGAACGGCGTGAACGGCGCGATCAGCTTCGTCACCGTCACCAGCGCCGTGTAGAGCGTGTAGTACGCGCTCTGCTTGTCCGTGTCGCTCTCGCTCGCGCCGCGCCAGAACCGCCGCCGCGACCGCCGCACGTACCAGTTCGAAAGGTCGTCCACGAAGCCGTCGAGCGCCCGCGCCGCATCCGTCGGGTCGTAGTTCTCCAGCTCGTCCGTCACCTTCTGGACGAGCGCGTTCAGCTCGCTCAGCAGCCAGCGGTCGATCTCCGGCGCGGTCCCCTCGGGCCGCCGCCGCGGGTCCACCTGGTCGATGTTCGCGTAGCTCACGAAGAACGAGTACGTGTTCCAGAGCGTCAGCAGGAAGCGCCGCAGCCCCTCCTCCACCAGCCCCGCCCCGAACCGCCCGGACGTGCGCGAGAAGCCCGCCGAGAACATGTACCAGCGCGTCGCGTCTGCCCCGAACTGGTCCAGGATGTCCCAGGGGTTCACCACGTTCCCCTTGCTCTTGGACATCTTCTGACCCTTCTCGTCCTGGATGTGCCCCAGGCAGATCACGTTCCTGTAGGCGATCCCGTCCGGCACCGCCTCCGCCGCCTTCAGCAGCGTCGCCTCCGCGTGCAGCGTGTAGAACCACCCCCGCGTCTGGTCGATCGCCTCGCAGATGAAGTCCGCCGGGAACGCCCGGTCGAACCCGTCGCCCTGCTCGAACGGGTAGTGCCACTGCGCGTACGGCATCGCGCCGCTGTCGAACCACGCGTCCGCGACCTCCGGGACGCGCTTCATCTCGCCGCCGCAGCGCTCGCAGCGCAGCAGGATCGCGTCGATGTACGGACGGTGCAGGTCGTCCAGCGCCTCCGCCTTTGCCCGGTCCACCGCCCGCTCGATGAGCTCCGCGTGCGAACCCACGCACGCGTCCGCGCCGCAGCCCTGGCAGCGCCAGAACGGCAGCGGCGTGCCCCAGTACCGCTCCCGGCTCACCGCCCAGTCGATATTGTTCTCCAGCCAGTTGCCGAACCGCCCCGCCTTGATGTGCTCCGGGTACCAGTTGATCCGCTCGTTGCCCTTGATCAGCTGCTCCTGCTGGCTCCGCGTCCGCACGTACCAGCTCGGCTTTGCGTAATACAGCAGCGGCGTCTTGCAGCGCCAGCAGAACGGGTACGTGTGCTTGATCGTCCCGCTCTTGAGCATCAGCCCGCGGTCCGTCAGGTCCCGCATCACGTCCTTGTCCGCCTGCTTGGCGAACTTGCCCGCGCCCGGCAGGTCGTCCGCCATGATCCCGCGGAGGTCCAGCGGCTGCACGAACAGCAGCCGGAAGTGCTTGCCTTCTTCGAAGTCCTCGCCGCCGAATGCCGGCGCGATGTGCACGATGCCCGAGCCGTCGTCCAGCGACACATAGTCCGCCGCGATCACCCGCCGCAGCCCGTCCGTCGTCGCGACGTCCGTCACCCGGCGCAGGCGGCCCTCTTCGTCGAAGCGCATCACGTCCTGCCCGAGCAGCTCCGGCCGGTAGAGCGGCTCGAACTGGAGCCCCACGAGCCGCTCGCCCTTCGTGCTACCCGCGTGCGTCAGCCGCTCGCCGAGCACCTTCTCCGCCAGCGCCTCCGCGAGCACGTAATACTCGCCCTCGTGTTCGTAGAGCCCGTAGTCCGCGTCCGCCTTCACCGCCAGCGCCACGTTCCCCGGCAGCGTCCACGGCGTCGTCGTCCACGCCACCAGGCTCACCGGCTCGCCGCCGGGCACCGCCAGCCCCGTCGCCGCCGCGAACGCCTCGCCCGGGACGCGGAACTTCACATGCACGCTCGGGTCCGGCACGTCGTCCTCGTACCCCAGCGCCACCTCGTGGTCGCTCAGGCTCGTCCCGCAGCGCGGGCAGTGCGGCGTCGAGCGGTAGTCCTGGTACACCATCCCGTGGTCCCAGAGCTGCTTGAAGATCCACCAGCCTGTCTCGATGTACGCGTTGTGCCAGGTGACGTACGCGTTCTCGAGGTCCGCCCAGTAGCCGATCCGCTCGGTCAGCCGCACCCACTCGTCGACGTAGCGGGTCACGCTCGCCTTGCACTTCTCGTTGAACTCGGCGATGCCGTAGGCCTCGATCTCCGGCTTCGACTGGAGTCCCAGCTCCTTCTCGATCTCGAGCTCGACCGGCAGCCCGTGCGTGTCCCAGCCCGCCTTGCGCGGCACCCGGTATCCCTGCATCGTCTTGTACCGCGGGATGAGGTCCTTGAACACGCGCGCCAGCACGTGGTGGATGCCCGGCCGCGCGTTCGCCGTCGGCGGCCCTTCGTAGAACGTGAACTGCCGGTCCGCGGGGCGTTCGGCCACGCTCCGGGCAAACACGTTGTGCTGTTTCCAGAATTCGAGGACGCGCTCTTCCAGGCGCGGGAACGAAACCTTGCTATCCACCGGCGTAAACATTGCGAACTCTCCCCGGCAATGGTTCGATTGGGAACGTCCGCGGCGTGCCGCGCTTCGTACCCAAGAATGATGCGAGCACCAGCCGTGCCGAACGCCAAAAAAAAGACGCCCGTCCCGGATCCAGGGACGAGCGTGCTTGCCCGCGGTACCACCCTGCTTCCCGCCACTGGCGGGCACTCTGCGGCCGCTGCGCGCCCGGCTGTTGGCTATTGGCTGTTGGCTCTAAGCCAGGCGGTCGCGAAAGGGCCTGCCCCTGCTAACGGTGGGCATCCGTCCGGTATTACCACGAGCTCAGGCGTTCGCTGCGAAGAAGCTGGCCCCCAACGCGGCGCCAACAGCCAACAGCCAACAGCCAACCACCCGCTTCCCCCGGAAGCTCGAGAGCGATCTTCACGCCCGCTGCCTGCGCCCCCTTCGCACCTTCCGGGGCTCGCTGTGCACGCGTCCGGGCGTTACTCGTCTCCGTCGTCGCCGTTGGCTTCAAGTACAGCAGCGGGGCCGCGCCCATGTCAATAAAGCGACCCGCCCCGTCCTGGTCTCGCCACCCGGCCGCCCGGCTCGCGTTCATCGCGGCGCTGGTGCTCGCCATCGCCGCCGCCCTCTCCGTCGCCTCCTGCGGCGATAACGGCGGCGAAGTGAAGTGGCCCAGCCCCACACCCTCGCCCGGCACCCCGACCCCGGCCGCCTCACCCTCCCCTTCCCCCACGCCCGAGCCCCCGACGGAGCTCCGCGTCGCCTTCATCAACCTCTCCAGCCCCCTCACGCTCGATGCCGACAACGCCCTCGCCGGCGAGACGTTCGAAGAGCGCCTCAAGCTCACCGTCCAGGAGCTCAAGGCGTTCGACCCCGACGTCGTGGGGTTCAACGAAGCGTCGGTCACGAAGGCCTACGGCAGCGCCATCGCCTACCTCGCCAAAGAGCTGAAGCTCGAGCCCGTCTACGCCCGCGCGAACCCCTGGTTCCCCGGCCAGAGCAAGGAACAGAGCGACGAGCTCGCCAAACAGGTCGGCTTCGAAGAGGGCGAGCTCCTCCTCGTCCAGACCGGCCGCTGGCCCCTCGTCGGCGACGCCGACTCCATCGTCCTCAACCCGCGCACCTCCGAATCCGGCGAACGGCGTGTCGCCGTGCACCTCGTCCTCAAGGCGCCCGAGCCCGCCGGCCAGATCGACGTCTACCTCACCCACCTCACCGGCGGCGGCGACCGCATCCGCGCCCAGCAGGTCCAGTTTTTCGCGAACTGGATCGCCGCCACCCGCACCGAGGGCCCCGCCATCGTCATGGGCGACTTCAGCGAGGCGCCCGGCGCCACCGTCTTCGACCCCTTCGTCCGCATGGCCTTCGTCGATGTCGCCCAAGCCCTTCCCGGCGGCACCTGTTGCCGCGAATCCGTCGCCGGCGTCCAGCCCGACCTCACCGCCCGCACCGACTACATCTTCGCCCACGGCTGGACGCCCGTTTCGGTCGTGATGTTCGCGGACAAACCCGGCGAACGCGCCGACGGCACGCCCCTCTACGCCAGCGACCACAACGGCCTCGCCGCCGTGTTCGTCCTCGACCAGCTCGTCTTCCCCGGCACTCCCTGACGCTGCTGAAAGCCGCCTGTTACGCCGCCACGCCGCACGGGATTCGAACCGCACCCCCGCCCGCCTAACCTTCGGCGCCATGACCCATCCCAACGATGACCACCCCCACGGCGCCGACGGCGACCACCTCCACCAGGAGCACTGGACCCAGGGGAACAGCACCCGCGCGGTGCCCGGCGGCAACCCGGGCCAGTTCGCGGAGTTCGCCACCGACCAGCCCGCCAGCCGCTCCCGCCAGGCCCACGAAGACCCGGCCCTGCAAGAGGACGCGGTCGAGCACCCCGCCGTCGCGAAGGGCGTCATGCCGCCCGCGGAGTCACCCCGCCGCGACTGACACTCCGATCGCGACATCCGCACCGCGCCCGGGTACCGCCGCCCCACGCCGGCGGCCATAATGGGCGCCCGGAGGTCCCCCAATGAGCGAACTGATCGGCATCGTGCGCTTCAAGTTCCACCCCGGCATGGTCGACGAGTACAAGCGCCTCGTCGCCCACGCCATGGACGTCGTCCGCACACGCGACACCGGCACCCTGCAGTACGACGTCTTCTTCAACGCGGACGAGACCGAGAGCATCGGCATCGAGCGCTTCCGCGACTCCGAGTCGCTCATCCAGCACAGCCAGAACCTCGGCGACGAGTTCATGGCCGCCGTCCTCGCCACGGGCGAAGTGACCGGCGAGCTCCTCGGCGACCCCACGCCCGAGCTCGCGGCCATGCTCGGCGCCGGCCCGCCCTTCCTCTTCCGCCCCTACCTCCGCATGTAGCTCCCGCGGAGGATTGACGCGCCACCGGTTGGCGCCTCAAGATGAAGTTACAGGCGACGCGGCTTCTGCCTTTTTGCGGAGGCCCGGCCCATGTGGCCCGTCGCCTGTCTTTTCGTAAAATCGCCCGGCCATGTACCTGCTGTACACCGATGAGTCGGGTTCCGAGGACAGCACGCACTTCGTCGTTGGTGGAGTTGCCGTCCACGAAGACGATACCGCTGTGGTCTCGGCCGCTATTGAGGACCTCTTCGCATCGCTGCCTCCGCCCGCAGCCACCGCCGAGCTCCACTCTCAGCACATCCGCGCGGGCAAAGGGCCCTGGCGTCGCATCCCTGCGAGCGAACGGGAACGGTTGACCGGGACAGTGACGTCATTGGTTACCGACGGCACCTGGGGCCGTGGTCGGGCACTGAAGCTGTTCGCAGTCGTCATCCACAAAGAGTCGTTTCCGCATGTCGACCCCTACGAGCGCGCGTATGAGGAGTTCTTCGCTCGCGGGAACGCGATGGTCGGTCGCCTCAGCTTCGCAGGCGAGCCCCATCGGTGCCTTGCAATCGCTGATAAGAGCCGCCTGGAGTCAACGCTCCAGCAACTGATGACCGGATGGCGTACCCAGGGCGGTTCGCTTGTGGGCCAGATACGGCCAATGGTGGGATTCGCTGAAGTGCCGGTCTTCGTCGAAAGCCGTGCGAGTCGCCTCATCCAGCTGGCGGACTTCGTGGCTCACTGGGTCTTCCGCGCATATGAATCGGGCGACGCCGACAATCTGGCGAAGCTACTTCCAGCGTTCGATTCGGACGGGAAAGTGCTGTTCGGCCTCGTCCACCTCGTCAAGAGGTACTGGGAATGCGACTGCATCGCCTGCCGCTCGCGCAGGTGACTCCGCGTGAATCCGCCCGCCCAACCAATGCGTAACTTTAGTGGGCGGGTAGGGCCAGCGCGCCCCGGGCGCCCCATTGCCCGGTAGGTCCGGCCCGTCCCAACCCCCTGCATTCTTGCACAGCCGGCCACCCGGCCGCCGCGTTTATTAACCCGTCGGAATGCCCGATTTTCGCCGCCGCCCGCTGTCCCCCGGCTGGAACGGGTAGCGCACGACCGTCACGTGCCGCCGCTTGGCCAGCAAGCTGGTCAGCCGCTTCAGGCTCTGGTTCACCAGCGGCCGGTGCCACCACCGCCGCACCTCCAGCACCGGCACCATCACCGTAATCTCGTGTGGTGGCTGCCGCAGCCGGTCGTTTACGTACACCACGATCGGGTCCGCCACCGTCCGGAAGGGTGAGTCGATCACTACCAGCGGCACGTTCGGGAACTGCTGCTTCCAGCGCGCCTCCACCGTCGATGGCTCGTCCGGGTCTACGAGCACGTGCACCGCCGTCACATCCCGCGACCGTTCGCAGGCCGCCCCGACGGTCATCACCGTCGCCAGGTTGATGTCCTCCACCGGGACAATGATCGGGTTCGGGCTGGTCCCCCGCGGCGTCACGTCCAGCACCGCCTCCGCCGGCACGTGCAGCGAACGCCGCAGCCCCCGGTAGTATTTCCCGGTCCAGAGCAGGATCCCGGTCATGATCGGCAGCGCGATCACCACCATGTAGCCGCCGTCCGTGAACTTCGTGACCAGGATGATCACCATCACCACGAACGTGGCCGTGGCGCCGAAGGCGTTGATCGCCATCGCCCGCTGCCAGCCGGGCTCCTTGTGCCGCATCCAGAATCGCAGCATCCCCGCCTGGGCCAGCGTGAACCCCAGGAACACGCCGATCGCGTACAGCGGGATGAGCCGCGTCGTGCTCGCGCCGAAGCCGATGAGCAGCACCATCGCCAGCCCCGTCAGCGCCACGATCCCGTAGCTGAACACCAGCCGGTTGCCCCGCGCGTGGAAGATCCGGGGCATGTAGCCGTCCCGCGCCAGGATGGCCGCCAGCAGCGGGAACCCATTGTAGGCTGTGTTCGCCGCGAGGAAGAGGATGCCAGCTGTGAAGAACTGCAGGATGAAGAAGAACACGCTCCGCCCGTAGACCTCTTCGCCGATCTGGGCCATCACCGTCTTCGTGTCGCCGTGTTCGAACACCACCCCGAAGTGCCGCGCCAGCAGCGTCGTCCCCACGAACAGCGTCCCCAGGATCAGTGCCATCGCCGTCATCGTCGTCGCCGCGTTGCGAGATTCGGGCGATTTAAAAGCACTCACGCCGTTGGAGATCGCCTCCACGCCCGTCAGCGCCGTGCACCCCTGCGAGAACGCCCGCAGGAGCAGGAAGAGCGTGATCCCCTGGTGCGCCTCGATCGGCCGCGACGGGTCGCCCACGTGGAACAGGTTCGCATCGTCGCTCAGCAGCACCTTGAAGATGCCGTACGCCAGCGTCATCCCGAGCGCGAGGATGAACCCGTAGGTCGGGATCGCGAACGCCGTCCCCGATTCCCGGATCCCCCGCAGGTTGCCGAGCATGATCAGCAACACGAGGCCCATCGCCAGCGGCACGCGCACGTCGTCCGCGCCCGGGAACGCCGAGACGATCGCCTCCACGCACGCCGCGATCGATACCGCCACCGTCAGCCCGTAGTCGATCAACAGCGCGCCAGCTGCCAGCAGCCCCGGCGCCACGCCGAGGTTCTCGTGCGCCACGATGTAGGCGCCGCCCCCGCGCGGGTACGCCCGGATGATCTGCCGGTACGACACCACCACGATCGCCAGCAGCGCGCAGATGATCAGCGCGATCGGCAGGCTGTACGTGATCGCGCCGGCTCCCGCCAGCACCAGGATCAGCAGGATCTCCTGCGTCGCATACGCCGTCGAAGAGAGCGCGTCCGAAGAGAACACCGCGAGCGCGATCCGCTTGCTCAGCCGCTGCTCGTGCAGCCGCGCGCTCGACATCGAGGTCCCGACGAACGTGTCGCGCAGCCGCGCCCGCCGCCCCGCCCAACCGCGGCGCTCCTCCGCGTACTCCGTCGCTTCGAAGCGATTGCCACCGACGTTGACGATGCCCGCCTTCGGGAGCTCCACCCGGTAGCGCGTCACCCGCCCCGAGCTCGTACCCACCGGTCCCGGTGCGCGGCCCCCCGACGGATCCGTCACGGTGTACTCCCTCCACGCGCAGCCGGCAGAAAGCCCGCCACGCGACCGGACGGCGCGGGCGCCACCGCGGCCCGGCACCGCACACACCCGCCGCCATGGGGCCCGCCCTCCAACATAACCGGCAACGGTACACCCGCCCGCGCCATGGGCCACTCCCCCACCCGCCCGGATTCAGATCGTCAATTCGGGTATCTCTCCGCCCAATCTCCTCCGAGCCGCGCGCGTTAGCGAGCGGAGGCGTGCCCCCCGGCAACCAAGCCCCGCGCCAGCCCACTACCCGCACCCGCCGCGATCCGAGCCGTCTGATTCCATCCGGCGCAAGAGGGGTGGCCACCGGCCACCCCTCGCATCATCGTTACCGCCTACACGCGCCTCACGCGTGCAACACCTGCGCCACGTCGCCCAGGCCAACCGCCTGCAACTTCGCCGCCGAAGGCTTGCACGTCGCCGTGTCCCAGTCGCACGCGGCGAGGAACTCGGTCTCCAGCGTCTCTGTGTCGAGCCGGACCCCCTGCAGCGGGCCCGCATGGGTCGCCTCGGTGGTCTCGCCGGTCACGCGGGTCGGGACGTGACGGCGGCGCGGGTTGCCGCCTTCCCGCACCTCGTAGGCCATCCGCAGGTTCGCAATCCGCTCGCCCACGGCCATCATCTCGTCCATCGACATGTCCCAGCCGGTGACCGCGTTGAACCAGCCCGGCATGTTCGCCGTGTTCGCCGCCATCATCACGAACTGGCACATCCCGCCGCTGTTCACGACGTGCATGTACTCGCTCGCACCCTTGTGGTGCTCCCCGCGGCCGCCGTACTGCCGTGGGTCCGCCGGCGCCTCCGGCACCCGCCCCACCCGCTTGTTGCCCTCGTACTGGGTGTGCCGCGCCGGCGTCGGGTCCAGCTTGTAGGTCGTGTGGTACTCCGGCTGCAGCTTCGGGTCGTGCATCGGCAGCTCCTGCCCGCCGATGTGCATCGCGTACGCCTCCGCGCCGCGCCCGATCTTCTCAGCCGCCGCCTTCACGCCGTCCGCGAACACCGCGCCGATCGCCCGGCGCTCACCCATCTGCTTCAGGAAGCCGATGACCGCGTCGTCGCTGCGCCAGTTGAGCTCCAGCCCGTCGGTGTCTTCCTTCGTGATGATGCCGGCCTGGTAGCACTCGATCGCCATCGAGATCGACCCGCCCGCGCTGATCACGTCGAAGCCGTACTCGTTGCACAGGTGGTTCGCGTAGATCAGCGCGTCCGGGTTCGCCATCAGGTTCATCGTCCCGAAGGCGCCCATCGCCTCGTATTCCGGCCGGTGCGTGTGGTGCGGGTACGGGTACTTCTCGTTCGTCGATTCCACCGACTCCGCGCCGCAGGCCATCGGGCAGTGCCAGCAGCCGTAGCTCTTCTCCATCTTCGGGTTGATCTGGCTGCCGCCATCGATCGCCGGCGCCTCCGGGAAGTCCACGATGCCGACGCCGCCCCAGTTCTTCACCGGCGAGTCCCCGTTCAGCGCGCTCCCCGCCGTGATCCCCGTCGTCCCGAACGTGTGGAAGAAGTCCTTCAGCGGCTTCACGAAGTCGTCCAGGTTCGTCCGGAGCATCTTAATCGTCTCCGGCGTCTGGCTGATGATCTTCCGGTCCGCCAGCACCACCACCGACTTCAGGTTCTTCGAACCCATCACCGCGCCCACGCCCGAGCGCGCCGCGAGCCGCCCGTGGTCGTTGCACACCCCGCTGATCAGCGAGAGCGTCTCGCCCGCCGGGCCGATGTTCGCCACCGAGGCCTTCTTGCCGTGGCGGCCCTTCAGCATCGTCTCGTTCTCTATCGCGCCCGTGCCCCACTGGTCCGTCGCGTCGCGCAGCTCCACCTTGTCGTTGTCGATGAGCAGGTAGACGGGGTTCGCGGCCTTGCCGAAGAACATGATCCCGTCCCAGCCCGCGAGCTTCAGCTGCCCGCCGAAGTCGCCACCGCAGTTCGCATCGCCCCATGCGCCCGTCAGCGGGCTCTTGCACACCACCTGCCAGCGCTGCCCGAAGAGCGGCGTGCCGGTCAGCAGACCCGGGAACATGCCCAGCATGTTGTCCGGCCCGAGCGCGTCGCAGCCCTGCGGCGTCCGGTCCCACAGCATCCGCGCGCCGATGCCGTAGCCGCCGAGGTACTCGCGGTACAGCGAATCGCCCGGGCTCTCCACCGTGATCTCACCCGTCGTGAGGTTCACGGAGAGCATCTTGCCGTTATAGCCCTTCTCTTCGAGGGTCCCACTCGATGCAGCCGTCGTCATCAGCACTTCTCCTGGTCAGTGAACGCCATTCGGCTGGCGCCCCGTCGTACCGGCGATGGTAAGTGCTTCTCGTCATGCTTGCGATATGCCCGAAAGGGCATAACGCTCCCCCAACTCCCGCCGCCGCCAGTGCGGCCCCGGGGCGCGGCGCCCCGGGGCCGCGCCTGGTCCCCCTACCGCCCGCTCGCCCCGTCCCGCCCGCTCCCCGCTCCCACCGGCGTCCGCTGGTACCGCGGCAGGATCTCCCTCGCCGCCCAGTTGATGAACGTCTCCTGCTCCGGCCCGATCTGGTGCATGTAGACGCAGTCGAACCCCGCCTCCACGTACGCGTCGATCTTCTCGGTCACCTTCGCCGGGTCCGAACCGCACGCGATCGACTCCGCGACCGCGTCCTCGGTCACCATCTGGGTCAGCTGGTCGAAGTGCTCGACCGTCTTGATCTCCCAGTTCGCGTTTCCCGTGAGCCCCGAGATCGGCCAGATCTCCCGCGCCATCTTCCTCGCCCGCTTCTCGTTCTCGTCGTAGCACACCGCGAACTGGCCGATGCGCGGCCCATTCCCGCCCGCCTGGCCGTACGCCTCGATGATCTTCGCGCTCGGAGAGGTCGAGATCAGCCCATCCTGCGTCGCCGCCAGCTCCGCCGATTGCGTGCCGCTCGCCGCCACGAAGATCTCCGGCGCCTTCGCCGGCACCGTGAACAGCTTCGCCTCATCGACCGCGTAGAACTCGCCGAAGCGGTTCACTTCCTCGCCGGTCCAGAGCTCGCGGATGATGGCGATGGCCTCGCACAACATCTCGTGGCGGATCGCCGGCTGCGGCCAGTGCTCGCCCGTCACGTGCTCATTCAGGTTCTCGCCCGCCCCCAGCCCGAGGAAGAACCGTCCCTCGAACATGTCCGCGGTGGTCGCCGCCGCCTGGGCGATAATCGCCGGGTGGATGCGCATGATCGGGCAGGTCACGCCCGTGCCCACGCGCAGCGTCTTGGTCGCCTGCGCCACGCCGCCAAGCACCGACCACACGAACGGGCTCTGCCCCTGGGCGGTCACCCACGGGTGGTAGTGGTCCGACATGAGCGCGAACGTGAAGCCCGCCTCCTCGGCCATCGCCGCCTGGCGGACCAGCTCGTTCGGGCGGTGCTCTTCGCTGGAAAGGGAGAATCCGATTTCGACCATGGCGGGGCCACCTTCTGTGCAGAGTCCGTGCATTGTCCCGGCCCGCCCGTGGCCCCCGCGCAACGCCGCCGCCCCCCGCGAAACAGCCGCATCACAGCCACCGCCCATCGGTGTGATACGCTTGCCGCATGGTCACGCTGACGATCGAGCTCGACGACGCCCTCTACGCACGCATCCGCGAGATGGCTGAACGCGCCGGCACGCGCCCCGAGCAGGTCGTCGAACAGCAGCTCGCCGATGCGCTTGGCGATGGGGTGTCGCCCGAGTTCCGCGCGCAGGTGAGCGCGTACCTCGGCCGCCACGAGCGCCTCATGCAGCGGCTCGCGGAGTGAGCACCCGCTACCTCAGCCTGCCCGAAGTCATTGAAATCCAGCGGCAGGCGGTGCTGCACGCGGGCTTCTCCCCCGTCCTCATCGACCGTGGCAAGCTCGAATCCGCCGTCGCCCGCCCCGCGACCGAGGCGTTCGGCGAGGAGCTCTTCCCGACCCTCGCGGAGAAAGCGGCCGCGCTCCTCCAGGCGCTGGTCATCGCCCACGCTTTCCTCGATGGCAACAAGCGCGTGGCCGCCGCCTCCGCCGCGCTTTTTCTCGAACTGAACGGCGTCATCGCCGAGCCCGACGACGACGCCTACTACGACCTCGTCATCGCCGTCACGACCGGCGAGCTCCGCGAAGTCGACGACATCGCCCCAAAGCTCGCCGCCCACTTCGCGCTCGAATGACCCCCGGTGTCCCCCCCCAAGGCGTCCCCTGAGCGAACCATGATCCGGGGCAACCTGGGCTTGCCCCGAAATGGCGGACATCCAAGATGACCGGGGAGGTCGGAGAAGGATGTCAGAAACGGAGAGCAAGGGACGCCGGCGACGGCGGTCGTTCACGCCGGAGTACCGGGCGGACGTGGT
>JADZEI010000052.1 GCA_020850615.1 Dehalococcoidia bacterium | reverse complement strand
GGTGAGGGGGGAGGCACCTCCCCATGAACCAGCCCGCATCAGCGGGCTCACGACGCTCCCCTCTCCCGCCGGGAGAGGGGCGGGGGGGTGAGGGGGGAGGCACCTCCCCATGAACCAGCCCGCATCAGCGGGCTCACGACGCTCCCCTCTCCCCCCGGGAGAGGGGCGGGGGGGGGAGGGGGGAGGCACCTCCCCATGAACCAGCCCGCATCGGCGGGCTCACGACGCTCCCTGCCCCACGGTTCGCCCTGCAGGGCGAACCGGCGCGCGCGGCGACGGGCAGATCGTGGCGCCTCTCCATGCAACGCGCCGGACGACGACGGATGGCCGCCGTCGCGCGGTCGTGACGGGTCTGCGGGCAGTACCCGGGCAGCGCGTCGGGCGAATCACTCCGGTCGGGCACCGGAGGTCTTCACGACCTTCGCCCACTTGGCGGCGTCGTTCGCCAGGAAGCGCGCGAAGTCCTGCGGCGTGCCGCCGACGATCTCGCTGCCGAGCTCGGCGAAGCGGTCCTTGAGCGAGGGCAGGACACGGTTCGCCTCGGCGTTCAGGCGCTGGATCGCCGCCGCGGGCACGCGCCAGGGTACGAGCATGCCGTACCAGCCCGTGACCTCGAAACCCGGGACGCCGGCCTCGTCGACGGTCGGGATCTCGGGCGCCATCGCCGAGCGTTTCGGCCCGGTGACCGCGAGCGCACGCACCCGACCCGACCGGACATGCCCGATGATCGCGGTGGTGCTGCTGAAGAGCACCTGGACGTCGCCGGCGAGAAAGGCGTTGGTCGACGGCCCCGAGCCCTTGAACGGCACGTGCACCATGTCGATCCCGGCCATCGACTTGAACAGCTCGCCGCCGAGGTGGTTGGCGCTGCCCGGACCGGACGACCCGTAGCTCAGCGCACGCGGGTTCGATCGCGCATGGGCGACCAGCTCCTTCACCGTCTTCGCCGGGACGCTCGGACGCACGGCCAGGATGTACTGGCCGTAGGTGACGCGCATGACCGGCGCGAAGTCGCGCAGGGCGTCGTACGGCACCTTCGGCTGCAGGCTGGGGTTGATCGTGAACTCGGGCGAGACCACGAGCATCGTGTAGCCGTCGGCCGTGGCGCGCGCGGCGATCTCGGTGCCGAGCATGCTGCCCGCCCCCGGCCGGTTGTCGATGACGAACATCTGGCCGAAGGCCTCGGTGAGCTTCTGCGCCATCAGCCGCGCGGTGATGTCCGTGCCGCCGCCGGGAGCGAAGGGCACGATCACGCGCACCGGACGCTCGGGGTACTGCGCCCCGCACGCGTCTGCGGCAGCGAGCGCACCGAAGGCGGCGAGGCAGGCGATGGATCGGGCAAGGTTCACTTGCGACCTCCCTTCGGGCGCGCGGCGGCTCGTCCCTTCACCTCGACGCCGGCCCATGCCTCGATATGCTTCACCAGGGTGGTGACGTCCGGTTCGGTGCCGCCGTGCGCCACGGCATACCCCCAGAGCTGGCGCACGGCGCTGCCGACCCACATCGTCACGCCGAGCGCCTCGGCCTCCTCGAGACAGAGCCGCAGGTCCTTCCACGAGATCGCCATCTTCGCGCCGTAATCGAAGGTGCGCGGCAGGACGTTGAGCGGCATCTTGGTCTCGGTGGCGGAGTTGCGCCCGGTGCCGGTGTTGAGGATCTCGACCATCATGTCCGCATCGAGCCCGGCCTTCACGCCCATGACGAACGCCTCGCAGGTGCCGGCGAGCGCCACGAAGGAAAGCAGATTGTTGATGAGCTTCATCGTCTGCGCCTGGCCGGGCTGCGGGCCGACGCGGAAGACGTGCTTCGCGACCATGCGCAGCAGCGGATCGACCGCCCGGCAGTGCGCCGCGCCGCCGGACACGCTGATCGAGAGCGTGCCCGCCGCGGCCCCGCGGCTGCCGCCGGTGATGGGGCAGTCGAGCAGCGCGACGCGGTGCTCTGCGAGGCCCGAGGCGATCTCGCGCACGAACTCGGCACCGGTGGTCGAGAAGTTCACCGCGAGCTTTCGCGCCCGGCCGTGGACCACGCCGCGGCGGCCGAACAGCACCTCGCGGATCGCCTCCAGCGAAGGCAGACAGAACAGGACCGTCGCGGCCCGGTCGGCCACCTCGGCCGGCGAGCGCGCAGCCCTGGCGCCCTTCTTCACGAGCGCCGCCACGGCGCGGGAGCTGGTGTCGTACACCACGAGCGGGACGCCCTGGGCGAGCATCCGTGCCGCCATCGGACCGCCCATGGAGCCCGTGCCGATGAACCCGACGCTCGCGGGCGTGCCCTTCGCCGCCTTTCCCGCCATCGCTCCTCCCCGCCCGGCGCGCGGTCAGGCGCGGCCGCGCCCGGCCTTGCCGACCACCTTCACCCCGGCCCATTCCTCGAACACGGTGATGAGCGTCGACGAATCGCGCTTCGCGCCGCCGTGCTGGACACCGTACTGCCAGAGCTGTCGGGCCATGTTGCCGAGCCACAGCGTGACACCGAGCCGCTCGGCCTCCTTCATGCAGAGCGTGATGTCCTTGTAGGTGATCTCCATGTTGCTGCCGTAGTCGAAGGTGCGGGGCAGCACGGAGCGCGGCATCTTGTGCAGGGTGCAGTTGTTCATGCCGGTGCTGTCGTTGATCACCTCGACCATCGCATCGGCGTCCAGCCCGGCCTTGGCGCCGAGCACGAACGCTTCGTACGTGGCGGCGGTCGAGATCTGCGACAGCAGGTTGTTGATCAGCTTCATCATCTGCGCCTGTCCGGCCTGCTCGCCCATGAAGTAGGGCCGGCCGCAGGCCTCGAAGAGCGGCCGCACGCGTTCGTACGCCTGCCGGTCGCCGGACATGATGAGGCTGAGGTCGCCCTCCTTCGCCCGCTTGACGCCGCCGCTGATGGGCGAATCGAGCATCGCGACGTCGTGCTTCGCGAGCTCGGCGGCAAGCTCGGTGGCGAACTGCGGGCCGGTGGTCGAGCAGTCGACCATGATCTCGACCGCGGCGCCGTGGCAGACGCCGTTCCCGCCGACGGCGACTTCGCGCACCGCTTCGAGCGCGGGCAGGCAGAGGAACACGATCTGCGCCTGATCGGCGACCGCCTTGGGCGAGGCTGCGGCACGCGCGCCGAGCTTCACGGCAGCTTCGACCGCCAGGGGCGAGATGTCGAAGACGGTGACCGGGTTGCCGGCCTGGATGAGCCGTGCCGCGATGGGCGTGCCCATCTTGCCCAGGCCGATGAATCCGAGTTGCTGCCTGCCGTCACCGCTCATGGGGGGCGTCCTCCTCGCTCTGGATGTAGGGTCGTCCGCAGCCGCGCGCCGCGACGGCTCGGAGATGCGTTCTGCGTGCACCACGGGACCGGGCCCGGTGCCGCCCCGCCGGATCCGCGCCTGATTGTGCACGCCGCCGTCGGGTCGAAGCCAGTTTAACAGCCGTTCAAACGCCGGGCCAAGCCGCTGCGGACGCGGGCGCAGGTGGGAGACGGGGTCCGGGGCTGACGCCGGGGTCAGGTCTTGCAATGAAGCATCCGGCCGTGGCCGGTGACGCTGGGGTCAGGTCTTGCAAAGAAGCATCGGATCGCGGCCGGTGGGTTGAATCGACGCAGCAATCCGATGCTTCTTTGCAAGACCTGACCCCAGCCTGATGCGTCTTTGCAAGACCTGACCCCGCCCCCCACCCGCGCCGCGCCGTTGACAAGCCACGGCGTGCTCGCTAGCGTGGGCGCCGCGTACCTTCCCGGGAGCATCCGATGACCGACGCCGAGCTCATCCACCATCTGTGGACCCACAAGACCGAGAACCACCCCGAGCTCTCCGACGAAGAACTGCTCTTCGAGCGCGGCGAGGGCGTCTACGTCTGGAACAGGCAGGACCGGCGCTTCCTCGATGCGTTCGCGGGACTGGCCGTCGTGAACGTGGGCCACGGCCGCCCGGAGATCGCCGAGGCCGTGCGCGCGCAGACGTCGACGCTAGCCTACTACCCGACCACGCGGCAGTTCTCGAACCGTCCG
>JADZEI010000051.1 GCA_020850615.1 Dehalococcoidia bacterium | reverse complement strand
GGGAGGACCTGCCGCTCAGGGTGGACTCATCCTTTCAGGAAGGCATCGACGTCATCCTCGGGCAGGAGCCGATCGACATCGCCGTCTTCATCCTGTGGAACCGCCTCGGCTCGCCGCTGGGAAAATCGATCCTCACCCCGGATGGCGATCCGTATCGATCGGGCACGGAGCGGGAGTTCGACCTGATGCTGGCGGCGCGCGAGGCGAGCGGCGGGGCGCGGCCGGACATTCTTTTCTACCGCCGCTCCGATGATGCCGGGTTTAACGAGCGCCTCGATGCCCGCACCCGCCGCGACGAGGAACTCGAGCAACTCCTCGAGCAGCGAAAACTGGCGCGCGCCTTCGTCGAGGAGCGCTTCCGCGACGAGGAGGGGCACAACACCCGCGCCTACCATTCCTTCGACCGGCCGGTGGATTTCGCCCAGCGACTCCGGGTCCACCTGCGCGGCCTGATCGACCGCCACATCGAGGGCGCCTCGGCACCCTACGAGGTCCGCTGGACCGAGGCGCCTTATCGCGGGTTGGAGACCTTCCAGTTGGAGTACGCCGACATCTTTTTCGGTCGCGACGAGGAGATCTACCGCCTGGAAAGCCTGCTGCGCCGCCGCGAGCGCGACGAGGAGAACCCCTGCGCCTTTGCCGCCGTCATCGGGGCCTCGGGCAGCGGCAAGTCGTCCCTGGTCCGCGCCGGGCTCCGCGCCAGCCTGCTGCGATACAATCTCGACGAATCCATCGCCCAGTGGCGTTCCGTCATGCTGGTGCCGGGGCAGACGGAGGGTCGTCCCCTGGAGGCCCTGCTCGCGATCCTGGCGGAAAAAGACGCCCTGCCCGAGCTGGCCGCGGCCGGGATCGCGGCCGCGGATCTGGCCACCGAATTCGCCGACAATCCCCGTTCGGCGACGCGGCTATGCCTCGCTCCGGCCCTGCGCCGGGCGGCAGAGAAAGCGGGTGGCGCGGTGAAGCTTCTCGTCGCCATCGACCAGTTCGAGGAACTCTTCACCGATCCCCGCATCGGTGAGGACCAGCGGGAGACCTTCCTCCGCGCCCTGCGGGAGATGGCCCAGAGCGGCCACTGCTGGGTCGTGATCACCCTGCGGAGCGACTTCTACCCCGTGGTGCAGCGCTCCGCGGCCTTCCTGGAACTGAAAGGCGGGAGCGGCCAGTTCGACCTGCTCCCGCCCGGCCCGGAGGCCTTGCGCTGCATCGTTACCGAGCCGGCCCGGCTCGCCGGCATTCGCTACGAGCGGCGGGAGCCGGATGGTCTGTCGCTCGCCTCCCGCATTCTCGAAGATGCCCAAAACCAGCCCGACCTGCTGCCCCTGCTCTCCGACCTGCTGCTGGATCTCTACCTGAAGCGCCGCGTCTCGGACGACACCATCACCTTCGAGACCTACGAGGGCATGGGCGGGTTGGAGGGCGCGCTGAGCCAGCGGGCCGAGGCGCTGTTCAGCGGCCTCAGCCCGGCTCAGCAGGCCCTGCTGCCCGAGGTGCTCCACGCCCTCATCACCGTGGAAGCCGGGTCCGAAGCCTTCGCGGTGCGGCGGCGCGCCGCTCGCGACGCCCTGCGCGACTCGCCGGAAAAGGCCGGCCTGGTGGATGCCCTCATCGCCGGGCGGCTCCTCACCGCCGAGTGCGGGCCGCGCAGCGCCGTGGCCACCGTGTCCATGGCCCATGAGGCTCTCATTCGCGGCTGGGCCCGGGTGGCGGACTGGGTGCGGGAGAACCGCGATTTCCTCCACATCCGCTCTCGCGTCGAACAGGCCCAGCGCCGCTGGGAGGAAAGCGGGCGCGACGAATCGCTGCTGCTGCCCGCCGGGCTGGCGCTGGAGGAGGGGATCAGCCTGATCGGCGCGGAGGGCCTCCATCTGCTCCGTGGCAGCGAGTATGACCTCACCCGTCTCTACATCACGCAGTCCCGCGAGCGGGAGGAGGAGCGCCAACGCCGCGAGCGCGAGCACACCCGCAATCTCATTGAGGAGGCGCGGAGCAACGAGGGCCAAGGCTGGCTGCTGCGCGCCCAGGTGGCCGAGGAGCGCGGCCACCGCTACCCCGGCACGCTGCTCTACGCGGCCCGGGCGATTGGCTTCGATGGCGTGGGCCGCCCGGAGGACGAGGACCTCTCCGATCTGCCGCGGCCCATCCTCATCGGGCGCGATCCCGAGCTTTATGATCGCGCCCGCCGCTGGATCGCGGAGCGCCCCGCCTATTTGCCAGTGTGGTGCGCCCCGGCGGGCGAATCTCCCGCCCTGTGCCTGTCTGTCAGTCCGGAGGGCCGCCACCTTGCGGCGGGTTTTGCTAATGGCTCTGTCCGCCTCTGGGACTTCGCCACCGAAAAATACCTCACTCTGCCTGCCGATGGCGCGGGTCCCGCTCACGCCGTGGCCTTCCATCCCGGCGGCGGGCGTCTCGCCATAGCTCAGGGCGGTGCGGTCCGGTTCTGGCAGATTGAATCCGGAAAATTCGACACTGCAGCGCATCCCGGCGCGGTCCGCGCCCTCGCTTACAGTCCCGATGGCGCCATCCTCGCCGGCGCGGCTGAAGATGGTTCCCTGCTCCTCTGGCGCGATGGAGCTGCCGATCCCGAGCGACTCGCCACCGGCGAGAGCGGTCCCGCCGCGCGGCTCTGGTACAGCCCCGACCAGTCGGCCATCGCCGCCGCCTTTCCCGGCGCGGGCCTACGCCTCTATTTTCCCGAGGCAGGCCAGCCGCACAGCGCCTGGGCGGAGCACCGGGGCGACTTCGCCGCCCTGGCCTTCAGTCCCGATGGCACCAGGCTGGCCGCCGGATCGGCCGAGGGAACCGTGAGTCTGTGGGACGTGGCCGGGGCACGGCTCCTCGGCGAGGCCGTGCCCCAACAGCGGCACACCGGAGCGGTCCGCGATTTGTCCTTCCAACGCGGTGGCGGCCAGGTGTCCAGCGCCTCGGCCGATGGTACCTTGAAGCTTTGGGATGTTACTGACCCCGTTCCAGAAATCGTCGCCACCTTCACCGGGCACGAGGGTGCCGTCGAGGTGGCCGCGTTTCTGCCCGGCGGCGCTCTGCTCGCCAGCGCGGGCGCGGATGGCGGCGCGCGGCTCTGGGATGTCACCGGTCGGGTCGGTTCCGAGTCGGATTTGTATGCCTACGTGGAGCGGCGCTGGTATGGCTTCGATCCCGAGACTCAGGAGGCCTGCTGGGCCGATGGCGCAGCGGGCGGCTGGCTCAATCTCCCGCCCCGCTGCGCTCCCGCCATCCTCCGCTCCGGCTCGGGCGGCGGCTTCGATCTGCTGCTCGAGACCGGCGACTGGCCTGGAGCCGCCCTCGCGGCCGCTTCCCCGGCTGAGCGCGAGCGGCTCGCCGCGCTTCTGCTGGCCGATGCGGAGGACGCCGCGAAGGAGGGCCGCTGGCACCGCGTGCGCCTGCGTCTCAGCCAGCGGGAAGCCCTT
>JADZEI010000050.1 GCA_020850615.1 Dehalococcoidia bacterium | reverse complement strand
TCGCTCCGCCCAACGAGCAATCGGGTGCGCAGAAGCTCAGCTTCAGCGTCCAAGGGGTAGACGTGTATGAACTCGAGACCGAGAAGGCCGTTTCGTACACCGTGTTAACGCCAGACCGGGGATTCAACATCAACAGGATCCCGGCCCCTACGACTTCAGCGCAGCAGGAGATGCTGGCGATGATCGAGTCGCTGGTGAAGTAACCAGCCCGGGCGCGGCGCAAGGGCAACTGAAGGAGCACCGCCGGGACCCGGCGGTGCTCCTTCGTGTCCCCGGGGTGGCAAGGGCGGCGGGGCGGGGGCCACAATGGTGGAGGCGTGCCTGCACGCCCGGAGCTCTCGATGGTTGACCGCGCCCACACCCCCACCCCGCCCGCGCCCACCGCCTCCGAGGAAGTGCTCTCGCCGAGCGAGTCGGTGTTGTTGTCGGTGCGCGAGTCGGCCTCCCGCCTGGCGATGGACGCAGAGGTGGTCGGCCTGCTCTCGACTTCGTGGCGGGAGATCCGGGCGCAGTTGCCCGTGCGCATGGACGACAAGAAGCTGCGCATCTTCGAGGGGTACCGGGTCCAGCACAACGGCGCCCGCGGGCCCTACAAGGGTGGCATCCGCTTCCACCCCGCCGCCGACCTCGACGAGGTGCGCGCGCTGGCGATGCTGATGACCTACAAGTCGGCGCTCATGGAACTGCCGTTCGGCGGAGCAAAGGGTGGCGTCATGTGCGACCCCAGCCGCATGAGCGAGAACGAGCTCAACCGGCTCACCCGCACCTATACGCAGCACATCCACATGGTGCTCGGCCTGCAGCGCGACATCCCCGCGCCCGACATGGGCACGAACGCGCAGACGATGGCATGGATGATGGACGCCTACGGCCAGATGCACGGCCACACGCCCGGTATCGTTACCGGAAAGCCAGTCGAGTTGGGCGGGAGCTTCGGCCGGGAACAGGCAACCGGCCGTGGCGTCGCCGCCTGCATGGGCGAGTACGCCAGGATCGAGGGCATCGACCCGCGCGACATCCGCGTGGCGGTGCAGGGGTACGGGAACGTCGGCTCGTGGACCTGCCGCCTCGCGGCCGAGCTCGGCTTCCGCATCGTCGCCATCAGCGACGTGAAGGGCGGCATCGCCAACCCGGACGGCATCGACATCGGCGCGCTCGACCGCTGGTTCGCAATCGCAAAGTCGGTAGCGGGCTTCCCGGGCGCGCAGCCGATCACGAACGAGCAACTGCTCGAAATCCCGTGCGACTACCTGGTCCCAGCGGCGCTGGGGGAGGTGGTCACGATCGACAACGCCGAGCGCATCTCCGCGCGCGTCGTGGTCGAAGCCGCGAACCACCCCGTGACCCCGGCGGCCGACGCGATCCTCGCGCGCCGCGGGGTGATGGTCCTGCCCGACATCCTCGTGAACGCAGGCGGGGTAACGGTGTCCTATTTCGAATGGACGCAGAACATCCAGCAGTTCCGTTGGCCGCTGGAACGTGTCAACGAAGAGCTCGAAGCGCGCATAGTAGCGGCCTTCAACCAGCTCATGGCGCGGGCGGCGAAGGATGGCACGCGCCCTCGCCAGGCGGCGTTCGACATCGCGCTTGAGCGGGTCGGCCAGGCGATCAAGCTGCGCGGCTTCGTCTGAGCACCCTGGTTGACGCCCGGGGGCGGTCCCGTCAGGCTCGCGCCATGGGACGTGAAGAGATCGCCGCACTGATCGCCATCCTCCAGGACCAGCTGGACAAGGGCACCGAGAACATCGCCCTCGGGTCATGGCACATCCATTATGAAAAGAAGCGCAACGTCTTCATCTTTGACAAGTGCGAAAACGATGGCTACTGCGAGGAGCGGCCGTCGGTCGTGGCAGCCAGCGGCGAAGTCCTGGACCGGGGCGGCCCACTCTTCGGGTAGAGGCTCGGCTTCACGCCGCTGACACCTCCCTTTCCCGTGGTTCACCTTCCAGCCCTCTGGAGTGCAGCGCGGGATGCCGATGATTCGGGAGTGCTGGCCCCAACTTCCCGCCCGCGAACCGATGGACGGCCGTCCACGCTCCGCGTCCTCGTCGTCGACCCGTCGATCGCCGAGGTGCGGCGGCTGCAGGCGATGTTCGCTGGCGACACGGGCTTCCTGCTCCAGTCGGCGCGCTCGGCCGAGGACGCCCGCGGTCTGCTCGAGGGCGGCTGTTTCGACGCCGCGCTGGTGGACTACGGGCTCTGGGCCGAAGAGGGAGCGCACCTGGTGCGGCTCGTGCGCGAGCGCCGCCCGGACGTCGCCATCATCCTCCTGACCAGCAGCGAAAACGTGCGCGATGCGGTGCCCGCGCTCAAGCTGGGCGCGAACGACTTCATCGACCGCGGGAACATGGACCGGGACCAGCTTGCCGCGCGCGTGCTCGCGGCGGTGGAAGAGACACGTGCCACGCGCCGCCGGGAGACGATGGTGCGCTGGCTCGAACGCGAAGCGCGGACGGACAACCTTACCGGCCTGCTCAACCGCCGGGCATTCGACGAGCGGCTGCAGGAGGCCTGCGCGGAGAGCCGCGAAAGCGGGCGTCCGCTGGCGGTGGTCCTCGCGGATGTATCCGGCACGCGGCTCGTGAATGACGCCTACGGCCCGGATGCGGGCGACGCCATGATCCGCCGGGCAGCGGCGGCGATCGCGAGTTGCATCCGGACCAGTGACGCCGCCGCGCGGGTGGGCGGCGACGAATTCGGGATCGTCCTGAGGGGCGCGGACCTGGACGTGGCACGGCGGGTTGCGCGGCGGGTCGCGCATGCGCTCGAACGGCTGAACGAGTCGGACT
>JADZEI010000049.1 GCA_020850615.1 Dehalococcoidia bacterium | reverse complement strand
GGGCACCCCGCCTACCAGGGGGCGCGGACTACCGGCGGTTGCTGATGAAACCCTTCGGCTGCGGTGCGGGCGGGGTGGGGAAGGGGAGGGTGTCGGGGCTCACGATCACCTCGGTGGTCAGCTTGAGCGGCGCGACGGTGCCGACGTTGAACGTGAGCTCCATGAAGCAGGCCGCCCAACCCTGTTCGGGCTTCGGGATCGGCGCGCGGAAGACCGCGCCGTTGCCTTCCACAGGCGTCGAGGTCCACGCCGGCCCGAGCGACTCCAGCCGGAAATCACGCGCTTTGGGATTGTGCGCCTGCCAGAGGACGACGGCGGTCGGCTTGGTCTGCGAGGTGACCGTGAGCGTGCCGTCCGCGCCGTTCGTCCAGGTGAACTCCGGCAGCGGCGTGCGGGTGAGGAGCGCGTGGTGCCAGGAGGCGAGGGTGCGGTAGGCGTCGGTGTTCTTGAGCCCGTGATCAGCGTTGGGAATGTAGCGGAGGAACTTCGGGCCGGGCAGTGCGGCGAAATAAAAGCGCGACGAATCGGGCAGGAAGAACTGATCGCCGGCGGCGTTGATCATCAGTTTCGGCAGGGTGAGACGGTCGCGGTACATGAACGGGTCCTCGATCGCGTACAATGCCTTGGCTTCCGGCGTGTCGTGCCAGTCGAGCACGCCGTGCCGGACGTAGTCGCCGACGGCGGGAGCGTAGAAGCCGTACGCGCGATAGTGGTGCTTGATGGAAGCCTCGACGTTGAGCACGTCGATGACGATGGGCGCGAGGCCGACGACACGCTGGTCGACGGCGGCGAGGGTCCACGCGGTCCAGCCGCGTTTCGAGCCGCCGGTGACCATGAAGGTGTCAACCTTGGCGCCGCCGCCCTCCGGGCTCGCGAGAAAGGCCGTGGTGGCGTCCATGGCGCGGACGGCGGCCTTCGTCATCGGCAGCCGGGCCGGCCAGCGCTCGTCTCCAGTTTTCAAATACTGTACCCAGGTGTACGCGATCAGGTCGTCCTCGGTCCGCTCCTTGCCGTCGCCGTGAAATATGAGCGTCTGGTTCGGCACCATGCGCAGCTCGACGACGACCGAGCGGGTCGACTTGGCGATGTCGATGAGCTCGCGCGAGGGTCGGGGCGGATTGCCGGGCCGGTTCGCGCCGCCGGAGATGAACAACAGCGCCGTGGAGTGCTCGAGGTTGGCGGGCTTGATGAGGGTCAGCCAGTGCCGCCATTCGGGGCGGTTCACCTCGGCGGGCGTGAGCCAGTTCTGGGAGACCAGGTCGAGGATGTATGCGGTGCCCGAGTCGTCGCTCATCTCACCGACCTTGCTCCAGCTGAAACTGGCGTCCGGCTGCGCGATGTAGCGATCGAGCGCGGTTTCGGTGCGGCCCCGACGAGCGGTGTCGGCGGCGAAGAGGGGCGGCAGCAGCGCGAGCAGGAGCGCGGCGCACCGGAAGGCGAAGCGGGAGGACATGGCGAGGGACGATGGGGACATGGGGGCGAGTTTCAACGAGGGAGACGCCCGTCTTCGGGGGCGATCTGCGGCTCGAGCCGGATCTCCGTCAACGCACGGGCGGATGAGTCCGGGAGGGCGGTGGCTTCGAATCGAGACTTGATCAACGGTCGCGATTTGGATGCGGTGCGTCGCGTCGCGATGTCCCCCCACACCGACCAGGCACCCTCATCCGCCTTGAGCCCCTCCAAGTGGTTTGCCGAGCAGGTCCAGCCGCACGAGGCCTCGCTGCGGTCGTATCTGCGGCACTCGCTGTCGTCGTTCGCCGACGTCGACGACCTCGTGCAAGAGTGTTACGCGCGGCTGTTGCGGGAGCGGGACCGGGGTGAGGTGCGTTCGAGCCGGGCATTTCTCTTCGCCGTGGCGCGAAACGCGGTGCGCGACCTGCTGCGCCGGCGGGCGGTTTCAAATTCGCTGCCCATCACGGAAACCGGCGGCATGCCCGTCCTGGTGGATGGCGCGAACGTCGTCGACTTCGTCAGCCGCCGCGAGGAGCTCGCCCTGCTGACCGAGGCGATCCGCGCGTTGCCGGAGCGCTGCCGCCATGTGTTTCTCTTGCGCAAGATCCAGGGGCTTTCCCAGCGGGAGATCGCGGTCCGTTTGGGCATCACCGAAAATACCGTGGAAACGCTGGTAGCCAAGGGTGCACGCCGCTGCGTCGATCACCTGCGTGCCCGCGGCATCGGTCCCGGAGGCAAACATGGCCGTTGACGACTCAGCTTCACGCGTGACGCCGGACCACGCCGCGATCGCCGAGGTGGCGGCGCGCTGGCTCGCCCGGCGCGATCGCGGACTCACGCCGGCGGAGGCGGAAGACCTGCGGCGCTGGGAGTGCGCCGATCCCCGGCACGCCGAGGAGCTGGCGCAGTTGGAACGGTCGTGGCGGGAGTTCGACGGGGCGAGGCTGTCGCCGGAACTGCGCGCGATGACGGCGGAGCTCGATCGTGGAGTCGCCCGGCGGGAACGCCAGCGGGCCTGGGGGTGGCGTGGCGCTCTGGCGGCGGCGAGCGTGGCGCTGCTGGCGGGCGCCGGATGGTGGCGGACCACGGAACAGTCCCGGGCTCCCTCGTCGACGGTGGCGACTTACCGGGTGATCGAGAGCACGGCCCGACGGGTGGTGTTCGAGGACGGCTCGTTCGCGGAGGTGCGCGGAGAGAGCGAGGTGCAGGCGCGTTTCACTGCGGGTGAGCGGCGGGTGCACCTCGTGCGGGGCGAGGCGCATTTCACGGTGATGCCGTCGGTGGAGCGGCCG
>JADZEI010000048.1 GCA_020850615.1 Dehalococcoidia bacterium | reverse complement strand
TGTGGCAGCGACCCCGCCCTCTCCCCCTCTCCCGCCCAGCGGGAGAGGGGGAGAGGGCGGGGTCGCTGTGGGCGCGGGCGATATCAGTAGCCCGACCGTCAGGGAGGGCAGGGCCGCGACCCTGCAGGCTCGTGCCCCGATCGGAGGCGATCGTCGCCCGGGTGCGCGCGGCCCCAGGAGCGAGGACGCGGCGCACAGCCGCGAGGACCCCCAATCGGCAATCGGCAATCGACAAGCGGCAATGCCTCACGCCACGTCCTCCACCACCACCGCCCCCGCCACCACGCGCGCCACCTGGGTGGGGAGGGGGCCGGAGCTGGCGAACGCTTCGCGTGCGGGCAGGTCGAACGCGAGCTCGCCGCGGTCCATGCCGATGACGCGGGTGGCGAAGCGGGCGGCGGATTCGAGGTCGTGGGTCGCGACGATGGCGGCGCCGCCGGCGGCCGCGTGCTCGCGGAGGCGGACGGCGAGCCAGGCTTTCGTCGCGCCGTCGGCCCCGCGGGTTGGTTCGTCCATGAGCCAGGCGCGCGGGCCGTGGGCGAGCATCGCCGCAACGGCGACGCGCTGCTGCTGGCCGACGCTGAGGTCGCGCGGGTTGCGGGCGGCGAGCTCGGCCACGTTCCAGGCGGCGAGCGCCGCGTCGCCGGCACCGCGCATGCGACGGAACTTCAGGGTTTCGGCAACCTCGTCGCGGACGGTGTCGCGGTGGAGCGCGAGCGCGGGGTCCTGGGGCACGAGACCGGCGAGGGCGGTCCGGGCCTGGACGCCGTCCGGGGCGGGTGCGCCGCAGAAGGAGACGGCGCCGGCAGATGGCTTCAGCAGCCCGGTCAGGGCGCGGAAGAGGGTGGACTTGCCGCTGCCGTTCGCGCCCACCAGCGCGACCACCTCGCCCTCGCGGAGCGCGAAGGTGGCGCCGCGGAGCGCGACGTGCTCGCCGTAGGCGGCGGTCAGCCCATCGGCGCGGAGGAGCTCGTCGCCGGGCGCGGGGGCGGCGGGCGGCGGGGAGGCGCGCAGCCCGGCTCGCTGCGCCAGTGGGCGCGCCTCGTCGACGGTCAGCGGGAGGAGGTCGAAGGCGAAGCGGCGGCCGAGCTCGCAGACCGGCGGGACGGCGCGGAGCCGGGCCGCGGCCTCGCGCGGGGACATCGCCGCCACGCGGCCGGCTTCGACTTCGACCACGCGATCGACGACCGGCAGCAGCCGTTCGAGGCGGTGCTCGGCGGCGAGCACGGTGAGCCCGCGCGACCGGTGCAGCCCGTGCACGACGTCGAGGACGGCCGCGGCGCCGGCGGGGTCGAGCTGCGACGTGGGCTCGTCCATGAGCAGGAGGCGGGGTTCGAGCGCGAGCACGGCGGCGATGGCGACGCGCTGCCGTTCGCCGCCGGAAAGCGTGGCGAGGCGGCGGTGGCGGAGGTGTTCGGCGCCCACGGCCGCGAGGAGGTCGTCGAGGCGGCGGCGCATCTCCGCGGGCGGCACGCCGTGCTGCTCCATGCCGAAGGCGACCTCGTCCTCGACCGTCTCGGCGATGGCCTGGGCTTCGGGCTCCTGGAAGACCATGCCGGCGACGGCGGCCATCCTGCGGGCAGGGGTGCGGGAGGGGTCGAGCCAGGCGACGCGGAGCTCGCCGCCGAGGCGCCCGCCGTGGAACTGGGGCACGAGCCCGTTGAACAGCCGCAGGAACGTGGACTTGCCCCCCGCGGACGGCCCCGCGACGAGCGCGAACTCGCCGTCGGCGAGGTCGAGCGAGACATCGTCGAGGGCGGGATCGGGCGCGCCGGGGTAGGCGTAGGTGACGCCGCGGAGGGTCGCGATCACGGCCGCACTGCCCGTGTCTCGGGGGCGCGGTCGGAGGCGGGCCGGGGTGCGGGCGCGAAGGCGATGCGCAGCGCCGGCCAGGCCGTGGCGAGGGCGAGCGCGGCGCCGAGCGGTTCGAACCCGGGCATCGGCAGGCCCGCGAACGGGTTGTAGCCGGTGTCGAGGATGCCCGCTTCCTTGCCCGCGATGGCGAAGACCGCGAGCCCGAGCGAGGCCGCGATGGCGACGCGGTCCGCGAGCGGGAGCGGCTCGTCGTGCAGGCGGGTGGTGTGGTGGGCGCGGGCGGCGCTCCAGGCCCACCACCCGAGCGCGGCGGCGCCGAGGGCGGCGAGCACGACCGCGAGCCAGTCGAAGCGCTCCCAGTAGGCCCAGGTGGAGGCGGCGGCGAGGAAGAGCGGCGCCGCGGTCGCCCCGACCAGGCGCGGACCGCGCGCCGGCGGCGGGGCACTCGCGTAGCCGCGGGCCTCCATCGCTTCCGCCAGCCGCATCGACCGTTCGAGGCCGCCGATGACCGCGGGGACGACCAGCGCGGGGAGCTGCCGCCAGCCCGCGGGCGCGCCGCGGAGGGCGCGGAGCTCCCGGATGCGGCGGACATCTTCGATGCTCGAGGGCAGGAGCGTGAGCCCGACCGTGACCACGAGCCCGGCGTGGAACAGGGCCGCAGGCGCGCCGCGGAGCACGCGGTGGGGGCTCACGACGGCGTTGAACACCCCGAACGCGAGGAACACCGAGAGGATCGCGAACCCGCGGATCGTCGCGGCGACGAGGCCCTCGGCGCTGACCGGGCCGCCGAGCCGGAGGCCACCCATCCACCAGGGGAGCGCCGGCCCCGGGACTTCGAACAGGATGTGGTCGCCGTAGTTGCCGTTGATCGTCGCGACCACGACGGACACGCCGAGCATCCCGACGCCGAAGAGGAGCAGCGCGCGGAAGCCCGCGAAGCCCTGCGTGGTCCGCGGCGCCACGGCGGCGACGAGGAGCACGCCGAGAAGGATGACGGCCAGGTAGAACGGGTTGCTGGTGGCCAGGGCGACCACCATGACCATGCCCACCCAGGCGCACCAGGCGGCGGCGCTCATGGCCGCCCCCCGTGCGTGGCCATCATCCCCGCGGGCATGGCGCTAGCGGCCCCGCCGCGCTGCCAGCGCCGCAATCCCGGCCAGGCCGAGCATCGCCGCGGCCACGGGCGTCCAGGGCGCGCCGCCCTCGTCCGCGCGGCCGGTGCCGGTGGAGGGCGGGCGGGGAGCTGCCGTCTGCGTCGCCGCCGGGGCGGTGGCCGTCGAGGTTGCGGGCGCGGTCGCCGTGGCCGTGGCGGACGGAGTCGCGGTGGCCGTGGCCGTGGCCGACGGCGTCGCCGTGGCGGTAGGGGTCGGCGCGGGGCCGGTGCGCAGTGGCGTCTCGGGCGCGTCGCAGAAGGTGCGGCCCGCGAGCGCCGGGACCACCTGGTTCGTCGCGAAGGCGGGGTCGAAGCCGATGAACGAGCCGTCTTCCTGCTGCTGGGAGCGGAGGAATGCGACCGGGTCCTTGCCGTCCTTGATCCAGGCCGCGCCCTCCGGGTCCTGGCCGAGCGCGAGGATGGCCTGGACGACATAGGCGGTCGAGCTGGCGTTCGAAGCGGTGGGGTCGAAGCCCCAGCCGCCGTCCGTACCCTGGGTATCCGCCAAGTAGGCGACGGCTTTCGCGACTGCAGCGTCACCGGCATCGCCCGCGACGAGCGCTTGGACCGCGATCGCGGTGGTGTCGGGGTCGGAGGCGCCGGCGAAGCCCCAGCCGCCGTCTTCGAGCTGCTGGTCGACGAGCGCGTCGTAGACGATGAGCGGCAGGCCGGTGCGGCCGATGCAGACCTGGCCGAGAATGACGATCGAGTGGCTGAAGGCGTCGCCCGGCGCGAAGAGGCCCGTCTCGCCGTCGAGCGAGTCCTTGATCCTCGCGATGAGGTTCACACCGTCGACGTTGAGCGGGTCGAGGCCCATGGCATGGGCGGCGAGCACGGCCTTCGCCGCGGTGGGAGCGTTCAGGTCGGCGGCGTGGACCGCATCTTCGAGGTAGTCCGCCGGCGAGGCGCCGCCGTTCGTGACGGTCTTCGGGTCGATGCCGGCCGCACGGATCGCGTAGACGGCATCGAAGGTGTGACCGGCGCCGAAGCCACCGAAGCCGCCGTCGGGCTGCTGGGTGCCGGCGATGTAGAGGTAGCCTTTGTCGACGGCCGCGGGCTCCGGGAGGGCGGCGGCGAAAAGGAGGGGCAGGGCGGCAAGGGCCGCGCCGAGCAGGGCAATCGGGGTGCGCAAGGATGTCCTCGTGGGGAACGGCGGGCTCGGAGGAGCTGCGCCAGGGCGCCGCGGGATCAAAAAACCCGCCCTCGGAGGCGGGTGGGTCAGGAGATCGGTGCCATGTGATCCGTCCCTTTCGCGCGAAGGTGTGCGGTAGGGGCCGAAGGAGGGTTTTCTGGCTCCGCCCCCGCGAGGAGGCGATACAGTTGCGGCACAGCGCCGGCATCGCACCGGCTTGCCCCGGTCTCCCCTGGTGGCAGGGGCCTTCGACCGTGTTATTCAGTTGTCCGAGGGGAAGGCTGGGGGATGGAGGGGCGGGCGTCAAGGGGGCGGGGGGGCTGTTGGCTGTTGGCTGTCGGCTGTCGGCTGTCGGCTGTCGGCTGTCGGCTGTAGGCTGTCGGCTGTCGGCGAAAGGGTACCCGCGGTTGTGTTCGAAACAGCGCGAGCCCAGGAGAATACCGGCTACCGCGCGGCATGGTACGGACAATCCCGCGGAGCAATGCTCCGCGGCTACGGCTTCGCCCCCGCGGCCGACAGCCGATAGCCGATGGCCGACAGCCCTACGATTCGGCGGGGAGGGTGAGCTCGCTGGTGGTCGTGGGTGGGCGGTTGCGGAGGGGGAGGCGAGGGGCGAAGAGGGCGAGGGCGAGCAGGGCCATCGCGCCGGAGGTGGCGAACGCCCAGGGGAGGCCCCAGGTGTCGGTGACGAAGCCGAGCCCGGGCGCGAGCGCGGCGAGGACCAGGCTGCCAACCATGCCCTGGTTCGAGAGTACGGTGGCGCGCCGTTCGGAGCTGACGCGGCGGTTCACGTAGCCAGTGGCGATGGGCAGCAGCGACGCGGAGAGCAGGTAGATCACGGGCAGGGCGGCGTAGGCGGTGAGGCCGGGACTCACCGCGAGCGTGGCGAAGGCACCGGCCGCGAGGAGCGGAATGCTGACCAGCGCGAGCGCCGCACCGTACCGCCCGCCCACGCGCGCGGCTGCGAGCGCGCCGACCGTGCCCGCGAGGATGGTCGGCACCTGGAGCAGCGAGAAGAGCGTGCCGACTTCGATGCCGCGGTCGAGGAGGTAGGGCTGGACGACGTAGCCGACGCTCTCCATGGCGGCGTAGGCGGCGCCGGCGAGGAGCACGACCGCGCGCACGTCGGTCGCGTGCCAGACATCGCCGAAAGCGCGGCCGATGGAGCGGAAGTAGTGCTCGGCGTGCTCGCGGGTGAGCTGCGCCGGTTCGCTCACGAGGAACGCGGCGAGCGCGGTGAGGAGGCAGGTGCCGGCGCCGATGAAGATCGTCGCCCGGGTATCGAGCAGGGCGGCGACGGAGCCGCCGAGGAGCGTCGCGATGCCCGCGCCTGCCCAGTTGAGGGCGTGCCCGCGCCCGGCGAGCCGTTCGTACTGGTCTTCGTGGCCGGATTCCTTGAGCGTGTCGAAGAGGAGCGCCATATCGGCGCCGGACATGAGCGTGGAGGCGACCGACCAGAGCAGGAACGACGCGAGGAGGATGCTGAAGGAGGTCGTGAAGGCGAAGAGGAGGATGGACGCCCCAAGGCAGACCGCGCCGAGCCCGAGCGACCGGGAGCGGCCCCACCGGTCCGCGACCGCGCCGGTCGGGACTTCGAGAAGGACGACGCCGACGAGGAAGAGGCCCTCGGCGGCGGTTACCTGGGTGAGGCTGAATCCCTGTTCGAGCGTGAGGAAGACGATCCAGACGGGGATCCAGAGCTGGAATTCGCGCAGGAACCAGAACGCGTAGAGCAGGCGCAGGTTGCGGACGGTGCGCGGGGGCATCCGAACAGGATACCTGCGCGGTGGCGCGGGAGGTGTGACAGGCTGCACGCCGGGGCGCGGCGCATCTCTCGCGCTGTGCGGGGCGGCGGGGAGGAGGCGCGCTGACGCGCACATACTTGCGCCGTCGGCGATGATAGTCGTGCGCGAGCGACGGCCAGCCGCCCCGCCCGCAGCTCCCGGCGAGGTGCCCGATGAAGCTCTCCCCCGCACTCGAATCGGCCTTCAACGAACAGATTCACCTCGAGTTCGAGTCCGTCTACGCCTACCTGCAGATGGCGGCGGACCTCGATTCCCAGAGCTGGTCCGGCTTTTCGACCTGGATGCACGGCCAGTCACAGGAAGAGTGGATGCACGCGAACAAGTTCACGCAGTTCGTGCTCCAGCGCGGCAACCAGGTGCAGCTGCGCGGCATCGGCGACCCCGCGGCCGGGCTCGGCTCGCCGCTCGCCGCCTTCGAACGGGCCCTCGAACACGAGCGCAAGGTCTCGCAGGCGATCCACGCGCTCTACGCGAAGGCGGTCGCGGAGAACGACTACGCGAGCCTCCCGCTGCTCCAGTGGTTCGTGAACGAGCAGGTCGAGGAAGAGGACACGGTGGGCCGGATCGTGGACCGGCTGCGGCTCGTCGGGAACGACAACACAGGCCTGATGATCCTGGACCGGGAGTTGGGGCAGCGCCCGGCCGCATCGGCGGCGGGCCCCGCAGCGTAGGTCAGCGGAGGCGTGCTCGGACCTCGTCCTCGCTGAGGGGCACGTCGAACACCTTCATCCGGGTGGTCGCACCCGTGATCATGACGATGTCGCGCGTTGGCAGGCGGAGGAGGTCGGCGAGGTAGCGCGTGACGGCCTCGTTCGCGGCGCCATCGACGGGCGGGGCAGTCACCCGCATCACCAGCCAGCCCTCGGCGTCGAAACCGCTGAGGGCATTCTTCTTTGCACGCGGCTGCACCCGGACCCGCAACTTGCTCATCGCGACAAGCATAGCGGGTCTCGTGCGGGGGCGTGGGCCGCGCCATCAGTGGCGCGACCAATAGGCAGGGCTCGGCCGCACCCCGGTACCACGCGCCGCGCCAGCCCGTGTCTGTCGTCGCGGGCGCGCCCTCGCGCTGCGAGCCGGCCGGTCGCGGCGCTCCCGCCCTCGCGGCCCCGGACGATGGTGACCTATCGGTGGGGCATGGTACCGGCAATCCCGCGGAGCAATGCTCCTCGGCTACGCCTGCGGCGCACGGGGCGGGCCACCCACGGCGCGCGCGGCCCGCGGCAGCGGTAGTCCGCCGAGCCAGGGCTCGGCGGCGCGTCAGCCAAACGGATGTGCCGCGAATGCGCGGTCGCCACCCGGGACAGCCGGGCCGTGGAGCTGGCCCGGCCGTTGCTCGCCGGGCGCGCGTTTGCACCCGGGGGAACGGCCATCGCGCTGCGAGCCGGGCGGGCGCGGGGCTCCCGCCCTCGGGCGCGGCTGCCGCGGGACATCCGTTGGGCTGGCGCCAGCGCCCACGAGGGGCGCGGCTACTTTGGGCCGATGTAGTGGACCTCGAAGAGGACGCGGTCGGGGGTTTCGAACATGATTTGGTAGTAGGTGCGTTCCTCCGGGCCGGGGACTTCGCGGTGGCGGGGTGTTTCGAAGAGGCCGCTGATGCCGCGCTCGGCGAGGTAGCCGATGGCGGCGTCGACGTCGGCGATGGAGTTGGCGGCGATGGCGACGTGGTTCACGCCGGCGCCGTCGTAGTCGTTCGCGGCGCCGTTCGCCGGGGCGGAGAACCACAGACTCGCCCCGCTGGCGCCGCGCATGCCGAAGTAGTTGTCCATTTCGAAGACGGGCTCCCAGCCGAGGAAGGCGAGGAACCCGCGATACCAGGGCAGGTTCTCCGGCGCGACGTTCACCTGGATGTGGTCGAGCGAGGTCTCCACTACTTCGGCCCCGTGTAGACCACTTCGAAGAGCAGGTTATCGGGCGACTTGAACATCACCTGGTAGTAGGTCGAGCTCTCGTCGCTGGCGAACTCGGGGCGATGACGCGGAGTTTCGAAGAGCGCGGCGATGCCCTGTTCGCGCAGGTGCGCGACGACGGCGTCGACATCAGCGATGGACTCGGCGCCGATGCCGAGGTGGTTCATGCCGGGGCCGTCGTAGTCGTTGGCGGCGCCGTTGCTGGCGCCGATGAACCAGAGGCTCGCACCGTTCGAGCCGCCCACGCCGAGCATGCCGTCGGTCTCGTAGAGGGTGTCCCAGCCGAGGAACGCCATGAGTTCCCGGTAGAACGCGACGTTTTCTGGCGCGATGTTCACCTGGAGGTGGTAGAGCCCTGTCTTCATGTTGCCTCCCCTGGTCCGCAGGAGCGGACGCGGGGCGAGGGTAGCGGGTCGGGGGCGGATCGCACAGGGGGGGTGGCACGGCCCCGCCCTGCCCGCCCCCGGTGCCCAGGGCCCCGTGCCCCGTGCCCCGTGCTCGTTCGCGGCGGGAGTGGCGTGTGGGGTGAGGAAGTGCGCGGGGGTGCGCCTGCCCTCTCTCACGGTCGGGCTACTGATACTCGGCCCGCTGATGTGGGCCAGCTGGGGGCGCTGCGGGCCCGTGCTCGTGCGCGGCGGGACGTGGCGTATGCTTCGCCCCGGCCGATAACTGACGACTGATAACTGATAACCGAGGACTACCATGGGCAGGCTCGAGGGCAAGGTTGCGCTAATTACGGGCGGGGCGCGGGGGCAGGGTGCGGCGGAAGCGCGCATGTTCATCGCGGAGGGCGCGCAGGTGATCATCACCGACGTGCAGGACGAGCTGGGCGAGGAGACGGCGGCGGCGACGGGCGCGCGGTATCTCCACCACGACGTCTCGATAGAGGCGGACTGGGCGCGGGTCGTGGCGGCGGTGGTGGCCGAACACGGCCGGCTGGACGTGCTCGTGAACAACGCGGGGGTCTACGAGCACCTGCGCATGCTCGACACGCCGCTCGCGGTGTACGAGCGGATCGTGGCGGTGAACCAGGTCGGCGTCTTCCTCGGGATGAAGGCCGCCGCGGGCGTCATGGCGGACCGCGGCGGCGGGTCGATCGTGAACATCGCCTCGAACGCGGCGCTCTCGGGGCACCCGGGGCACTTCGCCTACGTCGCGAGCAAGTGGGCGGTGCGCGGGATGTCGAAGGCGGCGGCGCGGGAGCTGGGCCGCTACAACATCCGGGTAAACTGCGTGTTCCCCGGCGCGACGGAGACGCCGCTGCTCCACAAGAACCCGATCGTCGATGTCGACGGCGGCGCGGTGATGCTGCGCGGCCAGCCGATCCGGCGGATCGCGCGTCCCGATGAGGTGGGCCACGTCGTGCTCTTCCTCGCCTCGGACGAAAGCAGCTACGCGACGGGCGGGGAGTTCACGGTGGATGGGGGAGCGTCGATCTGAGGTGCCCCGTGCCTGTGCCCCGGGGACGATTCACAATTCACGATTCACGCCAGATGCCGGCGGAGTCGCGTGTGGTTGCCCCGATATGGCGGACACGTTTCTTCCGCGAATTCACGCGGCCGGTAGAGATGCGACGGCGTCGCTGACACGGCCCTCTTCGTACTCGACAGGGGTCCGGTAACCCAGCGATGAGT
>JADZEI010000047.1 GCA_020850615.1 Dehalococcoidia bacterium | reverse complement strand
TGGGCGCCGTCATCCAGGAGGAGGAGGCGCAGGCCGAGCCCGAGCTTCCGCCCGCCCCGAGCCGCCCCGCCCCGGCCACCGTCGGCAGCCCGAGCATGCGCGTCCTCGGCGTCGGCAACCTTCTCACGACCATGGCCCGCTGCTGCAACCCCGTCCCCGGCGACCAGATCGTCGGCTATGTCACCCGCACCCGCGGCGTCACCGTCCACCGCGCCGACTGCCTCAACGTCCTCAACGTCGACGACCACGACCGGATCGTCGAGGTCGAGTGGGGGAGCGTGACCAAGCTCTATCCCGTCGCCGTCCGCGTCGAAGCCTGGGACCGCGTCGGCCTGCTTCGCGACATCACCACCGTCGTCACGGACGAGAAGGTGAACATGGTCGGCGTCCGCACGATCGAGAACGGCGACGGCTCCGTCAGCATCCTCGCGACGCTGGAGACGACCGGCATCGAACAGCTCTCCCGCCTGCTCTCCCGGATGGAGATCATCCGCGGCGTCCGCTCGGTCGAGCGCACCATCGACCGCAAGCGCGGCAAGCTGAACGAACCCCTGCCCACGCTCCGGGCGAGCAGCCGCTGAGCTTCGTCGCGGCCGGGAACGATCCGCAGCCACACCGGGACGCCCTTATGCCGCCAGCCGCCGCCGGGCCCGGCCGACGCTACCCGCCCGGCGCATCAGACGCACGGCCGGGGCGGGCTGACGCCGCCGGAAAGGGACGGCCACGCCGCCCACCGCGCCCCGCCGCGAGGCCCGGTACTCCGCGATCATGCCGCCCAGGATGGTCGCCCCGCTCCCGATGAGAAAGGCGTCGAAGAGGATCGTCAGCACGGGATTGACCATGTCAGCACATCCGTTCTAGAAGTGGCCGTAAGCATAGGAGAACGTCTGTTCTGCTGTCAACACATTTGTTCTAAAACGATCCTCTCGCGTCGAAGGCGTCGACGATCCGCTTCTCCGTGTCCGCGAGCAGCGGGAACGGCAGGCCGTGCTTCTCGCGGAAGCGCGTGTGCGAGTCTTCATTGTCCGCGCTCACACCCACCAGCGTCGCTCCCGCTGCCCCGATCGCGCCGAAGTTGTCGCGGAAGCTGCACGCTTCCTTCGTGCACCCGCCTGTGAAGTCCTTCGGGTAGAAGTAGAGCACCACCGGCCCGCGCCCAAGCGCCTCCGAAAGCCGGAACGCCGTGCCATCATCCAGCACGCCCTCGAACTCCGGCGCCTTCGCCCCAACCTGCAGCATGTTCCTCTCCTGTGGCGCTCAATCACGCTTGGACGAGACGCACTGTACAGCGCACGGACATCGCAGCCGCACCAAGGCGGAGCGTACGATTTGCGGCTGGATGTGGCCTGACTCCCGTAAGCGGATCTGCACATCGTGCCCGACCGGACTGGCGAGGTGAACGGGTCCCCAGCGACTGGAGGGCGCTAAGGGTGGCACCCTTGTCGTGCTGGCCGGCGTGCTGTTCATCGTCGCCTGGGTCGTTCCGGTCACGCTTTTACGTGCGTCGACGGCGAGTCCTGGCCCTTGGGCTAGGACTCGCTATGGCTTTCGTGGTTTCGGCCGCGGTGGTGGCCGGCATGGCAACCTACGAGTCGCACGGCGGCCCACCGGACGAGGAGAACCCGAGTCGCGCGTCGCGTGTCACGTACTTCGTGTTGGGAGGCTTCTTCCTGGCCGACGTATTGGCCTTGCTTGGACTGGGGTTTGCATTCTCGAGCCGGCCGAGCGACCAGGATCCAACAACCGACGCTTAGCCGGATGCTGCCTCCCGTACCGCCGCCGCGATCAGCCGCGACCCGTGCACCAGCGACGGCCCCGGCTGGAGGATGTCCGGCGCCTTGATCTCCGAGATCCGCCCGCTGCGCACCGCCGCCACGTCCGCCCACCCGGGCCGCGCCGCGATCTTTTCGAGCCGCGCCTTCTTCCCGCACCAGCTCGCGACGATCACCTCCGGGTCGCGGCGCACGACCTCACTCGCCTCGACGATCCGCCGCGCGGCGCGGCCTGCCGTTCGGAGCTCGCCGAACACGTCATCGCCCCCGCACCGCTCGACGATCTCGCTCACCCAGGCGATCCCGCTGATGAGCGGCTCGTCCCACTCCTCGAAGTAGACCCGCGGACGCCGAGGCAGGTCCGCGTTCGACGCGAAGATCGTCGCCAGCTCCGCCTCGAACCTCGCCACCAGCCGCTCCCCGGCTTCCGCCGCGCCCAGCGCCGCCGCCACCAGCCGGATCGCATCCGACGTCTCCACCAGCGAGCGCTGGTTCGTCACGAGCACGGTCGCGCCCCGCCGGATCAGCTCCGCCGCGATCTCCGCCTGCAGGTCCGAGAAGCCGAGCACGAGGTCCGGCTCCAGCGCCATGATCCGGTCGACGTGCGCGGTCTGGAACGCCGCGACCTTCGGCTTCCTCCGCGCCTCGGGCGGACGCACCGCGTAGCCGCTCACGCCGGCCACCCGCTCCGCGCATCCCAGCGCGAAGGCGATCTCGGTCGTCTCCGCCGTCAGGCAGACCACCCGCCGAGGGAACCCGCTCACTCGATCCGCTCCCGGTACTGGATCGCCTCGCCGATGTGCGCCGGCCCGATCGGTTCGCTCTCCGCGAGGTCTGCCACCGTCCGCGCGACCTTCAGGACGCGGTGGAAGGCGCGCGCCGAGAGGTCGAGCTGCTTCACGGCCAGGCGCAGGATCTCCGTCGCCGCCGGCTCGAGCTGGAGCTGGGCGCAGTCCCGCACCTGCGGCGGCGTCATGTCCGCGTTCGTCTTCGTCGCCGCGTGCTCGCCGAACCGCCGGCGCTGCACCTCCCGCGCCCGCGCCACCCGTTCCGCGACCGCCGCCGAGGGCTCGCCGCGCTGCGCCGCCGCCAGCTTCTCGTAGTCCACTCGCGGCACGTCCACGAAGAGGTCGATCCGGTCCAGGAGCGGCCCCGAGATCCGCCGCTGGTAGCGGGAGACGACGTTCGCCGGGCAGACGCATGCCCGCTCCGGGTCGCCATAGAACCCGCAAGGGCAGGGGTTCAGGGCGCTGACCAGCGAGAAGCTCGCCGGGAAGGTCACCGCCTGGCGCGCCCGCGAGATCGTGACCACCTTGTCCTCCAGCGGCTGGCGCAACACCTCCAGCACGCGTGGGTCGAACTCCAGCAGCTCGTCGAGGAAGAGCACCCCGCGGTGCGACAGGCTGATCTCCCCGGGCCGGGGGACCGAGCCTCCGCCCACCAGGCCGGCGTTCGAGATCGTGTGATGGGGCGATCGAAACGGCCGGGCCGTGATCAGCCCGCTGCCCGACGCCAGCAGGCCTGCCACGCTGTAGATCCGTGTGACCTCCATCGCCTCGTCGCCGGTCATCGGCGGGAGGATCGAGGGCAACGCCCGCGCGAGCAGCGTCTTCCCGCTCCCCGGCGGCCCCCGCAGGACGAGGTTGTGGCCGCCCGCGGCCGCCACCTCAAGCGCCCGCTTCGCGTGCTCCTGCCCGACGATGTCGGCGAAATCCATCCCGGGCGGGATCTCCGGCGCGGTGTGCGGCGGGGGCGTCGCCACGCCGAGGTCCGCCGCCCCCAGGAGGTGCGCCGCCAGCCCGCCGAGCGTCTCCACCGGGTGCACGGCCACCTCCTCGACGAGCGCCGCCTCGGCCGCGTTCGCCACGGGTACGAACGCCCGCCGCATGCCGCGCGCCCTGGCCAGCGCGACCATCGGCAGCACGCCCCGGACCGGCCGCACGTCGCCCGTGAGCGCCAGCTCGCCGAGGAAGACCGCGTCGGAGAGGTCAGCGACGACCTGTCCGCTCGCGACCAGGATCCCGACCGCGATCGGCAGGTCGTAGGCCGGGCCCTCCTTGCGCAGGTCCGCGGGCGCGAGGTTCACCGTCACCCGGCTGCCGTGGGGATAGGTCAGGCCGCTGTTCTTGATCGCCGCCCGGACGCGCTCCTTCGACTCCTGGACCGCCGCGTCGGGCAGCCCGACGACCGTGACCCGCGGCTCCTGTGCCCGCGCGATATCGACCTCGACCTCCACCAGCTCCCCTTCGAGCCCGATGACCGCGCAGCTCAGCACCTTCGCCAGCATCGCCGCGATTGTCCGCGCGGCCCGGAAGCGGCGTCAACGACGCGTGGCACTTCGCCGTTGTTCGTCCTCGCCGAGTCCCCAAGGTCCCAGGTCCGCCCATCCGCATACCCATGGGAAGGGGGCGGGCTCCTGAATCGAGCGTCCCACGGAACTAGAGGATACACGAGTTGTTATTTCAATCGGCGGAGCCTATGGTGGGCTTCGAAAGCGGTTCGGTACCCGAAGAGGACTCGGCCTGGCGGTCCCGTGGCGGTACGAAGGTGCGCGATGCCCATGTTCGAGCGGAAGGACGATCTCCCCGAAGTGCTT
>JADZEI010000046.1 GCA_020850615.1 Dehalococcoidia bacterium | reverse complement strand
GCACCCTCCCGGCCTCCCTCTCCCTGCGGGGAGAGGGAGGAGCGGGTTGTCGCCGACACACGGGCTCCCCGGCCGAAGCTGCCACGTCTCCCCTCTCCCGCGCCCGGGAGAGGGGCCGGGGGTGAGGGCTCCCGCGCCTCGGATGCGCCCGCGCGGCCCCGCACCGCCGCTTTGCGCCCGATCCTGTACCCTTGCCGCCATGCCTATCGTCGAGACGCGCGGACTGACGAAGCGTTACCCGGGCGGCGTGATTGCGCTCGACGCGCTCGACCTCGACCTCGAGCCCGGCGTCATCGGGCTCGTCGGGGCGAACGGCGCGGGCAAGAGCACGCTGATCAAGATCCTCCTCGGCCTGATCGCGCCGACGGACGGCGAGGCGCGCATGCTCGGGTTCGACACCGTCGCCCAGGGCGCGGAACTCCGCCAGTTCGTCGGCTACATGCCCGAACACGACTGCCTGCCGCTCGACATGACCGCGACGGACTTCGTTTCGCACATGGCCCAGGTGAGCGGCCTGCCCCGCGCCGCCTCCCGCGAGCGCACCGCCGAGACCCTGCGCCACGTCGGCCTCTTCGAAGAGCGCTACCGCGAGATGCGCGGCTACTCCACCGGCATGAAGCAGCGCGTCAAGCTCGCCCAGGCGCTCGTCCACGACCCGCGCCTGATGCTGCTGGACGAACCGACGAACGGCCTCGACCCCGCGGGCCGCGATGAGATGCTCGACCTCGTCCGCCGCACCGGCCGCGAGTTCGGTATCGCCATCGTGATGTCGTCACACCTCCTCGGCGAGATTGAGCGCGTCTGCGACCACCTCGTCGTCATCGATGCCGGGCGGCTCATGAAGTCGGCGCCGATCACCACGTTCACGGCCCGCACGCAGGTCCTCGCGATCGAGGTCGACCCGTCGCCGGATGCGCTCGCGGCGGCGCTCCGCGAAAAGGGCCTGCCGGTGAAGGAAGAGGGCCGCCTGCTGCTCGTCGGGCTCACGCACGAAGACCCGTACGACCTGATCCGGGACACCGTCGCGCAGCTCGGGCTCGGGCTGGTGCGCCTCGAACAGCGCCGCCAGACGCTCGAAGACCTGTTCCGCGACCCCGCGGGGGAGGAGGACGCGACGTATGTCCCAGCCATCGCCTGAACGCGCCACCGGCAACATCTACGACCTGGGCTACCGCACGTACCAGGGCGCGCGCCTGGGCCGGCCCTACGCCGTGCTCTCGCTCTACCTCGCCAGCCTGCGCGCCGCCTTCGGGCTCGGCCGGCGGACCGCGGCCAAGATCATGCCCGTCGCGCTCGTCATCATCGCCGCCCTGCCGGCGGTCATCCAGCTCGGCGTCGCCGCCGCGACCTCCGACGAAATCGAGCTCTTCCGCGCCGAGGACTACTACGACTACATCAACGTCGTGCTCGCGCTCTTCGTCGCCGCCGTCGCGCCGGAGCTGGTCGGGCGGGACCTGCGCAGCCGCACGCTCTCGCTCTACTTCTCGCGCGCCCTGAAGCGCGAGGACTACGCGCTCGGGAAGCTCGCGGCGCTCGCGACGGCGATGCTCTTCCTGACGCTCGTGCCCCAGCTGGTCATGTTCATCGGCAACGCCTTCTCCGGCTCCGAATGGCGCGACTACATCACCGATAACCTCGAGCAAATCCCGCAGATCATCCTGAGCGCCGTGCTGCTCTCGCTGTTCACCTCCGCGATCGGGCTGGCGATCGCCGCCCAGACCCCCCGGCGGGCCTTCGCGATCGGCGGGATCATCGCCGTGTTCGTCCTCGGGTCCAGCCTCGGCAGCATCATCACCGCCATCATGACGGGCGACGGCGACAACCCGGGCAACGGCTACCCCCTCCTGGCGAGCCCCTACGCGCTTATGCGCGGCGTGACCTACTGGATTTTCCGCGCCGAGGTGGACTCCGGCGGCGAGCTCGGCCACGCGGACCTCCCGCTCTGGCTCTACGCGGTCGCGATGGTCGCGATCACGGCCGCCTGCTCGGCCTACCTCGTCCGGCGTTACCGGCGGATCGCCGCATGACCACGTCGCCACCGCCTCCACCACCGCCCCCGGGCGCCGTCGCCGCATCGGACGCCGCGATCGCGGTCATCAACGTGTCGCGCTGGTACGGCAACGTCGTCGCCGTGAACGACATCTCGTTCGGCATCGGGCCCGGGGTGACGGGGCTGCTCGGCCCCAACGGCGCCGGCAAATCGACCATGCTGCACATGCTCTCGGGTTTCCTCCGGCCGTCGAACGGCGAGGTGCGCGTGCTCGGCAAGTCCACCTGGCAGCACCCGGACATGTACCGCCAGGTCGGCCTCGTGCCCGAACGCGAGGCGGTCTACCCGTTCCTCACCGGCTACGAATTCGTGCTGCTCGCCGCCCGCCTGCAGAAGCTCCCCGACCCCGAGGCAGCTGCCGCCCGCGCCATCCGCCTGGTCGACCTCGAATCGGCCCAGCACCGCGCCACCGGTGGCTATTCAAAGGGCATGAAGCAGCGCGTGAAGGTCGCCGCCGCCATCGTCCACGAGCCGCAGGTGCTCCTCCTCGACGAGCCGTTCAATGGCGCCGACCCGCGCCAGCGCCTGCACATGATGGACATGCTCCGCCGCATGGCCGCCGACGGGAAGACGATCGTCTTCTCGTCGCACATCCTCGAAGAGGTGGAGCGCCTCGCCGAAAACGTGCTGGTCATCGTCGCCGGGCGGCTCGCCGCCTCCGGGGACTTCCGCGCCATCCGCCAGCTCATGACCGACCGGCCGCACACGTTCACGGTCCAGTCGAGCGACAACCGGCGGCTCGCCTCGGCGCTCGTCGCCGACCCGTCCGTGTTCGGGGTCGAGCTGGAAGACGGCCGGCTGAGCGTGCGCACCTCCGAGTTCGCCGCCTTCACGGTCGCCTTGCCGAAGGTCGCACAGGCCGCGGAGGTGAGCGTGTTCGAGCTCCGCCCGACCGACGAGTCGCTCGAGAGCGTGTTCTCGTACCTGGTGAAGCGATGACGCTGATGCTCGTGGTCGCCCGGCTCACCTCCCGGCAGCTGCTCGGCAAGAAGCGGACGCTGCTCTTCGGGCTGCTGGCGCTGATGCCGGTGGTGCTCGCGTTCGTCTTCCGGCTGGCCGCGAACGACCTGGGCTACACCGCCTCAGACGCTGACAGCCGTGTGTTCCTCCCCGACGATGCGCAGTGGGTGGCATCCGCCTTGCTTGCGACGATCATCGTGGGGTCGCTGTTGCCGCTGGCCGCGCTCATCTTCTCCACGGCCGCCCTGGGCTCCGAAATCGAGGACGGCACGGCGGTGTACCTGCTTTCGAAGCCGGTGCCGCGCTGGCAGATCCTGCTGCCCAAGCTTGTGGTCGCCTGGCTCGTGACCTGCCTCTTCGTGGTGCCCCCGGCCGTCATCGCCAGCATCGTGGCCTTCGGGGCGGACCCCGAAGCATTCCCGGCGAGCGCCCGGAACCGCGTGGGCGACGCGAACGAGCTCGGCATCATCCTCGGCTTCAGCATCGCGATCATCGCGGGCGCCGCGCTCTACACGACGATGTTCACCTTCCTCAGCATCGCAACGACGCGGGCGTTCATCATCGGCCTGGTCTACGTGTTCCTCTGGGAAGGGATCGTGACGCGGCTGTTCACCGGCACGCGCATCTTCAGCGTGCGCCAGTACTCCCTCGGCATCGCCGAGCTCTTCGGCAACATGGACACCGCGATCTTCGATGCCCGCCTCGGCGGCATCGCAGCGGTGCTCCTGATGCTCGCCGCCGGGGCCCTCTGCTACTGGTTCGGTCTCCGCCGCCTCCAGCGCTGGGAAATCGGCGAGGCGGGGTAGGGGCGAGGCGCTGCGTCGCCCGCTGCCGGCCATCGGCTGTCGGCTATCGGCCCGGCGCGCGGCGGGCGGGGCGCCGCAGGCGTAGCCGCGGAGCATTGCTCCGCGTGATTGTCCGCGCCATGCCACACCGACAGGCCACCAACGTCCGGGGCTGCGAGGGCGGGAGCTCCGCGACCGCCCGGCTGGTGGCGCGCACCCTCATCCCCCAACCCCTTCTCCCGCTGCGGCGGGAGAAGGGGAGCTGCGCGCTACCGCAGAGACGGCGTACCGGGATGCGGCCGAGCGCTCGCTCACGCGCGCGCTACTGATGGCCCCGCGTCGCGGGCGCCCGTTGCGGACCCGGGTGTAGCCCGGGCCCCTCGTGGGCCCTTAGCGGAAGCCCACGGATGCATCGCGCCAGCCAGCAACCGAGGGCGGGAGCTCTGCGACCGCCCGGCTCGTGGCGCGACACGCGTCGCGGGCGATGGCACGCGCTACCGCAGAGCGTGATCCTCGGGGCCGCGGAGCCGATGCTCCGCGACTACGCCTGCGGCGCCGTCCGCGGGCGCGTGGAGGTCAATCGCCCCGCATGGCCGAGACGACGATCGACGCAACGACCAGGAAGACGGCGCCCGTGACCATGAACCCGAGGACAACAGCAACCAGCCCACCAGCCAGCCAGCGCCAATCGTCTTTCCGCATGACCAAACACCACCGCACGTGACGTCGTCGCGGCGGCTGGGACGCCACGGGCACGCGGAGTCTACCGCCCGGAGGTGTACTACCGTTGCCGGGTGTAGCCCTGACCCCTCGTGGGCCCTCGCGGCAGCCCAACGGACGCCCCGCGGCAGCCAGCAACCGAGGGCGGGAGCTCCGCGACCGCCCGGCTCGTGGCGCGAGGCCCGCCGCGGGCGATGGCACGCGCTGCCGCGGGGACGGCGTACCGGGGTGCGGCCGAGCGCTCGCTCACGCGCGCGCTACTGATGGCATCCATTGGGCTACGCCCCACCGAGGCTGGGCTCGGCCGACTACCCCTTTGCGCGGCATGGCGACCTCGGTCCGAACCCTGATCGTCCGGGCGAACAGCCAATAGCCAATAGCCAACAGCTCGCCGCCCCCTGTCACCGCTTCGCCCCTCAACCCAGCCCGCCCAGGCGACGATCCTCATGGCGTGAACAAGGGTGTCATGATCCTTGCGGGCTGCTTCCTCGCGGCCGGTGGCATCGCCTTCAAGGGGATGCAGGGCGGCGGCTCGACCGATGCGACCGCGGCCACGCCGTCCGTCCACGGCACGGCCGGCAGCCTCGAAGGCGAATCGGCGTCCGGTCCGGGCCACGCCACGTCGAGCTCGGACCACGCCACGAAGGCGGCGAAGACCGCCACCGCGAGCAGCCACGAGACCGAGACGACCGCGACCGAGCTCGCCGGGCTCGTCGCGACGCCCACCGCGAGCCCCACCGCGACCGGGACGATCCGCGTGACCCTCGCGACGCTCCGGGCGATGGTGCCCGAGTTGGCGCAGGCCACGCCGCGTCCCGCCACGACGCCGGTCATCGTTTCGCGGCCGGGCGGCAGCGGTTCCACGGGCAGCAGCAGCTCCCCGGCCCCCGCGGCCACCCAACCACCGCCCGCGGACGACCCGCCGCCGGCCAGCGAAACACCCGCGCCCGCACCCGTGACCCCGGAGCCGACGGCCGCGCCCACCTGGACCACGGTGACGCCCCCGCCCCCGACCGAGACCCCGCAACCCGCCGCCACCTCGACGCCCACGCCCGTCACAACGCCCGCGCCCGCGCTCCCACCGACCGAAGCGCCATAGCCACGATAGCTCCCCGCCTCCCCGCCCCTAGCCCACCTCCAGGTCCGCGACGACGGCGAAGTGGTCGCTGGGGTAGAGGGTGGCGTCGTGGGGGGCGGGTTCGTTCGCTGCCAGGCTCGCGGCTGTTGCACGCAGCGCGCCGCGGAGCCAGATGAAGTCGACGCAGGCGGGCTCGCCGTCCCGGTCCATGGTCGGGGCCTGGAGGCCGGAGGGCCAGGTGCGCGGCGGCTCGGCGCCGTTCGCTTCCACGTGCGCGGAGCGGTAGCCCGCGGCCGCCATCGCCGCGTAGGCGGGTTCGCCCGGCCCGCCGTTGAAGTCGCCGAGCACGACGATGCCGTCAGCCGCGGGTGCGTCCGCGAGCCACTCCGCCAGCGCGCGGGCCTGCTCGGCGCGCACCCCGGGCTCGGAGGGGACGTGGTGGAGGTGCGTGTTCGCCAGCCAGAACGTGCGCTGGCCGGGCAGCGCGAGCAACACGCGCTGCGCGACGCGGTTGTGGCTCAGCACCAGCTGCTCATGGGCGAGTACCTCGCCCGTCGCGACCGTGATCGCGAGGCCGTACTCCTTCCACTTGCCGTAGCGCGCATCGAACCCGCGGTACCCGTGCGCCGGCGCCGCCGCCATCAGCAGGTCGTCCTGCCGTTCGCCGCTGAGCCGCACCTCCTGGAGCGCGGCGACATCTGCCCGCAGCCCCGCGAAGGCCGCCGCGAGCAGCTCCTTCCGTTCGCCGTACCGGTCGGTGTCGTTGCGGATGTTGAAGGTGGCGACGCGCAGCAGCATCGCTCGATTCTCGCGGCGCCCGGCCGCCGGTGTCGACGGGCGAGCGTCGTGGCCGCGGGCGCCAGCCGGCCGGTGACCGCGGTTACGCGTCCGCCGGGGCGTCCTTTCGCTGCGCACCCATGCGCGTCAGCACGTCGACGTACACGTTCAGGTCCTGCGCGCCGGTGAGCACGAACCGGTCATCGAACACCATCGTCGGCGTGCTGCTGACGCCCTGCTGGCGGGCCACGCTCGTCGCGAAGTCGATCAGCTCGACGTAGCGGCCGGTCTGCACCTCCGCGAGCCACTCGTCGCGATCCAGCCCCACCTCCGCGACGAGCTCCGTCACGACGTCGAGGTCGCCGATGTTCTTGCCCTCGGCGAAGTAGGCGCGGAAGAGCGCCTGGTGCATCGCGTCGAACATGCCGCGGTCGCGGGCGAACTCGCCGGCTTCGAGCGCCCGGTGCGAATTCGCGACCGTGCGGTTCGAAACGAGCTCGAGCTCCGAATCCGCCGCGATGGTTCGTAGGTGGTCGCGCATCGCCGCCCGGCGCGGGTTGTTCGGCGGCAGGATCTCGTCGACGTGGCGCCCTTCGACCGGCGTCTCGGGGTGCAGCTCGAACGGCCACCACTTCACGTCGACGTCGAAGAGCTCGCTGAACTGCTCGACGCGCTTCGCCCCCACATAGCACCAGGGGCACACGTAGTCCGAAACGACCGTGACCTTCAGTGGCTCTGCCATGCGCGCCATTGTGGGTTGGAGGCGTAGAGGCGTAAAGGCGTGGAGGCGTAAAGTCGCGTCCACGGCGGGTGTGGGGGCGCCGCCGCGCCCTGGCGTAGCGCCTCGCTTCCGAGCTGCGCGCGATCGGTAGCCCGACCCGTGAGGGAGGGCGGGGCTTCACCTCTGCGATACCGTTGCAGGGCACCCAGGACCCGCTTCGAGGCACCGCCCTCGCGGCGGACGCCCCACTCTACGCCTTTACGCCTCTACGCCTTCACGCCTGACCCCCTTGACCTTGCAGTAGCTGTAAGGCGTACCGTGCGCCGCATGAACGTCACCGCTGCTGCACGCGCCGCCGGGCTCTCCCCTTCCGGGCTGCGCTGGTACGAAGCGAGGGGAGTGCTGCCGCCGGCCCCGCGCGCCGGCAACGGCTACCGCACCTACACCGCCCGCGACGTGAGCCTGCTCCGGCTGGTGCTCACGCTGCGGCGGCTGGGCCTGAGCGCGGTCGAAGCCGGGCGCCTCGCGCGGCTCACCATCGACGGCGGTGGCGACGCCGGCGAGCTCCCCGCGGCCCTCCAGCGCCAGCGTGAGGTCATCGCCGGGCGCCGCGCGGACCTCGACTGGCTCGACGGGGAGCTGCGCGACCTCGAGGCGACCTGGGACGCGACCCGCACCGGCCCTGCGCCACCGCCCGGCCGCGATCCGATCTCCGTGCTCTTCCTCTGCAACGCGAACTCGGGGCGCAGCCAGATCGGCGAGGCGCTGCTCCGGCAGTTCGCCGGCGAGCGCTTCGCCGTGCAGTCCGCCGGTGGCGCGCCCGCGCCCGTGAGCGAGTCCGCCATCGCGGTCCTCGCCGAGCACGGGATCGACTGGCGGGGTGCGCGTTCGAAGCGCATCGCCGAAACCGAGGGCCCGTTCGACTACGTCATCTCGCTCTCGGATTCGATGCGGGAGACGTGCGCCGCGATCCCGGGCCCGCACAGCACGCTCCACTGGCACTTCCCGGACCCGGCCGGCGCGCCCGGCGCCGCGGGAGACCGCCTGGACGCCTACCGGCGCATCCGCGACGAGCTGGCGCTGCGGCTCGTCCCATTCGTCGAGCTGGCGCTGCGGACGGCCGCGCCCGGCCCTCAGCCCACCCACGAGGAGGACCCCCATGGATGACACAGTCCACGTCCGGTACATGGTGAGCGACGTCGCGAAGTCGGTGGAGTTCTACACCAGCCACCTCGGCTTCGAAGTCGAGACGAACTTCGCGCCCGCGTTCGGCTCGGTGCGGCGGGGCAACCTGCGGCTGCTGCTCGCGGGCCCGCAGAGCTCCGCCGGCCGCCCGATGTCCGACGGCGAAGTGCCCGGCCCCGGCGGCTGGAACCGCATCCACTTCGTCGTCACGGACCTGGAGGCGGAGGTCTCGCGCCTCAAAAGCGAGGGCTGCACCTTCCGCAACGAGATGGTCACCGGCCCCGGCGGCTCCCAGGTCCTCCTGCTCGACCCCTCAGGCAACATCATCGAGCTGTTCCAGGCCGCCGCCCAGGCATAGCGGATTCCAGTAGCCCGACCGGTGAGGGAGAGCAGGCCCGCACCAGTGCGATATCGATCGAGGGCAGACGCCCCATCGCAGGCGACCAACGCCCACCTTCGCGGAAATCGAAAATCGAAAATCGAAAATTCGCAAGGCCCTCGCGGCGGACGCCCACGCCTAACTCACGATGGCGTAGAGGACGAGGTCCGATGGGTCGTTGTGGTCGCCGGTGTCGAGCAGCACGCGGCGGCCGGTCACCATTTCGGCGCCCGGGATGGCGCGCGACACGCGCACGTTCTCGATTGCCTGCGCGGCTGCTTCGTCCATGCGGATCGAGGCCGTGAACGCTCCCGACGCGAAGCTCACCAGGGTGCCGTACTTGATCGCCATGTCGTGCCTCCTTTCGAGCATCTGCTCAAGCTGCGTAGCACTTTAGCATTTCTGGCGAAGGATTCGTATTTCGCGACTTCGAACGCCATCACGCGGGGCCGAGGGTGATGAGGGAGTCGTAGCGTGCGCCGGTGGGGCCGCGGCGGTAGTCGAGGCCGGCGGCGAGGACGCGGTAGGTGGTGGTGGCCAGGCCAAGGCCCGGGGCGGTGACGGCGATGGGGTCGAAGAGCTCGAGGCCGGCATGGAAGGGGCAGACCAGCTCGGCGACGGGTTCCTCGAGCTGGTCGCGGCGGCGGGCGGCGTCGGCGTAGGCGGAGGCCTTGGCGTTGGTGCTGGCGTCGAGGTTGCGGAGGGGGCGGATGCGCGGGCCGTGCTGGGCGATGCTGGGGAGGTCGACGGCCTCAGCGTAGCGGTCGGGGCCCTGGAGGCGGAGCCAGTTGGCGGGCGGTGGCTCGTCGACGAGCTCGATGGTGGTGATGGGGTGTTCGCCGGGGGCGCCGAAGGCGCCGGCGGGTGCGGGGGAGGTTGGGCGGCCGGTGACGAGCATGTCGACGGCCATGGTGCCGGTGCGGATGCCGTCGGTGACGACGGACATGAGGCGGCGGATGGCGGAGGCGAGGGTTTCTCCGGGTGCGACGGCGAAGCCGGGCTGGTAGGCGGTCCAGTCGGCGGAGGCGCCGGTGGAGGCGTTGGTGAGGGCGGCGCGTGCGGCGAGGCGGATGAAGATGGCGGAGCGGAGGGCGAGGCCGGAGGCGGCCTGCCATGGCTGAGGCATGTGGAAGCGTTCGGCGCGTTCCCAGCCGCCGGAGGCATCGATGCGGAGGGTGCGGCGGCCGTCGTGGAGGCGGTAGGTGAGGCGGTCGATGGTGAAGCGGAGGGCGACGCCGTACTGGATGGCGCCACCGGCGCCGGAGCGGTAGCCGGGGAGGACGACGATGGAGCCGCCGGTCATGAGTGCGGGGACGGTGGGGTTGGGTGCGGCGGCGAGGGCGCCGTCGGTGTTGTCGAGCTCGACGGTGCAGCGGGCGGAGTGGGGGGTGAGGCGGTAGGTGCAGGAGAGGACGCGGGGGGAGAGGTCGGCGTTGGCGGGGATGGGTGCGCGCCAGACGCCGGAGGGGGTGGCGGCCCAAACGTAAGTGGCGGCGGGGGCGAGTGCGAGGCCGTAGGACGAGCTGGCCTCGTGGGGGAAGGGTTCTGCCCAGGCGGAGGTGGCGGAGAGGAGGAGGGTCTCCATGGCGCGGGTGAAGGCGACGCTGCCGGCCTCGGCCTGGCGGAAGGTGGCGCGGAGGCGGGCGCCGGCGTAGAGGGAGATGGATGGCCAGGCGAAGGTGACGCCGGAGGCGGCATCGGCCTCGGCGATGGTGGCGAGGGCGGTCCAGGTGTTGACGGGGCTGAGGAGGTCGCCCATGGAGCAGGACCAGGCGCGGCGGTGGGTGGTGGTGGCGGCGGTGCCGGTGACGATGATGGCGAAGTCGCCGCCGTCGTGGGTGGCGGCGATGCCGGTGATGGAGGCGACGGAGGCGGTGTTGGTCCAGTTGGTGCCGGAGCCGGCCCAGGCGCCGGCGGTGCGGCGAAGGCGCTTGAGGGTGGTGGCGGACCCGGCGATGCCATAGAAGAGGCAGGCGTCGGAGCCGGTGAAGGCGACGGCGATGCTGGTGACGTTGGAAGCCTCGGTGACGACGGTGGTGGGGGCGGACCATGAGGCGCCGTTATCGGCGGAGGTGCGGACGAGGAGGGCGGTGCCGGTGGAGTAGGCGAGGAGGAGCTCGGCGGAGCGGGCGGCGAGTGCGACGCCGGAGCCTGTGGAGAGGCCCGCGGTGAGGAGGGACCAGGACGAGTAAGTGGAGCCGGGGCCGGGGTTGGTGACGCGTGAGACGCGGAGGTTGCCGGCGTCGTTGCGGGCGCGGATGAGGGAGCCATCGTTGGCGATGGCGGCGGCGTGGGTGGAGTCGGGTTCGGCGCCGGAGTAGAGGCGTTCCCAGCGGAGGATGACGTGGCCACCGCGGTCGGGGTGGGCGAAGAGCTGGAGGGCTGGGGCGCGGTGCGGAAGCTTCTGGTGGGCGGTGAGGGACGGAGACAACGCGATCATTGCACCCCGACCGTCCCCCGCGCCGCGCCCAACGCGAACCCGCCCATGTCACGGCCCCGGCGAGCTCCTCGCGGAGCGAGGTAGTCCGCCGAGCCCAGCCTCGACGGCGCGTCAGCCCAACGGATGCGCCGCGGTAGCCCTGCGCGCGCCCCCTGCACCCCGGCCCCGCGCCAGCCCTCCACACTCGTACCGTCCGGTGTAGCCGGGGCCCCTTGTGGGCGCGGGCGTCTAAGCCCAACGGATGCCACATCGCAGGCACCGCCCAACCCGGCACCCGGGCCGCACGGCAGCGCGCGACCCCGCCCGCGACGCGCATCGCGCCACGAGCCGGCCGGTCGCCGGGCTCCCGCCCTCGCAGCGAGCGGGCGTGGGCGCGGGCTGCCGCGCGGCGTGGCACGGACAATCCCGCGGAGCACTGCTCCGCGGCTACGCCTGCGGCGCCGGGCCGGCCCAGCCTCGGCGGCGCGTCATCCGAGCCGCGACCGTGAGGACGCGGAGGCGCGCCCCACGCACGAGATGCCCCCGCGCAGCGCCCACCGTTCGCCCGCGAGCGTCGCTCTCACGCGGCGTGGATCGAGCGCTTCGCGGCAGCCCCAGCGCACCGATGACGCCTCCGGCTTGCTCACGCGCGCGGCTCGGATGGTGCGCGCCCGGCAGGGGGCACTCTCTACGGTTTCAGGCGAGCACGGCCTCGATTGTGTCGTGCAGCTTCTGCAACGTGTAGGGCTTCTGGAGGAACGCGGCCGGCCTGGTGGAGAGCTGCGGCAGCGCGTCTTGCTCGCTATACCCGCTCATCAGGATCACCCGCGAGCCCGGCTGGATCGCCGTGATCGTCTCGAATACCTGGACCCCATCCGGGCGCGGCATCGTCAGGTCCAGGAGCACGCAGTCCACGCTCCCGCCGTCGCCGTTTTCGTAGAGCGCGATCGCTTCGGCGCCGCCGGGGAGCGCGATGACGTCGTATCCGAGGCGGCGCAGCGACCGCTCGGTGATGCTGCGGACCGTCGCCTCGTCGTCCACCACCAGGACGCGGCGCATGAGGGACGGCGTCTCTCCAGACATCGCAGGCACGACAGCTCCCCCTTACCCGCTAAGCGTACGCACGGGGCGGGCGGCGCGGATTCAGGGTTTCCCCCTAATCCACTCGCGTATTCCTTGTCAGGATAAGCCGGCCTTTCGGGAACGCGAATCGCGCAGCGCCGTGGCCGCCCCGCGGCGCTGGCGAAGCTCAGATCGGTGCGGGCGCAGGTCGCAAAAGCGACATCGAGCTCCCTCTCCCTCCGGTAGAGGGCAGGGGTGAGGGTGGCGTGCCCCAGGGCGACCGGCCAACGCCAGCGCCGCCCCTCACCCCTGGCCCCTCTCCCAAATCGAGAGGGGAACCTGTCTGCGCCTGGTGCTTAGCGGCCCTTGAACACCGGGTCGCGCTTTTCGAGGAACGACTGGCGGCCTTCGACCGCGTCCTCGGAGCGGTGCGTGATCGCCTGGAGGTACTCCTCGAGCTCGATCTGCTCTTCGAGGCCGCGCGTATACGCGCCCTGGGCGAGCCGCTTGTTCAGCTCGACCGCGAGCGACGGGCCCTTCGCGATCTCGGTCGCGAGCGCGGTCGCGCGTTCGATGAGCTGGTCCGCCGGCACGACTTCGCTGACGAGGCCGATCTCCTTCGCTTCCGCGGCGCCGACCATCCGGCCGGTGTACATCATCTCGAGCGCCCGCTCGAGGCCGACGAGCCGCGGCAGGAACCAGGTGCAGCCGGTGTCGGCGACGATCGCGCGCTTCACGAAGATCGCGCTGAAGCGGGCGACCTCCGAGGCGATGCGGATGTCGCAGGCCATCGAAAGCGAGAACCCGGCGCCAACCGCGACGCCGTTCACGGCCGCGATGGTCGGCTTCGTGCAGTTGTAGACGGTGGCGGTGCCCAGGTAGCGCGAGCGGTACTTCGCCTCGCGCCCGGTGACGGGCCGCGGGTGCCAGTTCGCCTCGTCGCCCTGGCCGGTGAGGTCGGTGCCGGCGGAGAAGCCACGGCCCTCGCCGGTGATCAGCACGACCTTGACGGCGTCATCGTTGTTCGCGGCGTCGATGGCGTGCTCGATCTCGGCCCAGGTGCCCCAGGAGAGGGCGTTCAGGCGGTCGGGCTTGTTCAGCGTGAGGCGGGCGATGCCATCGCCGCCGACTTCGTAGCGGATGTCCTTGTAGGCCATGGGTGTTGCTCCATCGGGGAATCGCGCCGGGCGCGCGCCGCCGGGGGCGGCACCGCCGGCGGGTGCGGCGTAAGCATACGGCCCGGAGCAGGCACGCGCGCGTCAGCTGGCGCGGCGTTCGAACGTCCGGCCGAGCTCGGCCTTGCGCCGGTAGAGCGCCGCATCCGCCTCGCGCAGCACGTCCGAGGGCCCCATGCCCGCCGACCATTCGCCCGCGCCGCAGGCCACCTGCAGCGGCACCCGCCGCCCGTTGCCTGCGAACGGCGCCGACGTGAAGGCCGCTTCGATGCGGGCCGCGAGCAGGTCCGCACCGGCCGCGTCGTACCCCGGCAGGACGAGCGCGAATTCGTCGCCGCCGATGCGAGCGGCCGTGCCTTCCGGCGGCGTCGCCGAGCCCAGCAGGTGCGACGCGTGGACGAGCGCCTGGTCGCCGACGGCGTGACCGAACCGGTCGTTGATCTGCTTGAAGCCGTTGAGGTCGACGAAGAGCAGCGTGAACGGCACGCCGGCCTCGCCCGCCGCTACGGCGGCCTCGATCGCCTCGTGGAAGTAGCGGCGGTTGTGGAGGCCGGTCAGCTCGTCGCGGATGGAGCGTTCGTGGAAGCGGGCGGCCCAGGCGCGGTCGAGCTCCCGCTGCACCCGCCGCGGCCGGTTCGCGAGATAGGCCACGGCGACCGTGGTGATCGCGTACCAGGCCAGCCAGGCCACGTGCCACGCCGTCGAGTCCGTCTGCCAGGCGATGACGAAGATACCAACGAGCACGGCGCCGAGGGCCATGCCCAGCGCGTGCACCCACCACAGCTCGTCGCCGCCCACGCTCGGCTGGTCATCGCCCCACGATTTCCGACGCGACATGGCATCCCCTCAAGGAGAGGATCGACCGGTAGTGCCTCGGTGCACAGCCGTGGCCATCCGAAGTGCGCGCGTGAGCAAGCGCTCGCGCACCCTAACCGATCCCGCCGCACTTCCGCCCGCAGCCCGCCTCCCCCGCCTTACACCACCTTCAACCCCGCCACGCCCTCCGCCGTCTGCGGGTACTTCAGGTCGAGCTGCTCCAGGCGCTCCACCAGCGCCCGCGCCACCACCACGTCCCGGTACCACTTCCGGTCCGCGGGGACGACGTGCCAGGGCGCGTGACGCGTGTTGCACTTGCGGACCATGTCCTCGAAAGCGGACTGGTAGGTGTCCCAGTTGCGCCGCTCGTCGATGTCGCCGCTGCGGAACTTCCACTGCTTGCGCGGGTTGTCGACGCGCTCCTGGAGCCGCTCGCGCTGCTCATCCTTCGAAATGTGGAGGAAGAACTTCATGACCACGGTGTGCTGGTCGTCCAGGTAGCGTTCGAAGGCGTTGATCTCGTCGTAGCGTTCGCGCCAGGTGGATGGCGGCACGATCTCCTTCACGCGCTCCACGAGCACCGCCTCGTAGTACGACCGGTTGAAGATGGCGATCTTCCCGCGTTCGGGGCACTGCTTGTGGTAGCGCCACATGTAGTCGTGCGCCAGCTCCTCCTCGTTCGGCACCCCAAAGTTCGCGACGTGGCAGCCCAGTGGCCCCACGACCTGGAACACCGAGTTGATCGTCCCGTCCTTCCCGGCCGTATCGATGCCCTGGAGGATCACGAGTATCGAGAAGCGCCGGTCCGCATAGAGCACGTTCTGGAGGTCGTTCAGGCGCGTGCGCAGCGGCACGATCTCCTCCAGCGCCTGCTCCTTCGACATGCCGCCCGTGTGCGCCGGGTTGTACTTCTCGATGGCGAAATCGCGGTCGAACGGCGGGATCACGGGCTGGTCGCCGTTCTTCCCGTGGTTGTTGTTGCTCAACGGTCCTCCGTGCGCGCTTGTGCCCGGCGGCGCTGCTGGTCCGCCGGGAGCACGTCTTCGAAATGGCCCTTCCAGTCGGCATCCGGGGTTTCGCAGCCGGGGCGCGGCACGAAGACGGAGCGCTCGACGAGCTCCATCTTATGGACATACCGCGGGCAGTTCGGGAACACCTCGCGCGCCTCCACCCGGACGACGAACTGCGCCTCCGGGTAGTCCGCCATCAGTGGGTCCGCGAAGTCGATGCTGGCGACGCCGTTCAGGCGCATCCGCCACTGGTTCTGCCAGTCGATGAACAGCAGACCCACGTTCGCGTGCGTGAGGATGTTGCCCGCGCTCATGTAGATGCCGTTCCCGTCGTAGCTCGGGAAGGCGATCGTGCGGTCGTCCACCACGCGGACGAAGCCGGGCTCGCCGCCCTTGTACGAACAGTCCAGGTTGCCGCCCTCGTCCGCGGTGGCGAGGAAGAAGTGGTCGCGCGCCTCGATGAAGGCGCGGTCGCTTTCGCTGATGAAGGCGTGCTTGGTGAGCTCGGCGATGCGGTCGGCCAGGCGGTTGCTATCGAACCGCGCCTGGACTTCGCGCTCGCCGGGGTGGTAGCCATGCTCGTCGCGGGGCAGAGGATCGCCCACGGGTATTCCTCCGGCGGCCCCTCGTACGGACGGGGCCGTGTAGGCTGGGGGCATATTACACCGCACGTGGAGGGGCCATGCCGAGCCGCCGCACCCAGATCGCACTGACCGACGAAGAGCGGGACGCCTTCCTCGACGAGGGATGGACGCTGCAGGTCGCCTCCATTGGCCCGGGCGGGTTCCCGCACCTCGTCGCGATGTGGTACGTCGTCATCGATGGCAAGCTGCACTTCACCACCTTCGGGAAGAGCCAGAAGATCCTGAATCTCCGCCGCAACCCGAAGATGTCCGCCATGCTCGAATCCGGCAAGGGCTACTCCGAGCTCAAGGGGTATGTCGTCGAAGGCGAAGCCGAGATCATCGAAGACACGCCCTTCACCGCGAAGGTGATGGCCCTCGTCGGCGCGAAATACAACGGCATCCCCGTCTCGACCGAGACCCCCGAAGCCGCCCTCAAAGTCGCGAGCAAGCGCGTCACCGTCCGCATCAACCCCGTCGACACGTACAGCTGGGACCACTCGAAGCTGGGCGGCCGGTACTAGGCCAGTTATCAGTCATCGGTCGTCAGTTATCAGCCCGGGTGCACCGACAGGCCTGCGTAGCACGAGCGCCGCAGGCGTAGTCGCGGAGCATCGGCTCCGCGGGATTGTCCGTGCCATGCCCCGCGGTAGCCCGCGACGATTGGTGGCGATGCGGACCGGGTCGCGCGACCACGTCACACGGCCGTAGCCGCGCCCCTCGTGGGCGCTGGCGCCAGCCCAACGCATGCCCCGCGGCAGCCGCAACCGAGGGCGGGAGCTCCGCGACCGCCCGGCCCCCCGGCGACGAGGCCCCCCGAGGTGGCGGCGAGTACCGGCCCGCGCCACTCACCCGCGCGGCAGCCCGAGCCCTCGCTGCGCGATGATGTTGCGCTGCACCTCCGCCGTGCCCCCGCCGATCGGGCCGGACACCGCGAGCAGATACGACTGCAGCACGCGGCCGTCATACGGGGCGCCGGGCGCGCCGGGCTGGAGCTGCCCCTGCAGCCCGAGCAGGTTCACCCCCGCGTTCGTGACCTTGATCCCGAGCTGGGCGAACCACACCTTGCCGATGCTCGCCTCGTAGTTGGGCACCGCCCCGCGCGATTGCAGCCACGCCGTCCGGTAGGCCAGCAGCCGCCCCACTTCGCACTCGAGGTGCAGTTCGGCGAGCTCCGTGCGCACCCTGGCGCTGTCCCACGGCCGCACACCGCCGTGCCGCTCCTTCGCCCACGCGACCAGGTCGTGCACCGTCCGCCGCGCGCCGCTGATCGCCGCAATGTTCGACCGTTCGAAGTCGAGCGTCGTGGTCGCGACGTACCAGCCGTTGTTTTCGCCGCCAACCAGGTTTCGCGCCGGCACCCGCACGTCTTCGAAGAACACCTGGTTGAAGTCGCGCCGGTAGGCCATGTTCGGGATGCCCTGCACGCTGATGCCCGGCGTCTTCATGTCGACTATGAACGCGCTGACGCCCTTGTGCTTCGGCACGTCCGTCGCCGTGCGGGCGAGGAGGATCATCCGGTCGGCGACGTGGCCGTTCGAAGTCCAGATCTTCTGGCCATTGACCACGTAATCGTCGCCGTCGCGCACGGCGCGGGTCTCCATGCTGGCGAGGTCGCTGCCGGAGCCGGGCTCGCTGAACCCCTGGCAATACCAGTCTTCGCCCGAAGCCATGCGCGGCAGGAAGCGCTCCTTCTGCTCCGCATCGGCGTGCACGAGCAGCGTCGGGCCGGTGATGCCGATGGTGAAAAGCCGCCCGCCGGAGGGTGCACGGTGCCAGGCGAGCTCCTCGTTCAGGACGAGCTGCTCGAGCATCGACTTCCCCATGCCGCCGTACTGCTCCGGCCACGCCGGCGCCAGCCAGCGCCGTTCGCCCAGCTTGCGGTAGAGCTGGCGCGCGAAGGCCATCTGCTCCTCGTTGTCGAAGTAGTCGTCCGAGCCCTGGAAGCCCGGCGGAAGCTCCGCCCGGAGGAACGCGCGCAGCTCGTCGCGCCAGCGGAGGGTCTCGGCGGGGAGTCGGAAGTCCATGGGGGAGTTATGCGCCTTTTGGGGGCCGACTGCCAGCCCCGTGCCAGGTGGCCTATCGGTGCGACATGGTAAGCCAGTCCCGCGGAGCGATGCTCCGCGGCTACGCCTGCGGCGCGCGCCGTGCGTCGCGCCGCGGTTCCGCTACACTGCCGCCATCTCACCCCAGGAGCTCGCAAACCATGGAGATGCGCTCGCTCGGCCGGACCGGTGTCAGGGTCAGCTCGCTGTGCCTTGGCGCGATGATGTTCGGCGGCCGCACCACGCCCCAGGATTCGGCCGCGATCATCGACCGCGCCATCGACGCCGGGATCAACTTCATCGATACGGCGAACGTCTACAACGCGGGCAAGAGCGAAGAAGCCACCGGCGCCGCGCTCAAGCGCAACGGCAAGCGCGACCGCATCATCCTCGCGACCAAGGTCTGGAACCGGATGGGCGACGGCCCGAACGACTGGGGGCTGAGCCGCCGCCACATCATCGAGCAGTGCGAAGCGAGCCTCCGCCGCCTCGGCACGGACTACATCGACCTCTACCAGATGCACCGCCCCATGCCGGAGATCCCGATCGACGAGACCCTTCGGGCGCTCGACGACCTGGTCCGCGCGGGAAAGATCCGCTACATCGGGACGAGCACGTTCGCGGCGTGGCAGGTGGTCGAATCGCTCTGGGCGGCGAAGGAGCTCGGGCTGAACCGCTTCGTCTGCGAGCAGCCGCCCTACAACCTGCTCGACCGGCGGATCGAGCGGGAGCTCATCCCGATGGCGCAGACGCACGGGATCGGCATCATCCCGTGGAGCCCGCTGGCGGGCGGCATGCTCACCGGGAAGTACAGCAAGAACGCGCCGCCGCCCGCGGATTCGCGCATCGCCGCCGCCCAGGACAACCCGCGCATGGCCGCGATCTACAAGGCGCGCTACACGGACCCCGCGCTCGACGCGATCGACGCCTTCCGGCCGCTGGCGGAGGCGAAGGGCGTGCCGCTCTCGCAGTTCGCGCTCGCGTGGGTCGAACAGCAGCCGGGCGTGACGAGCGCGATCATCGGCCCGCGGACGATGGAGCAGCTCGAAGACAACCTGAAGGCGAGCGACCTGACCATCACCGCGGAGGACCGCGCCGCCATCGACGCGATCGTCCCGCCGGGCGACATGGTCTCGCCGTACTACGAGGCGCCGTTCGGCCCGCACCCGCACCGCTGGTAGCGGGGCTGTCGGCTGTCGGCTGTCGGCTGTCGGCTGTCGGCTGGAGCGTGACAACGGACGAAGCCGTCGCGCAACCTCGGCGTTCATGCATCGCGACCTGGCGACGAACGGGGGCCGATGGCCGAGAGCCGATGGCCGACAGCAGCGAAGCTACGCCGGCCGCCGGCGCTCGATCGCTTCCTCCAGCGTCTCGCCGACGGCGCGCTCGAGCTGGGCGATGTGCTCGGCGTCGTGGTCGGCCCAGGCGTCGGCGAGCTGGGCAATGGTGAGCTCGCGGCCGCCGGGCTCGCGCGTGGCCGTGCGCGACCAGTCGTCCGGGCGCAGCATGCGCAGGATACTGAGCGTTGCCTGCCGCTGGAGGGCGAAGTCGGCGAGGAGCTCCTCCCTGCGGTCGCGGGCGGTGTTGCGCCCGGCCACCCAGTCGCCGCCGTCGACGAACCGGAGCTGCGGGCGCTCCTCGGCGAGCATCCGTTCGAGCGCGACCCGCATGCAGAGGTACTCGTCGTCGCGCAGGTGCGCCAGGATCGTGCGCGGCCCCCAGCCGCCATCAAGCGCCCAGTCCATCTTCTCCTCCGGCACCTCGACGACGAGGTGGGCGGCGGTGCGGGGCGTGGCGGCGAGCCGGTCGAGGAGAGGTTCGTGCATGAGGGTAGTGTAGGTGGTCGTTCGTTGTCCGTTGCCCGTTGGCCGTTGGCCGTTGTCCGAAGACGTGGCTTCGGTGTCGGCGCTACCGGGCCCGCGGTGAGCCGGCAGAGCGTTGTCCGTTGTCCGTTGGCCGAAGACGTGCCTTCGGTGTCGGCACTACCGGGCCCGCGGTGCGTCGACCCGAGCGCGGCGCGTCGTCCGTCGTTCGAGGAGCTGCGCCGCAGCTTCGATACAGCCCCCACCCACGGGATACGCCGAAACGGAGAACGCAGAACGGGCAACGGACAACGGACAACGGACAACCCATGTATCCTGCCGCCCACGACAGGAGGCGCGCCCATGACCGCGGAAATCCGCCACCACACGGTACAGACCAACGGGATCGCGATGCACGTGGCCGAGGCCGGGGGGGGCTTCCCGGTCGTGATGATCCATGGCTTCCCGGAGCTGTGGTATTCGTGGCGCCACCAGCTCACCGCGCTCGCGGCGGCGGGCTTCCGGGCCATCGCGCCGGACATGCGCGGCTACGGCGAAACCGACGCGCCGGCGGACTTTCGCACCTACCGGTCGAGCTCGATCTGCGCGGACATCGCCGGGCTGCTCGATGCGCTCGAGATCGAGAAGGCGGTCATCGTGGGGCACGACTGGGGCGGGTACCACATCTGGCAGTTCGCCCTGCGCTACCCCGAGCGCACGGAGCGGCTCATCGGGCTGAACACGCCCCATGGCGGCCCCGCGGGCGACAAGCCGACGACGCAGGTGCTCCACGAACTCTTCGGCGAGGGCGACCGCGGGTACTACATCCTCTACTTCCAGGAGCCGGGCCAGGCCGAGGCGGTCTGGATGTCCGACGTGCGCGGCAACCTCGCGAAGATGTTCCACCGCTGGGACCGCGGCGACGACCTCTGGACGTGGGGCACGCTCGGCGGCGACGGTTCGGGGCTGTTCACGAAGCTGGCGCCGGGGGGCTGCTTCCTTTCGGACGAGGAGCTGGACTACTACGCGCGCAGCTTCGAACGCACGGGGTTCACCGGCGGGCTGAACTGGTACCGCGCGATCGACCTGAACTGGGAGGACGCCCGCGCCATCGCGGACCCGGTGATCCGCATCCCGACCCTGATGATCACGGCCGAAAACGACACCATCCTGCGCCCGGAACAGGCGCAGCCGATGCGCCAGTGGATCCCGGACCTGCGGATCGCGCACATCGAGAAGTGCTCGCACTGGACGCAGCAGGAGCGCCCGGCGGAAGTGAACGCGCTGATGCTGGAGTTTCTTGGTCGTTAGCAGTTATCGGTTATCAGTTATCAGCCGGGGGGCGCGAGATCGCGGCGCGACGCCGCGCGCGGGGGTTGGCGGCCAGACTGAACGGCGGGCTTACGCGGCGCGGCGCTGGGTGGACTCGCGCTGGCCCTTCATGCCGGGGATCATCGAGAGCTGCGGGCGCACGGCGAGGGCGGCCTTCACGGCGGCGCGGCGCTCGGCCCGCCGGGCCAGGAAGCCGGCCGAATAACCCACGAAGCCGAGGAAGAACCCGCCCGTGTAGCCCGCCGAGGCATCGACGGCGCCGGAAACGCCAAGCGCCACGGATGCCGCCGCCAGCAGCCACGCCGGGTATCGCACACAGAATTGCCAGAACCTCATGCTGGGATCATCGGCCGCCGGGGCCGGGGCAACAGGCGGCGGGAGCGGTCGCCTGTTGGCGGGCGAAGCGTAGCCGCGCCCCTCGTGGGCGCTGGCGCTAGCCAAACGGATGTACCACGGCAGCGGAAACCGAGGGCGGGAGCGGAGCGACCGGCCGGCCACGGGCGCGACACCGTATCGCGGAGCGCGTGACCGGGACGCGTCGCGGGGGCCGGCACGATCGCGCGCTCCGCGGGACGGTCATCCAGGGATGCGGCGGAGCACCCTCATCCCCCTACCCCTTCTGCTGCTCTGAAAATAACCCCGCGGAGGTTCAGGCGGCCTCAGTGATCGTCACGTCGAAGCCGAGCTTCTCCAGGCTGCGCTGGTGGCGCCTGGCCTGTCGCAGCCGGTCCCCCCGCCG
>JADZEI010000045.1 GCA_020850615.1 Dehalococcoidia bacterium | reverse complement strand
TTCCCGGTCGTGCTGTTCATCTTTCCCGTCTTCCTTGTCGTCCTGCTCTACCCGGCCGGCGTCCAACTGCTGGGACTGAGCGAGTAGAGGCCGACGCCAGAAAGGAGAACCTCATGCGCCTCTATCATCGAATCCGATCGCTCCACCCACGGGATGAGTCCGGCCAGTCGATGGTCGAGTACGCCCTCGTCACCGCGCTCATCGCGGTGGCCGCGCTGGTGACTGTCCAGACGTTGGGCGAGGGCATCGTCGGCGTGTTCGAGGGGATCATTGATGAGCTGGACTCCCTCTAAGACGCGCGTCGCGCGCCACGACGACGGCGAAGCCGGCGAGAGCATGGTCGAGTTCGCACTCGTGCTCCCGGTCCTGCTGCTTGTCCTGGTCGGTGTCGTCCAGTTCGCGCTGGTCCACCACGCCCAGAACGTGGTCACGACGGCAGCCCAGGAGGGTGCACGCCTCGCGGCAGCTGAAGGCGGCGAGGCAATCGACGGCGAGCAGCGAACCCGTGATGTGCTGGGCTCGGGCCTCGGCAGAACGGGCGAGTCCTTCGCGGTGGAGACTTCCGACGATGGTGAGAACGTGACGGTCCGGGCCTCGGGCGATTACCCGCTGATCTTCCCGTGGCTCGGGAGCCGCGACATCGAGCTCGACGCGTCGGCGAGCGTGAGAAAGGAGGGCTTCCGCGGTGGTCCGTAGACGGAACTGGCGCGCACACCTTCGTGGGATGTCCGGTGAGTCGGGACAGGCGATGGTCGAGGCGGCGATTGCCGTCCCCGTGCTGCTCATGCTCGTCTTCGGGGTCGTGGCCATCGGCCGAATTACCGACGCCAAGGTCGCGGTCCAGGCTGCCGCCCGCGAGGCGAGCCGTACGCTGGCGGTTGCCCCATCTGAGGAGCAAGGGACGACCGACGCGTTGGAGGCTGGCCGCTCTGCCGCGTTGGGCTACGGACTCGCCGACGAGCGGTTGACCATCGATGTCGACGCCAACGGCTTTGTCCGGGGCGGCGAAGTCGGTGCCGATGTTAGCTACTCGGTTCCGCTTTCGGACCTGCCACTGCTCAGCTTCTTCGAAGTCGAGGTCAGTTCCAGCCACACGGAGCAAGTGGAGCTGTACCGCAGCCGGGAGGCGGTGGCGCGATGAACGCTCTGCGTCACGAAGAAGGTCAGGCGCTGGTGATGGTGGCGGTGATGATGGTCGGCCTGGTGAGCGTCGTCGGGCTTGTCTCCGACGGCGGCCTCGTCTTCGCGCAGCGTCGCGATCTCCAGAACGCGGCTGATGCCGCAGCCGCGGCGGCCGCCATGCAGATAGATGAAGACGTGTACCGGGCGACCGGCGACGTCGTGCTCGACGAACGCTGGGCTCGCGAGACGGCGGCACGCTACCTCGACGCGGAGGACGGCGTGAGCTACGAGGTCGCGACATCGCGAGACTCAGTCGAGGTCAGCGTTAGCCGGCAGGCGTCAACCAGCTTCCTGGGCCTGATTGGCATCGACGATGTGGACGTGAGCGCCCACGCATCAGCTGAGCCGCGCTATGGCGTGGACGCGGCGGGGCCGTAGGCGAGGTGGAGATGAGGCAGCACCTTCGAACTCGACTCGTAATTCTGATGATCAGCCTCTCAGCAATGCTGTCTCTCGGTGCGTGCGGTGGGGATGACGACGCGTCCGACTCACCAACTCCGGATGCCTCTCCCTCAGCCACGGCGACCGCTCCCGCCCCTCCGACGGCAACGGTGAGCATCGAGGACGAAGTGATTGAGTCGTACCTCGCGTATTGGGACCGATATGCCGCCGCCGTCCTGGATCTCAATGCCGACTTGGTCGCCGAACTCGCTGGCCCGGAGGAGCTGGCTCGTGTTCAGGGTGAGGTGGAGATGCTTCGCGCGCAGGGCGTCGCGCTCCGTGTCGTAGTCGAGCACAACCCGGTCGTTGTCGAATCGTCCGAGACGACGGCCGTGGTCTACGACGAGATGACAAACAACAGCTTCTACGTCGATCCGGTGACCAAGGAGCCGCCCGAGGCCGAAGGTACGGGCGAAATGCTCAAGGACACATTCTTCCTGGAAAAGGTCGATGGACAATGGACAGTCACTCGAAGCGTTCGCCAGCAGTGAGGCCCGGTGTGTTGATCTGGCTGGCTTCGGCCGTCCTCATCGCGCTGCCGGTGACAGCGACCGTGCATGCCCAATCGCCCGGTCCGTCTCCGGGACAACCCGCTACTCCGCGCCCGACTACACCGGCCGGAACGGTCAGCGTCGATTCTGGCCCCAATGGAGTAACCATCAGGATCAGCATCACGGACGCTACTCCGGGAAGTAACGCTCCGTCGGGAGGGAGCAGCACGTCTGTCAGCACGGGCTCGCAGCCTTCGTGCAAAGCGGACGCCATGAACATCGGCCTGTCGCTCTCCGCGTGGCTCCAGCGTGAGGCGCCGCTGCATCCCGGTGAAAGCCCCTGGACTGTCGTTTGTGACGATGGCTTCTTCGCCGTCGTGTGGATTCCGCGAAGCGCCGCCGCGAGTGGGAACGTCACGGTCGTCGTGGGGAGCGGCGCGGTCGACCCCGTCGTCCTCGCGATGGAGTTGCTCAATCAGCTCCCCGTCCCGGAACTCTCAATCCGTGCGAACCCATCGACCGGGCTTGTCGCGCTTGAGTCGTGGTTCTGGGTGGACGGTTATGGCGGCGAGCCGATCAGTTCGTCGGACACGCTCGCGAGCACGACCGTCGAGGTCCAGGTCCAGCCGGTGACCTATCGCTGGAGATTCGGCGACGGCACGGCCATCGAGACGAACTCCCTCGGCCGTCCGTTCCCCGAAGAGAGCGATGTCCAGCACATCTACGAGCAGTCCTCCCTGGCCAACGGCGGGGCCTACAACATCACCATCGAAGTCAGCTTCGACGCCGAGTACCGCGTGAACGGCGGCGCATGGGAGTCGCTGGCGCCGATCGCCCGGACATTCACGACCGACTATCCGGTCCAGCAACTCCAGTCGGTTCTGACGAGCCGCTGAGAGGAGCCCGTATGACAGCAGCATCGCCGATCCAAGCACGAAGCACGCGCTTCGGACTGGTCGCATTAATAGCGCTTCTCGCCCTGGTGGGGATGTTGCTCTGGCGGTTCATTGGGCCGCCGGCGATGTTGGCGTCCGTCCCCGACTGGGGTCATGTGCGAGAGGTGCTCGGCGGCGCCCAGCTGCGGGATGATGACGTGGTCGCGGTGGCCGGCGGGCTCGCGTGGCTCGCTATCGGCTACCTCGCCATCTCTGTTCTGTTGCGCGTGGTGCTGGGCACCGCTTCATCGATTACGGGCGGTGCCGCCTGGGCGCGCACCGGGCTCCGCGTCACCGAGCCGCTCACCCTCCCATTCGTGCGACACCTGGTCGATGGTGCGCTCGCCGGGACGATCGTCCTCACAGCATCGTTCCAGCCAGGCCTCGCGGCGGCCAGTTCCGGTGAGGCCGCGACTGTCTCTCTGACCGCGCCAACACACTCGCGGCAGGCTATCGATTCGGTCGCGCCCGCACCGGCGCCGGACTCCGCGCCGGAACAGGCCACTCTCGTCGCGACCTCGTACACGGTCGTGTCTGGCGACAGCCTCTGGGCCATCGCCGAACGGCTGCTCGGCGATGGCTTCCGCTGGACCGAACTGTGGAATTTGAACCAGCACCGCCAGATGCCGGACGGTCGGACGTTCACCAACCCGAACCTGATCTACGCCGGCTGGACGCTCGACGTCCCTCAGGACGAGACCGCTCTGCCGCTTCCGTCCCCGGACGACCTGGAAGAAGAAGACGAGGCAGAGCCGACGCCAGTCATACCCACGGCGACCGCTGAAGCCGCTACCCCGCAGCCTATGCCGAGCGCGGCGCCGGGCGGCATCATCGAGGAGGGTCCGTCCGCCGATGAGACTCAGCGGCCGAAAACACTGCCGTCCCTGCCGACCGTGCCACCCGAGTTCGTCGGCGGTGCCGCAGCCACTCTCGCGGCAGCGGGAATCTTCGTCTTCGTCTTCAGGAACCGTTACCGGGGCGGCGGTGCTCACCGCGACGAACGCCGGGAACGTCGACCGTCCGGAGTAGGCGACGCTGGCCGAGTGCTGGCGATGTCACGAGTGCTGCATCAGGCGCTTGCGGATTCGGACTTTGCGGACACAAGGATCGTTCTTGTCCGCGAGACCGACCGCTTCCTCGAGTTCACGCTCGACTCCCCGCCGGGCGACGCGGACGCACTCGTCGCAGCGCGACATATTTTGTCGCGGGAGATCGGGTGCTCTGTGGACGGCACGGAGGTGGCGCCGACCCACGTGCGCCTCAAGCTGTCGCGGTTCAACAGGCTGGCTTCGGAGCTCTTCCACGAATCAGCGGGCGGTTCGCTGCTGATCGTCCCGGTCGGCGCCACCGACGACGGCATCTATTACCTGAACCTCTTGGCCTGCGGAAGCGCGCTGATCACGGGCGGCCGGCTCGAAAGCCGCGATCTGGTCTCGAGTTGGCTCGCCACGTTCGCATCGCTCTACGGCGCTGACGAGATAGGCGTAATCGCGGAGGAGGCGTCCGTCGCACACATCGGCGATGCCTTGAGCGGCCTGGTCGGCGCCGAGGGGCACGAACCGGTGGCATCGGTGCCAGACCTTGCCCGGCAGTTAGAGTCGATGTTGGCCGAAGACAGGCAGGGCTTCCTCAGCTCATTGGTCGCTCTCGCCGGCCCGCTTCCAGCACCGAGGGATGCCACGGCCGAGCTTGAGATGGTGCTCCGTTCGGGCAAGGAGCACGGCATCGTCTCTCTAGCGAGCGCAGAAGTGCCGGTGGACGTCGAGACGCGCCGGCTGTGGGGAGCACAGATCTCCTTCCACGACCAGCCCGGCCGCGAAGCTCGCGGCCTCACCCTCAGTCTTCCTCGCCATCCGCAACTCGAACTGCAGCCGGTCACCATTCGCCGACAGACAGCTTCTCGCCCACCGGTGAGGCACCCAGAGCCTGACCCAGTTCCGGCCCCGGCGGAGAATGGACATTCAAACGGCAACGGGCATCAGCACGAGCCGCCGTTCGAACTGCCCGAGCTTCCACCGCTCCGCTCGGGACCCGTCTCGGACCAGGTACTGAAAGAACCGGAGGCGGAACTGCTGACCGACGTTGACGAAGATTCACCAGAGCCCGCCCCGCCCGCGAACCCGTCGGCGCTGAGCCGCCAATCTGCGCTGCCCATGACCGATGACGGCGAAGAAGCGGTTGCCTCGAGCGCCGGGCCGCTGTTCAAGGTTCGCTGCTTCGGCTCCTTTCGTGTCGAGGCGGCCGAGGGCGAGGTTAGCGGGTGGACCATTCAGAAGGCGCGCGAGTTGCTCGCGTTTCTGCTGGCTCATGGCGGAGCGCCTGTCCTTCGCGAGACGGTTGCGGAAGCGCTGTGGCCAGACGGCGACCTCGACCAGGTGAGCCACCAGCTCTCGAACGCGGCCTACTACCTTCGCCGCACTCTCGCGAGTGCAGTCGCGGAGGTGGACAACCGAGTCCTCGTCACCGCGAACCAGCGGTACCACCTGAGGTCGGGACTGTTTCGCGTCGACGTCGACGCCTTCGATGCCCACATCGCCCGCGCGGAGAAGCTCCAGGGCTACGAGGCGCTCGTGGAGTACGAGCGCGCCCTTGCCATCTACGCCGACGACTTCATGGGAGATGAAGCCTTCGAGTGGGCCGAGGTCTACCGCCGCGACTATCAGAAGCGATTCGTCACCGCCGCGCACCGCGCCGCCCGCCTGGCGTTCGACAGCCGCGACCAGAAGCTCGCCATCCGCTTCTACGACGCCATCCTCGCCCGCGACCCGATCGACGAAGAAGCCGTCCGCGGCATCATGCGCAGCCATGCCGCCCTCGGCGACACCAACGCCGTCCGCCGCACGTACAAGGCACTATCTACCGCGTTACGGCGGGAGCTGGAGGACGATGCGGCGGAGCCGCTGCCCGAGACGACGAAGCTCCTCGAAAGCCTTATCGGGACGTCCGTCTCGCGAGTCTGAGCCTCGCCATGGTCGTGGCTTACGTGGCAGGGCGAACTCCTGCGCCGAGGCCGCGCTTCGCCCGTCCGAACGACGGCAAGAGATGTCGCCATCGCCGAGTACCCTGAGGCTCCTTAGAATTGGCCGAGCACTGAGAACCTCGAGCAGTTGATGAACTGGCTCGGGCTCAGCCGGTCCGCAACCATCGGATCGCGTTCGTTGGAGAAATCGGATTTCACATGGGTGTCTCTGTCCCCACTGAAGCCCTCGATCTCGGATTCGTGAACCAGCCGCCAGGCACACACACGAGCCGAACACTCATGCTCGCCGAGCTCTCGGGGCTGGTGGAAGCCGCAGGCTCGGCAGCTGAGTACGAGTGCTTCCGACGCGCCGCCATCGAATTCAATGCGGTTCACAAACTGACTGCGGCGACCCGTGCCAAGACGTTCAGGCACCTTCGAGAGCTCTATGGTCTCTCGCCCTCGACCCTGGTGTTTCGGGCTTTGATGGATCTTTGGGTATGTGATTCCGATGCCCGACCGCTGCTCGCTGCGCTCTGCGCAACTGCACGAGATCCGTTAGTTCGCGCTGGGACAGGTACGATTTTTGCGGCCGACGAGGGTGACATTGTTACCGGAGGGGAGCTTGCCGCAGCGGTTGAGCATGCGTTCCCGGGACGCTATCGAGCGGACACGCTTGCGAGGACGGGACGGAACCTCGCGTCGTCCTTCACCCAGTCAGGCCATCTCCAGGGTCGGACGCAGAAGCGTAGGGCACGGGCGGCCTGTACGCCGGCCGCGACGGCTTATGCCCTGTTGTTGGCGTATTTATGCGGGGATCGTGGGGAGCGACTCTTCGAGTCGGTGTGGGCGCGGCTATGCGATTTGCCCCAGCATCTCCTACACGCCCAGACCGAGGCGGCGGGAAGACTTGGATACCTAGAGTACCGGCACGGGGGCGGGATCGTGGACATCAGCTTCAGTCATCTGCTTAGGTCCGCGGAGGCCCAACGATGAGCATCGCGGATTCCCTCTGTAGAGAGTACGAGCGCGTCCTCAAGCTCCGGTGGCCAGGCAGCCTCTCGGGCGAGGAACGCATGTGGATGGTGGTGTATGACCCGCCCCAGGAGCGGAAGATTCGTGCCCGATTGGTCCAATTTGAGCTGACCACCAAGGAGGCCGGGCGCAAGTGGAGATTAGTGAGGCTCGAAGGCGTTTTCCCGGAGTGGCTGGCCACAAACAAGTACCGCGAGCAACTTTTCGCGAATCCTAAGGCGCTTGCCGGTGCACTCGATGGCTTCAAGCGCAGGTTGACTGAATTTGTGCAGGGCGAGCTGGCGGCGGCCGACGATCAAACCGTGGTCGCTCTAACGGGCGCGGGCTCGCTGTTCGGCCTCTGGAGCGTTTCCGAGCTGCTGGGTGCAGTCGCGGGAGAGGTTAACGGCATAGTCCTCGTGTTCTTCCCCGGACGTCATGAAGGAACGAGTTACAGACTGATGGACGCGCGGGCGAGCTGGAACTACCTCGCACTAGCGATCGAGCCGAAGGTCGGAGAGTAGGCGATGAAAAACAACGAAATCTTTGTCCGTCCGCCCGCTGAGTATGACATCCCGAACCTGGGTGTCGCGAAGGTCGGAAACCCGATTACTCCGCAAGAATGGGAGGTCCTGGACTTCGAGCTGCGGCGATTCGTTTGTGAGGGCGAATACCGCCGCGGCTTGGAGCGGGTTCTCGATACGTTCGTCGTGAACCTCGACAGGCCCCAGCAGCCGGCTGTTTGGGTCAGCGGGTTCTACGGGAGCGGTAAGTCACACTTCGTCAAGGTCCTTGAGTCGCTTTGGAAGGACACGATGCTCCCCGGCGGAGCCACGGCCCGTGGGGTCGTCCCAGTGACATCCGATGTCGATGAGAAGCTTCGAGAGTTGAAGACCGCTGGCGACCGACACGGCGGCCTCTGGGCAGCTACGGGGAAGCTTGGGTCGAGCGCCGGCAGCATTAGGCTCGGGCTCCTGGCAATCATCCTTCGTGCGGCCGACTTGCCTGAGGAATATGCGAAGGCGCGGTTCGTTCTCTACTTCCAGCAGCAGGGAACGCTCGGGCAGCTGACGGATGCGCTGGCCAGACGAGGTACTTCGCTCGAAGAGGCCCTCCTCTACATGACCATCTCGGACGAACTTGCGGAGGCGATTCTCGAAGTCCAGCCGACGTTCGCTTCCAGCATCACCGAGGTGAAGACCCGTCTGGAGAGCAGCTTCCCGATCCCTGAAGACATCTCGACCAGTGAGCTTCTGGAGATCTTGACCCAGGTACTGAAGACGAAATCCACCAAGCCAGAGCAGGTTCCGCTGACGCTGCTGGTATTCGACGAACTTCAGCAGTTCATGGGCGGCGATCCCGAGAAGGCGGATGAGCTGCTGAACGTTGTTGAGGACGTGTCTTCCCGCCTGGAGAGCCGGATCCTCTTCGTGGCAACCGGCCAATCGGAAATGGGCGCAACGGCGGAACTACAGAAGCTCCAGGATCGGTTCAAGGTACGGGTGACGCTCGGCGTGAGTGACGTCGAGACCGTGGTACGCCGCGTGATTTTGGCCAAGAAGCCAGACCTTATCTCCAGGGTCGAATCGGCTCTCGACACCGTTCGCGGTGAGATTGACCGTCAACTTGGTGGATCGGCCATCGCACCGACCGCAGCCGACGGCCCTGACCTGCCGCTCGATTACCCTCTCTTGCCTGCGCGGCGACGGTTCTGGGAACGAGTGCTTCGCGGTTTCGACAACATGGGCCGAGCAGGCCAACTCCGCACGCAGCTTCGCGTCGTTCACGAGGCCGTAAAGCAAGTCGCGGACAGGCCGCTCGGCTGGGTAGTTCCGGCGGATGCCATCTTCGACCAGCTGCGCCCGGACATGTTGCAGACGGGCGCACTCCTCCGGGAGGTGGCGTCCACGATCGACGATCTCGCTGACGAGCAGCCCGATGGAGAACTCTCCTCGCGGCTCTGCAAGCTCATCTTTCTCATCGGCAAGGTGCCGACCGAAGGCTTGTTCGCCGATCCCGGTATTCGACCGACGGCTGACACCCTCGCCGATCTGCTGGTTGAGGACCTCAACACGGGCGGAGCCGCACTTCGTCAAAAGGTCCCGCAGGTGCTCGCGGACCTCGCCAATAGGGGCATTCTCCTCCCCGTCGCGGGTGGCGAGTACAGGCTCCAGACGAAGGAGGGCGCCGAATGGCAGCAGGGGTACCTCGGGCATCTGATCGCCTGCAAAGCCGACAGCCTGCGGGTCCGGGATGCGCGCGTTGAAGAGTTCAAAAAGAAGATCGAGGCAGCGCGGAAGGAAACCCGCATCAACCAGGGCTCGAGCAACGAAGTTCGCCGATTCTCGCTGCACTTTGGCGACCAGCCTCCGCCCGCCGGGACTCCCGAGATCCCCATTTGGATCCGCGACGAATGGGGTGAAACCGACCGCCGCGTGCGTGAAGATGCTCGCGCGGCGGGCGTCGACAGTCCCGTAGTTTCGATCTTCCTGCCCAAGAGAAACGCTGACGCCCTGTTGGACACCATCGCATCGCTGCATGCACGCGAGGAAACACTCACGCGGCCGGCACCGACGACGGACGCAGGCCGGGAGGCGCGCGCGTCCATGCAGGCACAGGCGCAGCGGGATCGTGAAAAGCTCTCGGAGTTGGTCGATGCCGTGCTGAAAGATGCATTGGTCCTCCAGGGCGGAGGCACCGAAGTTGCTGGGTTGGCCCTTTCCGACAAGCTGAATGCGGCGGGCTCTGCGGCGGTGACTCGGCTCTATCCGAAGTTCGACGTCGCGGACAACCGCAAGTGGGGTGAGGTTCTGCCAGCGATCAAGGCCGGCAGCGGGGACCCCCTCAGCAAGGTGGGATTCAGCGGGGAAGCGCAGGAACACCCGGTCTGCAAGGAATTGCTGGCGTTTATCGGCAACACGAGCGTGAAGGGTTCGGCGGTTCGTGCTCACTTCGCCGGCAGTCCGTTTGGTTGGCCACGAGACGCGATCGACGGAGCGCTGATGGCGCTCGTCGCGGCGGAGCAACTCGTCGCGAAGCGCAACGGCCAGGAGGTGACCGCAAAGAGCTTCGACACCAACACCATTGGCAGCGCGGATTTCGAACGGGCCACGGTGGTGCTGACCGTCCCGCAGCGAATGGAGCTTCGCAAACTCGCGACCGACCTGCTCGGCGTGGGCGTCAAGCCGGGTGAAGAGGGCGATGCCGTACGCAAGCTCCTCGACGAGCTGAAGTTGCTTTCGATCGAGGCAGGTGGAGATGCGCCGCTACCCGCCCGGCCCAGCACCGACGACATCGACGTGCTTCGGCAATACGTGGGGAGTAAGCAGCTCTTTGAGACCTATACCGCCCGGGACGAGCTGCGGCGTCTTCACACAGATTGGTCCAAGCGCAAGACCCTCGCGGCCGAACGGCTGCCCCAATGGAATCGCGCCAACGCGATGGCCAAGCAGGCTGCGGGGCTGCCAGTTGCGACGGAAGTCGAGCCGGCAATCGCAGCGATCCGGGATCAACGCCGGCTGCTCGACGATCCCGATCCGACCACGGACGTACGTCAGAAACTCGCAACCGCGTTGCGCGCCGCAATCTCTGGGGCTCATGCCACGCTCGAAGAAGCTCGCAAGAGCGCCACGGCTACACTTGGAACCACTTCCGAGTGGGGGAAGCTCAGCCCGGAGCAGCGCGACGAGATACTTCGGGCGAATCAGCTGACGTCTACGCCTGCTCCAGACGTAAGCGGGGACGAGCAGGTCGTCGCAGCACTGGACCAGGTGCCGCTCGCTGAATGGGCCGACAAGCTGGCCGCCATCCCCGGGCGTCTCGACAACGCTCGCCGCCAGGCAGCCATGCTGCTCGAGCCGAAGAGCATCGCGCTCGCCCTCCCTAAGCGGACGATTACGTCGGCCGCTGAACTCGACCAATTCCTCGCCGATATCCGCGCTCTCATCGAGCCGCGTCTCGGCGAAGGGCCAATCATCGTGTAGGACTGACGATATGCCCCCACTCCCAAGCAACCTCCGCAAGGACCTGGAGAAGGCCGTCATCCAGGCGCGCGATGCAGCCGAGGCCGGGGCGACCGCGGCACTCCAGGTGCTCGCAGTCGATGTGGACCGTGCGTTCGACAGCATGTCGGAGGCGCAGAAGGCGCACCGGACGGCCCTGCGTGCGCGTATGCGGGCCCTGGCGCCAACGGACACGGCGCACGGAGGGCTGACCGATCCTCGCCCGCGCGGGTTCGGGCCGCTCGTGGAGGAGGTGGCGTACGAACAATGGCACAGGATGCTGTTCGCGCGGTTCCTGGCTGAGAGCGACCTGCTGATTCACCCGGTGCACGGCATTTCTGTATCGCTGGAAGAATGCGCGGAGCTTGCGACGAGCGAAGGTGAGCCCGACGAATGGATGGTCGCTGCCAAGTTTGCGAGCGCGATGCTCCCTGGGATCTTCCGTCGCGACGATCCATCAGCGCAGGTCCGTTTCGCGGCCGACGGGCGTGCGGCGCTGGAGCGGATCCTGAAGGCGTTGCCCGCGCAGCTTTTCCTAGCCGATGACGCGCTGGGCTGGGTCTACCAGTTCTGGCAGACGAAGGCGAAGGACGAGGTGAACAACAGCGGCCGCAAGGTCGGCGGCAAGGACCTCGCGGCTGTCACACAACTTTTCACAGAGCATTACATGGTGCGCTTCCTCCTGGAGAACTCGCTCGGCGCCTGGTGGGCCGCGCGCTACCCGGGTAGCCCGCTGCTGAAAGAGTGGGAGTACCTCCGCTTCCGGGACGATGGGACGCCGGCTGCCGGCGCCTTCGCCGGCTGGCCGGCGACCGCCGCGGAAGTCACCGTCATGGACCCGTGCTGCGGCAGCGGACATTTCCTGGTCGCCGCGGCCGACATGCTGCGGAAGATGCGCATCGAGGAAGAGGGGCTCACGGAGCCCGAAGCGGCGGCTGCGGTGCTGCGAGACAATCTCTTCGGGCTGGAACTGGACCCACGTTGTACGCAGATCGCGGTCTTCGCGTTGGCGTTCGACGCCTGGAAGCACGGGCTGCGGCCGCCGGCAGCGGGAGGGACACCGGTGCTTCCTAACGTCGCATGTTGCGGTATCTCAGTTGGCGGGCAGTTGAGCGACTGGACCAGACTCGCAGGCGATGACAGGAACCTGCGGCTGACGCTGGAACGCCTTTATGAGCTCTTCAAGGACGCGCCCGACCTGGGCAGTCTGATCAACCCGAACGCGATGGATCTCGCGGATCGCATGTTCCTCCGCCGATACGACGATGTAGCGGACCTCGTTGAGTCCACGCTCTCTAGTGGCCCGCGAGATCCGGCGGCGGCAGTTGTCGGTCTCGACCTAGGAGGTGTCGCTCGTTCCGCTTCTCTCCTTGCGCGCCGATACACCTTGGTGGCTACGAACGTTCCTTATTTGGGTGCCGGAAACCAGGGCGACGTGCTGAAGCAGCACATTCAGGCACAGCATCCGGATGCTAAGACCAACTTGGCAACCGCGTTCGTTGCTAGGTGCGGTCACTTCGTCGACCCACTTGGGACGTATTGCGTCGTGAGCCCTCATAATTGGCTGTTTCAAACAACGTACCTGAAGTTTCGACGGCACATGTTACAACAGCAAACATGCTGCCACCTTACGCGTCTTGGATCTGGAGCATTCGCCACGATCAGCGGGGAGATAGTCAACGTTACCCTAGGTATTTGGACGAACGTTACACCTCGACAGGACTTCCACGACGTCACGGGGATCAATGCTGTCGCAGCTAAAGGTCCTGCTGAGAAAGCAAGTAAGCTACAGTCATCCGAGCTACTCACGATCCGCCAGCTTGACATGCTGAGGAATCCCGATTCTATCGCCACATTCCGGAGATTTGGCGATAGCGCTCTTCTGAGCAGATACGCGAAGAGCTACCAGGGAGTATTCACAGGAGACGAGCATCGATTCCTCCAGCAATTCTGGGAAAGTCCCGGGGCTATCGACGGTGCATGGGAAAGGTATCGCGGCGCGCCAAGCCACCCAGGGGTCAGTGGTTGTGACCGAGTAATCCGATGGGAGTGGGGTCAGGGAGCTTTGGCCAAGTTCGCGGGGGCGCGAATCCAAGGTTCGGCGGCATGGGGGAAGCGAGGCGTCACGGTTGCCGTGACGGCAGAATTGTGGCGAGTCCCGTACCTCGGCGAGATCTTCGACGGCTCGGCCGCGACTGTGGCACCAATCGACCCCGAACACGAACTCGCATTGGCCGCTTATCTTCTGAGCGATAGGTACGTCGAGGATGTGCGCGAGGTTGACTGGGCACTGTCGGTCACCGAGAGCTCGCTGACCAAGGTACCGTTCGATCTCAGCCACTGGCAGACCGAAGCTCAGGCTCAGCACCCGACAGGCCTAGCCGCCGCGTCAACTGAGGATGCAACGCAGTGGTTGTTTGCAGGGAACGTCCTTGGCTCGGATGCGCCACTGCAGGTCGCGATCGGACGGCTCCTTGGCTACCGATGGCCCGAACAGACCGCGGACGTGCTTGACGAGCTCGTCGACAACGACGGGATAGTCTGCCTGCCCGCACTCCAGGGGGAACGAGAGGGCGCCGAGCGACTGCGCGCGTTCCTCGCCGCCGCGTACGGGGAAGCCTGGGCTGGGGGCACCGTCGATGCCCTGCTTGCGAATGTTGGCTATGCCGGCAAGTCGCTCGAACAGTGGCTCCGCGATGGCTTCTTCGAACAGCACTGTGCGGGAATCAAGGGGCGACCTGGAACTGGATTCCACCATCGCCCGTTCATCTGGCAGATCTGGGACGGCCGCCGCGATGGCTTCTCCGCACTGTTGAACTACCACAAGCTCGATGGGCCGAAGCTGCAGAAGCTCGCCTACACCTACCTTGGGGCTTGGCTCGAACGCCAGCGCGACGAGAAGGCGCGGAACGTTCCTGGAGCCGACGACCGCCTCACGGCGGCACAGGCACTCCAGCGCAAGCTGGCCCTCATCCTCGAGGGTGAGCCACCGTACGACATCTACGTCCGCTGGAAGAAACTCCACGAGCAGCCAGTCGGCTGGGATCCAGATCTCGACGACGGGGTGCGGCTTAACATACGGCCCTTCATGGAAGCCGGCGTCCTGCGCTGGAAGCCAAACATCAAGTGGGGCATCGACCGGGGCAAGAACCCTGATGGCAGCGCCCGCAACAACGATGTCCACCTGACCATCGCCGAGAAGCAAGAAGCCCGTCGCCAGGCGGGGGTGGGCCGGTGATAGAGGAGCGGCTTCAGCTGTGGTCTGAACTTGACTGCCTAGAAGAAGATGCCCTCACGCGTCTGACGCCCGAGCTCGCCCCGCTGGAACCAGCGATCGCGATCCTCCATGACGCTGCGAACGGCCTGACAGAACTGCCGGGCGAGTGGCAAGACGAGGAACACATTCTCGTCGCGGGCGGCTGCCTGAAGCGCGCGCTCGACGACCTTCGTGCGATGTGGCTCCTGTTAAGGAGGGGGTATACATCGGCGGGGGCGGCGGCGGCGGCGGATCTCTGGGAACACTCAATGCTGGCCGCGTGCTGCGCGCGTGATCCAAATCTGGCGTCGCAGTTCCTAATGGACGTACCTGGTGATCCCACGCTTAGCGCATTGGCGCTTTGCGAGGCCCTCGCAAAGATCACCCACAGCCCGCCACACGCCGAGAGCGCTTCGGCGGATGAGATCGAGGGAACCAAACTGCAGTTCTATGCAGGCTACAAGTGGTTGTGTCAGCTCAAGCATCCCTCGGCTCGGGCGACAATCCATCATTCAGCTGGGACCACCATTGGCGAGGACGGAGTGCTTGGGCTTATGGCCCACCCCGACAGCCGTGAAAGTGACCTCCCTGTAAAGCAGATGGTCCTCGCTTCCGCCTACGGCGCGCTGGACAGAGCAATCACCCACTTCGGTGTCGCGCTGAACATCGACCCAACGACCCCCGAAGCCGAAGAGTGGTTGGCTGAGTGTGGTCGGGGCTGGGACATACTCAAGGAGCACGTCGATCCACGAACCTTCAAGCTTCCCTTCAGCATATTTGATACAAAGCAGGGAAGGCGCCTTCGCGAGCTGTGGGAATTGGCCCCTCGTCCGGAGGCGACAGCGTGACGACTTTTCTAGACGCATTGGTACGGACCGTGGAACGCGCCGGGCGGTACAACGCCGCGGAGTACGCGCGCCCGGCAGCCATCCTGTGGCCGGATGGTGGCCGCGAGTGGGAACCGCTCCTGCCCCTACTGCGCGAGCGTTTACCCTTGCTGACACTTGGGTCATACGAGCCCACCGCGAGGGTAGGTCCGGCTCACTGGCTGCTCTGCATGCTGGCCAGGACCCTCGAGGACAAAATCCCCGAGGACGAACTGCCGGTCATCTACATGCCGGGGGTCTCGAAGCAGGACCTGCGCGCCGTTGAGGATTGCCCCGCCCACCTTCAGCCCATCGCGTCGCTCCAGTACGAGGGGGTCCTCTTCACCCAGCTGAATGGGAAGGACTGGACGATCCGCGCCTTCATCGAATCGGCGGACGGTGGGCTCGGCGTGGCCTTCGAGGGTAACGGGGCCACCAAATCTGCCGCGCAACGGGCTTTGCTCAAGCTTGCGGCGGTGCCCGTCGCGCGCATGAAGTCAGAAGCTCCGCTCCGCGCTCCGTTTTTCGATGACCTGCTCAATCCTGACCAGGCGCGGTCGGTGCTGGAATGGCTGGACGATCCCGACGGCTACCAGAAGCGTTGTACTGCCGAGGAGTGGGGCGCGTTCCAGTCGGTCTGCCAAACGAAGTACGGATTTCGACCCGATAAGGACGGTCCCCTGGCTGGTGGTCAGCGACTCGGGGAGCGGTTGGAGCCCGCGTGGGAAGTCGTGTGGGCGAGGTTCGCAGAATCGCCCGCGAGCTTCCCTCGGATACCAGACCTTCTTCGGCGCGCTCGCCCCACAAAGGACGCGGGGATGTTCGCACGCCTCGACTCGTGGCCGCAGGACAACGAGGCCGCAGAGGCGCGCCTTCGCGACCGCCTCCTTGAGATAGGCTCGCTCATGCCGGACGAAGCGAGGGCGGCCATCCTCGAACTCGACGACCAGCGGTCACATGGACAGCGCCGCCAGTGGGTATGGGCGAAACTCGGCCACGCACCGCTCGCAATGGCTCTGTCGCCACTGGCAGAGCTCGCCAGGAGCACCAGGCACGCACTCACCGGCAGCAGTGTCAGGCACGTGGCTGAGACCTACGCGCAGAATGGATGGCACGCGGACAATGCGGCCCTGTTAGCACTCGGGGCCGTCGATCAGCCGGCCGATGTAGCCGCGGTGACGGCGGCTGTCCTGGCGATTTATCGCCCCTGGCTGGAAGAGTCTGCGAAGCGCTTCCAATCGCTCGCGGGCGACGGTGGAGCGTCCACGTACGAGGTGGTGCCGCTCAGCGTGCAGGAGCCCGGCACCTGCCTCCTCTTTGTGGACGGCCTTCGCATGGATGTGGCACATCGCCTCTCTGGGAGGCTCGCGGCCCGAGGGCTGGCTGCCTCGGTCGACTGGAGGATCACTGCGTTGCCAACCATCACCGCGACAGCCAAGCCAGCGGTAACGCCGGTCGGCCCAAGCCTGCGTGGCGGTCCCGAGTTGAGCCCTTCGACGATCAGCGGAAGCAAGGTGGACATCACCGTCTTGCGGAAGCTCCTGCGGGAGGCGGACATTCAGGTCCTCGGGCCGTCCGACCTGCTCGGCGACCCGAACGGGCTGGCGTGGGCTGAAGCCGGCGACCTCGACGAAACGGGGCACACGAGAGGTGTCGGGCTGGCGCGACAGGTTGACCAACTCGTTGCCGACGTGGAAGCCAGAATCGTCGGACTCGTGGACGAGGGATGGAGGCGTGTCGTCGTGGTCACCGACCATGGCTTCCTCCTGCTCCCGGGCGGTTTGCCCAAGGTCGAGCTGCCACTTCATCTTGCAGACATCCGCAAGGGGCGATGCGCCAGGATGAAGACAAGCTCGATACCCGAACAACAGACGGTGCCCTGGCACTGGGATGGCGCCGTACGGTTCGCGGTCGCCCCAGGCATTGCGTGCTTCGAGGCCGGCAAGGAGTACGAGCACGGCGGCCTGAGTCCCCAGGAGTGTGTGACTCCGGTGCTTGAGGTAACACGGAGAGATTCCGAGTTGCCGATTAATGCAGCAATTGGCTCCATAACCTGGAATGGACTCCGCTGCCGCGTCTCCGTGACGGGAGCCGAAGCGGGGTGGCAGGCTGACCTCCGACGCGAACCGGCGAGCGGAGAGTCCTCCGTGACTTCTGGGCCCAAAGCCCTTGATGATGAAGGCAAGGCGAGTCTGCTCGTGGTCGACGAGCGGTTGGAAGGGGAGCCAGTGCATCTCGTGGTGATCAGCTCGTCCGGGATCCCTGTTCTTCAGCAGCAGACCGTCGTGGGCGGAGCAAACTAGTGGAACTGGACGAACTCGACAGGCTCGCGGCCAAGGCGTTCGAAGGCTACATCGTCCGCAAGGACCTGGCGTTACGCTTCAAAGGTCAGTATCCAGTGCCGACCTACGTTGGCGAGTTTCTCCTTGGTCGTTATTGCGCAAGCACCGACGAGGACGAAATCGCCGAAGGTCTGAAGATCGTCGAGCGTCAGCTCCATGAGCGGACTGTGCGTGCAGGCGAGGAAGAACTCTTCAAGTCCCGTGCTCGCGAGCAAGGCACTGTGAAGCTCATCGACCTGATTACGGCCCGCCTCGATTCGTCGACCGACACCTACGTGGCGACGCTCCCGAGCCTCAGGTTAACCTCGGTTCGCATCCCGGACGAAACCGTGGCCGACAACGAGCGGATGCTTACCGGGGGTTTCTACGCAGAGGTGGAGCTTGAGTACGACGCGACCATCGCCCAACAGAAAGACGGGCGCCCGTTCGGAATCGTGTCGCTGCGGCCAATCCAGTTAAGTAAGCGGGGCGTCCTCGAGGACTTCGCGCGCGGGCGGCGCGAATTCACGACAGAGCAGTGGAAGCACCTGCTTCTTCGGAGTGTCGGGTTCGAGCCAGACCGACTTTCCGAGAGGGCTCAAGACGTCCTTCTCCTTCGGATGGTTCCATTCGTCGAGAGGAACTACAACCTCGTCGAGTTGGGTCCGCGCGGCACGGGCAAGTCACATCTGTTCCAGCAAGTCTCGCCGTATTCCCACCTGGTGTCGGGCGGAAAGGCGACCGTCGCTCGGATGTTCGTGAACAACGCGAACGGTCAGCGAGGGCTGGTGTGTCAGTACGACGTTGTCTGCTTCGATGAGGTTTCGGGCGTGTCCTTCGACCAGAAGGACGGCGTGAACATCCTGAAAGGCTACATGGAGTCCGGCGAGTTCAGCCGCGGCCGGGAGAGTATCCGAGGCACCGGAGGCATCATTCTGGTCGGGAACTTTGATGTGGACGTGGCGCATCAACAACGAATCGGTCACCTATTCGGTCCACTGCCGCCTGAGATGCGGAACGACACGGCCTTCATGGACCGGATTCACGCCTACGTGCCCGGCTGGGACGTGCCTAAGATGGAGGCATCGCTGTTCACCGCCCACTTCGGGCTGGTCAGTGATTTTCTGTCAGAGGCCTGGACGCGTCTAAGGGATGAGAATCGGCTTCAAGCGATGCAGAGCCGCGTCCACTTCGGCGGTGCCTTGAGCGGGCGCGATACAACCGCGGTGAACCGAACGTCGAACGGCCTCTTGAAGCTGCTCTATCCGGACAGCCAGACGCATGTGGAAGATGAAGATCTGGAGTGGGCCGTGCGGCTCGCACTTGAATGCCGCCGCCGTGTGAAGGAGCAGCAAAAGCGAGTGGGGAGCGCCGAATTCCGAAACACGCACTTTAGCTATCAAATGGGTGATGAGGGCGTCGAACGGTTCGTAGTCACACCGGAACTCCAAAGCGAGGACACGATCGGCACCGATCCGCTTCCTCCTGGACAAGTTTGGTGCATCAGCCCTGGCGGGCAGGACGAGCACGTTGATCTATACAGGATTGACGTGAACGAGGGTCCAGGCTCAGGCGTGAAGATACTGAATCAGCCGGTGCCGCCTGCCTTCCGAGAGAGCGTGCGCTACGGCGAACAGAACCTCCTCGCTCGAGCTAAGGAGCTGGTTGGAGACCGAGATCCTCGACAACACGAGTTCAATGTTCAAATGCGGGCGTTTGATGCTTCGAGGACGGGGGCATCGCTCGGCCTCCCTGCTCTGCTTGCGTTTTGTAGCGCTCTACTGAGCAAGTCACTCCGGGGCGGACTCGTTGCTGTGGGCGGACTTAATCTCGGCGGCGGCCTGGACCCGGTCCACAACGCGGTGACTGTCGCGGAAGTGGCGGTTGAAAAGGGAGCGACCACCCTCCTCATCCCGATCTCCGCGCGGAAGCAACTGAATGACCTTTCGGATGAGATGGCCACCAAGATCAGTGTTCTTTTCTATGCAGACGCACGCGAGGCGCTGCTTAAAGCCCTCGGGGACTGAGGGCCTCAACGCTCGCAGCTTAGGGACAGACACCTCACTTGGCGCGGATGAAGCGACAGGGATTGTCGTGCGCGGGCCATACGCTTCATGACGCAGTGCCGCAATCGGCTACAATGCGAACATCTGTTCCCGCCCCGGAGCCAAACATGGTGAAGATACCCAATCGTCCGCCTACGCCTATTCGCCCGAGGGAGCCCGTCGGACCGCCGGCACCACCAGGCGCGTGCCCGGACATTCAGGCTGAAGTAACACTCGACGGCGACGTACCAGTTCAAGTGGGAGACCCGGTCTCTGTCCAAGCACGTGACGGACGAGTGCGGATCGACATCCGCGGTCAGGTAGTCGGATGGATTACCGACCGGGGGATAGTCGACGGCATCGAAGCGTGTCAGGCGGCTGGCGGTGCGTACGTAGGGCAACTGACTTCTCTCGAAGGTAGAACAGCGGTGATAGCGCTTGCAGGTCGACGCCAGTAGCCAACGCCGTCTCTTTGGTATCGCGTGTCCCCGCTGTCCTGTGCGTGACTGTCCGGAGCGGGGCGATGAGAGTCGTGGTTGCGACTGTGTTGCGCTTCAGGACCTACACCGGTGCGCGCTCAATCACCTCTCGCCAAGAACTGGGCGCATTGCTCTCCGACCTGGACGACTTTTCGGTTCCGACGGAGCTACCGACGCCGTACCTAGGCCCGCTTCCTCCCTATATCCCTCAACTGGTCCGGCGCGTGAACTTTCCCGAGCGACTGCCGGCGTCGGTGGCCATCACACTGGGTGAGTTTGTGGCCAAGAGCGGCAGTTTCCGGGGAGGCGTGAACGCCGTGGAGCGACTAAGAGCTCGCGGTGCGGAAGAGGTCATTTTGGTTGGGACCTCCTTGGACCCTCAGTTGGAGGCGGCTTGGCAGCGTCCTCAACAGCTCCTGGAAGGGCTTGGAGCTGCGGGAATCAAAACCGTACTCGGCCCAGCATTCTCGTTGTACACAGGGCGCCCGCCGATCGAGAGGATGGCCAATCGTGCCCGAAATCTTTCGATGTACGCGAGGATTATCCAGGGCGGATTCGACGCGGTTCCGGCAGTCGGCTTCGTCGATGCACGTGACGCGGAGCATGTGGCAGGGTGGATAGCGAGCCGCGGTCTGCACACCGTGTTTGTTGATTTGCAGAGCGCCGAATCTCGCCGTAGTTGGGCCCACGTACGCGCGGCTATCCCGCTCCTCGTCCACCGGGGCGGGCTCGCGAGACTCGTTGTCAATGGAATCGTTCATCCAGACCGGATCCGCGAGCTTGCGACGCTGGCTAAGCCCGCGGACTTGGTCGTAACAAATGCGGGAGCGGCTCACACTGCCCGGCTGGGCGAGGACTACTTTCGAGACGGTCGCGGACTACTTGTTAAACGAAAGACCAGAGAGCGTCCTGAGCGCGTCTTCTGGAATCTGGCGCACTACTACCACCGGGTGACGGCGGAACCGAGCGAAACTTACCTGCCATTGTCGATGCAGCCGATGATGCTGTAAGCCACGACCCGAAAACGGCACGAATAGTCTCAGCCCGCCCGGGACTGCTTTGGACAGCGATTGGACAAGGCAGCGTCCGGATGGAGGGCGCTCGCGTCACAGCCAGACCCTGTCAGGACTGACCAATTGCACGCTTGATCCTTGACCCGAAGCTCCGCCTAACGCGGACCGGGCGACAAGGAGCCGCCATGCGCGCTTTAGCAATAACCGTCTCGGTCGCCGCACTACTGACGGTCACCGCCGTTCTTCAAGTCACATCAGCTGTCGCTCAAGAACCTCCCGAGCCCGACGACGACACCCGAACTCAGCTGGCAACAGCCGGCATCCCTCTCCTGAACTCACCGCCGCCAGTGCCGTCGCCGTCGGCCCGACCGGCCGAGCCCGGCCCCGACGCCTCACCACAGGCCATCCCTGTCGACCTGCCCATCCCGGACCCCACCGATTGGATTCCGAACCCGACCGATTGGATCCCCGGTGGACTGAACCCGTTGAACTGGGCAAGCGACATCGTGAACGCAGTGTTCACGATCGTCGGGAAGGCGCTGTTGGAGGCTATGCGCGGGTTCGTCGACTGGGCGCTCGGGGTCGGCGGTTCGTCGCTCAACTTTGTGACGCAGACGCCGGCTGAAGGTACCTACGACAGCCCAACCGTCCGCAGCCTGTGGGACTTCTCGCGTGCGATCGTGAACGCGGCCCTGGCGGTCATCGTCATGTGGGGCGGGTTCAACGTCATCCTCAAGGAGCACACGCGGAGCCCGTACCACGAGGCGATGGAGCTGCTGCCGCGGGTCATCCTCGCGGCGCTAGCAGCGAACCTCACCATCGAGTTCGCGCGGCTGCTCATCGACGTGAACAACGCCATCTCGGCGGCTATCGGCGACGTCAGCCTTCCCGGCTATGACCAGGCCACGCCGTCGCAGGAGGGCATCGCACTCATCTTCACGGCGGTCGCTTACGGCATCGTCGCCATCCTGCTCGTCTTCCAGATGCTCATGCGGCTCGCGCTGTTGGCGATGCTCATCGTCCTCGGACCAGTCGCAGCGCTCATGTGGGTCCTGCCGCAGACGCAGCAGTGGACGCGCTGGTGGGTCGACCTCTTCACGACCACGGTCTTCCAGCAGGCAGTCCAAGTCATGGTGCTGCGCCTCGGCTCGTCGCTCATGGTCGAGCTCACGCCGGGTAGCATGTCCAACGCGCTGCTCACGATGCTGCTCGGGCTGGCGGTGTGTTGGCTCACGCTGAAGATCCCGTCCCTGCTTCGAAGCAGCCGCAGCGCCGCCGGAATCACCAACGTCCTCACGCTCGCCGCCGTCACGCACGCAATGGGCGGGCTGGGCGCTGCGGGCCGAGCGGCGAAGGCGGGTGGCGCGGCTGGTGGCGGTGGAGCCGCTGGTGCCGCGCGTGCCGCCTCGGGGCGGGCGTGAGGTGCATGCCATGAACCCCAGCACACTCGCCACTGGCGACATCTTCGGCGGCGTGGCGAGCGGCGGCCTGAAGGTCGCGGGCGCCGTTGGGCTCGTCTTCTTCGCACCGCTGCTCCTTACGATGGCCGCACTTGGCGGGGTGCCAGAACCGACGCAGTCCGGTGCTTCAGCCGCGGCGATCGCCGAAATCCCGCCCGACCACCTGGCTGTGATGCAACAAGTCGGTGCGGCGACCGGCGTCCCCTGGCAGGTGCTCGCTGCAATCGCGAAGGTCGAGAGCGGGTTCGGCGCGAACATGGGGCCGAGCTCGGCCGGCGCGATTGGCTACTGCCAGTTCATGCCGGCCACCTGGGCGCACTACGGCGTCGATGGCGATGGCGACGGCGTCGCGGACCCGGCGAACTTCCGGGACTGCCTGCCCGCGGCCGCAGCGTACCTGCTCGCGAGCGGCGCTCCGGGCGACCTCCGGCAGGCCCTCTACGCCTACAACCACTCGTGGGCGTACGTCGACCACGTGCTCGCGATCGCCTTGAGCTACGGCTACCTAGATCCGGCTGGTATCCCCGCGCAGGCCGTCGCTCTGGCGCGTTCGCGCATGGGCTCGCCTTACGTGTGGGGCGCGGCCGGACCAGACAGCTTCGACTGCAGCGGTCTCGTGCAGTGGGTTTATGGGCAGCTCGGTATCGCCACGCCGCGAACGGCACAGGCGCAGTTCGACTGGGCGACCCCGGTCAGCGTCGAGGCGATGCAGCCGGGCGACCTCGTCTTCTACGAGCACACGTACCCGTCGTCCGAACGCATCACGCACGTCGGCATCTACGTGGGCGGCGGGCTCGTGGTGATGGCCCCCCAGGCCGGCGACTTCGTGAAGGAGGTGGCCTTCAACGACCCCTACTGGGCCAGCCACTTCGCGGTGGTCGGACGGCCGCATGCAGGCGGGGTGCAGCTATGACCGGCGCGCGTGGAGTGATGGTGGTTGTCGGTGGGCTTGCCGGGCTGCTGCTCGTGATCTCGCTGTTCAGCGGCTGGCAGGGCGCGACCCGCCTGCGCGGCCAGGGCAAGGACATGAGCGCCGTCGAGGACGCCGCCCGTGAGTTCGTGCAGGCGTACGGCACCTTCGACTTCCGCGAACCCGACGCTTACCGCACACGGCTCATGGAGCTGAGCACCGGAGCAGTCCACGAAGCGGTCAGCACGTCACAGGTCGATCCCGCGTCGGTCGGACAGCAGCAAACCATCGTGACCGACTTAGTGACCGTTGATGTCACCGCACTGTCGGCCGACGCCGCGACGGCTTCGGGCACGGTCGAGCAGACGCGTCGGGCGATCGACCCGGCGACAGGGCAGCTACGCGAACAGCGCATTCGGCAACACGTCGCGTCCCGGCTGGTCCTCGTCAACGGCGGCTGGCTGGTCGCCGAGTTCCGCCTGACATCCCAGGAACCGATCGAAAGCAACGGCAATTAGGAGGCCGATGTGATGGAACAGATCAACACCCTTTTCGAGAACCTGCTGAACATCGGCATGGGCGTGGGCGCCGCCGTGGCCGCGTTCTTCGTGATGTGGGGCGCCTTCCTCTATATGTCGGCAGCCGGCAGCCCGCACCAGATGGAACGCGGCAAATCCGCCATCGTCAATGCGCTCGTTGGGTTCTCGATCGTGCTGTTGGCCCGGGTCATCGCGGGGATGATCCAGGATTCGATTGGTGCGCCGTAGGAGCCTCGTGTAACGCGCCGCCGCAGTCTGACGGTTAGGCGACCAATCCAATCTCACGTCGCGCTCGGGTCAAAGCCACGTATAGCGAACGAGCTGTCTCGTCCGAGTCCGACAATCCCGCCCGCAACCGGGCCACGTGAGACGCCGACAACCTGACACCAACTCTGTCCCACTCGCACCCTTTCGCCTGATGGATTGTCATTCCCGGGACCAGCAGGTTTACATCTCCTGAAGCGCGCTGCGCCAGCGCTCGCAGTCGCATGAGTTGTCGCTCCTCAGGGCCCGTGGCAAGGGCGCGCGGTCGTCGACCTGTGACCTGTCGAACCGCGTCTCTCAGCGCGTCCAGTGCCAGGCGCGGGGCCTGGTCGGTCTGCCGGCCAAGAAGCGCCACCACGCCTCCAAGCCACGTCCCACCCTCCCTCAAGTAGCGTTCTCGCGGCAATCCGAGTAGGACAAGCGCTTCGTCCAGGAAGACCGCCCGCCGCCCGAATGCACGATAGGTGAGCTGGTCTAGGAGTACGATGGTCGCGGCGTCTGTCTGGTTGTTTAAGCGACCAAATGAGAGCGGAAGGACTGCCGAGCCTGCGGACCAGACGTCATCCCACGTCGGTGCAAGGACAACCTCAGGCCCACTTATGGGGGTTAAGTCCACAGGTTCGCTGGCTCGAAGAGCTGTGGCTAGTGACCGGGTCTGCTCGGTCCTGAACCGGAACGACTGCGACAGGGGCACGACAACGAACTTCAGGTCCTGAATAAGTTGATTCATCAGGTCTGGCCGCGCGCCTCGGAAACCGTAGAGTGCCTGCCATGGATCCCCTACAAGTGTCGATTGCACGCCTGCGTCGCACGCCAACCGTACCAATCTGAGATCAAGGCCGTTCGCATCGAACGCCTCGTCCACCACGAGGTGGTCGAATGTCGCAAGAAAATCCATGACGATGCGACGCATATGCGGTCTGTCAAGGGCGTGGCTCAGGATGAGCCTCAAGTCCTCATGGGCACACAGTCCTTCGGCTAGGAGCTTTTCAAAGTCGCCGCGGTTACCGATAGCCCCTTGTGGCTCACGGACTCTCAGGGCGAGAGACGTAACCATCCCAGCGTCATCAATCGTTGCTGCACGCCGAAAACCTCCGTTGGCCAGCCATCGGTACCCCCGATGGCCCCGCCAGTTGTCCAAAACGACCAGCGAGAGATGCCCCGATGGCCAGTGGATGGTCTCCGTTCGGAGCAAATGCGTCGTGAGGTCGATGATCAGGCTGTCGATGGTCGTGATTCGGCTTGGCCACGCGACCGCCGTTGTGCCCCAGCGGTAAGTTATTCTGCGCTCCAGCTCTCCCGTGGCGGACCTCGTAAAACTCACTGCCGCGACGGAAGACTTCGCGGTGTCGCGGCGCCCAAATCGAACGGCTCCGAAGCGTTCGCCCGCGACCGTTGTTTTTCCGGATCCAGGGTGCGCTTCAATGAAGAGCCGCCTTTCGGACGAACCGGCCGCAGACGCCTGCTCGTCAGTCAGCTTCAGCTTCGGCAAGGCCATCGAACTCCTCGGTTGCAGCGCCAGCCACGAGCAGGAAGGCGAAGAGATCGGCGATGTGTTGGGGTACCGATGGAGGCTTCCCGCCGTCATTCGACTGTTCCATCACCATGGCGAGGGACGAGGCGAATTCGGCTTTTCGGCCGCGGGCTGATTCGGCAAATAGCCTGTCGATGCCTTGTGACGTCACTGGGTCCGGAGGTTTCAAGCCAATCCTCGACAGCGCCTCTTTGACCAGATCCTCGTTCCCCTCAGTGAGAGCGGGCTCAAGTGTCGGATGATTCAGGAAGCAACGCACGACTTGCGAATCGTAACCAGCCAACCATTGTGGCACCGAGGGCGTCTCTCGCGAACGATCGTCAGAGTCGCGCAGCAGTGCCAGCCTCCCGATCATCTCGTGCCCTGCCGTGGCTAATAACTGGACAGGCCATTGCCCTACCTTACTGCCAAGTGGAATGATTGATAGAGCGTCAATCATATCAGCACGCTGCTGGTTGCCACCGGCCCAAGTACGTCCTAGAACCCGCAACACCATGGCATCCGTGATGCCCTCAACCAACACGAGCCTGTCAGCGAACAGCGAAGCATTCCGAGCAGCATCGAGATGGAGCGCGGTCATTCGCATCACGCGGTCCCGCTCGGGAGCAGGAAGCGGCAGGGATCCGACCATTCGCGTCACTCTGCCGCTTGCAGTTTGGCGGGCGACGATAAGCTCTTCCGGTCGACAAGCAGCTATCATCTCCCCGGAGTGCGTGCTCACGATAACCTGAAGTTCTGGTCTTTCCTGAACCGCTCGCCGTAAGTATCGCATGAGACCATGTTGAAGCTGAGGATGAAGGTGGGCCTCGGGCTCTTCAATAATCAAAGTTGCATGGAATAGCTCAGGGAAGAATGAATCCTCCACTGCGTCGGACTCACTTTGGGCAGCGCCAAGGAGGCTCTCGGCGACTAAACGGTCATCTTGTGGAGGAGGGTCAGGCACCTCATCTGAACTCGGCAACGCGTCATCCTCCCCGAGTTTTGGGATGACTGCAGGTATGGAAGTACCGCCAGGAATAGCTGCCAGGGTTACTGCGATATGGAGCAAATTCGCGTACCCAAGTCCTGATAACTCAAGTCGTTGTGCCAGGTTTCGCTCGCCGACCACAGCCAAGAGGAACTCAAGTACTCTTGCCAAGAAGGCGTCAGTCACGTTCTGCGTACCAATAAAGGCGTGATGGCTGGCGACTCCTCCAGAAAGCGCCAACAGGTAGTCAGTTACACGCTGCTCGACCGAGCGGACGAGTTCGTGTTGGACGATGTCTGTTAGCAGGCTCGCAGCGACGGCACGGAGCTCGCTCAGGTTCCGATGTCCCCGGCGGCGTTCCTGCTCCGCTCGGAGCAGCTCAACGAGAACGGCCGCTTCGCGTCGGGAGAGTTCGTCGACAGGATTTCGGTGAGCGGGAAGGTAGATGAGGCGCGTCCCATCCACGTGCACCCCATCCTGTATCGCAGTTGCACGGACGCTACCTAGCGACCGCTCCAGTCTTCGCGACCATCTAGGAGGCGACTGGGATTGCGCCATCAACGCTGCGCCGAGCGGGCCTTCAGGCCCACCGCCTCCGAACTCGAAGGAAACGTCGATGAGGCGCGGCGACGAGCCGAGCAGCTCAGCGCTGGGCCGCGGTAGCCGTGGGAAAACCTGGGGATGGGCGAGGTAGGTAGCCTCGCAGATCGTTGTCTTGCCCGCGTTGTTCGCACCGACCAAAACACCGAGCCGACCGGGAAACTCACACACAAGTCCGGATGGACCGCTTGCCCTGAAACCTTGAACTTCCAGACGTGATAGATACACTCGAGACTCTCGCTGCCGGCCAAGCATATCTACTCGATGGCTTTCGGTCGCACGGCGAGATGACGCACGGCTGGTCGTAGGCCCATTCATGGGCCATGTCACACGGTGCCGGCCGCCCGTTAGTGGGGCCGAGAGACGGTTCGGCGCCCCGTCTGGTCCTCGACAGGGCTCCCGGCTCAAGCTTTCTACCTGGCGCGCGGACCACTACACGATTTTGGACTTCTGGATGAAGGGCCGCGTTACGGGCTGGACCTAACGCTGCAGCGTCTCGGAATCTGGTAGGAGCATCAAACCGGATGCTCCCGGCAATTCACACGCCGGGAGAACCGATGCACCGCCACGAAGTCCCCACACACCTGAACATTGACGACAAGGCCTTCGCCGGGCTGACGATGCGCCAGCTGATGGTGGCCATCATCGGCCTGGCGCTCGCGTACGCGGCGATGAGCGAAGTGCCGCTGCCATTGCCCGTACGCCTGGGGCTGTGCGCTGCGGTCCTCTTGTGGACGGCCGCGTTCACGCTCTGGCAGCCGGCCGGGCGGTCGCTGGAAGACTGGGCCTTCGTGCTCCTGCGGTACGTCAGCGTGCCTCGCGTCGTCGTTTGGCGAGTGCGCAGACCGCGGCTTGCCGAGACCGATGACTCAGCGCGGTTCGAGATCGTCCTCCCGGACCAGACCGTCGGCGAGCGGGGGAGCGAACGATGACGACGGCAGGGAAGCATGGAAGCGTGCAGGACCTCCTGCCGCTCGAAGACATTGTCGAGGGCGTCATCTGCCTCCGCGGCGGCGAGTACCGCGCGGTCATCCAGGCGCAGAGCGTCAACTTCGCGCTGAAGTCGGAAGAGGAGCAGGAAGCGGTGATGGCCGGCTACCGGTCGTTTCTCAACTCGCTCAGCCACCCGGTGCAGATGCTCGTCCGCATCCTCCCGACAAACGTCGAGCCGTACCTCGCCGGTTTCCGTACGAACGTGACGTCGCAGGCCAACAGTGATGCCGTCCGGCGTCTCGCGCTCGACCACGAGACGTTCGTCCGCCGCCTCGCGCGTGAGCGGACGCTGCTCGAACGGCGCTTCTACCTCGTCGTTCCCGCGGGCGAGTTCGGGCGAGACGGGACGGCAGCAATCCGCTGGCCCTGGAAGCGAAACGGCCGACGGCTTGATGACCAGCATCTCGCGGTCGCCGCAGCGCAGCTCAACGGCCGCTGCCAGGAGCTCGCCCAGGGGCTGACCTCGTTCGGCGTCAGTTCGCGGCGACTGGAGAGCGAAGAACTCGCCGAGCTCTGGGCGGCGTGCCTGTGTTCACAGGTTTCGCAGCTGTCGCCGTCACTCATCGCTGGCGCCCGGCCAGTTGTCGCCGCGACCCGGCGCCGGGAGGTCGCGCGTCATGGTTAGCCTTCCCCGCGTTCAGCAACGTGCCGCGCGCCGCCGCCGCGAGCACACCGCCGACGACCTGCGCTTCGAACTCGGCATGCGCTCCGCGGTCGACCATCTCGCGCCCGCCGCCATTGAAGCGTCCCGGTCGCACCTCGTCATCGACGGACGCTACGTCCGCGTGCTCGGGCTGAGCGACTACCCGCGCTACGTCCATCCCAACTGGCTCGCGCGCCTCATCGACTTCGACGAGCCACTCGACCTGAGCCTCCACATCGACCCGCTCGATTCCGCGACCACGGTCCGACGCCTGACCCACAAGCTTGTCGAACTCCAGTCCTCGCGGCTGCTCGACGCGCGCAGCGGCAAGATCGCCAGCGCTGAGCGCGAAGTGGCCTACGAAGACGTCGAGCGGCTGCGCGATGCGCTGCAGCGTGGGGAGGAGCGCGTCTTCTCCGTCAGCCTCTACGTGTGCCTGCGGTCGGGTTCACCGGCGGCGGTGGACGAGCTGAACCGCCGGGTCGAGACCGCACTGGGCGGCATGATGGCCTCCTCACGCGCTGTGCTGTTCGAGATGCTCCAGGGCTTGCTGTCGTGTCTGCCTGCTGGCCGCGACTACCTCGGTCGCTACCGCAACCTCGACACGACCAGTGCCGCGACGATGATCCCGTTCACGTCGAGCCACCTCTCAATGCGCGAGGGCATCCTCTACGGCATCAGCGTGCACAACAACTCGCTGGTCATCTTCGACCCCTTCAGCCGTGAGCTGGAGAACGCGAACAAGGTGGTGTTCGCGAAGAGCGGCGCCGGCAAGTCGTACGCCTGCAAGGTCGAGGCGCTCCGGGCGCTGATGCGCGGCGTCGAGTACTACATCATCGACCCCGAGGACGAGTACGGGGGCATCTGCGAGAGCGTTGGCGGCCAGTACATCCGTCTCTCAGGCAGCTCCGCGCACCACATCAACCCGTTCGACCTTGGCTCCGGTGCGACTCGTGACGGCGAAGCACAGGACGCGCTGACCGAACGGTTGCTGGCCCTCCAGGGTCTCTTCGGGCTCATGCTCGCCGAGAAGGGCAGTTCTCTCACTCAGCGCGAACGCGGGGCCTTGGACCGCGCGCTGCTGGAGACCTACAGCCGGGCTGGGATCACGCGCGATTCGAGCACTCACGAAAAGCCAGCGCCTGTCCTCCGGGATCTGTACGACGTGCTTCGCGAGGAAGGCGACCAGCTTGGCCTCGCCGATCGCCTCGAACGGTTCGTCGACGGCAGCCTGGGCGAGATCTTTTCCTCGCCGACGTCCGTCGACCTCCATCGGCCGTTCGTCGTCTTCAACATCCGGGACCTCGAGCCCGAGCTGCGACCGCTTGGCGTGTACCTCATCGCCGACCACATCTGGCGCGAGGTCCGCCGCAACCGCCGGCCACGGATGCTCCTCATCGACGAGGCGTGGTCACTCATGCAGCACGAGGAGGGCGCGCGCTTCCTCTCGTCGATGGCGCGGCAGGCCCGGAAGTACTACCTCGGGCTGACGACGGTGACCCAGGACGTCGAGGACTTCCTCTCGACGCCGGAGGGTCACACCATCCTCGCGAACTCGTCGGTGCAGCTCCTGATGCGGCAGGACAGTTCGACGATCGATGCCGTCTCGCACACCTTCCGGCTCAGCGCCGGCGAGCGTGAGTTCCTGCTCTCCTGCCGCAAGGGCGAAGGACTGTTCTTCGCCTCGGGAAACCACATCGCCTTGCGCATCGAGGCGAGCCCGTTCGAACACAGCCTGGCCACAACCGATCCCGCGGAACTCGAAGACCGCGCGAAGGAGGCAAGCCATGGCCTCCCCTGAGATCGACCTCATCAAGCGCGACAACCCGCTCGAACGGGTGATGAGCGAGCACGGGGTGAAGCTCCAACGGCGCGGCGGGCGGTTCGTGGCGCGGTGTCCGTTCCACGATGAGCAGCACCCGAGCCTGGTCGTCTATCCGGACACCCGCAGCTTCTACTGCTTCGGCTGCCGGGCCTCCGGCGACGTGATCGATTTCGTCCGCCGGATCGAGAAGGTCGATTTCAAGGAAGCGATCCGGCGCCTCTCCGGTACCGGCCGGGACGAGCACACACCGCTGCCGCCGCCGTCACGCCTCACTGTTGACGACCAATTAATCCTCGCCGCTGCGGCCAACGTGTATCACGAGACGTTGCTGCGATCCGACCGCGCGTTGCGTTACCTCGAGTCGCGAGGAGTGGGCGGAGCGGTAGCCCGTCGATGTCGGTTGGGATTCAGCGATGGCCACTTGCTTCGACCACTTCTGCAGCGGCATCGGCTGAATCTCCGGCGCGCCGGACAGCTGGGGCTACTCCGTCGCGACGGCAGCGAACCGATGGCTGGACGCGTCGTCATTCCCGAACTGCGCGAGGGCCAATGCATCTGGATGGTTGGCCGTGCGCTCGACGACCGCCGTCTGAAATACCTCGGGCTTTCATTGCCGAAGCCGATTCTCGGCTACGAGCGCGTGCGAGGTCAGCGGCGCGTCTTCGTCACCGAAGGTGCCTTCGACTACTTGACCGGCGTCGCCTGGAACCTGCCCATCTGCGCGCTGCTCGGGACGCATGTCCGGGCAGAGCGACTGGCGTTCCTCCAACGAGCGCGTGAAGTGGTGCTCGTCTTCGACACCGATGAGCCGGGCCGCGCGGCTGCAACCGAACTCGCCGCGACCCTCGGTTCACCTGCCGTCCTTGCACTTCCCGACGGCGTGAAGGACCTCAGCGAGCTCGCCAACCAACCGAACGGACGACAGACGTTTTTCGAGCTTCTTCGGCAGCTCGGTGCCCGGAAGGAGGCTGGCGATGCGGCAACGCATTGATGGTTCTCCTGGCCTCTACGAGCTGGTTCCATCGCGGCACGACGACGATCCAGTCGCGCGGGCTCGTGCGTTCTTCGCCGGACTCGCAGGAGCCGACGGCATCGCACTCGAGACAACCGTCGATGATGGAACACTCAGGTTCTACCTTCGGTCGGCCACAACCAGCGGGGCTGAGGCCGCACTCGGCCAGCTTCGAGCCTCGCATCCCCAGTGCGGGTTCCGGCCCGTTGACGCAAATCACGACGATCCGCTCTGGTTCTCGGCCACAGATGAGGCGGCGGCGGTCGAACTCCGGCTGATGCGCCACTCGGCGTTCCCGATCGAAACGGACACGCGTCATGGCGACCTCTTCTCCGGCGTGCTGGCGGCCGCGCTCTCCGCCTCAGCCGAGGGCGACCGTATCGTCTGCCAACTCTCCATGTCCGGCTCCCCTTCGCACCGCTGGGCCTCCAACGTCCAGGCGCGAAGTAATCGACAGTCAGTGCCCTACCGGCCGGCCAATCCTTCAAGCGCTGGCACCGACCTGCTGCCGCTCGTCGGTCTGGCCGGGACCGGTGCCCTCGGGATCCAGGTGGTCCGCTGGTACGAGAGCGGCAACATGCTCCCCCTCATCGGTCTCGGCGCCGGAGCGGTCGTCACCCTGCCACTCGCCGCGGCCGTGTGGTCACGCGTCGCCGCAGGCCGGGAGCCGCTTACTCCGGCACTGACAGATGAGAAGCTCTCGTTCCCCCGGTTCAAGGTTTGCCTTCGAGTAATCGCCATCGGCGATCGAGACCCAGCCGACCTACGCACGGTCGTCGAGCAAGTCGCCATCGCCTACCAGGCCTTCGACCACCCCGCGGGCAACGGCCTTCGACCTCGGCGTGCGAACGGCGATGCCACGAGACTCGGCTCGCGCAATCACCTCATTGGGCGCGACATCATTCTCAACGCTGCGGAGCTTGCGGCTCTCTGGCACCTTCCGGACCCAACTGCGCTACCAGTCGCGGAGCGACCTGTCGCGCGACGGCTCCTTCCCTCCGAGGGACTTGTGTCGCGAGGCTGTCGCGTTGGCGTGTCTCGGCACCAGGGACGAAGCGTTCCCGTCCACGTGCCTCGCTCCGCGCTCTTCCGGAACCACCTCATCCTCGCCAAGACGCGGCGCGGGAAGTCTACGTTCCTCCAGCACCTCGCCTCGCACCTGATGCAGGAGCTCGACGCCGGGCGCGAACGGCTGCTGCTTGTCGTCATCGACCCGCACCAGGACCTCGCAGAAAGCGTGCTCAGCGTCGTGCCGCCGGGCATCGAGGACCGCACGGCGTACCTGAACCTCACCGACCGGGAGCTGCCCGTCGGGCTCAACCTGCTCGATGTCGCCCTGTTCCCCAACCGCGACCGGACTGCCGAGAACATTGTCGCGATGCTCCACCGGCTGTGGCCGGACAACTGGGGGCCGCGCATGGAAGGCGCGCTCAGGGCGGCGCTGCTGTCGCTGCACCAGGCGAACCAGGTCCGGCGGCGCGGCGAGCAATACACGCTCCTCGATGTCGTCCCACTTCTGACGAGCGCGGAGTTCCGCCAGCACGTGATGTCGCAGGTGCCGGACCAAACGTTGTGGGCGTGGTGGCACGACAACTACGACCAGGTCGGCCGTGCCTTCCAGCAGCAGATCGCGAACCCGGTGACGACGAAGGTGGGTCGCTTCCAGGTCACCGAGGCGGCGCGACTCACGCTGGGCCAGGCGCAGTCCACCTTCAATCCGCGCGCTCTTCTCCGGGATGGTGGCGTCCTCGTCGTGAACTCCGCCGTTGGGTTGCTGGGTGAGGGTGGCGCCGCACTGATTGGCGCGACGATTCTCAACCTGCTCTCGCTGATCGTCGAAGACCAGATTGAGTTACCGGACACCGAGCGGAGCCGTCTGGTCGCGCTCGTAGATGAGTCGAGCACGCTTGGCGGCGCCGACTACCCGCGGATGATGAGCGAGCTGGGTAAGTACGGCGCGAGCTTCGTCCTGGTCACGCAATCGCTCGCCAAGCTCGATGCGATCGACTCGGCGCTAAGGCCAACGGTCTTCGCGAACATCGACAGCCTCACCGTGTTCCAAGTGAGCGCCGAGGACGCCCGCTATCTCACGCCCGAGCTGGGCGGCGACCTCGAGGTAGCGGACCTCGTCTCACAAGACGACTACGAGTGCTACGCCCGCTGGTCGTCGAACGGCCACCGCAACTCGGCGTTCTCGCTCCACATCGACCCACCAACCGCGGGGGACACCACCCGCATTGCTGCGATCGCGGACCACTCCGCCCAGCAATTCGGCCGCTCGCGAGCGGAGGTCGCCCGGGAGGTGGACCGCGTCCTCACCAATCGCGGCATCAAGCTCGGGCAGCGCGAGTTCGATGGCTGGCGTGAGCCGCCGGAGCCCGTGGGCGCTCACGCGGGGAACGGTGCGTTTCCTGCCGGGCCCAAGCGCAACGAACACCGGGACAGAAGGAGGTAGCGCGATGGCGACAGAATTCGACGCACGCCACTCCGAGTCCCTCGCCTGGGTCCTCCGCCTGCCGTTCGTTTCGGCGTCGCAACTCGCACTTCTCCTCGGTGACCGGGAAGCGGCGGTAAACGCTGGCCTGCGTTCGTTGGACCGGCAGGGCTGGCTCGATTGGGTGGACTCACCCGTTCCAGATGCCGAGGCAGCACGCCTCTACGTCCTCACCGACGAGGCTCGGAAGTGGGTAGGCGAGCGCCTCGCCGCCGGCGCGGAGGCTTTTCCCCTTCCGCACGCACACAACGAAATCTTGCACCGCTTCGCCGGAATCGAGGCGACCATCGCCTTCAACCGTTTCGTCGCCGAACTCGGGTCGGCTTGCCGTCGCGACCCGGATCTCCAACTGTCGGAGGCGCTGTCTCTTCCCGTCCGCCGCCGCGAAGCCTGGTGGCCGCCAGGCGTGCATGGGCTCGGAGTGCTCCAGCACCGCGGGCGCACCGCGCCACTCTTTGTCGCGATCGATCATCTGGCTGCGCCGGCGGTGCATCGAGCGGCGACAGTCGCGGGCTGGTACGCGCATCGCGATAGCGGCCGCCGATCATCCCCGGATGCCCCGATCATCGTTCTGGCACCTGACGCTCGAGCGGCTGAAGAGTGGAAGCAGGCTGTGGTCGGCACGGCTGAGCGTCGAGGTGTGCTGCCTCTCGTTGTGCTTGTAGCACAACGAGGCACAGGACTTGGCGGCAACCTGCTTGCGGGGCTGCGGTGGCGCGCGCAGCCGAGCACGTGCCAGCCAATCACTTCCAACTTCGATGGCCCACCAGAGACGCTTCCCCGCTCGGTCCGCCTGCATGAATGGGCGCGCCAAGCTCTCGGCGACACACCGGCGCGAGCCAGGCGGGCACAGCGCGAACGCGTTGCTGCGCTGTCCCTCTTCGCCTCGCCCGAGCAAGTCAAGCTGCTGGAAACGGTTGGGCGCCTGCCGCTACTCCCGGAATCCGACCTGGGACTCGTCCGGGCCGTCCCGCCACCATTGCTCAGGCGACAGCTCGAACGGGCTCAGCGGAACCGGCTGGTCCAAGTGGTTGTCCGCCCCAACGGCCAAAAGCACTTCGTACTCGGGGAGTTCGGACTGCGCCTACTCGCCGCGCGCGCCGGAGTGCCGTTCCGCCGCTTTGCGAATCACACCCCGTTCGTAGCGGCGCTGCCTGGGGCCGCCGGCGGCCGTCTTCAGACGCTCATCCGCCAGTTCGAGCACACGGTCGGCGCCAACGGCTTCATGCTCGCGTGTCTTCGCGACGGTCCCGGGGCGGAAACCCCGACCTTGGCCTGTTGGAAGAACCCGATCGAGGCGGTTGTTCGCTTCGAATCCGGTGGAGTGAGGCGAACACTGCGCCCGGACGGAGCTGGCGAAGTCGTGCAAGGGGCCAAGCTGCACTCGTTCTTCCTCGAATGGGACCGCGGGACCGAACGCATCAATGTCCTGCTTGAGAAGCTCACTCGATACGCCGCCTATGACCGCTCAGCGACCGCGGCGTCCGCCGACGTCCTGCTCGTCGTCACACCCAACCCGCACCGTGAGGCCGTGGTTTGGCGAGCGGTGTCTGCTGTCATGCGGCCTGAGGCGGAGCGCGGCGAGGTCCGCACGACAGTCGCATCCCTCGTCGATCAATACGGGCCATACGCCCCGATCTGGCGGCAGTTCGGGTCCGATGCCCGCGAATCGTGGCCGGGTTAGTGCGTGATGCTAGGTCAACTCACCCCCCAGGAACGGTTGGAGCGCATTGCCGAGATACTTCTGCGTGCGGTCGCGCTGGATGTACAGCAGTGCGAGCGCACCGGTGAGGGGCAGGCCATGGAGGGGCCTTCCATTGGCACCACCAAGAAGGGGCCACGAAACCGGCGGCCAGGGGAAAGAACGGCCGCAAAGTTGCGTGAAATTAGTCCCGAGGGGTTGCCATCACCGGCGGCTGTGATGAATCTGGGCGTCCGGTTGGCCCTCGGGCCGAGCGGCAGGAGGAAGCATGCGCTGCGCTATCTACACCCGGGTGTCCACTGACGAGCAAGCGAGGAGCGAGTACAGCTCGCTCGACCGGCAGCAGGAGGTGTGCGCCGCGTACATTGAGATCCACCGCGAGAAGGGTTGGCACGTGGTGCAGGTCTACGAGGACGGGGGCTACTCGGGGAAGGACCTCAATCGGCCGGGCATCCAGGAACTCATCCAGGACCTGAGCGAAGGCAAGATCGACGCGATCGTCACCTACAAGATTGACCGCATCTCCCGGTCGCTGAAGGACTTCTACGACTTTTTGGGAGTGCTCAAGGCGAGCAACGTGACCTTCGCTTCGGCGACGCAGCATTTCGACACATCAGACTCCGCCGGGATGCTCATGCTCAATATCCTCTTGAGCTTCGCTCAGTACGAACGCGAGCTCACCCGGGAGCGAACGCTGAGCAAGATGGCCGGGCGGGCAGCCAAGGGCCTTTGGAATGGCGGCCCGGTGCCGCTGGGCTTCGATTATTCACCGGATTCGCAAGAGCTTCGGCCCAACGATGAGGAGGCGCCCATCATCCGGTTCGTCTTCGATCGTTTCCTCGAGACGCATTCGCCGAGCACGGTCGCGCGTGAAGCGAACAGCCGAGGGTACCGAACGAAGCGACGTGTGGTCGTGACGCGCGATGGCTCGAGCAAGTCGATTGGGGGAAACCGCTTCGACGAGGACACAATCGCCGCGCTCATTCGCAACCCGCTCTACAAAGGGTTCATCCGCTTCGACGGCGAAGTGCATCCGGGAAACCACCAGCCGCTCGTCGATGTTGAATCATGGGAGGCTGCGAACCGCGTGTCCGGGCACATCAGGGAAGAAGATCGAGGTTTCTACAAAGATGATCACGTCCACCTGCTGAAGGGACTCATCAAGTGCGGAGTCTGCGGCACGACCATGACGCCGTATCCCGCCGGCAAGAAGGACAAGGCGGGCAACCCGTACCTCTACTACTCCTGCACCTCGGTGACCCAGGACGGGAGCGCCTCTACGTGTCCCGTCCGTAGCGTTCCAGCGCGCGAGTTCGAGTCGCTCGTCAAGAACCTCCTTTCCGACCTCGGGCGAGACAGGGCTATCTTGCAGGCGTGTGCGGATGTCGCGAATCGCGAGGCCGTCGCGTCAGTCGACGAGCTGCGGACCCAGCAGCGCAAGAACCACGAGGAGCTTGCGCGGTTAACCACCGATATCCGTCGCATCATCGAATTCGTCAAGGCGAACGACGAGGTCCCGGCCGATATGAGGGCGGAGTTCAAGCAGTTGACGGCGGAGAAAGAACGCCTCGGGACGGAGGTCGAGAAGCTACAGGTGGCCATCGATCGCCGCCAGGCCCGGGTGCTCGACGTCGAGCTTATCGGCAAGAGCCTGGTCGATTTCGAACGCCTCGTGAATCTACTGCCGGTCCAAGATCAGAAGGAACTGTTCCAACTCCTGCTCAAGGAAGTCAAAGTTCACCCCTTCGATCCCGCCCGTGAGAGCTCCAGCGCGAGCGAGGCGGGTGGGGTCGCCACGAAGGTGCGTTCGAAGTGGTTCCGCGTGGAAATCGCCATCCACCAACTCCCCGGCGTGTGCCTCGCGGAGCGGTTTGAGGGCGAAAGTTCGGATAAAAAGGGAAGTGGCTCCCCGACGTGGATTCGAACCACGAACACCGCGGTTAACAGCCGCGTGCTCTACCGTTGAGCTATCGGGGAGTACACACCCAGTTTCCCCGACCACCCGCCACAAGCGCAAGGCAGCTCCTCCGCCCCAACACTCCCTGTTGACTCCTGTCGCCGCTCATCTACCATGAGCGGGTCGCCCGGCTCGCATTCCGAATCCCATTCGGGCGGCAGAGGAAACACGATGGCCGAACTCAAGGACGCGGCGGATCAGTTCGCCAAGGATCTCCGTAACCAGAACATTGCCGGGCTCATGATGGTCTTCACGCCCGAGGGCATGGGCAAGGCCATGGCGCTCCAGGGCCAGATGGCTGCCCAGGGCCAGCGCGCGCCCGCCACCGAACACGCGATCGTCGAGAACGGCGCCGAAGGCGACGACCACCTCGTCGACATCGTCATGAAGGGTCCGGACGGCGACGCCGCCCTCTTCACGAAGTGGCGCAACGTCGGCGGCAGCTGGAAGGTCAACGACATCGGCGTCAAGGCGTAAGCCTCCGCACATCATCCGCAGCGAAGGCCAGGCGACTACCGCCTGGCCTTCTGTTTTCCGAATCCCCGTGTCTCTACCATGCGCGTCATGCCTGCCTCCTACACCGGCGCGAAGCCCCTCCCCCTCCACCGCCGCGCGTGGCGGTTCCTGCTCGTCGCCTGGACCTTCCTGCTCATCTACCTCGACTACAAGTGGGTCCAGCGCAACCGCAAGCTCACCCCGGAGGAGAAGGACCGCCGCTATTCGGCCGTCCACCACCGCTCCGCCGAGCGCATCTACCACCTCGCCGCGCGCATGCAGGGCCTGCTGATCAAGACCTGCCAGTTCATCTCCAGCCGCGCCGATGTCGCCCCGCCCGAGTACGTGGCCGTCCTCAGCCGCCTGCAGGACCGCGTGCCACCCCGCTCCTTCCGCGCCGTCGAAGCGCAGGTCACTCGCGAGCTCGGCGCCCGCCCCGATGACGTCTTCACCGCCTTCTCGCGCAAGCCCGTGGCCTCCGCCTCGCTCGCCCAGGTGCACCGCGCCCGCACGAAGGACGGCCACGATGTCGCAGTGAAGGTGCAGTACCCGGGGATCGAACGCATCGTCGAGACCGACCTCCACAACCTCCAGGTCCTGGTCAAGATCCTCGCCCGGATCGAGCCGAACTTCGACTTCCGCGTGCTCATGGACGAAGTCTGCGACTATACGCCGCGGGAGCTCGACTTCGAGCTCGAAGGGCGCAGCGCCGAGCGCGTCGCCGGCGAGCTTGCCCACCGGCCGGACATCCGCATCCCAAAGGTGTACTGGCAGCACACCGCCCGGCGCGTGCTCACCACCGAGTTCATCGACGGCACCAAGATCTCCGAGATCCCCGTCCTCCTGGACCAGGGCATCGACCCCAACCAGGTCGCGCTCATCATGACCGAAGCCTATTGCGAGCAGATCCTCGTCCACGGCTTCTTCCACGCCGACCCGCACCCGGGCAACCTGCTCGTAGTCCCCGGCCCGACGGTCGTGTTCATCGACTTCGGGCTGTGCAAGGAGCTCCCGGACGACTTCCGCGTGAACTACGCCCGCCTCACGGTCGCGATCATGGCCCAGGACGACCGCGGCATGGCCGAGGCCTTCCGCGCCCTTGGCTTCGAAACGAAACGCACCGGCGACGAAGCGTACGTGGCCCTCGGCCGGGCATTCTTCGAATCGAGCGGCCCGGAGAGCCGCGCCTACGTCGACGCCGACGTGATGCCGGAGGTGAACGAACGGCTCTCTCGTGTGCTCCAGGCGAACCCGGTCACCCGCATCCCGCCGGACATCCTGATGATCTTCCGCGTGCTCGGGCTGATGAGCGGGCTGCAGAAGCGCCTCGAAAGCACGGTGAACATGTTCGAGACGATCGGACCTTACGCGCACGAACAGGCCCGCGGCCGCGAGCTCGAGCTCGCCGGCGACGCCGCGGGGTAGATGAAGCGATGGCCGCGGCGCAGGTCCACCAGGGCGATCCGAGCGGACGGCTCCTCGCGTCCCGGCTCCTCATCTTCCTGAGCACCTGGCCAACGTTCTTTGGCTGGCTCTTCCTGTGGAGCGGGATCGGCGCCATCTACCTGCTGCTGGGCACGCTGATGCTCGCGGCGGGCGTCCTGCTGGCATCGTCCCGGAAGACGATGGTCCTCGCGGCCGTGGCGTTCGTCGTTGGCCACGCTCCGTTCCTCTACCTGCTGATCGACATCGCCCTGTGGAAGTACACGTGAGCCAGGCGAGTGTTTTCGCCCCGCTCGCCGCCGCGGGGTAAGGGGGTCCGCTACCGGATCAGCCCCATGATGTCGCTGATCTCGTTCCGCCCGAGGTAGGCCAGGCCCGCGGCCTGCGCGGCCACGATGAGCCCGAGCGCGGCCACGATCAGCCGCTGGGCGATGAGCCGCCTCCGCATCGCGAGCACCACCTGGTGCTCCTGGTCCGCGCGCTCCTCCGCGAGGAAGACCGCGTCGTAGCTGCGCCGCAGCTCCGGCTTCGAAAGCACGCCGTACGCTTCGTTGATCCGCTGCAGCGCTTCGCGGCAGCCCTCGTCGATCTCGCCCATCACGGCGAGCTCGTCCGAAAGGCGCGCGTACGCGTTCTCGATCCCGGTGAGGTCCGCGTTGTGCGGCAAGTTCAGTGCCGCGTAGTAGTCGACCAGCGTTGCCTCTGCCACCTGTGCACACCCCTGCCATAAACAACGGACGCCGCCTCGCGCCGCAACAGGGACAGCGGCTTCGCCTTAACCGCGAGTCGAAAGGCCCGCCATGTAGTACCGAACCTGCCGCAACGGCGCCGCGCGGTCGATCTCCAGGCCGCCGAAGACGTGCGCAAGGATGAACATGTTCAGGATGCCGGTGATCGCCTGCGCGCATTCGTACACGTGCTCGTGCCGCAGCTCACCGCGCTCCATCCCCGCCCGCAGGATCTCGTCCAGCGGCTGGCGAACGCGCTCCCCCAGCGTCTGCGCGAAGGTGGCCATCGGCGCACCGCCCAGCCCGAACACCTCCCGGAGCACCAGCGCGATGATCTCTTCCTTCGCGAGGAAGTGCTCGAGGTACCGCTCGGAATACGCCAGCGCCTGGTCGCACGCGTTCGCGCTCGCCGGCAGGTGGCTGCGGATGCTGTCGGCCATCTCCTCCAGGATTTCGCGGACGATGCTGCCGTAGAGGCCCTCTTTCGAGCCGAAGTAGTAGTAGATCATCGGCTTCGTGGTTTGCGCGTCTTCGGAGACTTCGCGCAGGGACGTGGCGGCGAAGCCCTTCTGCGAAAAATGCCGCAGCGCGCTCACGAAGATCCGCTCCCGGACGTCTGCTTCCCGGGTACCGCCGCTGCTCGATGATGAGGACGTCACGCGTTCTCCATGTCGCAGCCCGGTGCCCCTCCGGCCGCGTCGAACGCCAGTATAGGGGTGCTAAATGATACGCCGCATCCCGTTGCTCACGCCCCCCGCTCCGGCTATCTTCGATGAGACCCTTTAAGACGGTCCCGTGAGGCCGGCAAGGGGAGGAGGCGCCGGATGATGCCCGGCTTCTGGTCCTGTATGTGTCGCGCCTGCCCGTCCCCGGGGAGGCGTTTTCTTTGAACGGCGAACAGCTCCTCGGCCCCGACGAGATTACCCGCAGCCTTCGCCGTCTCGCCCACGAGATCGTCGAAAACAACCGCGGCACCGAGAAGCTCGTCCTCGTCGGCCTGCTCACCCGCGGGTACACGCTCGCCCACCGGCTCGCCGCCCTCATCGCCGAATTCGAAGGCGCCGCCATCCCGGTCGGCCGCCTCGACATCGGCCTCTACCGCGACGACATCGGCCAGCGCGCCATCCCGCCGCGCCTGCGCCCCAGCGAGATCCCGGCGCCGATCGACGGCGCCACCGTCGTCCTCGTCGATGACGTGCTCTTCACCGGGCGCAGCATCCGTGCCGCACTCGATGCGCTCGTCGACTTCGGCCGCCCTGCCCGCGTGCGGCTTGCCGTGCTCGTCGACCGCGGCCACCGCGAGCTCCCCATCCGCCCCGACTTCGTCGGCAAGAACATCCCAACCGCCCTCTTTCAATCGGTCGAGGTCCGCCTCCACGAAGTGGACGGCGACGACGGCGTTTTCGTGCTCGGGACGGAGGTGACGCATGCTCGAGCTCAGTGAGCTCCACCAGGAAACACGTACCGAAGAGGCAGTCGCCTGGCACCGCAAGGACCTGCTCGACACCGACTGCCTCTCTCCCGCCGAGATCGAGCTCGTTATGGAAACCGCCGCAGCTATGGACGAAGTCCGCTCGCGGCCCGTCGGGAAGGTCGCGACACTCCGCGGCTGCACCGTCGTCACCCTTTTCTACGAACAGAGCACCCGCACCCGCGCCAGCTTCGAAGTCGCGGCCAAGGCCATGGGCGCCGACGTCGTGAACATGACCGCCTCCGGTAGCTCGGTCGAAAAAGGCGAATCGCTCATCGACACAGTGCGGACGCTCGAAGCCATCGGCGCCGACGTCGTGGTGATGCGCCATGGCAGGTCCGGCGCGCCGTACCTCGCCGCCCGCAACACCAGCGCCAGCATCGTCAACGGCGGCGATGGCACCCACGCCCACCCGACCCAGGCGCTCCTCGACCTCTACACGATGCGCCGCCACGTGGGTGACCTCGCCGGCAAGAAGGTCGTCATCGTCGGAGACATCCTCCACAGCCGGGTCGCCCGCTCGAACATCTGGACGCTCATGGCCCAGGGCGCCGAGGTGGTGCTCTGCGGACCGGCGACCCTGCTTCCCCGCACTCTCGCCGCCACCGGCGAGCGCGGCTCCTGCACGGTGACCACGAACTTCGACGACGCCGTCGAGGGAGCCGATGTGGTGATGGCCCTGCGCATGCAGAAGGAACGCCAGCAGGGCGGGCTCATCGCCTCCATCCGCGACTACATCCGCGGCTACCAGCTCAACTCCGCCCGCCTGGATCGTGCCCGGCCGGGCGCGCTCGTCATGCACCCGGGCCCGATGAACGAAGGCATCGAGATCGCCCCCGAGGTCGCCCACGGCCTCGCCTCCGTCATCGAAGAGCAGGTCTCGAACGGCGTCTCGGTGCGCATGGCGGTGCTCTACCTGCTCACCGCGGGGAGGCGCGCCCATGCCGCCTGAGCTCCTCATCCGCGGCGGCCGCGTCGTCGACCCCGCATCCGGCACCGACGCGACGCTCGACGTCCTCGTCCGCGACGGCGTCATCGCCGCCACGGGCCCATCGCTCGAAGCTCGGGGCGCCCGCGTCATCGACGCGAAGGGCCTCGTCGTCACGCCCGGCTTCGTCGACCTCCACGCCCACCTGCGCGAGCCAGGCTTCGAACAGAAGGGCACGATCGCGACCGAGACGCTCGCGGCGCTTCGCGGCGGCTTCACCACCGTGTGCGCGATGCCGAACACGCTCCCCGCGCCCGATTCGGCGCCCGTGGTGGAGGCGCTGCTCGAGCGCATCGCGCGGGACGCCCGCGCACGCGTCTTCCCCATCGGCTGTGTGACCCGGCGGCGCGAAGGCAAGGAGCTCGCGGAGATCGGCGAGCTCGCCGCCAGCGGCTGCGTCGCCCTGAGCGACGATGGCAGCCCGGTCGCCGACGCCGGCCTGATGCGCCGCGCCCTCGAGCTCGCGGGCGCGGCCGGCCTCGTCCTCTCCGAACACAGCGACGACCCGGTCCTGAACGCGGGCGGCGTCATGAACGAAGGCCGCGTCAGCGAGCGCCTTGGGCTCAAGGGCCAGCCGGTGGCCGCCGAAGTCACGGCCATCGCCCGCAACATCGCCCTCTGCGAGACCTCGGGCGCGCGTCTCCACCTCGCCCACGTCTCCACCGCCCGCAGCGTCGAGCTTGTCGCCGAGGCGAAGTCGCGGGGCCTGCCGGTGACCTGCGAAGTCACGCCGAGCCACCTCTTCCTCACGGAAGACGCAGTCTTCGGCGCCGGCGACGAGCCCGCCTACGACACGGCCGCGAAGATCAACCCGCCGCTCCGCACCGAAGCCGACCGCCTCGCCCTCCTCCGCGCGCTGGACGCCGGGGTCATCGACGCCATCGCGACGGACCACGCCCCGCACGCACGCGAAGACAAGCTCTGCGAGTTCGACCTCGCCGCGCCGGGCCTCAGCTGCTTCGAGACGACGCTCGGCACCGTGATGACGCTGGTCACCCGCGGCGAGCTCGACTTCGCCGCCGCCATCGCCGCGCTGACCGTGAACCCGGCGCGCGCCTTCACGCTCGATGCGCGCGTGCCCGGCCTGGGCACGCTCCGCCCGGGCGCGCCCGGCGACATCACCATCTTCGACCCCGCGGCCCGCTGGACCGTCGACGTCACCCGCTTCGTCTCGAAGGGCCGCAACAGCGCGCTCGATGGCACGACCCTCACCGGCCAGGTCCGCTACGTCGTCACCGGCGGCGCGCTGGCGTTCGAAATGGAGGCAGCCTATGCCTGATGCTCTGCTCGTCCTCGCCGATGGCAGCGTGTTCCCGGGCCAGTCGATCGGCGTGGAAGGCCACGCCGACGGCGAGGTCGTGTTCAATACCTCCATGACCGGCTACCAGGAAATGCTGACCGACCCCTCGTACGCCGGGCAACTCCTCACGCTCACCTACCCGATGATCGGTAACTACGGCATGGACGCCGCGGTCGAGGAGTCGGCCCGCATCCAGCCCACCGGCCTCATCGTCCGCGAAGCCGCGACCTTCTTCAGCCACATCCGCGCGGCGGGCGGGCTGAGCGACTACCTGAAGGCGAAGGGCGTCGTCGGCATCAGTGGCGTCGACACCCGCGCCGTCACCCGCAAGATCCGCCGCCACGGCGTCATGCCGGGCACAGTCACGACGCACGAATCGGCCGAGGCGGCCGCCGCGCGCCTCCGCGGCTACGCCAGCTACGACGACGTGAACTGGGTGACCACCGTCACCACCGACCGCGAATACGACTGGCCCGCCAGTGGCGAGTCCCGCCTCCGCATCGCCCTCCTCGATGGTGGCGTGAAGCGGAACATCATGCGCTCGCTCGCCAGCCGCGGCTGCGCCGTCCGCGTCTTCCCTTCGACCACGCGCGCGGACGAGATGCTCGCCCTGCGGCCGGACGGGATCGTGCTTTCGCCCGGCCCCGGCGACCCGCGCCTCCTCGAGACCATGGTCGCCGAGACCCGCCAGCTCATTGGCAAGGTGCCGATCCTCGGCATCTGCCTCGGCCACCAGGTCGCCGCCCAGGCGCTCGGCGCGGGGACGTTCAAGCTCCCGTTCGGCCACCGCGGGGGCAACCACCCGGTCCAGGACACCGTCACGGGCCGCGTCACCGTCACCGCCCAGAACCACGGCTACGCCGTCGACGCCGCCGGGCTCGATGGCGCCGCCTACGTCAGCCACATCAACCTGAACGACCAGACCGTCGAAGGCATCGCCCTCAAGACGGAACCTCTGATGACAATCCAGTACCATTCCGAGGCGTGCCCCGGCCCGCTCGACAACGACGGGATCTTCGACCGCTTCGTCGGGATGATGGCCGCGGTACCGGGAGGGGTGATATGACGCGCACGACCGAACTTCGCCGCGCTGGCGCCGATGACGCCGACGACATCGCCAGCATCGTCCGCGCTATTGGCGCCGAGAACACCGGCCTGCCAGGCGACTGGGACAAGACCCGCGTGAGCGAGTGGATCAGCCGCCTCGGCGACCAGGGCATGCTCGCCGTCGCCACCGATGGCAGCATCCCCGTAGCCTTCGGCGCGCTCGACTACAACACCATGGAGCCCGACACCGCGACGCTCGGCGTCTGGGTGCTGCCGGACCACCGCCGCCGCGGCCTCGCGACCGACCTCGCCGAGTTGCTCATCGAGTTCGCGCGCGAAAAGGGCTACCGCCGCGTGCGCGGCCGCCTCCCCGACGGCAACGAGCCCGCGCTGAGCTTCCTCTCGTCGATCGGCGCGATGGTGCCGCTGCGCAACCCGAACATGAGCTTCGAGCTGCCACTGTAGTGGAGATGACGCAGCGAGGCCGCCCCCCCGAGCCATCCATCGTCCGCCGCCGCAACGCGGGCGGGCCGCGGCGTGAGAACGCGCCGATCAACCGGCGCCGCCCCGCGACGACGGTGCCCGATGTGCTCTTCGGCATCGCCTCGATGCTCTGGACCATGGCCCTCGTCTTCCTTATCGCCTCCTTCGTCGACGGCAACGTCACCGCGGGCGACGCGGGCCGCGTGCTCGCCCGGATGTTCGCGGGGGCGCTGCTGATCGCGGGCTTGTTCATCGGCGCGCTCGGCTTCGCCCTGCTCCGCGACGACCGCCAGAAGGTCGACCACTACACGGTCCCCATCGCCCTCGGGGCCATCGCCGGGGCGCTCGAAGCGTGGCTCTTCCTCGTGCCCGCCGGCCAGTGGCTACCCTTCCCGCCCATCCTGCTCATCTTCACCTTCCGACCGCTCCGTCATGCCATCTCGCGCTCGTTCGGCGCGAGGTAGGCCGATGGGCCACCGCCCCCGCAACCCCGTCTCCCCCACCCCGGGGAGCGCCAATCCCGCGAGCCCCGCGATCCGCCTGGGAGGTTGGTCATGAAGCCAGAAAGCGTGCTCATCATCGGTTCCGGGCCGATCGTCATCGGCCAGGCCGCCGAGTTCGACTACGCCGGTACCCAGGCGTGCAAGGCCATGCGCGAAGAGGGCGTCCGCAGCATCCTCGTCAACTCCAACCCCGCCACCATCATGACCGACCTCGAGGTCGCCGACGCCGTCTACGTCGAGCCCCTCAACGTCGCCGTCATCGAGCGGATCATCCAGAAGGAGAAGCCCGAGGCGATCCTCCCGACCCTCGGCGGCCAGACCGGGCTGAACCTCGCGATGGACCTCCACCGCGCCGGGATCATCGAGAAGTACGGGCTCCGCCTGCTCGGCACACCCCTCGAGGCGATCCGCCGCGCCGAGGACCGCGAGCTCTTCCGCGACATGCTCGCGAAGCTCGGCGAGCCCGTCCTCGAGAGCGAGATCTGCCACACCGTCGAGGAGTGCGAGTCCGCCGCCCGCAGCATCGGGCTGCCCGTGGTCATCCGGCCCGCCTACACGCTGGGCGGCACCGGCGGCGGCATGGCCTTCACCTGGGAGCAGCTCCGCGCCGTCTCCGAAAGCGGCCTCGCCGCCAGCCCCATCACCCAGGTCCTCGTCGAAAAGAACCTCCTCGGCTGGAAGGAAGTCGAGTACGAGGTGATGCGCGACGGCGCCGGCAACTGCATCACCATCTGCAACATGGAGAACCTCGACCCGATGGGCGTCCACACGGGCGACTCCATCGTCGTCGCCCCGTCCCAGACGCTGAGCGACAAGGACTACCAGATGCTGCGCTCGGCCGCGCTTCGCATCATCACCGAGCTCGGCATCGAAGGCGGCTGCAACGTCCAGTTCTCCCTCGCCCCCCGCAAGGACGTGCGCGACTGGGAGGGCGACCCCGCGAAGCCACTCCCCTACTACGTCATCGAAGTGAACCCCCGCGTCTCGCGCTCGTCCGCGCTCGCCTCCAAGGCCACGGGCTACCCGATCGCCCGCGTCGCCGCGAAGATCGCCTGCGGCAAGACGCTCGACCAGATCCCGAACGCGGTCACGCAGAAGACCACCGCCGCCTTCGAACCCGCGCTCGACTACTGCGTCGTGAAGATCCCCCGCTGGCCGTTCGATAAGTTCGCCCTCGGCGACCGCCGCCTCGGCACCCAGATGAAGGCCACCGGCGAGGTCATGGCCATCGACCGCTGCTTCGAAGCCGCGCTGAACAAGGCCGTGCGCTCACTCGAAGTCGGCGGGCGCTCGCTGCTCTGGGAGCGGCCCGAATGGCGAAACGGCGGCGAGTTCTCCCTCGAAGCCACCGACGAGCGGCTCTGGGCGCTCATGGCCGCCATCCGCCGCGGCATGTCCACCATGGACGTCTCGCGGACCACCGGCGTCGACCCCTGGTTCGTCGAGCGCCTGCAGAACATCGTCGCGATGGAGAAGCGCCTTCTCACCGAGCACCTCGACCAGGCGCTGCTGCGCGCGGCGAAGCGGCTCGGGTTCAGCGACGAGATGATCGGCCAGCTCGCCGACCGCCTCCCCGAGCAGATCCGCAACCTCCGCCACGAGTGGGACATCCGCCCCGTGTACAAGATGGTGGACACCTGCGCCGCCGAGTTCGACGCCGCCACGCCCTACTTCTACAGCAGCTACGAATCCGAGAACGAAGCGACCCCCGAGCCCGGCGCCGCCGCGGTGGTCATCGGCAGCGGCCCCATCCGCATCGGCCAGGGCATCGAATTCGACTACGCCAGCGTGCACGCGGCCTGGGCACTCCAGGCCGCCGGCCTCCGCGCGATCATGGTCAATTCGAACCCCGAGACCGTCTCGACCGACTTCGACACCAGCGACCGCCTCTACTTCGAGCCCCTCGACGACGAAGCCGTCCGCGACATCATCGAAAACGAACAGGGCGAGGAGCCCGAGCCACCCGCCAGCATCGTCCAGTTCGGCGGCCAGACCGCGATCAACCTCGCCGACCCGCTCCGCCGCGCCGCGCTGCCGATCATCGGCTCCAGCTCCGAGACCATCGACACCGCCGAGGATCGCCGCCTCTTCGAGCGCTTCCTCCAGGAGCTCGGCATCCCCCAGCCGCCCGGCGCCGCCATCCTCACCATGGAAGAGGCGATCAAGACCGCCGAGACCATCGGCTACCCCGTGCTCGTCCGGCCCTCGTTCGTGCTCGGCGGCCGCGCAATGGAGATCGTCCAGAACGCGACCGAGCTCGTGACCTTCGTCGCCCACGCCTTCGAAGCCGCCCAGGGCAAGCCCGTCCTCATCGACAAGTTCCTCGAAGGCCGCGAAGTCGAGGTCGACGCCATCTGCGACGGCCAGCAGGTCCTCATCCCCGGCATCATGGAGCACATCGAGGCTGCCGGCGTCCATTCCGGCGACTCCATGGCCGTCTATCCGCCGGTCCACCTCGACGACGAAGAGCGCGAGGTCCTCCGCGACTACACCGAGCGGATCGTCCTCGGCATGGGCGCCATCGGCCTGACGAACATCCAGTACGTGGTCCTGCCGCGTGTGCCGGGCGAGGGCCCGCGGGTGTTCGTGCTCGAAGTGAACCCGCGCGCCAGCCGCACGGTCCCGTTCCTCTCGAAGATCACCGGCGTGCCGATGGTCCAGCTTGCCGTCAGCGCGATGCTCGGCCGGTCGCTCGCCTCGCAGGGGTGGCCGCCCGGCCTCTGGCCCGAAAAGCCGCTCGTCGCGGTCAAGGCGCCCGTCTTCTCGATGTCCAAGCTCGTGGGCGTCGACACCTATCTCGGCCCCGAGATGAAGAGCACGGGCGAGGTCATGGGCATCGACCGCACGTTCGAAGGCGCGCTCGCGAAGGCGCTCCTGTCGTCGGACCTGGCGCTCAAGCCGAACGCCGCCGTCCTCCTCAGCATCAGCGACCGCACGAAACCGGCGGCACTGCCGCTCATCCGGCAGCTCGCCGAGTCCGGATACCGGCTCTACGCGACCGAGGGCACGGCCACGATGATCGAGGCCCTCGGCCTGCCCGTGACAAGCGTGACCAAGGTCCTCACCGGCGGGCACCCGAACGTCGTCGATGTCATCGCCGACGGCAGCGTGCAGTGCGTCATCAACACCTCCGAAGGCCGGTTCACCGGCTCGCTCCGGGATGGGTTCCACATCCGCCGCACCGCCGCCGAAAAGCGCGTGCCCTGCTTCACGAGCATCGATACCGCCCGCGCCGCCATCGACGCGCTCACCGCCGGCGCCTCGTTCGATGTCGCCACGCTGCGGGAGTACCTGGGCCAGTGAACGTCAGCACGGCCACGCTGCTTTCGACCGAACCAGCCTGGGACGGCGCCTTCGTGAGCTGGTTCCACGCGCCGGAGCTCGCCCGCGGTGTCGAACCCGGCCAGTTCGTGATGGTCCACTGCAGCGTCGAGGGGCTCGACCCCATGTTCGCGCGAGCCTTCAGCTACTACCGCGTCGACGGCGACCGCTTCGCCATCCTCTACCAGGTCGTCGGCCGGGGCACGCGCTGGCTGAGCGAACAGCCCACCGGCGCCGTCGTCCGCATGTACGGCCCGCTGGGCAAGGGCTTCCGCCTGCCGGATGACCCAGGGAACCTGCTCCTCATCGGCGGCGGCGTCGGCATCGCGCCGCTGGTCGACACCGCCGAGCGCGCGGTCGCCGCCGGGCACCACGTCGTCGCGATGATGGGCGCCCGCAGCGAGTCGCACCTGCTCAGCGCCGCCGCCTGGCCGAAGGAAGTCGAGTACGTCGTCGTCACCGAGGATGGCAGCGCCGGGGCGAAGGGCTACGTGACCCAGCACCTGGGCAAGTACCAGGAGTGGGCGAGCAAGATCTACGCCTGCGGTCCGAACCCCATGTTCCAGGCGCTCGCCGACACCCTGCGGTTCAACGGCCGCCGCCAGCGCCCCGAGATCCTGATGGAAGAGAACATGCCCTGCGGCTGGGGGATGTGCTACGGCTGCGCCATCTTCACGAAGCACGGCGTCCGCCTCTGCTGCAAGGACGGCCCCCGCTTCAACCTCTTCGACGTGTACTAGGGCGGGCAGCGATCGCCGGCCGCCCTCGGTGGTTCTGGCGTCTTTCTCGGGCTACTGCCCTGCCGCGCGCGTCACGTCCAGCCCCCGCAGGTGGGCCTGGTAGCACGCCTCCATGACCGGCTTGGCCGCGTCGAGCTCCGCCTTCGTCGCGAACGGCCCCGCCTGGTAGTCCAGCCGCCCGTCCGTCCAGACCGGGTCCATGACCGGGATGCCGGCTGCGCGGTAGCACGCGATCGTGGCGTGGACGCCCTCTTCGTACTCGGTCATTGTCACGGCGCCATCGCCGAGCGCCGCCTGCTGCACGGCATCGCCGCCAAGCCGCTCCGCCTCACCCGGCGGCACGGTGGCCCGCTCGCCCTCGGAGGAGCGCGCGAGCTGCACGCCAACCACCGCCGCCGCGGCCAGGACCACCGCCACCGCCGCTGCCGCGAGCATCACTCTGTTGGGCCACCTCGTCCCGGGCACAGCCGCCCTTGTTACCGCACGTTGCATCGTTGCCTCCCTGGACTCTGCCGCTACCGGCCTCCCGTCAATGTCCGTTCGGCTTAGCGATGACCCGGGGACGCAGATCTCCGCGCCAGTTGTAGCGCCACCGCCAACGAGTTCGGGCGCACCCTGACGGTCATCTGCCTCGACCCGGGCGGGTGGGCCCGGGAAGGTGCCGCTAACCGGCTGAGGCGGCGTCCATCAGCTCCGCGAGGAGCTGCAGCGTCGCCTCGGCGATCTTCACCATCACCTCCGCCCGCGAGCCGTCGAGCTGCAGTTCGACGGCTCGCTCGCCTTCAGGGCCCACCGCCGCGATCGCCACGAACCCGACCGGCTTCGTCGACCGGCGGCTACCCTGCGGCCCCGCGATCCCGCTCTCCGCGACCGCGTAGGCCACGGCGGCCTTGTCCCGGGCGCCGCGGGCCATCACCAGCACAGCCTCCGCGGCCACCGCGCCCGTCGCCCGGAGCTGCGCCAGGTCCGTGCCCGCGTCCGCCTTCGCCGGGCCCGAATACGCCACGTACCCGCGGTCGAACCACGCCGAGGCGCCGGGCACGGAGAGCAGGCGCGCGCTCACCAGCCCGCCCGCCGTCGACTCCATCACAGCGATCTTCGCACCCCGCGCGATCAGCGTCTCGCCGATCGTCCGGGCCAACACATCATCTTCAAGCGGCAACATGGCGCCGCATCATACCGCTGCCAGACCCCACGCACCCCGGTGCGGTAGGATGACGCGATGGCATTATGGACGGGCGGCCGCGCCACAGCGTTTGGCCGGCGGCCACGCGACGGATAGAGGGGATCGCCGTGGGCGAGTTTGGCGACTGGTACGTTGAATGGCGCGTTCGGGAAAACGCGGCCAGCTACTTCGGGCGGCGGCTTCGCAGAGTCCGAGCCGTCCATGCGGCCGAACTCCCCCTCGTGCGAGCGGCTGACGCCGAAGGTCGCATCCCCGACGCCGTCTGGAAGAACCTCACCGCCCTGGATGTCCTCGTCCGCGGCATCCAGGGCGATAACGGCGATACCCGCGAGAAGTACTTCGCCGTCGAAGCATCGGCCGTGATCGACGCATCCGACGTGCAACACGCTGAGGAGCGAGCCGGCTACCTCCGCGATGTTGGGTACGACGTCGCGCCCTGGGTGGCGGGGCGGCGCATCCTCGACGCCGCCCAGACCCTTGCCGATGAGCGCGGGGTCGGCGTTATCATCCTCGATCCCCCCTCCGGCGCCTGAACGCGCGAAACGCCAGCACACCCACACGCAGCCCTTCCCCCACCTGCTATCCTCCCCCGCATGCCGGAGTACCAGGTCAAGATCGTCGATGCGTTCACCACCCGCGCCTTCGCGGGGAACCCCTGCGGCGTCGTCTCCCGTGCTGAGGGCTTGAGCGACCTGCAGATGCAGCAGATCGCCCGCGAGCTGAACCTCAGCGAGACAGCCTTCGTCCTGCCCTCCGAGAAGGCCGACTTCCGGGTCCGCTTCTTCACTCCCCTGCGCGAGATCCCCCTGGCGGGCCACCCGACCATCGCCACCATGCACACGCTCGCCGAAGAGGGCCGCATCGACCTCGCCGGCGGCCCCCGCCGCGTGCATCAGGAGCTCAGCATCGGCGTCCTCCCGGTGGACCTTGCGAAGACGGACACCGGCGCCGTCCGCGTCACCATGACCCAGGCGAAACCCGACTTCGGCCGCCGCCTCGACCGCAACCTCTTCGCCCAGGCCCTCGGCATCAAGCCGTCCGACATGCTCCAGGAGCTCCCGGCCCAGGTGGTCAGCACCGGCACGCCCCAGGCCATGGTCCCGGTCCGCTCGCTCGAAGTCCTGAAGCAGCTCAAGCCCGACGTCCAGCACCTGAGCGACCTCGAGCAGGTGGGCCACTACTTCAGCGCCCACATCTTCGCGCTCGAAACCTTCGACCCGGCGCACCGCGTCCACGCCCGGCACTTCGCCGCCAGCGCCGGCATCCCGGAAGACCCGGTGACCGGCAGCGCAACCGGCGCGATGGCCGCCTACCTCTGGAAGTACGGGCTCATCCGCGAGCCGCGCTACTCCGTCGAGCAGGGGCACATCATGGGCCGCCCCGGCATCGTCGAGATCGAAGTCGACGCCGACGGCGAGGACCCGGTTGAGGTGCGCATCGCCGGCTCCGCGGTCACGGTCCTCCGCGGCGTCATGACCGTATAGACGCCCACACCGGCGCCCCTTCCGCCGTCTGCTAAGCTCGCGGCATGGGCGAAACGGGGCTCGATTTCGCGGACATCGAACGGCTCCTGCTGGAGAGCGAGTTCCTCGACTGCCGGCAGGTGTGGTCGTCGAACTACGTCTACATCGCCCAGCTCTGCGCCCCGACGGGGCAGCCGTTCGCGGCCATCTACAAGCCGCTGCGGGGCGAGTCGCCGCTCTGGGACTTCCCTACGGGCGGCCTCTACCGCCGCGAAGTGGCCGCCTACCGTCTCGCGCAGCTCCTCGGCTGGCCGTTTATCCCGCCCACCGTGGTCCGCAAGGATGGCCCCGAGGGCATCGGCTCGCTCCAGGTCTACATTCGCCACGACCCGGAGCAACACTTCTTCGTGCAGCGGGACTCGCCCGAGCTCGTGCCCCAGCTCCAACGCATCGCGGTCTTCGACATCATCGCCAACAACGCCGACCGCAAGGGCGGCCACTGCCTCATCGATGACGACGGCCGCATCTGGGGCATCGACCACGGGCTTTGCTTCCACCCGCAGTACAAGGTCCGCAGCGTGATCTGGGACTGGGCCGAACAGCCCATCCCGGAGGAGCTCCTCGGCGACCTCCGGGCCGCACACGCCGCCATCGACGCCTGCGACGAGCGCGCGGCCGGGCTGCTCGAGTTGCTCGCCCCGGACGAGCTCACAGCCGTGCGCCGCCGCATGGAACAGCTCCTCGAAGACCCGCGTTTCCCGCTCCCCGGCCCGCACCGCCACTATCCCTGGCCGCTCGTCTAGCGCCCCGTCGCGAACTCCGTAGAATCCGCCCCCGAAGGGGGACTTCCCATGCACACGATCACCATCGGCAACGTCGAGATCACGGCGCTCCTCGATGCGCCGGTCCTCATGAACCCGCCCATGTTCATGCCGAAGCACGCCGAGCAGTTCATCACCGAATACCGCCACCTCGCCGACGAACGCGGCCTCATGCCGATGTCGATCACCTGTTTCCTCCTCCGCTCGGCCGGCAAGAACATCCTCATCGATACCGGCCTCGGCGGGCGCAAGCGCACCGGCTTTCCGCCCGGCAAGCTTCCCGACGCGCTCCACGCCGCCGGCGTCGACCCCTCCGAGATCGACCTCATCGTGAACACCCACCTCCACGTCGACCATGTGGGCTGGAACACGGTCGACGACGACAAGGGCAACCGCCACATCTTCTTCCCGAAGGCCCGGTGGGTCATCCAGCAGACCGAGTACGACTTCTGGATGAAGCCCGCGTACCTCGACGAGCCCGGCAACGCGCATCTCGTCGAGTGCGTGCAGCCGGTGATGGACGCCGGCCGGGTCGACCTCGTGACCGGCGAGCAGCCGCTCGACGAGAACCTCACGTTCATCCCGACCCCCGGGCACACGCCGGGCCACGTCGCCATCGGCATCTATTCGAACGGCGCGCGCGCCATCGTCATCGGCGACGCGAGCCACCACCCGGTGCAGCTCGACCACCCGGACTGGTCCCCCGCCTTCGACACCGACCCGGTCCTCTCGGCGAAGACGCGCGAAAAGCTGTTCGAAGACGCCATCGCCGACGGCCGCACCTGGATCGCGGGCCACTGGCAGCACCCCGGCATGGGCCGGATCGTGCGGCTGGACGGCAAGCGCGTCTTCCAGGCCCTCTAACCTTCGCCCGCCGCGCGTTGCGGACATGCGAACCGCGCGGTAGCTTCCGCCAATGTCGAGCGCGCACCGGCTGCTGGCCCTGCTCTTTGTCGCCGCGGCCGGTGCCCTTCTCGCCGCCTCGCACCCGGGCGCGCCGGCCGCCCGCGCCGATGACCCGCTCGAGGTCACGGTGACCAGCGCCGCCGATGGCGAGGCCACGGCCGCCGGCTGCGCCGACCCGGCGACGTGCACCCTCCGCGCCGCGATCCTCCAGGTCAACGCTGACACCTCGCCCGGCGCCTACACCATCCGCTTCAGCGCCGAGGCGTTCCCCGCCGGCGCACCGGTCACCATCGCGGTCGCCGCGACGCCGCTGCCGCCCATCACCCGCGCCAACACCGTCGTCGACGCCACGGACCGCGGCGTCGTGGTCGACGGCTCGGAGCTCGACGGCGAGGCCGACGGGCTCGTGGTCGAAGGCGACGGCGGCGAGGTCCGCGCCCTCGCAATCCGGTCGTTCGAACGCAACTGCTTCGCCCTCCACGGCGCCGGCGCCAGCGCGACGGCCACCATCACCGGCGGCTGCGACACCGGCATCCTCGTCACCGGCGGCGGCACCCTCCGCGACAACCACGTGGGCTTCGACCGCGACGGCGCGCCACTGACGGTCGCCACCGGCATCCGGGTCACCACCGCGCCCGCCATCGTCGGCGCCGAAGCCGGCGCGACCGCCGGGGGCAACACCATCGGCAACGCGGGCACCGCGATCGCCGTCGGCGATGTCGCGAGCAGCGCCGCGGTCGGGGGCACATCGGTGGCCGCGAACACCATCGGCCGGTCGCCGGGCGGCGCGCCTGCGCCGGCTTCGATAGGCATCCAGCTCCTCCCGCCCTCCGCCGCCACCACCGTCCGCGCGAACGACATCGCGAACACCTCGATCGCGGGCATCCAGGTCGTCGCCGGTTCCGCCGAGCCCGGCGTCGTGCGAAACCGGCTCGCCACGAACCGCTTCGAAATCGCGGCAGGGATGGCGATCGACCTCGGCGCCGACGCGATCCGCAACCCGAACGACGCCAACGATGCCGACAGCGGCCCGAACCAGCTCCAGAACCATCCCCAGTTCACGCGGCCGACCCAGTCGGCGATTACCGGCGTGGTGCCCGGCTGCGACACCTGCGAGGTCGAGCTCTACATGGCCCACCACGAACCCGGCGGGGCGAACGACTACGGCCGCGAGCCCATCCCCATCGCGCGGGCGGTCACGGACGCATCGGGCAACTTCAGCTTCGTCGCCCCGCCGGTGCTGCCCGGCGCATGGGTGACCGCCACCGCCACCGACGCCGAGGGTAACACCAGCGAGTTCGGCCCCTCCGCCCGCGTCGGCGGTGGCTCGGCCCAGTGCGGCAACCTCACCCTCGAACCCGGCTGGAACCTGGCCGGCTACTTCTATCCCACGCCGCTAACCCTCGGCGCGTCCTTCCCGGCGAACGGCGGCGTGGTCAGCGCGATCTACCACCTGGCCGACGGAGCCGGGACCTACACCCACTGGTTCGCAGGCACGGCCGTGAGCCGCACGCTCACCACCCTCCTGCCCGGCGAGTCCTACTGGTTCTACGCGACCGCTGAGACGACGCTCCCGGCCGGGTTCGCGCTCGCCGTGCCGGTGCCGGTCCAGCTCCAGCCCGGCTGGAACGACTTCGTCTACATCGGCGGCGAAGGCGACATCCGCGACGCCTTCGCAAGCATCGCGGGCAAGTACACCACGGCCTACCGCTACGACGCCGCCACCCAGGCGTGGGAGCAGTACGCCGGCCCGGACGTCCCCGGCTGGGTCCACGACTTCGCGACCGTCGAGCCCTGCACCGCCTACTTCGTCCACATGGACGAAGCCGGGACGCTCCTCCCGCTGCAGCCCTAACACCCGGCACGCGTAGCGCCTATACTTGCCGCTCGCCCGCACGCGGGCCCGGGAGGGGAACCATGAGCATCGAGATCCGCGCCTGCCGCGACCGCGACGAGCTGCAGCACTACAGCAAGATCGTCTCCTACGTCTTCGCCTCGAACGACGGCATGGACGACCAGCTCGACGTCACCCAGCCCGACTGGACCACCTGCGGCTTCATCGACGGCAAGATGGTCGCGACTATGGGGACCTTCCCGTTCACCGTCCGGCTGAACGGCGCGAAGGTCGCCATGGGCGGGGTGACCGCGGTGGGCACCCTACCGCAGCACCGCCGCAAGGGCATCCTCCGGCAGATCATGACCACCGGTCTCCATACGATGAAGGAGCGCAACCAGCCGCTCGCGATCCTCTGGGCGAGCATGGGCGCCATCTACCAGCGCTTCGGCTACGGCAGCGCGACCTCCACGCTGTCCTACTCCTTCGACCCGCGGTTCGTCGGCTTCAACCAGCCCGGCGGCTACGACGGCGAAGTCACGCTCATGACGCCCGAGGACGCGATGCCGGTCATGAAGCCGGTCTACGTCCAGTACGCGACGCCCCGGAACATGATGATCCACCGGGCGATGCCGCTCTGGCAGGCCTCCGTCCTCCGCCCCCGCAAGAAGGGCGAGCCGGTCTACGTCGGCGTCTACAACGACGCCGCCGGCGAACCCCGCGGCTACGTCATCTACCAGACCCGCGAAGAGGAGCGCGCCGAGCCCGGCCCCGATCAGGTCCTCGACGTGAAGGACTTCGTCGCCCTCGACACGGCCGCCCACCGCGCCCTCTGGGACTACATCCGCCGCCACGACCTCGTCGGCAAGGTGGTCATGCGCAACGCCCTGCCGGAAGACGACTTCACCGCCTCGCTCCTGCTCGAGCCGCGGATGCTCAACGCGCACGTGTCCGACGGGATCTGGATGCGCGTGGTGGATGCCGAGGCCGCGCTCGCAGCTCGTCCCTACGGCGGCCGCGGCATGCTCCGCATCGCCATCGAAGGCGACGACATCTGCACCTGGAACAACGGCACCCTCGTCCTCGAAACGGACGGACCCTCCGCGCAGGTGACCCGCAAGGACGTCCCCGCCGACCTCACGGTCACGCCGAACGCGCTCGCGACGCTGATCGCGGGGCACCGCGGCGCCACCTATCTCGCCCGCACCGGCACGCTCCGCGCCACGGACGCCGATATCCTCCGCCTCGCCGACACCATCTTCCGCCCCGAACACGCCCCGTTCACCCCGGATGGATTCTGAGGCCATCGGCTATCGGCTGTCGGCCATCGGCCGCCGGTTCGAACCGGATTAGCGCAGGACAAGGAAACGGGGAGCCATTCGGCTCCCCGTTCAACGTTAGCTGCGAAGCGCGGCCAGCCGTTCACCCCCCGGGGGCCAACAGCTAACAGCCAATAGCCAACAGCCGCCTACCCCACTTCCCAGGTCTCGCCCGAGCGAAGCAGCTCGCCCAGGTCGCCCTTGCCCTTCGCCATCGCGTCGTCCACCTGCTTCTGGAGCAGGTCGTCGAACGTCGGGTGGTCCACATCGCGGAACACGCCGATCGGCACCGGGAAGTCCGGGTAGTCCATGCTCACGAGGATGTTCGCGAGGATCGTGTTCTCCTGGTTCACGTTGTGCACCAGGATCGATGCATCGTCGGCGGCCGCGTTCTCCACGACCTCCGGCTGGAAGCCGTTCAGCCGGATCCCGTGCTGGCCGTCCTTCCCGAAGCGCAGCGGCTTGCCGTCTTCGAGGTAGATCATCCGGTCCGCGCGCACATCCTTCTCCGCGAACGCCGCGAAGGCGCCGTCGTTGAAGATGTTGCAGTTCTGGTAGACCTCGACGAACGACACGCCCTTGTGCTGGGCCGCCTTGTAGAGCGTCTCTTCCAGGTGCTTCGTGTCACGGTCGAGCGACCGCGCCACGAACGTCGCGCCGGCTGCCAGCGCGATCCGGATCGGGTTCAGCGGGATCTCCGTCGTGCCATACGGCGACGACTTCGTGATCTTCCCCATCTCGCTGGTCGGCGAGAACTGGCCCTTCGTGAGCCCGTAGATGCGGTTGTTGAACAGCACGACCGTGAGGTCGATGTTCCGCCGCATCGCGTGGAGCAGGTGGTTGCCGCCGATGCTCAGCCCGTCGCCGTCACCGGTGATGACGAACACCTTGAGCTCCGGCCGCGAAGCCTTGAGCCCCGTGGCCAGCGTCAGCGCGCGCCCGTGGATGCTGTGGAAGCCGTACGTCTCCACGTAGTACGGGAAGCGGCTCGAGCAGCCGATCCCGCTGATGAACACGAGGTTCTCCTTCGGGACCCGCAGCTCCGGCAGCATCTTCTGCATCTGCGCCAGGATCGAGTAGTCCCCGCAGCCCGGGCACCAGCGCACTTCCTGGTCCGTCACGAAGTCCTTCCGGGTCAACACCGGCAGGTCCTCGGTAATGATGTTTCCGTTCGTGGCAGTTGCCATGGATTAGCCTCCCCCAAGCACGGCCGCGCCGCCGAACGAAAGCTCGTACGGGCCGGTCAGGCCAAGGACTTCGTCGATCTTCCCCTCGACCTCCGCGATCTTGAACGGCTGCCCGGAGATCTTGTTGAAGGGCACCGCGTCGATCACGAACTTCCCGCGGATGAGCAGCGAGAGCTGCCCCGTGTTCAGTTCCGGGATGAGCACGCGCTTGTAGCTGCGCAGCACCTGCTCCAGGTTCCCCGGGAACGGGTTCAGGTAGCGCAGGTGCGCCGAGGCCACGCTCTTGCCGGCCTTGCGCGCCTTCTCCGCCGCGCTCGCGATCGCCCCGTAGGTGCCGCCCCAGCCGAGCACGAGCAGGTCGCCTTCCGACGGACCCTGCACTTCCAGGGCCGGGATGTCCGCGACCGAGCGCGCCACCCGCTCCATGCGTGCAAGCGTCATCGTGTGGTGGTTGCGCGGGTCGTAGCTGATGTCGCCCGTCTGGCCCGATTTTTCGATGCCACCGATCCGGTGCGTCAGCCCCTTCTGGCCCGGCACCGCCCACGGCCGCGCGAGCGTTACGGGGTCGCGCTGGTACGGGTTGAACTCGCCCTCGACCGGCCCGGCGTAGCTCCAGCTGATCCGCGGCAGCTCGCCGATGTCCGGGATGCGCCACGGCTCCGAGCCGTTCCCGAGGTAGCCGTCGCTCAGGTAGATGACCGGCACCATGTACTTCAGCGCCAGCCGGAACGCCTCGATCGCCATCGTGAAGCACTCCGACGGCGTGGCCGGCGCGACGATGATGACCGGCGAGTCGCCGTTCCGGCCGAACATCGCCTGCAGCAGGTCGGACTGCTCGGTCTTGGTCGGCATGCCCGTGCTCGGGCCTGCGCGCTGCACGTCGATCACGACGAGCGGCAGCTCGGTCATCACGGCCAGGTTCAGCGCCTCGCTCTTAAGCGCCAGGCCCGGCCCGCTCGTCCCGGTCAGCGACATCTGCCCGCCGTAGGCGGCGCCGATCGCCGCACCGATGGCCGCGATCTCGTCCTCTGCCTGGAACGTCTTCACGCCGAAGTTGCGCAGCTTCGAAAGCTCGTGCAGCACGTCGGACGCCGGCGTGATCGGGTAGCTGGCGTAGAACAGCGGCAGCCCCGCGAGCTCCGACGCGGCGAGGAAGCCCAGCGCCGTCGCCTCGTTCCCGGAGATGTGCCGGTAGGTGCCCGGCGCCACTTCCGCCGGCGCCACCTCGTAGCGCGAATGGAACAGCTCGCTCGTCTCGCCGAAGTTGTAGCCCGCCTTCAGCGCCCGCACGTTCGCTTCGAGCTGGTCCGGCATCCGCTTGAAGCGGTCGTTCGCCCACTTGATCGTGGTGTCCATCGACCGGCCGTAGAGCCACAGCACCAGCCCCAACGCGTAGAAGTTGCGGGACTTGAACTTCTGGGCCGTGTTCAGCGGCAGCCCTTCGAGCGCCAGCTCGTTCTGCCGCGTGATCTGCACGCGCACCACCTGGTACCTGGCGAGCCCGCCGTCTTCCAGCGGGTTCAGCGGGTAGCCGGCCTTCTTCAGGTTCGCCGCGTTGAACTCGTCCTCATCGACGATGAGCAGCCCACCCTGCCGCAGGTCGTTGATGTTCGTCCGCAGGGCCGCAGGGTTCATCGCCACGAGCACGTCCGGCTGGTCGCCCGGCGTCCGGATGTCCGTGCTCGCAAACGAGATCTGGAACCCCGAAACGCCCGGCAGCGACCCCGTAGGGGCGCGGATTTCCGCCGGATAGTCCGGCAGCGTCGCCAGGTCGTTCCCGAAGACGGCCGTCGTCTTCGTGAACTGCGTCCCCGTCAACTGCATGCCGTCGCCCGAGTCGCCGGCAAAGCGAATCGTGACGCGGTCGAGCTCTTCGACGGGCCGAGGGGTTCGTACGGGACTCTCTGTCGTCATGGGCCTCTGCTAACCACCCTCTTTGTGGTCCACCGCCTGGTAGGGGCGTGGAAGATTCTCAGGACGAGCTCCGGGCAACCGTCTCCCGGGCACCAAGAAGGCCGGCACCGGTGCCGGCCTCACGATCGGAAAAGCTTCGTGTCCCCCGGCTACCGGAATGGTGAGCCGCCTCGTTTCGAGGTTCCCGGATAATGGCTACAGCCCCTCCGAGCACGTGCTCGGAGCGCGGCAATTCGAACATACGACTGCGACGCCAGCGATCCATGTCCGCCTGATCAAATCCGGGAGGCAGGAGGGGATTGCATCGCCACCGACGCCCTACCCCGGATAGTGTACCCCCTTCCGCCGATTCGTGCAGGGGCGCTTTCCCTTCCATGCCCCGTACGACTGATCCTGATTTGTACATCCATCCACCCCGCTGTCCCTGCGCGCCCGCCGTTTCCAGTCCGATATTCGGACTACCGAGATACGACCGGACGAGGGGTGGCGTATGGCTTCGAAGGCGCGGATCCAGACCGTGAAGGCAGACTTCCTGGATCCATCCCTGTACGACGACACAGGGCTCTCCGGGCTCCCCCGGATCAGCCGGGGCACCCTCCTCGCCCCGCTCAGCCGCGCCTTCGACCTCGCCGAAGGGCGCAAGCCCGGGCACGCCCAGCGCGTCGCCTATATCGGCGTCTACCTCGCGAACGAGCTCGGCCTCGACGCCGCCCGCATCGAGGAGGTCTTTTTCGGCTGCCTCCTCCACGATGCCGGCATGGCCGCGGTCCCAGCCGCCCCCCGCGTCGACACCGCCCGCGGCACCCGGCTCATCGCCGGCAACGCGAGTACCCGCGATGTCCTCGCGGCCGTCCCCACCGGCGGTTGGGCCGACGTCCTCGAAGCCCTCACCCAGCACTGCGAGCACGGCGCCCGCATCGCCCGCAAGCTCGGCCTCGGCGAAACCGTCGCCCGCGCCGTCGCCCACCACCACGATTGCTGGGACGGCAGCGGCCTCCCCGGCTCCCAGGCCGGCGATCGCATGCCCCTCGTCTCGCGCATCGTCGCAGTCGCCGACCGCGTGGAGTCGATGATCGACGCAGAAGGCTCGCCGCTCATGGTGCGCCGCCGCGGGCCCGCCCTCGTCCTCGAGATGGCCGGCTCCGAGCTCGACCCCGAGATCGCCCAGCGCATGGCCGCACTCGCCGGCAAGGACGAGTTCTGGCTCGGCTTCTACGACAACGATCTGCCCGCCACGCTCATGTCGCTCAACTACGGCGGCATCATGAACCGCGATGAGCTCTTCGAGTTCATCGGCGCCCTCAGCGACGTGGTCGACGGACGCAACGGGCGCGAAACCGGCCGCGGCCGCCGCGTCGCCGAAGCCGCGCGCCGCGTGGCCCTCACCTGCGACATGACCGAGCGCCGCGCAGACCTCGTCCAGGTCGCCGCGCTGCTCCAGGACATCGGCACGCTCGGCGTCTCGTCCCACGTGCTGAGCAAACCCGACATCCTCACCATCGACGAGATGGCCATCGTCCAGCTCCACCCCATCTACGCGCGCGACATCCTGAGCGAAGTGCCGGGCCTCGGCGCGGCCGCGTGGTGGGTGGGCTGCCACCATGAGCGCATCGATGGCAAGGGCTACCCCGGCATGCTCGAAGGCGACGAAGTGCCCGCCGAAGCACAGATCATCGGCATGTGCGAAGCCTTCGACGCGCTCACCAGCGACCGCCCCTACCGCCGCGCCATGAGCTCCGCCGACGCCATCGAAGTCATGCGCGGCCTCGCCGGCACCCGCTTCGACCCCTACCTGTTCGAACGGTTCGAATCCAGCCTCGCGACGTTTAGCGCAGCGTAATCGGCGCCCCCGCCCGGCCCACGGTTCCCGCGCGGACCTCACGATCGTGGTGGTGAGCGACCGCGTCCGTGATCTCACGCGCTCCTGCCTCGCGAGCGTCCGCGCCGCCAGCGAGGGCACGCCGTCGACACGCACCTCGTCGAGAACTGCTTCCGCCTGGCAGGCGCGATCAGCGAACGGCGGGCTACCCGCGCAGGTCCGCCCGCGAACTGACACGCGCGCGCAAGCCATCAGCAGCAGCAGCCCCGCCGCCTTATGTAGCGTTTTCGCGCATTGTCCCGAGCTTCGCCCCCTGCCTATACTCGGTCATCGTCCCCGGTGGGTGGAGGTGCATGTGCCGGCTGTAGCAACCGACTTCGAAACCGTCATCGGCCTGGAAGTCCACTGCCAGCTCACCACCCGCAGCAAGATGTTCTGTGCCTGCAGCACGGACTATGCCGGCGCGGCCCCGAACACCCACGTCTGCCCCGTTTGCCTGGGCATGCCGGGCGTCCTCCCTGTCATTAACGAACAGGCCATCGCCGACATCGTCATGACCGGCCTCGCCCTGGACTGCGAGATCACGCCGTTCAGCAAGTTCGACCGCAAGAACTACCCCTACCCCGACCTTATGAAGGGCTACCAGATCTCCCAGTACGACCTCCCGGTCTGCAAGGGCGGCTCGCTCGAAATCCAGGTCGAAGGGCACGAACCCCGCCGCATCGGCATCACCCGCGTGCACATGGAGGAGGACACCGCCCGCCTCCTGCACCGCACCGACCCCGTGACCGGCGACGGCTACTCCCTCGTGGACGTGAACCGCTCCGGCACGCCGCTCATGGAGATCGTGAGCGAGCCCGACATGCGCACCCCGGCCGAAGCGCGCGAATACCTCGTCCGCCTGCGCCAGGTGCTCCGCTATATCGGCGTCTCCGAAGCGAACATGGAGGAAGGCAACTTCCGCTGCGACGCGAACATCAGCCTCCGCCCCCGCGGCCAGGCCGAGTTCGGCACCAAGGTCGAGATCAAGAACATGAACAGCTTCCGGGCGGTGCACGACGCACTGGTCTTCGAAGAGAAGCGCCAGGCCGCCGCCCTCAGCGCCGGCGAGAAGCTCATCCAGGAGACCCGCGGCTGGGTCGACGAGCGAAACGAAACCGTCTCCCAGCGCTCGAAGGAACACGCGAACGACTATCGCTACTTCCCCGAGCCCGACCTGCCGCCGCTCCGGCTGAGCAGCGCGTTCGTCGAATCCGTCCGCGCCCGCCTGCCGCGGCTCCCGGCCGAGCGCAAGGCCGAGCTCCTCGACCTCGGGCTCAGCGAGCACGAGGCCGTCACCCTCTCCGAATCCCGCGACCGCGCCGACTACTACGATGCCGTCCGCGCGGCCCTCACCGGCGGCGAGCCCGCCCGCGCGGCCAAGCTCGCCGCGAACTGGGTTCTCGGCGAAGTCCTCCGCTGGGTGAACACCACCGGCCGCGACATCCAGGACCTGCCCGTCACGCCCGACCGCCTCGCGGAGCTGATCACGATGGTCGGCCAGGGCACTGTCACCGCCCAGGCCGCCAAGTCCGTCTTCGAAACCATGGCCGAGTCCGGCAAGACCGCGGCCGATGTCGTCGCCGAGCAGGGCCTCGCCCAGATCAGCGGCAGCGACGAGCTGCGCGACATGGTGCGCGCGGTCATCGCCGCCAACGAGAAGGCGGTCGCGGACTACCGTGCGGGCAAGGATTCGGCAATCAAGTTCCTCATCGGCCAGGTCATGCGCGAAACGAAAGGCCGCGCGAACCCCGCGCTCCTGCAGGACCTCTTCACCGAGGAGCTAACCGAAAAATGATAACTTACCGTAGCGGTACGGCCGCCTGATGCTATACTCCCAGCGCATGGCCGTCCGGCGTATCCGCGAGCACAGCGTCTTCAAGTGGCTCTACCCGGGCATGCACATCAAGCGCTGGCTTGCGTTGCTGGTCTTCGGCGTCGCCCTCATGGGCCTCGGCATCGCCTACGTCCTCCGCGAGGCCTACCTCAGCTACACCCTGCCCGGCATCTTCTACTACCTCACCCTCCAGTTCATCCCGCGCTGGGGGCGTGGCGTCCTCTTCATGGGCTTATCACTCTCCACGGTCGGGATCGCGATCTGGAAGCTGAACGAATCGCTCCTCTACGCCTTCGTCCGGCCCGATTCCCGCGCCAGCATGGCCGAGACCATCTACCAGAAGCGCATCCTCGGACGCGGCCCGCGGATCGTCGCGATCGGCGGCGGCACCGGGCTCTCCATGCTCCTCCGCGGCCTCAAGCAGTACACCAGCAACCTCACCGCGATCGTCACCGTCGCCGACGACGGCGGCAGCACCGGCCGCCTGCGCCAGGAGTTCGGCGTCATCGCCCCCGGCGACCTCCGCCAGTGCATCGCCGCCCTCGCCGAGGCCGAACCGCTCATGTCGCGCCTCTTCCAGTATCGCTTCTCCGAAGGCAGCGGCCTCCAGGGCCACTCCTTCGGCAACCTCTTCATCGTCGCCATGTCCGAAGTCACCGGGAACTTCGAGACCGCCATCCACGAGACGAGCCGCGTCCTCAACGTCCGCGGCAACATCCTCCCCTCGACCCTCGAAGACGTCACCCTCAGCGCGCGCACCCACGAAGACGAGCTGGTCCACGGCGAGCACAACATCTCGGAGCGCGGCTCGAGCATCAAGGACCTCTACCTCAACCCCTCCTGGGCCGAAGCCCACCCCGACGCCGTGCGCGCCGTCCTCGAAGCCGACCTCATCGTCATCGGCCCCGGCAGCCTCTACACCAGCGTCCTCCCGAACATCCTCGTCGATGGCATCCGCAAGGCCCTCGCCCAGACGGAGGCGCTCAAGGTCTTCGTCTGCAACGTGGCCACCCAGCATGGCGAAACCGACGGCTTCAGCGCCGCGGACCACCTGCGTGCGCTCGAACGGCACGCCGGCGGACGCGTCGTCGATGCCCTCGTCGCGAACAACAACATCGCCAGCAACCTGCCCGAATCCTGGCACTCCAGCGCCGTCGAAATCGCCCACAACGGCGATGCGAAGGTGCTCGAAGGGATCCGCGTGGTCCAGGCGGACGTGGTCGCGGAAGAGAACCGTTACCGGCACGACCCGCACAAACTCGCCGCTACGATCCTCCGCCTGTACGATGGCCGGGACGCCATCGTGCTGCCGCAGTCGCGGGAGCCGGCCGGCCAGCCAGTCCTCACGCGGTAACCAGCAGTGTTGAACATCATCCAGATCCTGATCTCGGCCATCCTCATCGTCGTCGTCCTGCTCCAGGTCAAGGGCTCCGGCTTCGGAGCTGCCCTCGGCGGCATGTCCGGCGGCGGCGCCTACCGCACCAAGCGCGGCCTCGAGCGGACCCTCTTCCAGGCGACAATCCTGCTGGTGGTCGTGTTCATTGGGATCTCGTTCCTGAGCGTCCTCGACCAGAAGTAAGTGCCTGGTTCGCATTCCCGCTCGCGCCGCAACTTCCTCATCGGCGGCGCACTCGCCGTCGCAGCCCTGGCCTCCGCCGTCGTCCTCGGCCTGCGCCTCACCGGCAACGAAAGCGTTGTCCTCGCCCCCGAGTCCACCTACACCGAGGGCCTCGCCGGCACCTGGGAGCGGATCAACCCGCTCTACGGCTCGCTCAACCAGGTCGACGAAGACATCGCCAGCCTCGTCTTCTCCGGCCTCGTCCGCATCGGCCCCGATGGCACGGTCGAGCCCGACCTCGCCGAGCTCCCCGAAGTGGGTGATGGCGGCCGCACCTACACCTTCCGCCTGCGCGAAAACCTCGAATGGCACGATGGCGTCGCCCTCACCGCGCGCGATGTCGCCTTCACCATCACCCAGCTCAAGGACGCCGGCTTCCAGGGCGACCGCGCCCTCGGCGAGGCCTGGGCCGGCATCGAAGTCGACACCCCCGACACGCGCACGGTGGTCGTCCGCCTGCCGCAGCCCTCGGCGCCGTTCCTCGCCCGCCACGCCACCGTCGGCATCCTCCCGGAGCACCTCCTCCGCGGTGTGACCGCCGAAGCGCTGTTCGATGCGCCGTTCAACCAGGCCCCGGTCGGCTCCGGGCCTTACCGCCTCGAACGCGTCGACAGCAGCGAGGCCGTGCTCGTCGCCTACGACAGGTACCACCTCGGCCGGCCCGCTATCGACCGCTTCCGCTTCCGCTTCTTCGCCGACTACCCCTCCGCCCTGCGCGCGGCGGAATCCGGCGCCATTGATGGCCTCCTCCTCCGCGAACCACTCGGCGAGGGCCAGGCCACCGCAATCGAGCAGCTCGACGGCGTCGACCGCGTCGACCTCCAGCGCTCCTTCTACCTGGTCCTCTACCTGAACAACGACCAGGCTGCATTCTTCGCGGACGAGCGCGTCCGCCGGGCCATCTCCCTCGGCCTCGACCGCGAGACCATCGCCACCCGGGCCTTCCCGGAAGGCGGCGCCGCGCCGTCCAGCTCCGCCGTCGCGCCCGGCAACTGGGCCTACGCCAGCGAGTACGACCAGACCACGCCCGACAACGCCGAAGCCCGCCGCCTGCTCGAGGAGGCCGGATGGAACGCGCACCCCACCACCGGCATCCTCGTCCGCGAAGGCCAGGAGTTCCGCTTCACCATCCGCACCGACAACGACCCCACGCGCATGGCCATCGCCGACGAAGTGCGCGCCGAGCTCGAACCGCTCGGGATCCGCGCGACGGTCATCAGCACCACCTTCGCCGTCCTCCGTCGCGACTTCCTGCAGGAGCGCCGCTACGACGCCGCCGTCACCGGCTGGGACCAGGGCCCGGACCCCGACCCCTACTTCGGCTGGCACAGCTCCCAGACCGGCACCGCCGGCCTGAACTTCGCCAACTTCTCGAACCTCGTCGTCGACGAGCTCATCGCCCGCGCCCGCACGACCGACGACATCGACGTCCGCAAAGACCTCTACACGCAGTTCCAAGAGAAGTGGGAGGAGCTGGCGCCCGGCATCGTCCTCGCCTACCCGCGCTACACCTACATCCACCGCTCCAGCCTCGATGGGTTCGTCCCCGGCGTGCTGTCCACCGGCTCCCAGCGCTTCTACGATGTACACAAGTGGCGCAACTGACCCGTCCCATCGTCTTCCTCACCGACTTCGGCACCCGTGACCAGTACGCCGGCCAGGTGAAGTCGGTCATCGCGACCATCGCCCCCGCCGCGCCCGTCATCGACCTCACCCACGACGTCGAGCCCTACGCCATCGACGAGGGCGCCTGGATCCTCGAAACCAGCCTCGCCGTCATTCCCCCGAACGCGGTGGTCCTCGCGGTCGTTGACCCCGGCGTCGGTACGGCGCGCCGGGGTATCGCGGTCGCGTCCGGGGGCCGCATCTTCGTCGGCCCGGACAACGGGCTCCTCTCCTGTGCCTTCTCCGAATCCGCCCGGCGCGGCGGGACGCTCGCGGGCGCCGAAGTCCGCCTCCTCGATAACGCGACCTTCCACCGCCCGGTCGTCAGCAGCACATTCCATGCCCGCGACATTTTCGGCCCCACGGCCGCCCACCTCGCCGCCGGCGAGGACTTCCGCCGCTGTGGCTCCCCCTGCGACAGCGCAGTCCTTTTCCCGATGTTCGAAGGTGTCCCCGCGGGCCAGGGCACGCTCCGCGGGTCGGTCGTTCACATCGACCGTTATGGCAACCTCGTCACGACCATCCGCGCCCGCCAGCTCTTCCCCGCCTGCGTGATCCAGGTCGCCGGCGTCACCGTCGACCAGCGCGTCCGCACCTTCGGCGATGCCCGGCCCGGCGTCCCCTTCTGCCACGCCGACAGCAGCGGGTTCGTCGCCATCGCCCTCCGCGAAGCGAGCGCCGCGGCCGCGCTCGGCGTCTCGCGCGGCGCCGCGGTCGAGGTCCACGCCCGGTGAACCCCGCGGACGTGCGTGTCGTCTTCATGGGGTCGCCGGCCTTCGCCGTGCCGTCGCTCCGTGCGCTCCGCGCCGCCGGCTACGACATCGTCATGGTCCTGACCCAGCCCGACCGCCCCGCCGGCCGCGGCGGCCGCGTCGCCATGCCGGAGGTCAAGGCCGCCGCGCTCGAGCTCGGCCTGCCCGTCCTCCAGCCCGAGACCCTCAAGGACGAAGCCGTCCGCGGCCAGCTCCGCGCGCTGCGGCCGCACCTCGCCGTCGTCGCCGCCTACGGCAAGATCCTCTCCCGCATGGTCCTCGCCATCCCCGAGCGCGGCTGCATCAACGTCCACGCCTCGCTGCTGCCCCGCTGGCGCGGCGCTTCGCCCATCGGCGCAGCCATCCTCGCCGGCGACACCGAAACGGGCGTCTCGATCATGGAAATGGCGTTCGAGCTGGACGCCGGGCCCGTGATCAGCCAGTCCGCCATCCCGATCCGCCCCGACCACACGACCGGCACGCTCGAACCGGAGCTCGCCGCCCTCGGCGCCCGGGCGCTGGTCGAGACGCTCCCCCGCTGGTACGAGGGCGAGCTCGCGGCCGTCCCCCAGGACGAGTCCCGCGTCACCTTCTGCGGCCTCGTGCACAAGGACGACGGCCACCTGCGCGCCGAAATGACCGCCGCCGAAGCCGAGCGCGCGGTCCGCGCCTACGACCCCTGGCCTGGCGCCTTTGTGGACTACCGCGGCCAGCGGCTCGCCATCTGGAACGCCGCTGTTGCCCCTCTCCCCACGCTGGCCCCGCCGGGCAGTACGATGGTGATCGACCGGCAGCCCGCAGTCGCCTTCCGGGATGGCGCCCTCGTCCTCCGCGAAGTGCAGCGCCAGGGCGCGAAGCGCCTGCCCGGCAACGTCTTCCTCAACGGCGAACGCGGCGCCCTTCCCGACACCGTTGGATTGAAATGAACGACCTCTACCGCCTCCTCCCCGCGGAGCTCGACACGCTCTTCCAGGACCTCGGCCACCCGCGCTACCGCGCCGACCAGGTCCTCCGCTCCCTCTACCAGGACGCGCCGGGTTCGCTCGATGACCTCCGCCAGCTCCCCGCGGCCCTCCGCCAGCAGCTCGCCGAGGCCGGCTGGGGCGTCGGCTCAGCGACCGGGGTCCACCGCGTCGTGAGCGAGGACGGCAATACCACCAAGCTCCTCCTCCGCATGGCCGGCGGCACCCTCATCGAGACCGTGCTCATGCAGTACCCCGAGCCCGGCAAGCACCCCCGCTCGACCGTCTGCGTTTCGACCCAGGCCGGCTGCGCCATGGGCTGCGTGTTCTGTGCCACCGGCCAGATGGGCTTCGAACGCAACCTCCACGCCGAGGAGATCGTCGCCCAGGTCGTGCACATCGCCCGCCTCCTCCGCGAGCGCGGCGAGCACGTCACCAACGTCGTCTTCATGGGCATGGGCGAACCGCTCGCCAACTACAACGAGACGATCCGCGCCGTCCGCATCCTCGTGGACCCGCGGGCGTTCGGCCTCTCGCAGCGCGCCATCACCATCTCCACCGTCGGCCTGTTGCGCGGCATCGACCGGCTCGCCGAGGAGGGACTCCAGGTCGGCCTCGCGATCTCCCTGCACGCACCCACCGAGGAGCTCCGCCAGCACCTCGTCCCCACGGCGGGCCCCCACTCCGTCGCCGACCTCGTCTCCGCGGCGAAGCGCTTCTTCAAGTCCACCGGCCGCCGCGTCACCTTCGAATACGCGCTCATCGCCGGCGAGAACGACCGCCCGGAGGACGCGCTCGCACTCGCCCGGCTGCTCCGCCACAGCGGCACCCACGTGAACCTGATCCCGGTGAACCCCACGGCCGGCGGCTACGGCCGCCCCGCCCGCCAACGCGTCCTCGAATTCGAACGAATCCTCCGCGAAAACGGCGTCAACACCACCGTCCGCGTCGAGAAGGGCAGCGAGATCTCGGCCGCCTGCGGCCAGCTCCGGACCGATGCCGAAGCCCGCATCTTCAGCCCCGACGAACTCAGCGTGCCGCCCGCCGCCCCAAAGCACGGGCGCCGGCAAGCAACGCACGCCCCAGCGCAATCCCCAGCCCGATAGCGAAGGCCGTCCGCAGGTCGAGCCACGTGTGCACGTCGCCGCGCACCACCGGCGAGACCAGCACCGCCGTCCGCACTTCGTCGCACGCCACCGATTTCGCGACCACCACGCCCGCCGCGCTCTGCCGCAGCGTGCCCGTCTCGAACGCGGCGATGCCCACGGTGCCCTGGTTCACGTTCGCCTCGCCGGCCCGGAGCCGCCCCACGGCCGCCTTCTCGAGCTGCGCCAGGTCCGCGTTCAGGTTCCGCACCGCGCTGCGGTCCACGGTCACGTGCGTCGCCGTGATCTCGTCCAGCCGATCTTCCGTCATCGAAGACGACGACGATCCGTTGCGATGGGTCATGGCCTTCCTCCCGGTTTCGCCACCGTAGAACGCATGCCCTGAAGATGCAACGAACTGCCCGCCATGGTGTGTCCATGGCGGGCAGTCCAGGCGATCCCCCTCCACGGGCGAGGGGTGCTCAATCGCCGCGCGCTACCCCGTCTTCCGGAGGCGCGGGTCGAGGATGTCGCGCAGCGCGTCGCCGACCAGGTTGAATCCCACCACCGTCACCGTGATCGCGATACCCGGAGCCAGCGCAATCCAGGGCGCCCGCTCAATCGAGCTCGCGCCCGTCCCGCGGCTCAGCATCGAGCCCCACGTTGGCGTCGGCGGCGGCACGCCGAGCCCCAGGAACGAGAGTGACGCCTCCACGAGGATGGCGCCGCCGATCGTAATCGTCGCCAGCACCATGATCGGCGCGAACAGGTTCGGCAGCACGTGCCGGAGTGCCACCCGCAGCGGCGTCGAGCCCATCGCCCGCGCCGCCTCGATGAACTGGCTCTCCTTCGTGGTGAGCACAGCTCCCCGGACCACCCGCGATGTCGACGGCGCGATGAACACGACCAGGATGAGGACGATGTTCCGCAGCGACGGGCTCGTGATCGACACGAGCGACAGCAGCAGCACCAGCGGCGGGATCGCCATCACGCCGTCCATGAGGCGCTGGATGATCATGTCCCACCAGCCGCCCACGTAGCCCGTGAACAGCCCGATCGCCGTGCCCACCAGCGTACCCAGCAGCGTCGCGTAGATGCCCACCTGCAGCGACGGCCGCGAGCCGTGGATGATGCGCGAATACACATCGCGCCCCAGCGAGTCCGTCCCGAAGATGTGGTCCATCGTCGGCGACTTCTCTTTGTTCAGCACGTCCGCCCTGTTCGGGTCGTACCGGTCGAATCCCGGGAGTATCTCGGTTCCGCCGATGGAGATACCGGGCCCGAACACCGCGCAGAACACGACCACCAGCAGGAGGGCAAACCCGAGCAGTCCAAGTGGCTTCTGCCGCAGCAGTCCCAATGCCGTCAGCACAGGATTTGGCCGTCGATACTCCTCCCACGTGGGGAGGACTCCCAGCTCCGCTGCCTTTGCCATCGCCTCGACCTCCCCTTACGCGTACCGGATTCTGGGGTCAATCCAGGCGTACGAAACATCGACCAGCAGGTTCACGAGCACCACCGCCGTCCCAACGAACAACGTGTTGCCCATGATCTGCGTGTAGTCGCGCGAATTGATCGACGTGAATATCAGGTCTCCGAGACCACGAATGCCGAAGATCTGCTCGACCACCACTGTGCCGCCAATGAGAAACGCAAATTGGTTGCCCAGCACGGTGACAATCGGGACGAGCGAATTCCGCAGAACATGGCGTATCAGTACCGCCTGGCTCCTGAGCCCCTTGGCTCGCGCCGTGCGCACGAAGTCCTGGCGCAGCACCTCGAGCACCGTCGCCCGCGTCATGCGCATCGTCACGGCGCTCATCGATACGCCCAGGACCAGGCTTGGCAGCACGTACGCCTTCAGGTTGTCGTACGGGTCCGTGAAGATGGACGGTTGCGTCGCTGGCGGCGAAATACCGAACCAGATGCCGAAGTAGACCACGACCACGATACCGAGGAAGAAGTTCGGTATCGCCAGACCGAGGATCGCGAACATCCTCCCGAAGAAGTCGAAGACACCGTCCTGCTTGACTGCCGAGAGCACCCCGATCGGTATTGCGATCAGCAGCGACAGGATGGTCGACAGGATCACCAGCTCGAGCGTCTTGGGAAGCGTGTCGACGATTCTCCCGGTGACCGACCGGTCCTCGAAGATCAGGCTGTTCCCGAGGTCTCCGCGCAGGAGCCCTCCCACCCAGTCTCCGAACTGGACGAAGATCGGGCGATCGATGCCCAGTTGCGCCCGCTTCTCCTCCAGCTCGGCCGGCGTCACGCGCCCGCCCTGGGCGAGCCGCGCGAGGAGCGTGTCGCCCGGCGCGGCCTGGATCATGAGGAACGAAATCAGGGCGACCAACGAGATGATCACGACTCCCAGGAGGAGCCGCCGAACGACGTATTGCATCATCGCGGAACCGAACCTCGCCCCCGGTAGGCGCCGCCGCCGGCGCCACCGGTCATGGTGATCCCGGGGGCCGGCGTTGTGCCGGCCCCCGCCCCGTCACGGGAATGCACCGCCTCAGGCGGTCCAGACCTTTTCGTCGCCCTTCGCGCCCCAACCGATGTTGCCCCACGCGTGGATCGTGTCGACCACGTTGTGGTACGCGGGCTTTCGGAGTGCGCACTTGTACGCGTTCCGCGTCCAGATGCGGTAGCAGCTGTTCAGGTCCTTGAGCATCGCCTGCGTGAGCAGCTCTTCCCGCTTGGTGTAGTCCATTTCCTTCCGCTGCGCTTCCAGGATCTTGTCGAGCTCGGGGTCGTTCACCCCGTAGATGTTGCCTGGAGACTTGGAGTGCAGGACCTCGAACGAGTAGCCATCCGGGTCGAATGCCGGCCCGCTGTACCACGACCCGAGCGCGTGCTCGTAGTTGCGGCTGTAGTGCAAACCGATCCAGCCAACTGTCTCGGTCCCGACGAACTCCGCCTCGACGCCAAGGTTCTCCTTCCACTGCTGCAGGATGAGCAGGTGGAGGTCCTGGCTGACGCTCGCCACCGACTGGTGGTTGTACTTGATCTTGAGCGGATTGCTGCTGGAGTAGCCCGCCGCTTCATAGAGCCTCTTCGCCTCCGCCACGTCCAGGTGGTGGAAGTCACCGAGCTCTTTCTCTTCCCACGGCCACTCCCGGAACTTGCCCGACTGGTCCTTGAAGAACGACCAGTCCTGCGAGTACCCGGGGCCCGAGAGCCCGTTGAAGATGCCCTGGTGGATCGCCTCCCGGTCCATCGCAAGCGAGAGCGCCTGCCGCACGCGCACATCGTTCAGCGGCGCCTTCTCGATGTGCATGCTGATGTAGTTCTGCGCACCCGGCGGCGGCGTCACAATCTGCCCGATCAGGTCCGGCATCTCCTTCAGGAGGTCCTTGAACGTGTTGACCTCCGGTGCCCAGAGCGTATCGAGCTCGCCCGCGCGGAACGCCGCGAGGCGCGCGGCATCCTTGCCGGTGAAGTTCCGCGATTCGACCTCATCGAGGAACGGCAGCTGGTGGCCCTGCCACTTCCGGAAGTAATCCGGGTTCTTCTTCGCTTTCCACGTCCCGCCCGGCTCCCAGCTCTCGAGGATGAACGGGCCGGTGCCCACGGCGGTCGACTTGAACTTGTCCGACTCCGCGAGCTCCCTGGGCACCACCACGTGGGTCGGGCCCATCATGTTGTTGAGCAGGTAGGCGGCCGGCTCCTTCATCTTGAACACGACCCGCTTGTCATCGGGGGCCGTGATGCTTGCCACCTGGAGATAGGTCGCCGCCTGGAACTTCGACTTGTCCTTGAGGAGTTGATAGCCGTAGACCACGTCCTCGGCCGTGAGCGCGCGACCGTTCACCGGCGCGACGTTCTGCCACTTCACGCCTTCGTTCAGGTTGAAGATGTAGGTCAGGTCGTCGGGCTGCTCCCAGTCCTTTGCCAGGTCGCCCTCGGGTTCGAGCCTGTGCGCATCGTCTTGGTCGCTGATCGGGAACGTCACCAGCCCGTTGTAGTGGTGCGGCCCGAAGCTGGACATGATCGATGCCCCCGGCTCGATCAGGGACCAGTTCCCGGGGTCGAAGCCCGCGAACGTGAACTTCCCGCCGGCCTTGGGCGCGTCCGAGCCCGGTACGTTCTTCAGCTTGCTAAAGTGGAATTGCTGGCGGAGTTCCTCCGTCGTCGATCCCACACTCTGGTGTCCATCCGGGACACCCTCGCCTCCGGTGCTTGTCGAGCCGCCCGAGCTCTCCTCCTCGTCGTCATCCCCTCCGCATCCCACCAGCCCCAAGCTCGCGGCTCCAATCGTCGCAGCCGACCCGGTGGCCAGGAAGCCCCGCCGGCTCATCGCACGGCGACGCCTCGTCCAGTAGTTGTTCGTCATACCTGTCCCTCCTTGGACGACGACTCTCTGGCTAACGCATGGATTCACAAAATCGATGAACGACTCAGCAATTATCCTCCTGCAAAATTGCGGTACTTTAGGCGCCTTTTCGTGGCGATGTCAACACAATTTGCCCGGCGCTGGACGCCCCGCCACCCGCCCGCGATCCTTACTCCCCGGTGCGCACCTCCGACTTCGACTTCGACCTCCCCCAGGAGCTCATCGCCCAGCAGCCGGCCGAGCCCCGCGATTCCGCCCGCCTGATGGTCCTCCGCCGGGCCGCGCGCAGCGTCGAACACCGCACCTTCCGCGACCTGCCGGAGCTGCTCGACCCCGGCGATCTGCTCGTCGTCAATGACACCCGGGTGATGGCCGCGCGCCTCTACGGGCGCCGCGCCGATACCGGCGGAGCCGTCGAAGCCCTCCTCATCCGCCCGCTGACCGACCTGCGCTGGGAAGTCCTCTTCCGGCCGGGCCGCCTGGCCGCCGCCGGCCGCCAGTTCATCTTCGACACCACATCGGGCGCTCTGCCGGCCACCTGCACCGCCCGCAACGAGGGCGTCGTCGAGCTCGAGTTCGCCCATGCCTTCGACCCGGCGTCCGTCGGCCAGGTGCCGCTGCCGCCGTACATCCACGGCTACGAAGGCGATCCCGAGCGCTACCAGACGGTCTACAGCCGCGATGCTCGCAGTGCCGCCGCGCCCACGGCCGGCCTCCACTTCACGCCCGAGCTGTTCGAACGCCTCGCCGCCTGCGGCATCGGGCTGGCCGCCGTCACGCTCGAAGTCGGCCCCGGGACGTTCAAGCCCGTTTCGGTCGACGACCCGCGCGACCACGACCTCCACGCCGAGCACGTCACCGTCCCGGCCGAAACCGCCGCCGCCATCGCCGCAGCGAAGCGCGAGGGCCGCCGCGTGGTCGCGGTCGGTACCACCGTCGTCCGCACGCTCGAGCACGTGGCCCGCGAACGCGGCGAAGTCGAGCCCTACGAAGGGTGGACCCGCCTCAAGATCCTCCCCGGCGAGCCGTTCCACGTCGTCGACGTGCTGGTCACGAACTTCCACCTGCCGCGCTCGACGCTGCTGATGCTCGTCTCGGCCTTCGCCGGCACCGAATTCGTGCTCGAGGCTTATCGCACCGCTGTCCGCGAGCGGTACCACTTCTACAGCTTCGGCGACGCCATGCTGCTGCTCCCCTGACCGCCCGCCAGCACCCAGCGCCCGTCCGTCTGCTCGACCAGGCCATCGCTCGCAAGCGCGAACAGGTAGCGCGGGAGCTCGGCCGCGTGGCGCGCCGGCAACAGCGCCGCCAGCTCGCCCGCCGTCAGCGCCGGCGCCCCGCGCAGCGCGTCGACGATCCGCCCGCGCGCGAACCGGGCGGTGTCCTCGAACCGGGGCGACGGCCGCGCCGCGCTCGCGCCCTCGGGGTACCCCGCGAGCCGCCAGGCGCACCCTCCGCGCAGCGGGCAGTCGTCGCACCGCGGCGCCCGTGCCGTGCAGGCCATCGCCCCGAGGTCCATCAGCGCGAGGTTGTGGGCGCGCGCACCCTCATCCGGGAGCACCGCGCGCGCTGCCACTTCGACCACACCCGCACTCGCGTCGTGCTTCGCCGCCACCCCGACCACCGCCCGCGCAAGCACCCGCGCGATATTCGTATCCGCGACGGGCACCACCGCCTCGCCGGCGAAGCAGGCGACCGCAGCCGCGGTATACGGCCCCACCCCCGGCAGCGCCCGGAGCTCCGCCACGCCGAGCGGGATGCGCCCGCCGTGCCGCTCGCTCGCCGCCACGGCCGCGCGATGCAGATAGGCCGCCCGCCGGTTGTACCCCAGCCCGGCCCACGCGCGGATCACCTCCGCGAGCGCCTCGCCCGCCAGCGCGGCAACGCCCGGCCAGCGCGCCATCCACCGCTCGTAGTACGGCAGCACGCGCTCCACCTGCGTCTGCTGCAGCATCACCTCGGAGACGAGCACCGCGTAGGGGTCGCGGGTCAGCCGCCAGGGCAACTCGTGCCGCCCCTCCCGCGCGTACCATTCCCGCAACGTTGTGCCATCGAACCCGGCCGCGCTCCCCACGCCCCCATTCTCGCCGCATCGCCCGTGCGTCGCGACACTGCGCCGCTACGGACCTGTCACCAGATCGGGCGATACCCTCATTGGCACCGCTTCCCCACGGTGCGAGCCTGTCAGGCATGGATATCACGGAAGACGCACTCGCGGGCCCGCGCGGCCTCACGTTCGGTCTCATCGGCGGCCTCCTCTCCTGGGCCATGATCGCCCTCGCCGCCTTCGCCTTCCGCCACGCCGCCTGACCGCGCACTGCCCGCACCGGGGCGCCGCGCTACACTGCGGGAGTGACCCGATTCGATGCCGTCGTCGTCGGAGCTGGCCCTGCCGGTAGCACCGCCGCGCGCGAGCTCGCCGCCGCCGGCGCCCGCGTCCTCCTCGTCGACCGCGCCGAATTCCCGCGCTACAAGGCCTGCGGCGGCGGCATTCCGCTCCGCACCGAGCGCCTCCTCCCCTTCCCGATCGATTCTGTCATCGAGGACTCCGTCTCCCGCCTCCAGGTGAGCTACGACGGCGGCAGCCGCTTCGTCCGCGATTCCGGGGCGCCCTTCGCCCACATGGTCATGCGCGACCGCTTCGACGCGCTCCTCCTCGAACAGGCCCGCACCGCTGGCGCCGAGTTCCGCCCCGGCACGGCCATCCGCTCGCTCGAACGCAACGGCCGCGTCACGGTCCGCGGCGAAGACTTCGAAGCCACCGGCGACTTCCTCGTCTGCGCCGATGGCGCGCACTCGCCGGTCGGGCGGATGGCGGGCCTGGGTGCGGGCATCGCCGAATGCGCCGCCTGGGAGGTGGAGGTCCGCGCCCCCGCGCGCGCCCTTCGCGCCTACCGCTCGCGCGCCCTGATCGAGCTCGGCTTCCGCCCCTGGGGCTATGCCTGGCTCTTCCCCAAGGCCGAGGGCCTCTCGTTCGGCGTCGTCGTCCCGCCCGACCAGGCGCCCCGGATGAAGGACTACGTCCGCGGGTTCGTGGCCTCCCTCGGCCTCGGCGATGCGCCCGTCGACATCGCCCGCGGGCACAAGATCCGCTTCCGACGCGGCAGCGAGCCCATCGCCGCCGGGAACATCCTCCTCGCCGGCGACGCGGCCGGCCTCGCCGACGAGTTCACCGAGGAGGGCATCTACTACGCGATCGAGTCCGGCCGGATCGCCGCCCGCAACGTCCTCCGCGCAGCTGCCGCCTCCGGCGACCTCGCCCGCTACCAGGCCGACATCGACCGCGAGATCATGCCCGAGCTCCGCGCCGCCCGGCTCGTCGCGTTCATGTTCTACGGGATGCTCCGCCGGGCGCCGCGCCCGTGGCTCTTCGCCGCGCGCCGCTTCCCTCTGCTCTGGGACGCCTTCTTCGCCGTCCAGAAGGGCGAATCGACCTACGCCCGCGAAGCCGCCCGCGTGCCCGTCCTGCCCGGGCTCGCCGCCCGGATGCTGCGCGACTGATGCCGCTCGCCCCGGACGCCATCATCGGCCGGCTGGCCGCGCTCTACGGCATGCCCATCCACACGCCCCACGGCGACGCCGTCGCCGAGCTCGTCCTGACCATCCTCTCGCAGAACACCGCCGACACGAACAGCGGCCGCGCGTTCGTCCAGCTCATGCGCCGCTACCCGTCGTGGCAGGCGGTCGCCGAGGCCCCGCTCGACGAGCTGGTCGCGACCATCCAGAACGGCGGGCTCGCGCAGCAGAAGGCGCCGCGCATCCAGGCCGCCCTCCGCGCCGTCCAGGAGCGCTCGCCCACGTGGGACCTCGAGTTCCTCCGCGCGCTGGACCTCGAAGCGGCCCGCGCCTGGCTGCGCGCGCTCCCCGGCGTCGGGCCAAAGACCACCGCCTGCGTGCTGCTCTTCGCACTGGGGCTCCCGGCCATGCCGGTCGATACGCACGTGGAGCGGGTCGCGAAGCGCCTCGCGCTCATCCCCGCCACGCTCACGCCCGAACAGGCCCACGACGCCCTCGAGGCGCTCGTCCCGCCCGGGGACTACTACCGGTTCCACATGCTGCTGATCAAGCACGGCCGCCGGCTCTGCGCCGCGCGGCGCCCCCTCTGCGAGCGCTGCCCGCTCGCGCCGGACTGCCCCGCGAGCCTGCTCAACCCCGCCCCGGCTGCCGCTCAGTCGTCGTCGAAGTCGTCCCAGTCCTCGAAGTCATCGCGGACGGAGCGCGAGCGCCCGCCGATCACCGGTGCTTCCACGAAGGCGAGCTCCTCGCGCGGAGCCAGCCGCAGCGCATCGACGCGCCGCCCCAGCAGCGCCAGCACCATCGCCGACCCCGCGAGCACCAGGCCGAAGAACGACACCACCACGTAGTTCCGCAGCGGCACGCCCACCACGTGCTGGATCATCGTCCGCACGTCCTCGCTGAACGGGTCGGACCCCCCGATGCCCGAGAGGTACCGCGCGCCAACCATGACCAGCACGCCCGGGAAGGCACCCGCGAGCGCGCCCCAGCCCACCGTGCCCATCCGCCCGTAGCCCTCGCCGCGCACCGCCGCCGCCGCCGCCAGCACCACCACCAGCCCGCCGAACACCATCGTCGCGATGTTCGCCCGGTTGTAGGTCGTCTCCGAAATCTGCCCGACCAGCGTCTCCAGCAGCCCTTCGCCCGAGAAGATGCCCAGCGACTGGTTGCCCGTGCGGTCGAACGGCTCCAGCCCGGAGCGGTACACCATCCGCGCCGATTGCTCGAGCACCGTCGCCCGGAGTTCCGCGTCGGTCAGCTGCACCGCCTCCTGGCGCGTGAGCGTCACGTCGAGCGGGTAGCCCGGCAGTGGCACACGCGCCTCGTCGCTGCTCGCGCCCAGCTCGCGCACGTCGTCCGCATACTCCGCGATCCACACGTCGATGTCCGTCAGCGTCGCGATCCCCGAGCGCAGCAGGTCCAGCGCGGGCTCTTCCTCGGTCACCTGCCGCGTGCTCAGCGCAAGCACGAAGAAGAAGGCCGCGAGGCCCAGCAACAGTGCATAGATGAACGGCGCCGAAACACCATCGCGCGAATCCCGCCGCTCGAACCGCTCCCGCGCGCTCGCCCCGGCGCGCTGTGGTGTCCGCGGGCCCGGTACGCGCTGCACCGGCCTACCCGATGCGCACGACGATCGTCCCGGCGATCAGGTCGTGCAAGGTCCGCCGCCGCGTGTCGAAGGCGGACCAGAGGAATCCGAAGGCCGCGATCAAGAAGGCCACCGCCACCGCAAGCCCCGACTGCAGCGCGTTCTCGCGCCAGAGAAAGGCCAGGCCCACACCCGCGCCGATGATGAGGACGTACAGCAAGAGGCCAATCAGCCGCGCGATCGCCCCCAGCGGCCCCAGCGGCCGCCCGTCGGAGCGGATGATCATCAGCTGCATCACCGCCGCCCCGACCGTCTGGCCCTTCCAGGCCAGCGACACGAAGAAGTACAGCAGGAACGCCGGCGGGATGGCCCCGACGCAGCCCCAGAAGATGTTGATGGCTGTGTTCGACGGGTCCACGCGCTCGAAGTCACTCGAAATCAGCACGACGATCGAGCCGAGCGTCACCAGCAGCGAAGCGATGATCAGCATCACCAGCACGTCCAGCGTGCCAGCGGCCACCCGCGATTCGAACGATGCATACCGCAACCGGAACGGTGGCCGGCTGCGCGGAGGCGCGCCTGTGGCTGTCGCACTCATACTCATCTCTCGGATCATTCTAGCCCGCACCAACCAACGGCATAGGAAACGCCCTTCACACCGCATCGGCCCCGCGGCGGTATGCTCGCTCTGTGCTTCGCCCCCGTACCCCGGCCGATGCGGACGTCGTCTATTCTCCGTGGCGGCCGAACCTCTGGGTCATCGTCCCGAACGCGGCCGCGCTCACGGGCATCGTCCTCGGCGCGCTCCTCGTGCTCTTCCCGCGCGTCCTCGTCGCCATCCCGCTCGCCGAAGGCCGCCCCTTCGAGGAGTACCGCTACTCCCTCGTCCGCTGGGAATCCCAGACCATCCTCAGCAACATCTTCGCGCGGCTCGGCATCGGCCCGAACCCCGGCGGCGACGACCCCGAAGCCGTCCTCCAGCGCTACTTCGAGCTCACCAGCCGAATCCTCGCCCAATCCGAGTCCGCCGAACCGGACCTCGAGACCATCGAGCTCCTTTCGAACGAACGCGCGACCTACGAGAACGACGTCGAACGCCTCGTCGAGACGTATGTCGACGAAGCGATTGCCTCCGCGGGCCTGCGCGAAGGCCTCCCGCTCTTCTCCGACGTCCGCATCACCTGGCCGCAGGTCGATTTCGAGCTCACCGACCCGCCCCGCCTCCTCGTCCGCTCTCCCCGCGACCGCATCCTCCGCGCCGGCGACACGCTCCTGAAGCCCGACATCACCCTGCGCCAGATCGAGGCCATCGAAGCCGATGTCGATGACGAGGACACCGTCTCCCTCGTCGTCTCGATCGGCGGGCTCGCCGCCTACCCGGCCATCGTCCGCGACGACCGCTCCTACACCAGCATGCTCGACACCTCCGCCCACGAGTGGGTCCACCACTACCTCGCGTTCTACCCGCTCGGCAAGAAGTGGGGCTCCGGCGGCGACTCCGAGACCCTTAACGAGACGACCGCGAACATCGCGGGGCGCGAGCTGGCCAACCTCGTCCACGCCGCGCACCCGGTCGCGCTCGAACCCGGCGCCGACGGCCGCGCACCGCGCCGCGAAATCACCGTGGATGTCGGCGCGGAGCTCCGGAAGCTCCGCCTGGAAGTCGACGCGCTGCTCGCCGAGGGCAAGGTCGAGGAAGCCGAGCGCGTCATGGAAGAGCGCCGCGAGTTCCTCGACGACAACGGCTACCCGCTCCGCAAGATCAACCAGGCCTATTTCGCCTTCTATGGCACCTACGCCGACTCGCCCGCGTCCTCCAATCCCGTCGGCCCGAAGATCGAGCGCGTCTGGGAGCTCACCCAGGATGTCGGCGTCTTCCTCCAGCTCATGCGCGAAGTCGAAGACGTCCCCGAGCTCGACGCCCTCCTCGCGGACCTCGAAGCCGCCGCCGGCAGCCCGGGAGAAGCAGCGGGAGAGAAGTGAGATGTCCACCGACCGACCCCGCACCGGCATCTTTCGCCGGCTCGAGTGCCGGTCCATGGACGGCCACTGGCTCGATATTTCGATCGGCGAACTCTCCAGCGATGAGAATGGCGTGTGGTCCTGTCTCCTATCCATCTCGGCTAGCGACTGAGTGAGCCCGCTAGTCCGAGCCGCTCGAAAGCCACCGGCGAACGTAAAATGGGTCAGTGGGGTCAGCGGACACCAGGCGCTGAAGCTCCAGTGCCCAAAGGTCAATCGGTAACTCGTAGTCATCCAGCCTTGGAAACGGGTTGGATAGCCGATCGTTGATTGCATCGCCAATCACGTACAGTGCGTTTACAGCCAGCTCTGCTACGCTCTTTTGTCGAACTTTCGCACGCTCCAAAAGACCACTAATTAGCCCGTTCATGAGTCGCCCTCCCGGGATCAACGGGAGCGCCCTCGTGTTCATCACGGGAAAGAAAATGTCGACCATACGCCGACTCGATGTTCCGTAATGCTCCGCAACAGCTGAGTGCACGACGTCCTTGGGAAGATAAAGACTGGTCGAATAGGCACCCTGCCGAGCGTAATGGATGCTGTCAGGATCCCGGCTATCGCGATCCAGGCTCCCACGCCAGTCCGCATAGACTTCACACGAAACGTCGATTCCGAGCTTTCGTAAGGCAACAGGTAGCGCCACGGCAAGATCACCCATGATGAACCTGGTGGCGGTGACTTGCTTATCGGTCAGTACAGGCAATTTCCATTGAAAAAGCTCTCCGCTATCGTTTATGTCTTTCGTGTAAACGTCCGGCATTCCGGGAAGAACGCCAGAATTGGCAGCTGCAACCGTGTTGAGGTAAACCACGTCTGCTGCCCGGGCGTCGCGTAGCATGGCAACTAGCCCCTCAAAGGCGGGCCCTTCAAACGAGAGACCATCGTTGGTCCACGAGAATTTGACCTTCCGACCGAGCTCTTCGGTTAGTTTTAAGAAGAGCTCGCCTGTAGCATGTCCCACCGATTGGCGCAGATCGCGCGAAACTACCGTGACGCTTGCTGGTAGCCCGCTCGCAAGTAGTGCGGTGACGTATGCAGCACCGAGTCCTGGACCTGTCCCACCAGCGACTAGGAAGTGGCGTCCGGACATCCATGCGACACGCGACTTATCGGCCAACAGAGGAGTCTGTATCGCCAGATTCTTCTTGATCAGCCTGTGACCTTCCGACAGGAATGTGGCGTCGCGCGGTGGGCGCGCGATTGCGGGACCGCCTTCGAGAACGGGCAGGCCGGGGTAGGGGAGCATCGGCCGACTCCTGATGGTGCGTCGCCGGTGAGTCTAAACAGAGTCGGTCGTAAAGACACCTATGTGTGTCGGGAATGGGTCCTAACGGATGGGCCGGGCAGGCCAGTCGGCCCCGCGAGCGACGGGGCTCGTGAACTCCGCCCGCGCAGCGGCTTCGCGCCCTCAGGGAAGCAGCAGGGCCCAATGAGCGATTACGGCGGCCATGGCACTCATCGCTAAAAGCTCAATAGATCAAGGCTTGGGTCTGCGGCGGAGATCGCATGCATGCGCAAAGCGTTGCTACGGTAGGTCACTCGGGCCGCTGCGCGAGTGCTCCTGTTCGGCTTCGGGAAAGCGGCGGAATCGCGAATCATGTCATGCACATCTACGAGCGCGGCGATCCGATCCCTATCGAGTCCGTACGCTTTTCCGGCCGACGACGGGGCCGCAATTGAGGCCCGTGCCCGCCAGGTGCACGTGTGCGTCCGTAAACCCGGGCACGACCAGCCGGCCGCGTGCATCGAGCTCCTCCACACCAGGCGGCGTCTCCACCGCCCCCACAGCCACCACCCGCCCATCTCGGACCAGCACATCTCGGAGGGGCGCATCCGCCTTGGGCAGCCCTTCGCCGCGGCCACTCCAAACGCGTCCGTCCCGTACGACAATGTCACCCACGCGCAAAATTCTACGCATCTTGACGATTCACCTCGAACTTATGCGCCACATGCCCTATTCTCCCCCTCGGTGGCGGAGGACGAGGTTCTCCGTGGGGCATTCCCTGCGCATTCCTCGAGCGGCAATCCTGCGTGCGGCTGCGGCCTGCGCGCTGCTGCTCGTGCTCGCCATCTCGCTGCGCGCGACCCCGGCCGGCGCCACCGGCGCCTACCACATCGTCCAGCCCGGCGAATCCCTCTCCGGCATCGCCGCCTACTACGACATCGACCTCGAACAGCTGGCCGCCCTCAACGGCATCGATGACGTCGATTACGTCTTCTCCGGGCAACACCTGGACCTTCCGGGCGGCGCCGAACCGGGCCCCGGCCACGTCACCTACGTCGTCGAACCCGGCGACTCGCTTTCGCTCATCGCAGCCGTGCACGGTGTCACCCTCGATGCCCTGGTCGCCGCGAACGACATCGCCGACCCGGACCACCTCCAGGTGGGCGCCGAGCTCGTCATCCCCGCGCCGACGCCCCGCGCCATCCAGGCGGCTTACGCCCCGCGCATCACCCACGCCGAAGCCGAGTACATCCTCCGCGAGGTCGAAGTCGAATACGGCCTGCCGTCCGGCCTGCTCCTCGCCCTCGCCTGGCAGGAGAGCGGCTGGCAGCAGCACGTCGTCAGCAGCGTCGGCGCCATCGGCCTCACCCAGATCATGCCATCGACCGCCGAATGGGCGCTCGAATGGCTCGCCCCCTACGAGACCCACTGGGACACCGACCCCTGGGACAACGCCCGCATGGGCGCCGCCATCTTGAGCCACTGGCTCTACCTCACCGACGGCGACATCTGGCTCTCGCTCGCCATCTACTACCAGGGCTGGGGCAGCGTCACCACCCACGGCCCGTTCGAAGAGACGTACGGCTACGCGGCGAACATCCTCGCAGTCTGGCCCCGTTTCGAATAGCGCGAACCCACGCGGCGGGCGGGCGGACGCTCGCCCCGCCGCGTAACATGCGCGCCATGCCGCGTCCCTTCGAAATCCACGTCCCCGAAGCCGTCCTCCAGGATCTCCGCGAGCGCCTCGCACGCACCCGCTGGCCCGACGCCATCCCGGGCACGGGCTGGGACTACGGCGCGGACCTCGCCTGCGTCCAGGAGCTCTGCGAACACTGGCGCACCACCTACGACTGGCGCGCCCACGAAGCCGCCCTCAACCGCTACCCCCAGTTCATGCACCAAGTCGATGGCGTCGACCTCCACTACTACCACGTCAAAGGCAACGGCCCCGCGCCCTTCCCGCTGCTGCTCGTCCACGGCTGGCCGGGCTCGGTGTACGAATTCCACCACCTCATCGGCCCCCTCACCGACCCCGCGGCCCACGGCGGCGACCCCGCCGACGCGTTCGATGTCGTCATCCCCGCGCTGCCCGGCTTCGGGTTCAGCGGCAAGCCCCGTGAGCGCGGCTGGAGCATCTCCCGCGCCGGTGCCGCGTTCGACACACTGATGAGCGAACTCGGTTACGCGCGTTATGGCGTGCAGGGCGGCGATTGGGGCGCGATCATCGCCTCGAAGATGGGCTCCGCCCACGCGGACCACGTCGCCGGCATCCACCTGAACATGGCCATCGCCCCGCCCATCCCCGGCGCCGCCGAAGACCCCGAGCAGCAGCGCTTCCTCGAAGCGCGCCAGGCGTTTCAGGCCGCCGAGACCGGCTACAGCAACCTCCAGGGGACCAAGCCCCAGTCGCTCGGCATCGCCCAGGCCGACTCGCCTTCCGGCATCGCCGCCTGGATCGTCGAGAAGTTCCGCACCTGGAGCGACTGCGACGGCGACATCGAGTCCGTCTACACGAAGGACCAGCTCCTCACGAACATCATGTTCTACTGGGCGCCGAATTCGATCGCCAGCGCCGCCCGCATCTACTACGAGACCCAGCGCGACCCCGCTGCCTTCGTCTACCCGAAGGTGGAGGTGCCCACAGCCGTCGCCGACTTCCCGAAAGAGATCTACCGCGCGCCGCGGGCCTGGGTGGAGCCGCGCTTCAACCTCCAGCGCTACACCAGCTTCCCGCGCGGCGGCCACTTCGCCGCCATGGAACAGCCCGAAGCCCTGCTCGGGGACATCCGCGCGTTCTTCCGCACCATCCGCTGACCTCGGCGGCACGAACAACGGGCGTCCCGGATTGCCAGGACGCCCGCGTTATGTGTGCCAATCTCCAGGGCTACCGCCCCTTGAACACCGGCGGCCGGCGCTCGACGAACGAGAGCGCGCCCTCGCGGTGGTCCTCGGTCGTAAACAGGTAGGCGAGCGCGCTGCCGACGTACGCGGCCATCTCCTGCATGTCCGCGTTCCGGGACTTGCGCAGGCCTTCCTTCATGTAGCGCATCGCGATCGGCGGGTTCGCCGCGATCTTCGCCGCGATCTCGCGCGCCGCCGGGAGCAGCTCATCGTGCGGCACGACCTTGCTTACGAGCCCGATGCGCTCCGCCTCCGGCGCCTCGATGACATCGCCGGTGAACAGCAACTCCGCCGCCTTCGAAAGGCCCACCACCGACGGCAGCCGCCAGAGCCCGCCGAGGTCCGTGACCAGCCCGCGCTTGATGAACAGCTCGCCGAACTTCGCCCGCTCGCTCGCGATGCGGATGTCCGCAAAGAGCGTCATGTCCATGCCCCAGCCCACCGCCGGGCCGTTGACCGCCGCGATCACCGGCTTGTCGCACTCGAGGATGGCCTGGGCGGCCGGCGTGGGCCGCGGCCGCACATCGCGCAGCCGCGCCGTGCTCTCGTCGCGCTTCTCCCCGAGCATGATCTGCTTCACGTCGTCGCCTGAGCAGAACGCGCGCCCTTCCGCCGTGAGGATGACGACCCGCACCTCCGGGTCGCGGTGGGCGTCGATGAACGCCTGCTCCAGCTCTGCGTACATCTCCCGGCTGAGCGCGTTCATCACCTCCGGCCGGTTCAGCGTGATCGTCAGGATGTGCTCGTCGAGCTCGTACTTGATGAACTGCATGGTTCCTCCGAGGGGATTCAGTGGCGGCATCTTACCCCTCCCGCCACCTCCGCGCCGCGGACCGGTCGCGCTATGCCCCTGAGGCGTCCGTCAGAAGCGCCGCCCTTCTTCGATCAGCTCCTTGACCGTGATGCCTTCGAGAGGATGGGCGCGCCCGAAACCCATTATCGCTTCGATCACCGCGTCCAGGTCGCGCTCGACGCCCACCAATCGTGCCACCGGCTCCCCATCCCGCGTGATCATCGCGCTTTCGCCGTCCTCCACCGCCACCTCGCGCTCGACGTGGTCCGCATCCGAGCCCGCAGCAGAGTCGTCTGCTGTCGTCATAGCCACAGTCTACCGGACTGACTGGAGCCTCACTCCGAAAGGACGACAACGCCGGCCGACTCCGCCGCAGTGCGGAGCCGCACATCAAGCGTCGCGAGCGGCACGCTCATTCGCCGAGCGAGCTCGACGTAGGCGGCATCGTACGCGGTGAGTCCGCGCTCACGCGCGACGACATGGATCGCCCGTAGAGCCGGTGGGCCGGGGACTGCCTCCACCTGCACCCGCAGGTCCATGATGGACTGGTGCATCCGGCGTGCCGTCGTTGCATTGATACGCCCTCGCCGTTCCGCCTGCACGATGCCGTTCAGGACTTCCAGCGGCCAGATGGCGGGGGCTGTCGCCCCCTCCGAAACGACGCGACTCAGCACATCCACTGCGAAACTGGACGCCTCATCGTCGAAGCCCCACGCCAGCGCTACTGATGCGTCCACCACGACCGGCACTCAGCGCCGCCCTTCCTGGACCACCTCGAGGATCTCTTCCCGGCTCATGCGATGCTCCGCACGCATCTCCAGCAGCTCTTCGGCCGCCTCCGCGGGCGTCCGGGCCGGTTCGCGCGATGGAACCAGCCGCGCCACCGCCCGCCCGTCCCGCGTGATCGTCACTCTCTCGCCGCCCTCCACCGCCGCGAGCAGCTCGGCGAACCTCGCCGCCGCGTCCTCCACCGCCACCTCGCGCTCGCCGCGCGCTGCGACCGCCTGCTCCGATGTCGTCATAGCCCCCACATCCTACCACCGCGCCAGATGCGAACGTATGTTCGCGGCGCACCCGTTCTGGCACAATGGATCGCATGCCTCCGCGCGCACCCGGCAGCTCCGCGCTCGACCGATTCAGCCCCGTCGCGCGCCACTGGTTCGTCGATGCCTTCGAACGCCCGACCGAGGCGCAGGAGCTCGGCTGGGACGCCATCTCCGGTGGGCAGCACACCCTCCTCCTCGCGCCCACCGGGTCCGGCAAGACGCTCGCGGCCTTCCTCTGGTGCCTCGACCAACTCATCCAGCGCGAACCCATCTCGCCGCGCAAGGACGGCCGCCCCGGCAAGCGCGCGGGCGTCTCCGTGCTCTACATCTCGCCGCTCAAGGCCCTCTCCTACGACGTCGAACGGAACCTGCGCGCCCCGCTCGCCGGGCTCCGCCTCGCCGCCGCCCGCGAAGGGCTGGCCCCGCCCGACATCACCGTCGCCACGCGCACCGGCGACACGCCCGCCCGGGAACGAGAGGACATCCGCCGCGACCCGCCCGATATCCTCATCACCACCCCCGAATCGCTCTACCTGATGCTGACCAGCCGGGCGCGGTCGGTGCTCGAAACCGTCACGACCGTCATCGTCGACGAGATCCACACGATGGCGGCGACCAAGCGCGGCGCCCATCTCGCCCTCTCCCTGGAGCGCCTCGAACGCGTCTGCACGCGGCCGCCCCAGCGCATCGGCCTCTCCGCGACGCAGCGCCCGCTCGAAGAGGTCGCCAAGTACCTCGGCGGCGACCGCGAGGTCGCCATCGCCGACGCGGGTGCCCGCAAGGAGCTCGACCTCAAGGTCATCGTCCCGGTCGAGGACATGGACCGCCCCGTCCTCGATGGCTACACCCTGCCCGACCCGCAAACCGCCGCCACCGGCAACGAAGGCCACACCTCCGTCTGGCCGGCCATCTACCCCGAGCTGCTCGCCCTCGTCCGCGCCCATCGCTCGACCCTCATCTTCGTGAACAACCGCCGCCTCGCCGAGCGCCTCGCCCTGCGGATCAACGAGCTCGCCGGCGAAGAGCTCCTCCGCGCCCACCACGGCTCCGTCTCCCGCGAGCAGCGCCAGGAGGTCGAGGAGCGCCTCAAGGCCGGCCTGATCCCGGGGCTCGTCGCCACGAGCTCGCTCGAGCTCGGTATCGACATGGGCGCCGTCGACCTCGTCGTCCAGGTCGAATCGCCGAAGTCCGTCGCGCGCGGCCTCCAGCGCGTCGGCCGCGCCGGGCACCAGGTCGGCGCGCCGTCCCGGGGCCGCATCTTCCCCAAGTTCCGCGGCGACCTCCTCGAATGCGCCGTCATTACGAAGCGCATGCGTGAAGGGCAGATCGAGCGCACCACCGTGCCGAAGAACCCGCTCGACGTCCTCGCGCAGCAGATCGTGGCCATCTGCGCGGTCGAAGACCTCACGGTCGACGAGCTCGAACAGCTCGTCCGCCGCACCTACAACTTCGCCACCATCAGCCGCGATGTGCTCGAAAGCGTGCTCGGCATGCTCGCGGGCCAGTACCCCAGCGACGAGTTCGCCGACCTTCGCCCGCGCGTCCTCTGGGACCGTGCGACCGACGTCCTTTCCTCCCGCCGCGACGCCCGCACGATCGCCGTCGTCAACGCCGGCACCATCCCCGACCGCGGCCTCTACGGCGTCTTCCTCGGCGATGGCGGCCCCCGCGTCGGCGAGCTCGACGAAGAGATGGTCTACGAGAGCCGCCCCGGCGAGACGTTCATGCTCGGCGCGACCACCTGGCGCATCGAACAGATCACGCGCGACCGCGTCATCGTCTCCCCCGCCGCCGGCGAACCCGGCAAGATGCCGTTCTGGAAGGGCGACGGCGTCGGCCGCGAGCTCGACTTCGGCCGCGCCATCGGCGCCTTCACCCGCGAGCTCGACGCCCTCCCCGAAGAGCGCGCCGTCTCGCTTCTCGAGGCCGAACACGACCTCGATGAGCTCGCCGCCCGCAACCTCGTCGCCTACCTCGACGAGGAGAAGCAGGCCGCCGGCGCCCTGCCCACCGACCGCACCATCGTCGTCGAGCGCTTCCGCGACGAGCTCGGCGACTGGCGCGTCGTCGTGCTGACGCCGTTCGGCGGGCGCGTCCACGCCCCCTGGGCCCAGGCCATCGAAGCCCGCCTCGCCGAGCGCACCGGCTTCGACATCCAGACCATCTGGAGCGATGACGGCATCGCCCTGCGCTACGCCGGCGGCGACGAACCGCCCCCGGACGACCTCATGTTCCCCGAGCCGGAGGAGGTCGAGGAGCTCGTCACCGGCCGCCTCGCCGACACGCCGCTCTTCGCCTCGCACTTCCGCGAAAACGCCGCCCGGGCGCTGCTCCTGCCGCGCCGCCGGCCGGGAGCCCGCATGCCGCTCTGGCTCCAGCGCCAGCGCAGCGCCAACCTCCTCGGCGTCGCCAGCCGCTACGGCTCCTTCCCGATCATCCTGGAGACCTACCGCGAATGCCTCCGCGACGTCTTCGACCTCCCGGGCCTCCAGGAAGTGCTCACCCAGGTCCGCAGCCGCGAGATCCGGATCCGCAGCGTCGAGCTGACCGAAGCCTCGCCCTTCGCCCGCGGCCTGCTCTTCGACTACATCGCCGCCTATATGTACGAAGGCGATGCCCCGCTCGCCGAGCGCCGCGCCCAGGCCCTCACCCTCGACCGAAACCTCCTCCGCGACCTCCTCGGCGATGACGAGCTGCGCGAGCTGCTCGATCCGGTCGCGCTCGAACAGATCGAGCTCGAGCTCCAGGGACTCGCCGATGGCCGCAAGGCGCGCAATCCCGACCAGCTCCACGACCTCCTCCGCCGCGTGGGCGACCTCGCCGAGCACGAGGTCGCCGCCCGCATTACGGCCCCCGCCGAAGCCGCCGCCTGGCTCCGCGTGCTCGAAGATACCCGCCGCGCCTGCCGCGTCCGCATCGCTGGCGACGAACGCTGCATCCCGATCGAAGACGCCGGCCGCTACCGCGACGCCCTCGGCGTCGCCCCGCCCATCGGCGTCCCCGAGACATTCCTGCGCCCGACCGCGAACGCGCTCGAAGGGCTCACCGGGCGGTACGCCCGCACCCACGGTCCCTTCCTCGCCCGGGACCCCGCCTCCCGCTGGGCCGTCCCCGAATCGCTCATCCGCGATGCCCTGGCCGCGCTCGAACGGGCCGGGACCGTCGTCCACGGCGACTTCCGCCCCGGCGGCACCGAGCGCGAGTGGTGCGACGCCGACGCCCTCCGCCAGCTCCGCCGCCGCTCGCTCGCCCGCCTCCGCAAGGACGTCGAGCCCGTCTCGCACGATGCCTTCGCGCGCTTCCTCCTCAAGTGGCAGGGCGTTGGCAGCCAGCGCACTGGGCTGGACCGCGCCCGCGAAGCCGTCGCCCAGCTCGAAGGTGTGCCCCTGCCCGTGTCCGTGCTCGAACGCGACGTGCTCGCCGCCCGCGTCGCCGGCTACCAGCCGCGCCTCCTGGACGAGCTGGGCGCCAACGGCGAAGTCGCCTGGGTTGGCCGCGGCACTCTCGGCCGCGACGACGGCCGCATCGCGCTCTACGCGCGCGAACGCCTCCCCGAGCTCGCCCCGCCGCCCGCCCCCGAGCAGCCCGGCGACCTCGCCCGCGCGATCCTCGACTACCTCGCGCAAAACGGTGCCTCCTTCTTCGCCGAGCTGGTCCGCGCTTCGAAGACCACACATCCGCGGGAAACCCTCGACGCCCTCTGGGAGCTCGTCTGGGCCGGGTACGTCACCAACGACACCTTCGGCGCCCTTCGCGCGCTCGCCTGGCCGCGCCGCAACACCACGCCCTCGCCGCGCAGCCGCTCCGCGCTCGTCCCGCCGGAGGCCGCGGGCCGCTGGTCGCTCGTCCGCCGCGACGCACCCGGCGGCGCAACTTCGGCGACCGGCCGCGCCCACGCCATCGCCCTCCAGCTCCTCGAGCGTTACGGCGTGGTGACGCGCGAGACGGTCAATGCCGAGGGCATCCCCGGCGGGTTCGGCACGGTCTACCCGGTGCTCAAGGCGATGGAGGAAGCGGGCCGCGTCCGCCGTGGCTACTTCGTCGATGGGCTCGGCGCCGCCCAGTTCGCCCTCCCCGGCGCCGTCGACCGCCTCCGCGCCGAGCGCGACCCCGCGGACGATCCCGCCGTCGCCGTCCTCGCCGCCACCGACCCCGCCAACCCCTACGGCGCCGCCGTCCCCTGGCCCCGCCGCGGCGACGACGACCGGCGCGCGCTCCAGCGAGCTGCCGGCGCCCGCGTCGTCCTCATCGATGGCTTCCCGGTGCTCTATCTCGAACGTGGGGGCAAGTCCGTGCTTACGCTCCCGGGCTTCGAAGACGGCGAGGCTGCCGCGCTCGCCATCGCGGCCCTCGTCGAAACCGTCGCCGACCCCCGCGGCCGGCCGTTCACCCTCGACCGCATCGACGCCGTCCCCGCGCACGAGTCGGACCACCTGCCCGCGTTCGAAGCCGCGGGCTTCGCCGCCGGCTATCGCGGCATCGCCTATCGCGCACCGAAGAAGGAGGCCGCCGCCGTTGCCGGAGGGTGATAGCCTCTACCGCTTCGCCGAGAAGCTGCGCCCGGTGCTCGCCGGCCAGCTGCTCGAGCGCGCCCGCAGCCACGGCCCGGGCCCCGTGCCCCAGGTCCACCGCATCGTCGGCGCCACGTGCACCGGCGTCCGCGCGCAGGGCAAGAACCTGATCATCAGCTTCGACAACGGCCTCGCCCTGCGCGGCCACCTCCGCATGTACGGCACCTGGCACGTCTACAAACCCGGCGAGCGCTGGACCCGCCCGGAAAGCCAGGCGCGGCTCGTGCTCGAAGTCCCCGGCGCCGTGGTCGTGAACTTCAGCGCGCCCGTGATCGAGCTCATCGAAGAGCGCGCCCTCGCCGCCTACCAGCCCATCGCCGGCCTCGGCCCGAACCTGCTCGACGACGACTTCGACGAGGACGAGGCCTTCCGCCGCTTCCGCGACCCCGCCCGCGCCCCGCTCACCATCGGCGACGTCATCATGGACCAGCGCGTCATGGCCGGCGTGGGCAACATCTGGAAGCACGAGACGCTCTTCCACTGCGGCATCAATCCCTGGCGCACCGTCGCTGAGCTCGACGACGACACGCTCCGCGGGCTCATCGCGAAAGCGCGCCAGCTCCTCCGCGCCAGCGTCGGCAAACCCGGCCCCGACGGGCGAAAGCCCCGCCGCCCAACGATGCATACCTACATGCGCGCCAGTCTCCCCTGCCGCCGCTGCTCGACCATCCTCCGCAGCTCCCCACAGGGCGTCGATATCCGCCACACCGCCTGGTGTCCCACCTGCCAGCCACTCGCCGAAGGGCAGCCCGCGCCAACCCCGCGCAAGGCATGGTCGACCCGCGCCCGCCGCGCCTGACGCCTACCGCTTCGCCCCCACCGCCCCGGCGAGCGCCCCCTCCAGCGTCCGCAGCACCTTGAGCCGCGCGTGCAGCTTGTCCTCCGCCTCCACTAGCGTCCACGGGGCCAGCTCCGTGCTCGTCTTCTCGATCATGTCGCAGGCCGCTGCCTCGTAGGCGTCCCACTTCTCGCGGTTGCGCCAGTCCTCCGGCGTGATCTTGTACCGCTTGAACCCCATCTGCTCCCGCTCCTGGAACCGCCGCAGCTGCTCCTCCTTGCTCGTCGAAAGCCAGAACTTCAGCACCACCGTGCCCGACGAGACCAGCTGCTCCTCGAACGCGTTGATCTCACTGTAGGCACGCGACCAGTCCGCCGGCGAGCAGAAGTTCTCCACCCGCTCGACGAGCACCCGCCCGTACCACGACCGGTCGTAGATGGCGAAGTGCCCCCGGCGCGGCAGCCGCCGCCAGAACCGCCAGAGGTACGGCCGCGCCTGCTCCTCGTCCGTCGGCGCAGCGATCTGCACGACCTCGTAATACCGCGCGTCCAGCGCCTGGGTGATCCGGCGGATAGCGCCGCCCTTGCCCGCCGCGTCGGACCCTTCGAACACGGCGACGACGCTTCGCTCGCGCCCGGGCAGCTCCCGCGCCAGCCGGCCGATGTTGAGCTGCACGCGCGCGAGCTCCTTCCGGTACGCCCCCTCCGGCGCCGCGAGCCGCAAATCCATGCTCGAAATGAGGTTCGGCCGCATGGGCACCGGTGTAGGCGCAGGCGTGACCGCCGCGGGCGCGACCGCCGCCAGCCGCGCCTCGATCGCCGCGAGCAGCTTCTCCGCCACGGTGAGGTTCCGGTAGCGCGCGTCCGCCGCCTCGATGATGTGCCAGGGCGCGTACCCCGTGTTGGTCCGGCGCAGCGCCCGGCTCGCCGAGTTCACGAACGCGTCGAACGTCTTGTGATAGCGCCAGTCCAGCTTCGAAACGCGCCAGGCGGTGTCCTTGTCCTTCGCCAGCTCCTTGAACACCTTCTTCTGCTGGGCTTTCGTGATGTGCAGCCAAAACTTGACCAGCAGCACGCCCTCGTTCGCCAGCATCTGCTCGAACTCGGCGATCCGCCGCAGCCCGTCCTCCATCCCCGCCTCGTCCAGCTCCCCCAGCGAGTGCGAAGCGATCGGGCGCGTGTACCACGACCCGAAGAAGATGCCGATCTTCCCCTTCGGTGGCAGCCGCTGCCAGAAGCGGTAGTAGTCCGGCCGCTCCCGCTCCTCCTCCGAGGGCGCCCCCAGCGCGTGGACCTGCACGCCGCGGGCGTCGAGCCAGTTCAGCAGCAGGTTCACCGTCTCGCCCTTGCCCGCGCCCTCCGCGCCCGCGATCACCACCACCACCGAGAACCCCGCCGCCGCCAGCCGCAGCTGTGCGTCCAGCAGCTCCTCGCGGAGCACGGGCTCCCGTGCCGCGAACGTCTCCCGGTCCACCTTCCGGCCGAGCTGCGCGCTTTCGAACATGACCCTCGCCTCCCCTACGTCGTCTGCTTCTGGATGGTCATCGCCGGGTCGAACGGCTCCGGCCGCGAACGCAGGCACTCCACCGACCGCGACAGCAGGTGCAGCGAGGGCACGTCGTATCCGTCGCCCGCGGTCAGCAGGCCCGCCAGCAGCTGGCACGCCTCAGACCACTGCCCGATCTCGAAGTGCAGCAGCGCCCGCTCGAACGTGTCGCGGTGGTCGCGCCACTCCGGCCCGCCGGCCCCGGGGTGCAGCTCGTACACCTCGACCGGGTCCGGGACGCCCTGTACGCGGATGCCGCCGAGCCGGCGCGTCGCGAAGCTCGATGGCAGCCGGTCCCGGGTCGCGCGCGAAATGAGCGCGCTCACGCCAGTGACCTTGGTCGAGTTCTCCAGCCGGCTCGCGAGGTTCACGGTCGGCCCCATTGGCCCGTACTTCAGCTTCACGCGGCTCCCGGTGTTGCCCACGAGCGCCACGCCCGTGTGGATCCCCACGCCGAGGTGGAGCGGCTCCCCCGCCTCTTCCTCCCACTGGATCGAGAGCGCCGTCAGCTCGCGGAGAAAGTCCACGGCCGCCTGGCATGCCCGCAGCGGGTGGTCCGGCTGCTCCACCGGCGCATTCCACATCGCCAGCAGCCCGTCGCCAACGTAGTCCACCACCGTGCCGCCCGTGTCCCGGATGTGGACGCTCTGGAGCTCCATCAGGTCCTGCATCATCGCGAACGTGCGCTGCGGCCCCACCCGTTCCGAGATCCGCGAGAAGTTGCGCACGTCGCTGAAGAGCACCGTCACCTCGCGCTCGCGGCCCTCGAGCATCGACGCGTCCGCCGCCAGCTCGCGCGCCAGCTCGGGAGAGAAGAACTGCTCGAACTGCACCTGGCTCCGCAGCGCGCGCTCCTGCTCCTGCTCGCGTTCGAGCCCCGCGCCCACCGCCGCCGCCAGCACCTGCACGACGAGCGCCTCCAGCCGCGTTACCTTCCGCGGCAGGGCATCGGGGCGCAGCGCCCGCGCGCCATACACGATCCCCACGACCTCCCGCGCCCCGTCGAGGATGGGCGCCGCCACCACCGTGTCGATCCCCGCAAGGCTGAGCGAGAGCGACTCCTCGGCGAGGTTCCGGAACACCGTGCGCTTCTGCCGGCACACCTCGCGCACGATCGTCTCGCTGTAGGGCGGGCGCCCCACCGCCTCGGGCGGCGACGCCGCCGCGATCCGCCAGCCGTCGCCCTCGGGCAGCAATACCAGCGCCCGGTCCAGCCCCACGAGGTCGACCACGGCCCGGGCCGTCGCATCGAGGAACGCCTCCGAGGTTGCGGCCGCCTGTTGCACCGCGACCAGGGTTTCGAACCAGAGCGCCAGCACCTCCGGGCCCGGCGCATCGCCCAGCTCGTGCAGCGCGACCGGCGGCGCGCTCGGCTCCCGCGGCGGCTCCACCGCCTCGATCACCGGCCCGGAAGCCGCCGGCGGCGCCGCGGGAGGAGACGCCCCGGCCGGTTCCTCCGGGGCGGCGGCCTCGGCTCCGGCCGGGTGGTGCGGCGGCGAACCCGGCCCCTCCGGTTCGTACGGCACCTCTTCGACCGAGATGTACGTGTGTCCGAACCCGAATTCGACCGGGAGCGCGACCACCTCCAGCTCCCCGATCGAGATCTCGCCCCCGGGGATGCGCACCGGCATCGTCATGCTCAGGTTCTCCGCGCGGACGCGGCCGCCTTCCACGGCCTCGATCCGCAGCGCGTTGCGCGACACGAACGGGTCAGCGAGCAGGCAACGGGGCAGGCCGTTCTCGCCCGGTGCGCGGCCGAACTCGACCGGCCCCGACTCATGGTCGAAGGTCTCTTCCTGTCCTTCCGAACGGACGGCGATGCGGAGCAAGCGGACTCCCGGCGCCGGGCGTACCGGCTGGCAAGGTAAAGCGTGCCCGGAATCATACAACCGCGGCACGGAAGCACGGGTGCACGCCATACGGCCGGGCGGCCGGATATCCGCCGCCCACGCGAAAGGGCCGCCCCCGGGGGCGGCCCTTTCTCCTGTCCCTGCGAGTCCCGGCTCAGTGGCCGGCGGCCCCGCTGCTGTGGACTTCTCCCGCCTGGAAGAGCCCCAGCGCTCCCTTACCGACATTCGCGAACTTGTGGGTGACGATGGGGTACAGCCCCGCCTCGTCGAACGTGAACTCTACGAACCCACCCTGCGCCGGCTGGAGATCCAGCGCCTGGGCGCCGCCGCGGCTCGCGTCCGGCTGCAGCAGGTACGCACCCTCCTTGTACACCGTGTCGAACACGGTCCCGACGATGTGGAACGACGAGTTCTCGTTCGGGCCCTGGTCCACCACCCACGCCCGGATGCGCTGGCCGGGTTCCACCCGGATGGGGGCGAAGGCGTACTGGTTGAAGTAGCCGTTGAACACCACCGCGTCGAAGTCTTCCGCCTGCATCTTCGCGAGGTCGCCCGGCTGGCCCTCAGGCCCGAGGTACAGCTCGCTCTGGACGAACAGGAACTCGTGGTCCACGGGCGACAGCCCCGGCGGGTCGATGATGATGGCGCCGAACATCCCGTTGCCAATGTGGTGCAGCGCAGGCGCCGTGCCGCAGTGGTACATGTACGCACCGGCGTACTTCGCCTCGAACTGGTACACCAGCTCCTCGCCCGTGTTGATCGTCCGCATCTCGTCGTTCCAGGCGACCTTGCTCGCGTGCAGGTCGATGGAGTGGCCCATCTTGCCTTCGTTGCGGAGGGTAATCGTGAAGATGTCGCCGACCTTGCCGCGGAGCACCGGGCCCGGCACCGTCCCGTTGAACGTCCACATCTCCTGCGTCACGCCCGGCGCAACTTCAACAATCGTCTCGCTCGCGATGATGGTGACCTTGTGTTCGGTCCCGCCGGGGGCGGGCTTCAGCGCCGGGTCGTACGGCGTCCAGCCGTCGGCCGGCTTCGCCTGCGGGTCGATCGTTGCGGACGTATCCGCGGCCGCCGTCGAGGCGTGCATCGAGCCGTGCCCCGAACCAGTCGCCGCGACCGACGCCGTGTCGCCGACGACGATGTCGAGCACCATGCCGGCCTGCTTGTGGCCCGGCACCGTGCACCAGGCCTGGGCCGATGCATCCAGCTTGCCCAGCGTAATCTGCTGCGAAGCGCCCGGGTCCAGCATCTCCGTGCCGGTCGTGCCGTTGAGCTTCAGGTCATGCGGCACCATGCCCTTGTTCGTGACCAGCAGGACCACTTCCTGGCCCGGCTCCACGGTGATCTTCGAAGGCTTGACGTACAGGTCGCCCAGCTCCACCGCGATAACGCCCGCCGCCGGTGCCTCCACCAGCTCGTCGGTCGCCAGCGCCGTGTCTGCCCGGCGCCCGGCGGTGATTCCGAGCACGAAGAGCAGCAGGAGCGGGCCCGCCACGGCCAGGCTGATGCCGGTGCCGATGAAGCCCATGCGCTTACCCATTTCCGTTCTCCCTGCGGCCCGGGGGGGATGGGGGTGGGCCGCGTAAGACCATCCTCCCGCCGGACGCCCGATGCGAAGATGACTTTTGTCAATTCACGCATTTCTAGTCGTGTCTTCGATGTGCCGATATGCGATCCGAATAACTCGCGGTAGCGCGCCCCGCGGGCCATACTGCGAGCGTGGTCGCGCCCGTCTCGATCGACGACATCCGCCAGGTCCGCTACCTCCAGGGCCTCAGCGACGACGAACTCCGGCGCTTCGCGGCCCGGCTCGATGCCTTCGCCGTCGCGCCGAAGCAGTACGTCCTCGTCGCGGGCGACACGCCCCCCGGCTTCTTCCTGCTCCGCTCCGGCAAGGCCCGCATCTTCCGCAGCGGCGTCGATGGCCGCGAACAGACCCTTCGCGTCGTCGCCCCCGGGGACACCTTCGGCGAAGTGCCCGTGTTCGACGGGCAGCCCGCGCCGTCCACGGTCGAAGCGCTCGAGCCGTGCGAGGTCATCGTCATACCCACGCTGGTGTTCATGGAGCTGCTCTTTTCGAACCCGCGCGTCGCCGTGGACGTCCTCCGCCAGTTCGCACGCCGCCTCCGCGCCTTCACCGAGATGGTCGAGCAGATGAGCCTGCAGACCGTCCAGGCGCGCCTCGCCCGCCACCTCTATCAGATCGCGCGCGAAGAAGGCGTCGCCACCAGCGAGGGCCTCGTCGTGCCGCGGACGCTCACCCTCCAGGACCTCGCCTCGCTCCTCGGCTCCGTACGCGAAGTGGTGAGCCGCACCATGCGCGTGTTCGAGGAAGACGGGCTCATCGTCGTCCACCGCAAGGAGATCGTCATCAAGGACCTGCAGGCGCTCCAGTTGCTCGTCTGAGCCCGCGCCTTGCCGAGCCGCCCCACCCCGGCCTACCCTCGCAGGCATGACGATGCCCCAACGTGTGATCTACCTCCCGCCCGGCGTGGCGGCGGCCCCGACGCAGCCTGTCGCCGCTCCCGGCAGCTCCTCGGTCCCCTTCGACCGCAACTTCTTCGAAAACGTCCTGCCGCAGTCCATCCAGGCGTTCTGCAAGCAGGCCGGGTGCTCCGTGCCCATGGTCGAAGTCATGACCGTCGACGGGACCACCCACTACGTCAACGGCATCTCCGGCGTCTCCGATTCGTGGGTCGCGCTGCACACCGCCGAGCTGGAGCACGACCACCCGGTCCAGGTCTTCGTCCCCTACACCACCGTGTTCCGCGTCGGCATCCACCCGGCCGAACACGCCCGCCAGAAGCTCGGGTTCATCGTCGGCAAGTAGGCCTGGTCGATCCTCAGCGCGCTACCGCGTCAACGTGTGCGCGCCGTCCGTGGTCGTGCTCGATGCCAGCGCGACCCCGAGGTCGAGCTCACGCACGCTGTTCCGGTCGGCGATCTGGTTCACGATCCGCGTCCCGATGGCGGCCGGCAGGTTCCCCGCCTTCACCGAGTCGATGACGATCGTGTTCGAACCCACGTCCAGGTGGCCGCGGATGAGCACGTTGATGTCCCGCCCGGCCAGCGCCAGGCGGCCCTTCGCCTCGGCCTTCCCGTCGGCGCAGAAGTAGACCTGCAGGTCCTCGATCGGCACGTCGCTCGTGTCGAGGTGCTCCACCGCCCGCGAGGTGACCTCCTGCTCTGTGAACTCCACCGCGGCGCCCGGCCCATCCGCCTTGAACGCGTCCCACTTCGACTGGAGTTCCCGCGCCGCGGCCGCGCTCGGCACGCTGGACCGATCGACGCATGGCTGCGGGTTGCCCGTGAACAGCAGCCCGGCCAGCAGCGCCGCGATCGCGATAACCCCAACCGCGGTGACCCCCAGCCCGGTGCCGATCACCCGGATGACCCGGCCGACCCGCGACACATGGACCGCGGGCTCCGCCACGCGTCCCACCAGCCCGGGCTGCGCCGGCGCAGACGGTGCCGTCGACGGCGGGGCGGCGGGCGAAGGCGGGGGCTCGACCGGGGCGGACGGCGGGGCCGAGGGCGCCACCTCCGGCGCGGGCGCAGACGGCGGCACGGGCGATGTCGCGGCAGGCGCGGGCGGGGCCGGCGGGGTCGGGGCCGGGGCCGGCGGAACTGGCGCCGTCGCGATCTGTTCCACCACGGTGCCCAGGCCCGGCACATCCGCCCCGGCCAGCGACGCCGGCACCTCAGGCATCACGCCAGCGGCCGAGCCGGCCAGCGATGGCACACCGGCGGCCACCTCGGCCGCGCTTCCCACCGTGGCAGCCGCGCCCGCGATCTCGCCGGAAACCGCCGCGCCAGCCCCGGCAATGCCACCCGAAACGGCAGCGCCAGCCCCGGCAATGCCACCCGCACCCGCGATGCCGCCCGAAACAGCAGCGCCAGCACCCGCGATGCCACCCGAAGCTGCTGCCGCACCAGCGATCCCACTCGCACCCGCACCTGCGCTAGCGATACCCCCCGCAGCCGCGCCCGCACCGGCGATACCACCCACAGCCGCACCAGCGCCGGCGATCCCGCCCGACGCCGCGGCAGCACCCGCTCCCGCGACACCACCCGAAGCCACGGCCGCTCCCGCGATCCCACCGCCCGTTGCGGCAACCGCACCAGCTCCCGCGATGCCGCCGGCCGCTGCCGCTGCGCCTGGGATCGCCGCCGAACCCGCCACCGCCGAACCACCGGCGACCGCCGCAAGCCCGGCCGATTCGCCCATAATCGCGATTCCGCCGCCGAGCGCCGCGCCACCGGTTGCCGCGCCGAACGCCAGCGCCCCCCGCCGCCGCTCCTGCTCCTCCATCGAGGACCCGCAGTCCATGCAGAACGATGAATCGCCGGGATTATGTACACCACAGACCGCGCAGACCAGCGGCATCAGTTCGCCGCAGTCCCCACAGAACCGCGCATTCGTGTCGACGTTCCGGTTGCCACACGCCGCGCAGGTCAGTGGCATCAGTTCGCCGCAGTCCCCACAGAACCGCGCATCCGCGTCGACGTTCCGGTTGCCACAGGCGGTGCAGGTCAGCGGCATCAGTTCGCCACAATTCCCGCAGAACCGCGCCTCCGCGTCGGTGTTCTCGTTGCCACAGGCGGCGCAGGTCTGGTTCATGGCAGGAGGGCACCTCCCCGGTTCGTTCGCGAATTCGGGCGCCACCAGTGTGATGCCGTGCGCCCGCGCGGCGTCATGGAACAACGGCCCGCCATCATGTGCCAGGGGGACCATTCAAACCAGCGCCTCCGCGCTTTAGGATGCGCGGTGCAATGACCACCCCCTCCGACCCGCGCCTCCTCACCCAGGTGAAGCAGTACCGCTTCGTCCGCGAGCTCGGCCACGGCGGCATGGGCGTGGTCTTCGAGGCCATCGACGTCCGCGACGGCGGCCGGGTCGCTGTGAAGCTCCTCCATCCCTGGCTCGCCGCCGAAGACAGCTCCTTCCGCGACCGCTTCGAACGCGAAGCCCACATCGCCGCCCTCCTGCGCTCGCCCTACACCGTCCGGCTGCTCGATTTCGGCGTCGCCGAAGGCACGTACTTCCTCGTCATGGAATACGTCGAGGGCACCACCGTCGGCCACGAGCTCAAGCAGGGCACCCCCATGGAGCCCGTCCGCGCCCTTCGCATCGCCATCGATGTGGCCCGCGCGCTTGAGGAAGCGGCCGCCCGCGGCGTGACCCACCGCGACATCAAGCCCGACAACATCCTCCTCACCCCCGACGGCCGGGTGAAGGTCACGGACTTTGGTATCGCCCGCCAGGAAGGCGGCGCCGGCCTTACCTCGGCCGGCCGCTTCGTCGGCACCGCCGACTACGCTGCCCCAGAGCAGGCCGTCGGCGAGGCAGACCACCGCTCCGACATCTATGCACTTGGCGCCACGCTCTACTGCATGCTCACCGGCCACCCGCCGTTCAGCGGCGCCTCGGTCTGGGACGTGCTGCGCGAACACCAGCGAGCCCCGGTCCCAATGGAGCCGCTTTCGCACCTGCCCGACTCGATCAACAACCCTATCCGGCGCTGCATGGAGAAGGACCCCCGGGATCGCTACCAGACCGCCAGCGAGCTCGCCGGGGCGCTGGAACGCGCGCTCGCCGCGATCCTCCACGCGCCCCCTTCCCCGCGCAGGACGGCAGGTGGCACGCCCTCGACCCCGCCGTCCGCCTCGCGGCCCCCCTCGACGCCGCCCGCTGCCTCCCGCCCGCCCTCGGCCGCGGGCAACGAGCTCGCCACCGTGGTCGAATCGCCCGGCGCGGCCACGCCGCCGCCCGCACCTCCACCCGCGCCACCGCCGGCGGTCGCGCCCACGACCCTGCCGCCGGCGGCCACCGGCGACAGCGGCGCGCTTGCCCCGACGCGCATCGGCGGCCCTGCCCCGGGCCCGGGGGTTGCACCCACCACGGCCAGCCCGGCCGGCCCCCAGGGCGTCGTCAAGTCCGTGGGCATGGTCGCCAGCTACCGTGAGACCGTCGGGGACGTCTCCCACTACGAGCTGACCCTGACCAACGCCGATCCCTCGCCCGTCCGCCTTTCGCTCACCGCGAAGGAGCCCACCGGCGTCCTCAGCATCTCCGTGCCCAGCCCGGTCATTCTCACGGGCGGCCAGGTGCAGCGCCTGCCGGTGGAGGTGCGGCAGCTCCGTCCCGCGCCGGGCGGTGTGCGCGTCATCCAGTTCCAGGTCAGCGCCCAGCGCGACGACGGCGCCCGTATCGGCTTCGTCAACGTCTCCGCGATCCCGGCGGCGGCCCGGCGCGGCGGGGGCAACGGCGGTGGCGGCGGTTCGAAGAAGATGCTCATCGGCGGTGCGATCGCCGCCGTTGTCGTCGCTGCCGGCGCCGGCGGCGCGTACCTCCTCGCGGGCGGTGGCGGCGACGAGGACGGCAACGGCGACCGGACCGCGACCTCCACTTCGACGCGTACGAGCACGGCCACCGCCACCACCCGCACCGCCACCGCAACCCCCGGCGGCAAGTCCATCGAGGTGATCGACCGCTGGGATTACGCCTTCCGCATCACCAGCAACGACTGCGGGGTCGGCGCCGCCGTCGGCGCGCTCTACCCGGCGTCCTTCCGCATCAAGCCCGTCGACCCGGGCGCCACGGCCATCTTCGACGGCGAGAAGGTCGAGGTCGTCGTCGTCAAGGACATCGACTATCCCATCGGCGAGTTCACCTTCCACTTCGTCGACTTCGAGTTCACCTACCAGGTCATCGCCGAAGATGGCCGCACGGGAACGGCGACCGTCCGCACCACCTATTCGGACCCCCTGACTATCGCCGACACATCGCTCACAGAACGCTACCAGGACCCCGCCTGCACCATCACCGGCAAGCCCTGACGCGCACGCCAGGAGCGGGCGCCTGCGAGCGGTGGCCTACTCCTCGTACACGTAGGCGCTGGCCGAGGCCTGCTGCTGCACACCGTTGATCGTCGCGATGAGCAGCGCTTCCACCATCGGCACATCTTCGTAGCCGATAGTGAGCGGCCCGAAGCAGTCGCCACCACCGATGCCGTTGTCGGTCCAGCTCGTGATGTAGGCCTGGACCGGGAAGGTCTGGTAGAGGTCGACCTGGTACGGGATGTCCTCGGGACTCATCTGGTAGCAGATGTAGGCCTGGTCGCCCACGTAGTACTCGTCCCAGTCCCAGTACGCGTAGAACGTGTAGGTCACCACATGCGGCGTCGGGGTCGCGGTCGGCGTGGGCGTCGGCACAGGCGTTCGCGTCGGAGTGGGTGTCGGCGGCGGCGGCGTGGCGGTCGGCGGGATCCTCGTGGGCGTTGGCGTTGCGGGAGGCGGGGGGTTCGTCGGCGTGGCCGTGGCCCGCACCGGCGTGGGCGGCACGGGCGTCGCGGTCGCACCGGGCGGTGTGGCGGTGGGCGGCTGGGTCGAAGTCACGGTCGCCGTGACGGTGCTCGTCGTGGTCGCAGTGCCGGTCCCCGTGGCCCTTTGCGACGCCGTAGCCGTCGCACCGGTTGTGCGCGTGCGCGTCGGCGAACGCGTGCCGTCCTCGGTGGCCGTTTCGGTTGGTCTGTCGTCGTCACCGGCCTGGTCGTCGTCGTCGCCCCCGGCCGCGAACATCACGCAGACGCCGGTAGCCACGGCGGCGAGGGCCGCGACCACGGCCAGTCCGACCGCCTTGATCCACGGGCTCCCGCCTCCGCCACCGCCGGCTGGCCCGGGGCCCGGCACGCGGCCCGGGGGGATGCCACCCCCGCCCGCCGCGCCCGCGAGGGCCTCGGCGCCGCACACATCACAGAACGCGGCCCCCGCCCCCAGCGGCGCCCCGCAGGACGTGCAGAAGCCACCCGGCGGCGACGCCACGGGCGGCGGCGCGGGCGGCGCCTGCGGGATGGGCGGCGGTGCCGGTGGGGGGTTGGCCGCCCGCACCACCGTCGCAGCCTCGGAAGTAGCCGGCGGCGCGGATGTCATCGCCGTCGCCAGGTCACCGGCCGGCGGCTGGGAGCCAGCTCCCGGGATGACCTGCGTGGGCAGCTCCGCGCCCGCCCCGGGCACTACCGTCTGAGCCGCGTCCGCGCCAGCGCCCATCAGCGGCTGTGCTTCCATCGGCGCCCCCGCCCCCGGCGCCATCGTCACGGCCGAATCAGCGCCCGCCCCTGGGACCTGCGTCTGCAGGCTTGCCGCATCCGCGCCGCCCGCGGGGCCCACCACCGTTTCCGCTGCCTCCAGCCCCCCGGCGCCCGCAGCCCCGGCAGCCGCGCCACCGGCCGCAGCTGCGGCGACGGCCTTGCCGCACCGCGTGCAGAACCTCGCGTTGGGTTGGAGGTCAGCGCCACAGGTCGCGCAGGTCATCGGGGGCCTCTCAAACGGGATTCCGCACGGCGCAGCATCCTACCATCTCGCGCGCGAGTAATCGGCCAATCAGGCCGTGCAAACGGGCCATGGGGCGCACACACGTCATCAGAATCGGGCGATCAGCCCGTGTCGCGAGCGAAGATCGTGCACGTGTCCCCGCCGCCGATGTCGTACGACTCGGTCAGGTCCCCCACGCCGTGGTGCGGTGTGTCCCACGTGCCGGTCACGTACGCATTCCCGCCATCCACCGGGTACGACCACGTGAACGTGGGCCACGTGAACACCTGGTTCGCCACGTACGTCCCGCCGATGTGCGTCAGCTGGAACGGCTCGCCGTCGGCGATGTACCCGTCCTTCGGCTCCCGCGTCTCCCCGAAGTAGTAGTAGAAGTCGAACGTCGTCCCCACGACGGGGTCGCCGCCGCAGTTGTTCGAAACAATGACGAAGAGGAAGTGCCACTCGCCTTCGGAGACCGCATTCGTCGGCTCCGGGACCGGAGTAGGCGTCGGAACCGGCGTGGGCGAGGGCGAAGGACGCGAGCCGGCGCCCGGGATGCCCACGGTCGCCGTCGGCGTGGCCGTCGCGGTTTCGGTTGGCTCGTCGGCGTCGCCATCTTCGCCGCCACCACCGCCGCCGCAGGCCGCAAGGACCAGCGCCACGAGCGCCACAACCGCCCCCAGGCCCCTCGATGCCGCGCCCAATCGTCCCACCGCTATCGCCTCCGCGCCGCAAGCGTCGCGCGCCCCGTGAATATACAAAAGGGGCGGCCACCGCGGCCCCCGTGTCCCGCCTTCTCCGTGCGCCCCTTGCCCCCGCGGGATACCATGGCCCCCGGAGGACGAACCATGTCGGACAGCAACGGGACCCAGCCCACCCTCTTCTCGCAGGATGCACTCGCCGCGCTCTCGCGAAGCGTCCACGCATGGGAAGAAGGGCCCCTTGGCAAGACCCTCCAGCGGCAGCCCGAACGCCGTGGCGCGTTCGCCACCAGCTCCGTCCCGGTCCAGCGCCTCTACACGCCGCTCGATGTCGCGGACCTCGACTACGAGCGAGACCTCGGCTTCCCCGGCGAATACCCATTCACCCGCGGCGTCCAGTCCACCATGTATCGGGGCCGCTTCTGGACCATGCGCCAGTATGCGGGATTCGGCACCGCGGAAGAGTCCAACCAGAAGTTCCGCTTCCTGCTCTCCCAGGGCCAGACCGGCCTCTCCGTCGCCTTCGACCTCCCGACCCAGCTCGGCTACGACTCCGACGACCCCATGGCCATCGCCGAAGTGGGCCAGGTCGGCGTCGCCATCGACTCGCTCTACGACGTCGAGACGCTCTTCGACGGCATTCCGCTCGACAAGGTCAGCACGAGCATGACGATCAACGCGCCCGCCGCCGTCCTCCTCGCGATGTACATCGTCGCCGGCGAAAAGCAGGGCGTCCCCAGCGAAAAGCTCAACGGCACCGTCCAGAACGACGTCCTCAAGGAATATGTGGCCCGCGGCACCTACATCTTCCCGCCCGGCCCGAGCGTCCGCCTCGCCGCCGACGTGATGGGCTACTGCGCGAAGCACGTGCCCCAGTGGAACACCATCTCCGTCAGCGGCTACCACATGCGCGACGCCGGCAGCACAGCGGCCCAGGAGGTCGGCTTCACCTTCGCGAACGCCTGCGCCTACATGGATGCCGCGATCGCCCAGGGCCTCGAAATCGACGAGTTCGCCCCCCGCATCAGCTGGATCTTCAACACCCACAACAACTTCTTCGAAGAGATCGCCAAGTACCGCGCCCTCCGCCGCCTCTGGGCCCGCATCCTCAAGGACAGGTACGGCGCGAAGGACCCGCGTTCGATGATGCTCCGCACCCACACCCAGACCGGCGGCAGCACGCTCGTCGCTCAGCAGCCCGAGAACAACATCGTCCGCGCCTCGATCCAGTCGCTCGCCGCGGTCATCGGCGGCGTCCAGAGCATCGCCCTCAGCTGCTTCGACGAAGCCCTCGCCCTGCCGACCGACGAGGCCCAGCGCATCGCCCTTCGCACCCAGCAGATCATCGCCCACGAAACCGGCGCCGCCGACACCGTCGACCCGATGGCCGGCTCGTATTACGTCGAGCACCTCACGAACGAGCTCGAACGCCAGGCCGTCGAGTACATGCAGCATATAGAACGCGCCGGCGGGTCCGTCGCCGCGATCGAGTCCGGCTGGATCCAGGCCCAGATCGCCGAAGCCGCGTGGGAGTACCAGCGGAAGGTGGACGAGAAGCAGGAGATAATCGTCGGCGTGAACGACTACACCGAGGGCGGCGAACAGCGCCCCTCGATCTTCTCGGTCGACCGCCGGCTCGTCGAACACCAGCTCCGTCGCCTCGAACACCACCGCCGCGAACGCGACACCGCCCGCGTCGAGAGCAGCCTCGCCGGGCTCAAACGCGTCTGCGCCACCAGCGACAACGTCATGCCCGCCCTCCTCGAGGCGGTCCGCAGCTACGCCACCACCGGCGAAATCTGCACCGCCATGCGCGAAGTCTTTGGCGAATACACCCCCCCAACGGTGATCTAAGGCCGCGCAACCGGGGGCGAAGCCGTAGCCGCGGAGCAGTGCTCCGCGGCATTGTCCGTACCCTGCCCCGCGCCAGCCCGTGACAACGCCCCCAGGCGCGCCGCCACGACCTCCGCCCCCTACACCAACCCCGCCAGCTCCCCCGGCACCGCCACCGTAGCGAACGGCCCGCCCGGCTCCGTGCCCGCCCATTCCGCCCCGACCGCCGTGAACCCCGCCCGCGCCGCCGCCGCCAGGTCGAGCGCATCGCCGCTGACGAACGCGCACGCCTCCACGGGGTACTCGAGGAACGCGATCGCCTGCTCCAGCCGCGCCACCGGGTCCCACCGCCCCTCCGGCGAGGCCGCCAGCACCGCAAGGAACTTGTCCAGCCCGGTCGATTGCACCTGCTTCACCGCCACGCTGTGCGGCTCGCGGCTGATCGCACCCATCTCCACCCGCGCCGCCCGCACGTGGTCGAGCGCCATCCCGATGCCTTCGTGCACCAGCAGCCGCTTCAGCCCGCTCCGCGCGAACATCTCCGCGCACAACTCCTCGCATTCGAGGCGCGCATGCGCATCATCGACCACGACCGAGAGCACGTGCCGCCACGGTCGCGCGCGATACTCCGCCGCCAGCGCGCGCGTGTCGATGCGCCGGCCGGTCACGCTCGCGACCGCCTCTTCCACCGTGTAGCGCCAGGCTCCTTCACGCGCCAGGAGCACCTCATCGAGGTCGAAGATAACCGCCCGGAAGCGCCGCTCCCGGTCGCTCATCACGCACCGGCCTGGTGCGCCTCACGCGCCGAGCGGTACTCCTCGGGCGTGTTGATATCGAGCAGGCACTCCGCGCCGGCCGCGACATCGAGGATCTCTCCCGCATGCCGCCGCATCACGCCGTGCAGCCCTTCCTCTTCGTCCGTAGCCGCGAGCAGCTCCTCGCGCAGGCGCCCCGCGACCACCACCGGGTGGCCGTGCTTGCCTTCGAACACCGGGCGCGCGGCCGCCTTCGCCGGGTCGTGCGAATCGATCAAATAGCGGTAGAAGCCCGCCGTCCGCGGCTGGTCCACGTTCACGATGATGATCCGGTCGGCGTCGCGGTTCACCGCCTTCGCCCCGATCCGCAGCGAACCCGCCCGGCCCGCGAAATACCGCGCGTTCACCATCACCCGGCACGGCAGGTTGCCGATCCGCCGGTGCACCTCGTCCGCCCGGTGCCCCAGGACCACGATCACCTCGTCCACGCCAGCTTCCTTCAGCTGCCGCACCTGGTACGCGACCAGCAGGTCGCCCTCCCATTCAAGCAGCGACTTCGGCTGGCCCATCCGGGACGACATCCCGGCGGCGAGGATGATGGACGAGATCATGCGTTGGAGCTCCTGCGCACCGGGCGATCAACCGCCCGGTGTCCCATCAGCGTACGGCCGCCCGGCCCAAGGGTCAGGGGGCGACTTCCTGCACTAAACGGTGGCTATCGAACGGGTTCGGCATGCCGTACTCGCCCGTGAGCAGCCGGAGGAAGTCGCGGAGCGGCGGCGCGATCGCGCGGTTGCGCAGCACGTGCACGCCCACTTCCCGCTGCGCCGGCTGCTCCATGTCGCGGATCTCGACGCGCTTCAACGTCCCCGCCTGGATGTCCCGTTCGACGGTCACCACCGGCAGGATCGCGATTCCCAGGCCGGCCTGGACCATGTGCTTCGTCGTCTCCATCGAGTCCAGCTCCATCACCGACTCGGGGACTACGCCCACCCGCAGGAACATGCTGTAAATCAGCGAGTGGTAGCTCGAGCTCCGCTCGAAGAACAGGAACGGCTCGCGCCCGGCCTCGGCGATGGTCACCCGTCCCTTCGACGCAAACGGGTGCTTCGACGAGACCACCAGCGCGAGGTCGTCGTTGTAGATGTGGAGCGATTCGACCTCGGGGTGCTGCGTCAGGCGGGTAATCGCCACGTGCACCTCCCCCGCAATGAGCCGCTCGACGATCTCCTCCGTCGTGCCCGTGCTCAGGTGCACGTGCACCCGCGGCCGCGTCTCCCGGAACCGCGCGAGGATTCCCGGCAGTACATACGTCGCGATGCTGTCGCTCGCCCCGATCCGGAGGCTGCCCACGTCGCCGTGGCGCACCGCCTCGATCGCGTCGGTCCCTTCCTGCACCGCCGTCAGCGCGCGCTGGGCATGCGGGATGAACGCGCGCCCGGCGTCCGTCAGGGTCACGCTCCGGCCCGTGCGTTCGAACAGCCGCTCGCCGAGCTCCCGCTCCAGCGATTGGATGCGCGCCGTGACGGACGGCTGCGTCAGGAAGAGCGCCTCCGCGGCACGGCTGAACGATCGGTGGTGGGCCACCTGGAGAAAGGCTTCGAGCTGGGCGAGTTCCAAGTATCTGCTCCGTGGGGGAGGTCCGGGGCCGTCGTCAGACGGGAGGCTCCCGGTAGAATGCTGCGTTGATCTGAATGTACGTCGTCCATTCCGCCGGGATCGAATCCTCGTGGAAGATCGCCGTCACCGGGCATGCCATTTCGCATGCCGCACAGTCGATACACTGCGCCGGGTTGATGTAGAACTGCGGCGCGTCATCGGTCGAATGAATGCAATCAACCGGGCACACATCCACGCACGAGGCGTCCTTCACAGTAATGCACGGCTCGGTAATGACGTAGGGCACCTGTCTCTCCTAGAACGGTTCGACGCCGCGTTTGTAGACCACAACGTCCCCCCGGATGCGCGCCTGGCAGGCGAGCCGCAGGCGCGGGTCCTCGATCGATCGCGGCCCGCGCTGCCGGACCAGGTTCGCTCGTTCGTAGCGGCCCATGGGGGTAAGGCGCCCGATACCCGAGATCACGTCCATCGCGCAGTTGGTGCACTCGCCGTTCCGTTCACAGCCCACCGGCCAGTAGTAGCCGTGCGCTTCGAAGGCCTGCATGACCGTCTGCTCAGCTGGTGCCTCCACCTCGATCCCGAGGGGTTCTACGCGGATCCGGGGCATGTGGCAATCCTACCATTGATTGTGCATATGGCCCCGTAACAGGAAGTGCGCAGGCG
>JADZEI010000044.1 GCA_020850615.1 Dehalococcoidia bacterium | reverse complement strand
GCCCGGCGTGGCTCTGCTCGAGCATCACCAGCATCTCGCTCACGCTGAAGAGGCCGATCACCACGACGATGAACTGGATGCCGTCGGAGAGGTGCACGTCGTCGAAGGTGAAGCGGTAGACGCCGGAGTTGGCGTCGATCCCCACCGTGGCCAGCACGAGGCCGACGAGCGCGGCGAGCAGCGTCTTCACCGGACGCTCGCCCACCATGCCGGCCAGGCAGCAGATGGCGAAGACCATCAGCACGAAGTACTCGGCCGGGCCGAAGGAAAGGGCCCAGCGCGCGAGGATGGGCGCGAAGAGCGCGAGCCCGAGGGTCGCGATGACGCTGCCCACGAACGAGCTCCACGCCGAGATGGAGAGCGCCACCCCGGCGAGCCCCTTGCGGGCCATCGGATAGCCGTCCAGCGCCGTCATCAGCGCGCCCGCATCGCCGGGGATGTTGAGCAGGATCGAGGACACCCGCCCGCCGTACTCGCAGCCGATGTAGACGGCGGCAAGGAGGATCAGCGCCGTCTCCGGCGGCAGCTTCATCGCGAAGGCGATGGGCAGCAGGATCGCCACGCCGTTGATGGGCCCGAGCCCCGGGAGCAGCCCCACGACCGTGCCGATGAACGAGCCCAGCAGGGCCACGAGCAGGTTGATGGGCTTCGCCGCGACCACGAAGCCCTGCGCGAGGTGGCCGAGGGATTCCATCAGGCGCCCGCGAAGACCCGGCCCAGCGGCAGGGTCACGTCCAGCAGCTTGTCGAAGAAGTACCAGAGCCCGCCGCCGAGCCCCGCCCCGCCGGCCGCGACCGCGACCCACCCGCCGCCGAAGAGCCGGCCGACCGCCACCGTGACGAGCGCCGTGGCCAGCGGGAACCCCAGCCACTCGAAGAGGAAGGCGTAGGCGAGGAAGGCGACCACGAGGACGATCGCCTTGCCCCGCGCCGTGCCCCGCGGCCAGTCGGGTTCGCGGTCGGGCTTCACGATGATCCAGGCGGCCGCGGCCGCCATCGCCGCGCAGAGCAGCAGCGGGAAAGCCCTCGGCCCGATGGGCTCGTAGCTGAACGGCGCCTCGATCTGCCAGGCGAGCCAGGCCACGGTCGCGCAGAACGCGAGCCAGGCGACGGAAAAGATACGATCGCTCATCGGTCCGATGCCTCGGGGAACAGCGTCATTCCCGCGGATGCGGGAATCCAGGCTGGATCCCCGGCGACCCGGGGATGACGCAGGCGTGGATCCCCGGCGACCCGGGGATGACCCGTTTTCACCTTCGGCTCAACGGGTCACTTCTTCACCAGCCCGAACTCGTTGGCGATGGCGCGGTATTCGCCGACCTGCTTCTTCACGTAGGCGTCCAGTTCCGGGCCGACGATGTCGAAGGGCTGCAGGCCGCGCTGCTCGCGCAGGGCCGCGAATTCCTTGGTCGCCATCGCCTTGCGGAACATGTCCTGCCAGGCCTTGTAGTCGGCGTCGGCCACCTTCGGGCCGGTGTAGAAGCCGCGGATGATGGGCCACTGCAGGTCGTAGCCCTGCTCCTTGGCGGTGGCCACGCCCGACATCTTGCCCTCGAGGCGCTTCTCGGCGAGGACCGCGATCGTGCGGATGTTGCCGGCAACGGCCTGCGGCTCGTCGGCCGAGACGTCGCCGAACATCACCTGGATGTGGCCGCCCATGAGCGCGGTGGTCGCCTCGCCGTTGCCCTCGAAGGACACCCAGCGCATCGCCTTGGGATCGACGCCGATCTTCTTGGCGAGCATGGCGGCCTTGGTCCAGTCCTGGCTGCCCACGGTCCCGCCGCCGCCGAGCGGCACCTTCGCGGGATCCGCCTTGATGGCCGCGGCCACCTCGGCGAGGTTCTTCCACGGGGCGTTCTTGCCCACCGAGATCGAACCGTAGTCCGCGCCGACGGCCGCGACCCAGCGCACGTCGCCCTCCGTCCACTTGCCGAACTTGCCCTGGGCGAGGTTGAGCAGCGATCCCCCGGAGAACGCGACGATCACGTTCGGGTCCGCGGCGCGCTGCGCGACGACGGTGTTCATGGCCACGGCGCCGATGCCGCCCGGCATGTAGGTCGCGCGCATCGGCTCCTTGATGAGCTTCAGGTCCTGGAACGATTGCTGGGCGAGCTTGCAGGTGAGGTCGAAGCCGCCGCCGGGCTTGGCGCCCACGATGCACTCGGGCTTGTCGATGGCCGCGAGGGCGGCGAGACTCGTGACGGTGGCGACTGCGGAAACGGCGAAGACGGACAGCGGCTTGCGCATGGGATTCCTCCGGAGGTTCGGTCGAATGTTCTCGGGAGCTTCCCGGCGGAAGCCGGGCGCCCCTCTGGTGCGAGAATGGAGGATAGGCGCGAAAGCTTTCAAGTGGCTTTCGGTCACCGGGGAGGGGAAACCTTGCGGATCCTGCTGGTGGAGGACCACCTCGAGCTTTCGAGGTGGGTGGGAAGGGCCCTGGAGAAGGCCCGCTACACGGTCGAGCGCTCGCTCAACGGCGCCGACGCCGACGCCCGGCTCGCCACCGAGCGCTACGACCTGGTGATCCTGGACCTTTCGCTCGCCCGCCTGGACGGGCTGGAGGTGCTGCGCCGGCTCCGCGCCCGCGGCAGCCGGACGCCGGTGCTCATCGTCACGGCGCGCGCGGAGGTGTCGGACCGCGTCCGCGGACTCGACCTCGGTGCCGACGACTACCTCGCCAAGCCCTTCGAGATCGACGAGCTGGAGGCGCGCGTGCGCGCGCTCCTGCGCCGCTCGCAGGCCGGTGGCGACAACCGCCCCGCCTGCGGCGACCTCGTCCTCGACCCCGCCGGCCGCGCCTTCGAGCTGGCCGGCGAGCGGCTCGCCCTCACGCCCCGCGAGTTCGCGGTCCTCGAGACCCTCGTCCTGCGCGCCGGCAAGGCCGTGGCCAAGGACCACCTGCACGAACGGCTGTTCACGCTGGAGAGCGACTCGCGGCCGGACGCGATCGAGGTCTACGTGCACCGCCTGCGGCGCAAGCTCGCCGGGTCGCGCGTGCGCATCGTCACGCTGCGCGGGCTGGGCTACCTGCTCGAGGAGGCCAGGCCGTGACCATCGCCCGCCCGGCCGCGGGGCTCCAGTCGCGCCTGCTGGGGTGGCTCATTCCCGCCCTCATCCTGCTGGTCGCGGTGAACTCCGTGAGCGCCTACCGGACGGCGCTGGAGGCGGTGAACGCCGCCTACGACCGCTCGCTCCTCGCCGTGGCCCGTGTCGTCGCCGACCGGGTCGAGTTCCGCGGCGGCCGCGTCGCGGTGGAAGTGCCCTACATCGCGCTCGACTTCTTCGAGTCCGACCTGCGCGGCCACGTCTACTATCGCGTCGGCGGGCTGGAGGGCGACTTCGTCTCCGGCTGGGACGACCTGCCGGCGCCGCCGCCGGGCGTGCCGAGGTCGCAGGACTACTTCGCCCTCGCGCATTTCTACGACGACAGCTTCCGCGGCGAGGCGGTGCGCGTGGTGGCCCTGCACCAGCCCGTGTACGACGAGCGCCCGCGCGGCATGGCGCTGGTGCAGGTGGCGGAGACCCTCGACTCGCGCGACACGCTCACGCGGCGCCTGCTCGCCGACACGCTCGCGCGCCAGCTCCTGCTGGTGGCGCTCGCGGCGCTGGTGATCGTGGTGGTCGTGCGCGTGGCGCTGAAGCCCCTCGGCCGGCTGCGGGAGGGGCTGGACGCGCGCGCCGCGGGCGACCTTTCCCCCATCGACCCGGCCGGCGCGCCCCGGGAGGTGGGGGCGCTCGTGGCCGGCATGAACGACTACATGGGCCGGCTCAAGGGCACGCTCGACCGCCAGGAGCGTTTCATCGCCGACGCCTCCCACCAGTTGCGCACGCCGCTCGCGGTGCTGCGCACGCAGGCGGGGCTCGCGCTTCGCGAGGAGGACCCGGCGCGCCTGCGCGAGACGCTGGCCGCGATGGACGCGGCCGTGGGCGACACCGTCCACCTCGCCAACCAGCTCCTCACGCGCGCCCGCGCCCAGCACGGCATCGCCACCCCGGTCTTCTCCGGCCTCGACCTCGCCGCCGTCGCGCGCGAGGCCTGCCTGGAGCTCGCCCCCGGGGCGGTCACCAAGGGGATCGACCTCGCCTTCGAGGGCGAGCACCCCGTGCCCCTGCGCGGCGACGCGACGCTCATGCGCGAGCTGGTGAAGAACCTCGTGGACAACGCCATCCGCTACACCCCCGAGGGCGGGCGCGTCGCCGTGCGGCTCTCGGCGCCGGATGAGGCGCCCGCCATCGAGGTCGAGGACAGCGGCGAGGGGGTGGCCGCGGCCGACCGCGAGCGCATCTTCGACCCCTTCCACCGCCTCGCCTCGAGCAAGCAGCCGGGCGTCGGGCTCGGGCTTTCGATCGTGCGCGACATCGCGCGCGCGCACGGCGCGGAGATCGAACTGGGGGACGGCGCCGGGGGCGCGGGGCTGCGGGTGCGGGTGCGCTTCCCGCCGCCGGCTAGTCCTGCTTCGGCACCACGCTGAGCTGCGGGGGGCCGGGCTCGGCCGAGGCCGCCGCCTCCGGGCCGATCGCCGGCGTCGCGTCGCCGCCGGGCAGCTCCGCGCGCTCGATGGCCGCGAAGCGCTCGCTGATCTTGCGGCTGGAGATCTGCACCTGGCCCGCGTCCTCGTGGGCCTGGCGGATGTGGTCGGCCAGCTTCCTCATGCGCTCGTCGAAGCGGCCGAAGTCCTTGCCGAGCTTGCCCAGCTCGTCCTTGATGATGTGGATCTGCTTGCGCGTCTCCACGTCCTTCAGCACCGCGCGCGCGGTGTTGAGGATCGCCATGAGCGTCGTGGGCGAGACGATCCACACGCGCCGCGCCATGGCGTGCTCCACGAGATCGCGGTGGTGGGCGTGGATCTCCGCGAAGACGGATTCGGCCGGCACGAACATCACCGCGCCGTCGCTCGTGACGCCGGGAATGATGTACTTCCCGGCGATGGCGTCGACGTGGCGGCGCACGTCGTACTTGAAGGTCGTGCGCGCCTCCTTGTCCGTGGGGTCGGCCGTCATGCGCTCGTAGTTCTCCAGCGGGAACTTGGAGTCGATGGCGACGAGCCCGGTGGGCGGGGGAAGCTTCAGCACGCAGTCGGCGCGGACGTTGCCCTCGGTGGGGAACTGGTACTGG
>JADZEI010000043.1 GCA_020850615.1 Dehalococcoidia bacterium | reverse complement strand
GTCCATCCTTCAGTCGAGCACCCAGGGCAGTCTCCCGCACGGGCTCAAAGCACCAGAAAGGGAACGCCCTTCAGCCACCACCGAGGCAGCCATTTTCATCCGCCATCCTGGCCCTTTGCCATCGTGTATCCCGCCGCAGCGGGAGAGGGCTGGGGTGAGGGCCGATCGACAAGCCCGGCCCGGCAATCGACAATGCGGCCCGCACGAGGGGGTGGGCCAGGCGATGACGATGCTCGAGTTTCCGCAGGGGTTCCAGTGGGGCGCCGCGACCGCGTCCTATCAGATCGAGGGGGCGCACAACGAGGACGACCGCGGCCTCTCGATCTGGGACACGTTCAGCCATCAGCCCGGCCGGGTGATGCACGGCGAAAACGGCGACATCGCCTGCGACCACTACCACCGCTACGAGCAGGACATCGCGCTGATGGCCGAGCTGGGGCTGCAGACGTACCGGTTCTCGGTGTCCTGGTCGCGCGTCATCCCGTTTGGCACCGGGCACGTCAACGAGAAGGGCCTCGCGTTCTACGACCGGCTGATCGACGCGCTCCTGGACCGCGGCATCGAACCGGCGCTGACGCTGTACCACTGGGACCTGCCGCAGGCGCTGCAGGACCTCGGCGGGTGGGCGAACCGGGAGATCGTGGAGGCGTTCGCGGGCTACGCGCGGCTCCTGTTCGAACGGTATGGCGACCGGGTGAGCCGCTGGATCACGCTCAACGAGCCGCTGATCTTCACCCAGTTCGGCCACCGCAGCGGCGTTATGGCGCCGGGCATCCGCAGCCTGCCGGTCACCGCGCGGGCGGTGCACCACGCGCTGCTGGCGCACGGGCGTGCGGTCCAGGCGTTCCGCGAATCCGGGCGCGAAGGCGAGATCGGCATCACCAACGCGAACACGAGCTACGAGCCGGCGGACGACACGCCAGAGACGCTGCGCGCGACCGAGCTGGCGCGCGACTTCGACACGCGCCTCTACCACGGGCCGGTCTATGGGCGCGGCTACCCGGAGAGCGTGCTCGCCTACTACGCGGCGCGCGACGCGGCGCTGCCCATCCTCCCCGGCGACCTCGAGGTGATCGCGGCGCCGACGGACTTTCTCGGCGTGAACCTCTATTCGCGCCAGCGGATCGAGGCGTCGGACGACCGCGGCGTCGGGTATCGCAACGCGCCGCCGACGCTGCCGCTGCTGGACATGGGCTACGAAGCCGCGCCCCACGCGCTCGGCGATTTCGTGCGCTGGGTGACGAAGGAGTACGGCCGGCCGCGGATCTATATCACCGAGAACGGCGTCTGCGACAACACCGAGCTGGCCGGGGGGCGGGTGGACGACCAGCTCCGGATCGACCTGCTGCGCGGGTTCCTGGCCGGGCTGCACGGCGCGATCGCGGACGGCGCGGACGTGCGTGCGTACTACCAGTGGTCGCTGATGGACAACTTCGAATGGGCGTTCGGATACAGCAAGCGCTTCGGCATGGTGTGGACGGACTTCGCGACCCAGGAGCGGGTGAAGAAGGCGAGCGCGGAGTGGTATGCGGGGGTGATCCGGCGGAATGGGGTGGAGGGGTAGGAGAAAGTGCTGAGTGCTGAGTGCTGAGGTTACGGATTGCCGGGGTGGCGGCGCCCCCAGACCCGCGGCCCGGTGTAATCGCTCCCTGCTGCGAGCCACTGCCTCAGCACGCAGCCCTCAGCACCCCCCCGGCGTAACGTCCGCGCCGCTCCGCGCACTGTGGGGTACGCGCCGGCAGGGCGCGGAGGAGGCATGTGATGATCATCGAACGGCTCACGTTCCAGGCGAAGTACGGCGCGGGCGACGCGCTGGTCCAGGTATTGAAAGAGGCCATGACGCTCGGCATCAATGCAGAGGTGAACGGCCGCATCCTCACCGACGTCACCGGGCCGATGTTCCGGGTGATCCTCGAGGTCGAGCACGCGGACATCCGCGGCTTCGCGGACTTCGAATCGCGCGCGCCCGCGGAGGAGTACGGCACGGCCGAGTTCCAGGAGTGGTTCGCGAAGATGCTGCCGCTGGTCGACCGCGGCGAGCGGGAGCTGCTCCAGACGGTCGGGGAGTGATTCGCCGGTAGCGGGGCGGGGCCTACGCTCGAAGGGTGAGCGCTGCCCCGGCCCCGCTGCCCACCACCGCCGCCGCGGGCGAGGACGCGCTCCCGCCGGCGCGCAGGCGGCTGGCCGCGGGGGTGGTCGCGGGCGCGGCGGGGGCGGTGCTGCTCCTCGCGGGGCAGGCGTGGCTGTTCAACGCGCTCGCCTGGGTGAACCGCGAGCCGCTCGCCAACCCCGAATGGGGCATCAACTATAGCTGCAACTACGCCGAGTACCTGCTGCTCGAAGACCCGACGCGCGGGCTCGGCCCCGTGCCCGATGACCGGCCGGGCCGGGTGCAGTGGTGCGCCGATACGTTCGCGCGGCTGCTGGACGTGACCGGCGCGCGCCACGTCCGCCTGTCCGTGGAGTGGGACCAGGTGGAGCCGCGCGAGGCCGCATTCGACTTCGCGCTGGTCGATGCGCTGCTCGCGACGGCGGAGGCGAAGGGCGCGGCCGTGCTCCTGACCATCGGGATCAAGGCGCAGCGCCACCCCGAGTACTACATCCCCGCGTGGGCGCGCGAGGGCACGGAGCTCCCCGAGGGCGCGACCGTCACGGAAGACGAGCTGCTGCGCGTGCGGGCGCTGCGGATGGTCGACACGGTGGCGCGGCACGTCGCGCCGTCGCCGGCGATCGTCGCCTGGGGCGCGGACAACGAGCCATTCGTGCCATCCGGGCGGGCGAACCACTGGCGCATCGGCGAGGACTTCGTGGCCGAGGAGGTGCGCATCTTCCGCGAGGCGGACGCGCGCGGGCGGCCGGTGATTGTGAACCAGGCGCAGCACACGCTCTGGGACCGGTACGAACAGCAGCGCGACTGGATCCTCGCGCACGCCGACGGGCTCGCGATCTCGTTCTACCCGCGGCGAAACCACACCATCCTGGGGTGGGACCTGGTGGTGCCGATCCCGGAGCTGGCGCCGGTGCATCCGAACTACGCCGCGCACGCCCGCGAGGCGCGGGAGGCCGGGCGCACCTACTGGATCACCGAGCTCCAGGCCGAACCCTGGGCCGACCGCGACATGCACCTCATCTCGCCACAATCGCCCTCGCCGAACCTGGGCCCGGGCGACTTCGACGGTGTCGTGACCTACGCCCGGCGCACCGGCGCCACCCGCGTATACCTCTGGGGCGCCGAGTGGTGGCTCTACCAGCAGGAGCGGTACGGCGACGCGCGCTGGGTGGAGATGGGGAGGGAGTTGCTCGCGGGGGAGTGACGGGCGAGTTCCCAGCTCCCAGTTCCCAGAGGCGGGGGCAGCGGTATTCGCGGCCGGCGCCGTCGCATCCCTACCGGCCGCGTGAATTCGCGGAAGAAACGTGTCCGCCATATCGGGGCAACCACAACCACAGGCCGAATCGCCTCCGGGAACTGGGAACTGGGAACCCCGGGAGGGTTTCCACCACGAATCCCGTCTATATCTCACTGCGGGAAGGTTGAATCGCAGTCGCGTACGAACTGCGAACCGGGTCACAGTTCGGCCGGGGGTGGCTCCGTACCCTTTCGTTGCTGGGACAACCACGCGAGGGGGAAACGAACCGCACATGGATTATGACGTCATCATTGTCGGAGCCCGGGCCGCCGGGGCGCCGCTTGCCATGAACCTCGCCCGGAAGGGCCACTCGGTGCTCGCGCTGGACAGGGGGACGTTCGGCGAAGAGCACCGGCCCGCCGAGACGATGCAGGGCCATGCGATCCAGCGCCTCCAGGGGTGGGGGCTCCTCGACCGGCTGCTCGCCACGAACGCGACGCCAGTCTGGCGCATCCTCCTTTCGAGCGGCGACACGACGGCCGAACTGCCCGTCGCAGGTGAACTGCCGATCGTGAACCCGCGGCGCGACGTGCTCGATAAGCTGCTCGTCACCGCGGCGCGCGAGGCCGGGGCCGAGGTCCGCGAGCAGACCGAGGTGACCGGCCTCCTCCGCGACAGCGCGGGGACCGTCGTCGGCGTCCGCGCGACCGGCCCCGGCGGCGACTTCGAAGCGCGCGCCCGGGTCGTGGTCGGCGCGGATGGCGCGAGCTCGCTGGTGGCGGCCGAAGCCGGGGCGGAGAAGTACGACGAGCTCCCGGGGAGCACCTGCTGGCTGAACGCGGTCTGGAGCGGCGTCGCCCACGACGGTGTCGAGGCGTACTTCAGCAACGGCTGCGCCACGATCGTCTACCCGACGAACGAGGGCCAGGTCTCGGTGAGCACGATCTTCCCGGCGGGCGAATGGGACCGCGTGAAGGACCGCCCGCTCGAGGCGATGGCGGAGGCGCTCGACGCCGTTCCGGGGCTGGCGATGCGGCTTCGCTGCGGCAAGCCGGCGACCGAATGGACCGGCGGCGTATGGCCGGGCTCGTACTACCGCGTGCCGCACGGGCCGGGGTGGGCGCTCGCCGGCGATGCGGGCTACCTGAAAGACCCGGTGCTCGGGCAGGGCCTGAACGACGCCTTCCGCGACGCCGACATGCTCGCGGACGCGATCGACGCCGCCTTCACGGGCGCCCGGCCGTTCGAAGCGGCGATGGCGGAGTACCACCACTACCGCGACACGGCGACGAAGAAGATCTACCGCGCGACGCAGGACTTCGCGACGCTCCAGGTGACCGGCCAGATGATCCGAGCAGTGGCGTCGTACGCCGCGCAGCAGGGCGCGGTGGCGATTTAGCGGCGCCCGGCCGCGCAGCGGTAGTCCGCCGAGCCCTGCCTCGGCGGCGCGTCTAAGCCCAACGGATGCCCCACCGATAGGCACGGCCCCACCCCGGCGATGCACGCCCGCGACAGCGTGCAGCTGCCCATCGGTGGTGCGACACGTATCGCACACGAGCCGGGCGGTCGCGATGCTCCCGCCCTCGCAGCCCCGGGCGCTGGTGGTCTATCGGTGTGGCAGGGTAAGCCAGTCCCGCGGAGCAATGCTCAGCGGCTACGCCTGCGGCGCGCGGCTGCGGCGCGCTTACGAGACGCAGGTCACAGAAGGGCCTTGATCCGCGGCCGGTTGTCGTGCATATCCTTTCGCGAAATTTTGCATCGGGCGGAGAGGAGCAGCCGGTATGTATGACGCGATCATCGTTGGGGCGCGCTGTGGCGGGGCCCCGCTTGCGATGAACCTGGCCCGCAAGGGATACCGCGTGCTCGCGGTGGACCGGGCCCACTTCCCGAGCGACACGCTCTCCACGCACTGCCTCACCGGCGATTCGATGATGCGGCTGGTCACGTGGGGCGTGATCCCGAAGCTCATGGCGGCGGGTTGCCGCCCGGTGCGGACCGTGCGGATGGCGAGCGGTGGCCAGGCGCACAAGGTCGAGCTGCCGGACGGCGTCTTCTCCCTGAACCCGCGCCGCACGGTGATCGATACGGTCCTCGTCGACGCTGCGCGCGACGCCGGGGCGGAGGTGCGCGAGGGGTTCACGGTCACGGGCCTGCTGCGCGACGCCTCGGGCGCGGTCAGCGGCATCGAAGGGCACGGCGAAGGCGGGGGCGCGGTGCGGGAGGAGGCCCGCATCGTTGTCGGCGCCGACGGCCGTCATTCGATGGTCGCGAAAGCGGTGGGCGCCGAGGAGTACGGCACCCTCCCCGGGCTCACCTGCGGCTGGTACTCGTACTTCGAGGGCTTCGACGACGATGGCACGGAGGTCTGGTACGACGATGGGCAGGCGGTGCTCGCCTTCCCGACGAATGACGGCCTGACCTGTCTCGCGGCGGTGTTCCCGATCGAGCAGTTCGAAGCGCGCCGGGCCGGCATCGACGGGACGGTGGCGGGCGCCTTCGCCGTGCAGCCGGCGATCGGCGAACGCTACGCGGCAGCGCGGCGCGTGGAACCCTGGTACGGGATGCGCTCGCCGACCTGGTACTACCGGAGGCCATACGGCCCGGGGTGGGCGCTCGCCGGGGACGCGGGCTATCTGAAGGACCCGATCCTCGGGCAGGGCATGAACGATGCTTTCCGGGACGCCGACATGCTGACGGCGGCGCTGGACCGGAGCTGGTCCGGCGGCGAGCCCCTGGAGGCGGCGCTGGCGGCATACCAGCGGGAACGCGACGAGGTGACGGCGGAGATGTGCCGCGTGAACTACGAGTTCTCACGGCTGAAGAACACGCCGGAAATGGTGGCAATGCGGCTGGCGGCGATACCGGGCGGCGCCGGCTAAGCGGAGCGGCCGCCCGGCCCGGCCCAGTGGGCCGCGTTCACGTATCCTTTCCGGTGCGTGGAAGAACTCGAGTTCCTGAACAGCATTGCGATCGCCCTGGGACTGGCGTTCGCCGGGGGTTTTGTGGCCCGCTTGCTGGGCATCCCCACGATTGTTGGCTACCTGGTGGCCGGCGTGGTCATCAGCCCGTTCACGCCCGGCTACGACGCCGACGCCGAGACCATCCGCGAGCTCGCCGAGATCGGCGTCATCTTCCTGATGTTCGGCGTGGGGTTGCACTTCAACCTCAGCGACCTCCTGTCCGTGAAGGGCGTCGCCATCCCCGGTTCCGTCGTGCTCATCTCGGGGACGGCGGCGGTGACGATGGCGGGCGGCGTGCTGTTCGACCTCGGCTGGCGGGAGGGGCTCGTGCTCGGGCTGGCATTGTCGATCGCGAGCTCGGTCGTGCTCACCCGCGGGCTCCAGGAGCGCGGCCTCATCGAAGGCGTGGCCGGCCGCATGGCGATCGGCTGGTCGATTGTCGAAGACCTGGCGACGGTCCTCTTCCTGGCCCTGTTGCCCTCGTTGAGCGCGCAGGAGAACGGCAACGCGCTCCTCGAGATGGCCGAAGCGGTGGCCAAAGCCGCGATCTTCCTCGCGATCATGCTGGTGGCCGGGCCGCGGGTCATCCCCTGGTTGCTCCGGCGCGTCGCCCTGCTGGGCTCGCGGGAGCTCTTCATCGTGGCCGTCGTCGCCATCGCCCTCGGGATTGCGACGAGCGCGACGTGGCTCGGGGTCTCGGTGGCGCTCGGGGCGTTCATCGCGGGCGTGGTCGTGAGCGAAACGGAGATGGGCCACCAGGCCGCGGCCGACGTCATCCCGCTGCGCGAAGCGTTCGCGGTGCTGTTCTTCGTCTCGGTGGGCATGCTGTTGGACCCTCAGGACCTGCTGGAAGACCCGGCCTTCCTCGCCTTCGTGGTGGCGGTGGTGATCGGCGTGAAGGCGGTGGTGATCATCGCGATGTTCGCGTTCTTCCCCTACCCGGCGCGGACGGCCCTCGCCGTCGCGGCGGGACTGGCGCAGATGGGCGAATTCTCGTTCCTCGTCGCGAACGAGGCGCTGCACCTGGAGATCCTCTCGGCGCGGGCGTACAACGTGCTCCTCGCCGCGTCGATCATCTCGATCGCGTTCAACCCACTCGCCTGGCGGCTGCTCCAGCCGGGCGAGCGCTTCCTCCAGGGCACCGGGCCGCTCTGGCGGATACTCGAGCGGCAGGGTCCGCCGCTCCCGCAGGTGGAGGTCGGCGAAGGGCACGTGGTCATCCTCGGGTATGGGCGCGTGGGCGAGCTGACCGGGCACGCGCTCGACCACCTCGGCGTGCCGCACATCATCGTCGAGGCGGACCTGCCACGCGCGCGGAGGCTTGTGGCGGCCGGCAAGACCGTGGTCTGGGGCGATGCGGCCCTCCCGGAGGTCATCGAGCAGACCCGCCTGGACCACGCGCGCCTGCTGGCGGTGGCCCTGCCCGACGAGAACACGACGTTCCTGGCCGTGGCGAACGCCCGGCGCCTTCACCCGGAATTACCGATTGTCGTACGCGCGCGCGACCGGCTCGAAGTGCCGGTGCTCCGCGAGATGGGCGTCGCCGAGATTGTCGTGCCCGAATACGAAGGCGGCCTGGCGCTGATGCGGCAGACGCTGGTGAGCATTGGCTACGAGCCGGAGGAGGCGCTGCACTACGCCTCGGCCGTGCGGGACATCCACTACGGCTTCGACACGGCGTCCGAACCGCACCTCGCGTAAGCGCCTCTTGACCCCGCGCCCAATTCCTTTCCCATGGCCCATGGCGATTTGACACCGGGAAGGCTGTTCGTATACTCCGCGCCACAGATCAGCCAGCGCGTATCGAGCGTATAGATGGCATTGATTCCCAACGCGGAGGGGGAGGGGCAATGGGAAGCTACATTATTCGACGTACTCTAATCAATATCCCGGTAATTCATCCCGGTAATTCTGCTGGTGGCGACGCTCGTCTTCTTCGCGACGAACGTCCTCCCGGGCGATTTCGTGGCTCAGAAGATCGCGGCGAACAACCCCCAGGGCGAGGGCGGCCGGGAGGCGGTCGAGGCGCAGATCCAGAAGATCAAGGAGCAGCTCGGCATCGATGACCCGGTCCCGGTGCGTTACGTGAAGTACCTCGGGAGCCTCCTCCGCGGCGACTTCGGCACCTCGTACCAGACGGGCGAGAGCGCGCTTTCCGACTTCCGGAAGGGGATCCCCTACACGTTGCAGCTGTCGCTGATGGCGTTCCTGGTGAGCCTTCTCACGAGCATACCAATCGGCATTATTTCCGCGATCAGACAGGACTCATACATAGACTATGGATTGCGCTTTTTAGCGATCCTGTTCGTTGCCGCGCCGAACTTCTGGGTGGCGACGATGCTCCTGCTCTGGGTCGTGAACGGCATCGACATCGGCCCGCTCACGATCGGCTGGGAAGTGCCGCTCACGGAGCACCCGCTGCTCTGGGAGAACCCGGGCGACAGCCTGCGGCTGTTCGTCATCCCGGCGGTAGCCGGCGGGCTCGCATCCGGAGCGGGCGTGATGCGCCTGTTGCGCTCCCAGATGCTGGAAGTGCTCCGCCAGGACTATATCCGGACGGCATGGGCGAAGGGCGCAAGCGAGCGGGTGATCATCATCCGCCACGCCCTCAAGAACGCCCTCATCCCGGTCCTCACGATCATCGGCCTGACGATGGCGACGCTCCTCAGTGGCAACGTCGTGTTCGAGTACCTGTTCAACATCCCGGGCGTCGGCTACCGGATCCTGAACGCGATCTACCGGCGCGATGTGCCGGTGGTGCAGTCGTTCGTGGTCATCATCGCGACGTTCATCGTCTTTTTGAACCTGGCGATCGATGTGCTCTACGGCGTCATCGACCCCCGCATCCGGCTGTCGTAGGAGCTCACGAACATGGCACAGGAACAGAGTGCAGGTGTCCTGGGGAGTGGCATCCCCCTGAGCATGCGGGACCGGCCGTTTCCACTGCGGGCACTCAGCAGCCTCAGCAGGTTCATGCGGACGAAGCCGCTCGGCGCCTTCGGGCTCGTGCTGATCGTGGTGCTGCTGATGATGGCGGTCCTCGCCAACGTCATCGACCGCGTCGACCCGGACGCGATCGTGCGGGAACCGGCGAAGAACTGCACGCCGGAGCAGGTGGAAGACCGCTCGGTGGAGTGCTTCTCGCCGGAGCTGCTCGCACAGGCGCAGTCAGACGCGACGCTCCGGCTGCGATACCCGGCCTCGCGCTTCCAGGAGGGCTCCGGCGGCGGCAACGTCGTCACGAACGCGGGTTCCTCGAGCGACCACTGGCTCGGCACCGACGGGCGCGGGCGTGACCTCTATTCGCGCATCATCCACGGCTCACGGCTGGCGCTCCTCGTCGGCATCGGCGGTGCGGTGATCGCGGTCTTCCTGGGCACCATCTTCGGTGTGGTCAGCGCCTACTTCGGCGGCTGGGTCGACTTCTGCATGCAGCGCGTCACGGATGCGCTCTTCGCCTTCCCATCCCTGATCTTCCTGCTCGTGTTCTCGCAGGTGGTGCCGGACCCGAACAAGTACTGGATCACGTTCGCCCTGGGGATACTGGGCGTGGCGAGCGTGACGCGCCTCGCCCGGAGCGCGGTGCTTTCGACGCGGGAAGAGGTGTACGTGCTCGCCGCGGAGACGGTGGGTGCGAGCAACCTGCGGATCATGCTGCGGCACATCCTGCCAAACATCGTGGCGCCGCTGATCGTCATCTTCACGATCTCGATCGGCGCCTACATCCTCGCCGAAGCGGGCCTGGCGTTCATCGGTCTCGGCGACCCGGCTGCGATTTCGTGGGGCCAGATGGTGAACGAAGGCCGGCAGCTGGGCACGGCGCGGCCGCAGATGGCGCTCTATGTCGGTCTCGCGATCACGCTCACGGTGCTCGGGTTCAACCTGCTGGGCGATGCCCTGCGGGACGTGCTGGACCCGCGCATGCGCGGCCGGAGCGGGCGGGCCGGGTTCTGATAGTGGGGGCGGGCGCACTGCCCGCCCGGCACCCCTCGAGGCCCCGCTCCCAACGGGCGGACTGGTGGTGGTGGCGCCTCCCATAGGCGCAGGATGAGGCATCGGCAAAGGACAGGGAGGGAGCTATCGACGTACTAAATCGCTCTGATTGACAGCCATAAGCACGTCCGTATACTTCGCGCATTCCGCGAAAGGGGCCGGGGGAGACGTTCGACCTCGACCGCCGCTCGGAATTACAGGGAGGGAAACACACCAATGGCGAACGAAGACAACTACTGGCTTCGCCGGGCTACCAGCGGGCGGTTCACGCGGCGCCGGTTCGTCGGGGGCGCAGCTGCTTCCGGGCTTGGGGCTGCCGCCCTCGGCCTCGTCGGCTGCGGCGATGACGACGACGACGACACCACGGCAACAGCGACCGGCACGAGCACCGGCACCGCGGCGGCGACGGGCACGGCCAGCGGCACGGCAACCGCCTCGGCGACGACGGCCGTAGCCAAGCAGAAGGGCGGCATCGCGCGCTTCACCAGCGCGAACGCCACCTACGACACCTTCGACGCGGACCGCACCCGGTTCGGCCCGATGGGCACGCTCCTCGGCCTCGCCTACCAGAGCATGGTCGGCTGGAAGAGCTACAAGGACTCGAAGCTCGAGGGCTACTTCACCGAGTCCTGGCAGCAGCCGGACAAGAACGTCTACGTCTTCAAGGTCCGCCCGGGGACGACCTGGCATAACAAGGCCCCGGTGAACGGCCGTGCCGCGACCGCCGCCGACCTGAAGTTCCACATCGAGCGCAACAAGGCCGGCAAGCTCAAGGACGGCAGCGTCGATGCGAACTTCTACCGCCAGCCGTCGTTCCGGAGATCGTCGACAAGGTGGAAGCGGTCGACAACACGACGCTGCGCGTTACGCTCACGAAGCCGTCGCCGTTCTTCCTGAACACGCTCGCCGGGACGTGGACGAAGGTCCAGGCGCCGGAAGCGGTCGACAAGTTCGAGGCGGATTACGCGAAGTACAACGCCGACCAGATCATCGGCACCGGCGACTTCGTGCTCACGAAGTTCACGCCGGACGGTGACTTGCAGTTCCGCCGGTTCGACAAGGCGCCGCGGCAGTCGAACTGGGACGGCATCGACTTCGTGCCGCTGTTCACGGACATCAACGCGCAGAAGGCGGCGTTCCAGCAGGGCCAGATCGACGCGTTCGACCCGCGCCAGCAGGCGATCTACGACGAGCTGATGAGCAGCATGAAGGGGAAGATCTACTCGCAGAACGTCTTCTTCCCGAACCCGATCCTGATGACCTGGTTCGGCGGCGCGGCCCCGTGGAACGACCAGCGGCTCCCCGGCGCCATCCAGCAAGCGCTCGACCGGCGCAGCCTCGTCCAGCAGTTCGCCCAGGGCAACGGCGCGATGACGGCCTACATCCCGCCGGCGTGGGCGCCCTACGCGCTCCCGGAAAAGGACCTCGTCAACTACGCCGGCTACATCGCCGACCGGACGAAGGACGAAACCGATGCGAGGGCGCGCTGGCTCGCGGGCGGCGGCGACAAGCTCGGCGAAGTCGTCATCGACATCCCGGACATCTTCGAAGGGTCGTACTCGGGCTTCGCCTCGGTCGTCACCAAGAAGCTCACCGACGTGCTTGGCACCACCTTCACCCCGAAGATCGAGCCGTACGCGACCATCACGGCGAAGATCGTCGGCCAGCAGTACGGCAACGGGAAGGCGAATACCTGGTTCGGCTGGGGCAACCCGCCGTCGGACCCGGACACCACGCTGACCATCACCAACGCGTTCAACTCGAAGTCGTCGCAGTGGGCCCAGTGGTCGGTGAACATGCCCGAGATCGACGGCATGGTCGACGCGATGGAGAACGAGTTCGATACGCAGAAGCGGATCGCGCTCAACCACGAGGCGCAGAAGCACCTGCTGAAGTACGACGGCGGCGGCATCCAGGGCCTCTTCGTCACCATCGCCCAGAACCTGTACTGGAACTACTACAAGGCCGGCGAAATCACCCACCAGGTCACCGTCCAGAACTACGGGCAGGACTGGTGGTTCGACCAGAAGGACCCGAGCTGGGCGAGCCGCAAGGCGTAGCCCGCACGGGCGACATCCATCACCACGCGAGGCGCGCCGGGATCCCCGGCGCGCCTTTTGCATGGCCCGCCGGCCAGAGACGAACGGACGGCCGTTTGTCCCGCGCGCGCACCAGCGTAGGATGGCGCCCGGGAGGCGCGCGTGGCGGGACAGGTGGCGGCAGCGGAGCAGCGGGAGGCACGGCTCTTCCACGGCTGGGTGATCGTTGGTGCGGTCTTCCTGGCGATGTTCGCCGGGTTCGGCATCTCCTACTCGTTCTCCGCGTTCTTCACCTCCCTTAAAGAGGAGTTCGACGCCTCGCGCGGGGCCGTCTCGCTCGTCTTCTCGATCACGACGCTGGTGTACTGCTTCGTCGGCGTGGGCGCGGGGCTGCTGGCGGACCGGATCGCGCCGCGCCGGATCGTCATCGCCGGCGTGGGGCTGGTCGCGCTCGGGCTGGCGGCGACGAGCCAGGCGCAGGAGCTCTGGCACGTGTACGTGACCTACGGGTTCGTCGTCGGGCTCGGCATCGGCTGCATCTACGTGCCCGCGATCGGCACGGTGCAGCGCTGGTTCGTGCGCAAGCGGGGCACGGCGAGCGGGCTCGCGGTCACGGGCATCGGTGCGGGCACGCTTTCGTTCCCCATCCTCGCGGCCGCGCTCATCGACCAGTTCGGGTGGCGCGATTCGTACCTCCTGCTGGCGGCGGTGGTGCTCGCGGTCGGGCTGCCGGCGGGCCTGCTGCTCGAACGGTCGCCCGCGGCGCGCGGCCTCCACCCCGACGGCGATCGGATGCCCGCGGGGACGGTGACGGCGGCCCCGGCCGGCCTGCCGCTGCGGTCGATCCTCCGCGCGCGGGACTTCCAGCTGCTCTGCTGGGCGAGCCTGGCCATGTCGTTCGGGTTCATGGTGCCGTTCGTGCACCTGGTGCCCTATGCGGAAGACCACGGCATCGCCCGGAGCACGGGCTCGGTGCTCATCGGCTGCATCGGTGTCGGCAGCATCCTCGGCCGCGTGGTCACCGGGCGGGCGGCCGACCGCGTGGGGCGGCGGACCGCGATGATGGGCTCGCTCATCCTGATCGCGCTGTCGCTCTTCGCCTGGACGCTCGCGACGGAGCTCTGGTCGCTGGTGGCGTTCGCGCTGGCGTTCGGGGCGTTCTACGGCGCCGCCGTGCCGCTCAACCCGGCACTCGCGGCGGACTATTTCAACGGGCGGAACCTCGGCGCGGTCATCGGGCTGATCACCGCGCCGGGCGGCGTCGGTTCGCTGCTCGGGCCACTGCTCGCCGGCGTGCTCTACGACCAGTCGGGCACCTACGCGGTCGGGATCGCGATGGCGGGCGGGATGAACGTGCTCGCGGCCGGGTTTATCCTGCTCATGCGCCCGCCCGCGCCCGCGCATTCGGTCACCGGGAGCGTACCGGCGACCGCGGGCGCGTCGACTTCGACACACACGCGCGGCCCGGCCTGAGGCTCCCGCAACCGGGCACGCGCGACGCTCGATCGCACACTCGAACGGAGGTGCGCGATGCCACGCGCGTGGTCGGCGAAGGACGAACGGAAGTACGAGCACATCAAGGACAGCCAGCGCGAGCGCGGCTCATCGGAGGACAAGGCCGAGGAGATCGCGGCGCGGACGGTGAACAAGCAGCGCCGCGAGGAAGGGCGCACGCCCAACCGGCGCACCCAGGGCACCGGCAACCCGAACCGTCCCATCGAGGAACGCACCCGCGACGAGGTCTACAACCTCGCGAAGGACCTGGACGTAAAGGGACGCTCCTCCATGACCAAGAAGGAGCTGGTCGCGGCGGTGAAGGACCGCAGGTAGCCCGACGTCAGCCGCGGGGCAGGCCCAGCCCGCGCGTGGCGATGATCCCGCGCTGGATCTCGCTCGTGCCCCCGGCGATGGTGTCGCTCATGCCGACCAGGTAGGGCCCGGCGAGGTCTTCGACGCGGCAGCTGGCGCCCGGGAAGAGCTGCGCCTCCATGCCGGCGGCGCGGAGCGCGGTGTGCGTGGTGCGCTGCATCAGCTCGGTCCCAAAGACACGCGTGGCGCTCGATTCCTTGTTCGAGGGCTGTTTCGCCGCCTGCAGGAACGCGACCCGATAGGCCAGGTTCCGCCCGACGGCGATCTCGATCGCGCGGTCGGCGAGCTCGTGGCGGAGCCGCTGGCGCTGCTCGCCGCCCCCGCAGCTCCGCCCCAGGCGGTGGGCGGTGCGCTCGACGATGCGCCGGGCGTTCGCGAAGAGCATGATGCCGCTGCGTTCGAAGTCGAGCGCGACGGCGATGTGGTACCAGCCGCGGTTGACCTCGCCGACGGCATTGCGCCGCGGCACACGGACGCCTTCGAAGAAGATCTCGTTGAAGTGGTGGCGGCCGGCCATGTCGATGAGCGGCCGGATCGTGATACCCGGCGACTTCATGTCGACCATCATCAGGGTGATGCCCTGGTGCTTCGGCGCGTTCGGGTCGGTGCGGGCGGCAAGCCAGCCGAAGTCGGCGTAATGCGCGCGGCCGCTCCAGATCTTCTGCCCGTCGATCACGAAATCGTCGCCATCAAGCCGGGCGCGGAGCTGGAGCGAAGCGAGGTCGCTGCCGGCGTTGGGCTCGCTATAGAGCGTGCACCAGTACTCGTCGGCGCGGGCGATCGGCGGGAGGTAGCGGGCCTTCTGCTCCTCCGTGCCGTGGAGCATGAGCGTGGGGCCGACCCAGGAGAGGCCGTGGTTGCCGGTCGGGGCGGCGGCATAGGCCATCTCTTCGTTGAAGACGACCTGGCGCAGGTGGCCCGCGCCGGCGCCGCCAAACTCGGTGGGCCAGGCGAGCGTGAGCCAGCCGCGCTGCGCGAGGCGGCGCTCGAAGGCCTTCACCTGGTCCGGGTCGTGGCCCGGGTCGTGCCCGTGGGAGGGGTCCCACTCGGCGTGGAGAAACGCGCGCACCTCGTCGCGGAAGGCTTCCACCTCGGGTTCGACCGTGAACTGCATGCTGCCACCTGTCCCGTTCGCCAGCTCGCGCGCGGGGCGCGAGACATGTGGTCACTTTCGATGGAACGATGGGCCGCGGCTATGACCGAACGGCCCGATAAGGAGGGGCGAACGGCTGTCGCCGGTCATGCGTGTCGGCTATCAGCGGTCGGCTGTTGGGGTGGATGCGGGCGCGCGGGTGGGCTGGTTCACGAGGAGCGGCGCGGGCGCCCCGGGCCGGGGCGAGCGGGCTGTCGGCCTCGCCGGCGAGGATGCCACCGGCGAGGCCCCTGGCTGCCCGTGCCGGTCGATCGAAGTGATGGTCCCCGAGGTACCGGGGGCCAGCACCGCGATCGGGCCGGCGTGTCGAACCTGCCGCGAGCGCCGGGGCAACGGCGCGTCTCCGGCAGATTGGATGGACACGCGCACTGTATTAGTGGCGCCTAATTCGCGCAAGTGGGGAAACCACACTCGGGCGCGATGGAAACCGCCGCGGGGGGCACAGGGGAGCTGGCGGGATCGTGTGCGATGCGCGGTGGGGCCGCACGCGCTGGCGCGAGGCCGTGGTGCTGGGGGCGCGCCTCCGCTCGCTCACGCGCGCGGCTCGGATTGGCGCGGCTCGGACAAGTCTCTTGGGCGATGCGATGCGCGGTGGGGGCCGCACGCGCTGGCGCGAGGCCGCGGTGCTGGGGCACGCCTCCGCTCGCTCACGCGCGCGGCTCGGATTCGCGCGGCTCGGACAAGTCTCTTGGGCGATGCGATGCGCGGTGGGGCCGCACGCGCTGGCGCGAGGCCGTGGTGCTGGGGGCACGCCTCCGCTCGCTCACGCGCGCGGCTCGGATTCGCGCGGCTCGGATTCGCGAACGGACGGCCGTGCGGGATCCGCCCGGGCCGCGTATCGTCCGGGCTGCGGGCGCCTGGAGGCGCCACCAGCGGGGGTGCGGGTTGAAGCTCGATGTCTTCTACGAGTTCTGCCAGGGGTCCGATGAGCCGGGTGCGGACTGCCGGCTGTACGACGAGGTGCTCGAACAGGCCGCGGTGGCGGATGCGGCCGGGTTCAACTGCTTCTGGTCGGTCGAACACCACGGGGCGACGCCGTTTTCGCACATGTCGGCGCCCGAGCAGTTCCTCACCGCGGTCGCGATGCGGACGAAGCGGCTGCGGGTGGGCCACGCGGCGGCGCTGACGCCCTACAAGACGAACAACCCCATCCGGCTGGCGGAACGGGCGGCGACGCTGGACAACCTGAGCCACGGCCGCCTGGAGATGGGCCTCGCGCGCTCCACGCCGCGCGAGTGGCACGTGATGGACGCGCGCGAAGAGGACACGCGGCCGATGTTCGAAGAGTCGCTCCGGCTGCTGCCGCGGATCTGGACCGAGCCGGTGTTTTCGTACGAAAGCGAGTACATCACGGTGCCGCCGGTCACGATCGTGCCGCGCGTGCTGCAGCAGCCGCACCCGCCACTTTGGGTGGCGGCGACGAACCCGGAGTCGGTCGAATGGGCGGGGCACGCGGGCGTGGGGATGCTCGGCCTGACGCTGGTGCAGCCGCTGGAGCAGCTCGCCGACCGGGTGCGGCTCTACCGCGACGCGATCAAGGACGCGGAGCCGGTGGGCAAGGCGGTGAACAACCGCACGGCGGCGTTCACCTACGTCTACTGCGCCGAATCCGAGCGGGAGGCGATCGAGGACGGCGCGCCCGAGGCGGCGGCCTGGTACCTCGAGAAGATCTTCTCGTATTACCGCGGGCAGACGCGGCCCCAGAGCGTGGGCGCGCTGGCGGCGGCCCAGCACGTGCTTGCGGACGACCACACGCCGGCGGGGCTGCTCGCGCGCATCGCCATGGGCGAGCCGATCGACATGGAGCTCTTCCACGAGGTGTTCAAGAAGGAGAACCAGTACATCATCGGCACGCCCGAGCAGGTGGTGGCGCAGATGAAGGAGTACGAGGCGACGGGGCTGGACCAGTTGATGTGCTTCGTCCAGGGCGGGCCGAGCCTTTCGCACGAGAAGATCGTGAAGTCGCTCAAGCTCATGGGCGAGAAGGTGCTGCCGCACTTCGACCACTGACCGCGGGTGCGCTGGCCACGTAAAGGCGCACCGCGGCTCCATATGTTCGCAACGCGGGCGCAGCGGGTTTGTTATCCCCGGGGGGCGCCGCGCGGTGCCGCCCTTCGCGGGCGCTGTGGCAGGCTGGCCGCTGGCATTGGTGGCTGGAGGGCGGTTGTGTGCCGGGTCCTGTTGATCGAACCTGAGCGGTCCCACGTGGGCATGGTGGAGCTGGCGTTCCGTGTGCTGAGCCCGCACTGCGAAGTGCTTGTCGCGGCGTCGGCGGGCGAGGCCCTGGCGATCGCGCGCGAGGCCGAGCCGGTGCTCGCGCTCGTCGCATCCCCGTGGCCGGGGATGCCGTTCGAAGAGGTGGCCCACGAGCTGCGCCTCGAAGTGCCCGGCACGCTCGTCGCCGAGCTCACTCTGCGCGAGCGCCCCTCGCCCGCGGCGGACCGCGTCGTCCGCAAGGCGCAGCTCTACGACGACATCACGGACCTGGTCGCGGAGTTGCACCCGCACGAGGAGTGACGTGGGTCTCCCCTCTCCCCCAGGGAGAGGGGCCAGGAGGTGAGGGTGCGACCGGGGTCGCGGGCTGGCGCGGGGCGAGAGTGCTGGGGGCACGCCTCCGCTCGCTGACGCGCGCGGCTCGGATGACGCGAGGAGGAGTGACTCGAATTCCCCCTCTCCCCCAGGGAGAGGGGGCCAGGGGGGTGAGGGTGCGCGCGGGGGCGCGGGCTGGCGCGAGCCGATGGTGCTGGGGGCACGCCACCCCACGCTAACGCGCCCGGCGCGGATGAAGCGACGAGGAGTGACTCGAATCCCCCCT
>JADZEI010000042.1 GCA_020850615.1 Dehalococcoidia bacterium | reverse complement strand
TGGCGGGCATGGAGCGGGAGGCGGTGCTCGGTGCGTTGCATCGCCACGGCATCCCGGCGGTGGCCGCGGTCACCCGCGACGAAACGACAACGGACCCGTGGCTGCACGCCAACGGATTCTGGGAGGAATACGAGCTGGCCGGGTTCGGGACGGTGGCCGGGGTGCGCTCGTACGCGGAGTTTTCGCGCACGCCGGGCGGCTTCCGCTACCCGGCGCCCCGGCTCGGCGAGCACACGGAGGAGGTGCTCGCCGGGCTGGGGGCCAACCGGGCGGCGGGGCCGCGCTGACGACGGGCGCGGCCCCGAAACCGGATGGTCAGTCCGCGACGCAGGTGTACTGCGAGGCTTCGCTGCCGTAGCCGGTCTCCCAGAGGTCGACGACATCGGTGAGGTTCGCCCACTGGACGCGGCCGGTGGCGAACTCGTCATCGAGGGCGTCGAGGATCGCCTGGACTTCGGCCACGGTGTCCTCGTCCCACTGGCCCTGGGGCGGGATCATGATCGACGCGGTGTAGAAGCCGTTCGCGGGTGCGGCGCCCGATTCGAGGTCAGCCACCAGCCCTTCGAAGCCGGCCAGGTCGCTGCCGCAGGTGCCGACGTAGACAAGGTCGCTCTCCGGGTTGTCGACGAAGAAGTTGGTGGCATCGGTGGGCCGCCAGATGCCGGAGACGTGCTCGTCTTCGCCGCGGTGCCCGGGTGTGGCGGCGCCCCAGAGGATATTGGCGTCCCAGGTGTAGTCCGGGTACTCGCGCCCCTGGAGGACCGAGAAGAACTGCTCCCACTCCTGCTGTTCGTAGGGGTAGTAGAGGAAGCCGCCGACCACGTCCGTCGGTTCGACGCCGAGCTGTTCGTGGAGGTAGGCGACATCGGCGTAGTTGTAGATAGTCTCGTGGGAGTGGGGGTCGATCTCCACGCCCATCACTTCGCTCATCCAGCGCAGGACGTTCATGTCTTCGGTGTTCGCGGTCACGGCGCCCGTGTCGTAGCGCGAGATGGCCTGGAGGAAGTTCCAGTCGCTCTGGAAGTTGTAGGCGGCGCCGTACTCGTCGAGGAGGTTGACGATTTCGACCAGGATGTCGCGGTTCGCCAGGTAGAATTCGGGGTTCGCGAGGAAGTTGGGCTGCCGGGTGTTCGGCTCTTCGTTGTGACTCACGAGCGTGAGGTAGACCGTCCCGGAGACGTCCTCCGGGGACGGCGTGGGGGCCGGGGCGGTCGCAGGGGCAGCCGGGGCGGCCTCGAGCGGGATGGCCGAGGCGGTGATGAACGACTTGCCGTCGACGCCCGCGAGTTCCTCGACGAGCGCGCCCAGGTCGACCAGTTGGCCGCTCGCCGCGCCTTCGATGCCGGCGATGAAGAGATGGGCGAAGGTGACGCGTCCGGACTCATTGCATTGCAGGCCGAACATCACCCGGTCGTTGTCGAGCCACGAGGGGTACGACGGGCTCACGCCGTTGCAGGCGCCATAGCGGCCGTCGAACGCGGCGTAGCTTGCCGGTCGGCCGGCGGTGAAGGCGTGTGTGGGTCCGCCCCAGCCATCGCCGTCGCGCTCGATGAGGGTAAGGACCGGGAGCTGCGAGCTGCCCGCGATGACGGCCTCGCCATCCGGGCGCACGGAAAGGTGACCCGAGCCATCAACGGGTGTGAGCTCGGTCAGGCCGGTCCCGTCCGTGGCGATGACCGCCGCCTGGGAGGGCACGAGCTTCCCGCCATCGATGTGGAACGCCAGGGCCTCGCCGCCGGGGAAGAAGTCGGGGTCGCCGGCGCGGGACTCAGGCTCGGCCTGGCTGGTCACCTGGACGGTGTCTCCGAGCGCGATGCTGGCAGAGTCGCAGGCAGCCATGACGTCCGCGATGGAGATGTTCTGCGGGGTGGCGCCACTGGATGCCCAGGCGAGCGCATCACCTTCGGGGGACCAGTCGGGGAAGCGCGTGTCGGCGCCGAGGGAGACGGTCTCGCCGGAGGCGATGTGCATCGCGGTGGCGGTGCTGCGCCGCCCGGCATCGAGGTTGTAGGCGACAAAGCACCCATCAGGGGAGAGCGAGGGGAACCACTCGGCGGCCGACGAGGACGTGAGACGCTGGAGGTCGCTCACGGTGCCGGCGGCGTCGTCGTAGACGACGGTGTAGATGTCGCAACCGGAGCTATCGCCGTAGTGGCATCCCGCGCCGGAATCGAGGTTGGCCGCGAAGGCGACGAGGTAGCGCTCGGCTTCGTCCGGCGGGGCGGACGGTGGCGCAGCCGTGGCCGAAGCATCGCGGGAGACCGCGGGCACGACGACGGAGCCAGCGCCGGCGTCGTTCGAGGCGCTGCAGGCGGCGAAGGCCACTGCCAGCACGGTGGCGGTAAGGACGACGAAAAGACGTTTCATTGTTCTGCTCCGCGCAGGCGCCTGGGTGCGCCATGCACGGGGTTCATGGCTTGACGGAGTCCGAGGTGATGTGGCGCCAGGTGGACAGCGGGTGGACGGTAAAGACCCGGCCGGCGGGGGATGCGCGACAGGTAAAGGCGGTGGGGCTGGGGCGTTCAGCGGAACGAGAGGCCGAGCCCGAGGCGGTCTGATTCGCGCTGGAGCACCCGGAAAGCGGAGGCCCCGCGCTCGACGAAGTCGCGCAGGTCTTCGGAGGCGCCCAGGTCTTTGACATTCGTCACTGTCTGCAGGCGGCGAAGAATCTCCTCCGACACGCGGACAATCTCGGCATGCGCTTCCGCCAAGAGGCCAGGTGGTGAGAGTTCCCGCCAGGCTTCCAGCAGCTCTCGGTAGAATTCCATCAGCTGTGAGACAGCATCTGTTTCGCTCAACCCGGCCTGGAGCGCAAGGCTGGTCACGGCCGCATGCATTGTGGTCAGGTAATCGGCATCCGCTGACATGGCTCCAATGCCCCTCCCACATCGTGAGCACGCCCCCTCGCGAGGTCAATCAGCAGGTTTAAGGGTGCCATCCGGCATGAGCGGCGGCGGCGCCTCCCGCTCCCTCTGGCGCGGCGCTGGTACACTTGGCCCATGACAACGACGGTTTCCGCACTTCGCGAACGGGCGGCGGCGGCGCGGGTGGCATCGCGGGCGCTCGCGCGGCTTTCGTCCTCGGCCAAGAACGCGGCCCTGGAGCGCATCGCCACCCTCCTCGAAACCGAGCAGGACGCGGTTCTCGCCGCCAACGCACTCGACCTCCAGGCGGCGCGCGAGGCCGGGCTCGACGACTACTTCATCGAGCGGCTCACGCTCACGCCGGAACGGCTGCGCGGCATCGCTGCGGATACGCGCGGCGTGATGCGCCTCGAAGACCCGGTGGGCGAGGTGTTCGATTCGCGCACGCTGCCGAACGGCATGCTCATCGGGCGGCGGCGGGTGCCACTCGGGGTGATGGCCTGCATCTACGAGTCCCGGCCCAATGTGACCATCGACATCGCCGTACTGGCGATGAAGAGCGGCAACGCCGCCATCCTTCGCGGCGGCAAGGAGGCGCGGAACAGCAACACCGCCCTTGGCGAGCTGATCCAGCGGGCGCTCGCTGGCACCGCCGTGCCCCCCGGCGTCGTGCAGGTGGTCAGCGACCCCGACCGCGCGCACGTCGACGAACTGCTGGAGATGAACGACCTGGTCGACCTGATCGTCCCCCGGGGCGGGGGGCAGCTCATCGACTACGTGCGGCGCAAGGCGACGATGCCGGTGGTCGCGCACGGCGCCGCGGTCGTACAGATTTATGTCGATTCCGACCTCGACCTGGCGATGGCGCTGAACGTTGTCGACAACGCGAAGACACGGCGCTACAGCATCTGCAACGCGGTGGACACGCTGCTCGTGCACGAAGCGATCGCGCCGCAGTTCCTGGGCAGGCTCGCCGCGCTCTGGGGTTCGAAGGTGACGTTCCTGGTGGATGCGCGCGCCGGCGAGTTGCTGGCCGGGAGCGGCGCACCGGTCGCGGCGATTGCGGGGAAGCTGGCGGGCATGGAGCGGGAGGCGCTGCTCGGTGCGTTGCATCGCCACGGCATCCCGGCGGCATCGGCGGTTACGCGCGACGAAACCACAACGGACCCGTGGCTGCACGCCAACGGATTCTGGGAGGAGTACGAGTTGGCCGGGTTCGGGACGGTGGCAGGGGTGCGCTCGTACGCGGAGTTTTCGCGCACGCCGGGCGGCTTCCGCTACCCGGCGCCCCGGCTCGGCGAGCACACGGATGAGGTGCTGGCCGGGCTGGGGCGGACGGAGGTGGCGAATTCGCGCTGTGGACCGCGAGCGTTGCGCCCTCAGCGAAAGGGGGACTGTGGCCCCCCGCCTTTGCACAGGTCAACAACGCTGCGGCTAATTCTGCTGCACGACACCGGCCGGGGGCCGCGGCCGCCAGTGCGTCGCGGCCCCTCCGCGTGTCTTACCCGGCACCCTTACTGGAGCTTGATCTGGATGGACTTGGTCTCCATGTACTCTTCGAGGCCGGCGTTGCCGAGCTCGCGGCCGAAGCCGCTCTGCTTGTAGCCGCCGT
>JADZEI010000041.1 GCA_020850615.1 Dehalococcoidia bacterium | reverse complement strand
TCATGTGGGTCCTTGTCGTAGTGGTGCCCCTGGGTGCTTCCGGCGGGCGCCGGAAATACTTTGGGCCCCTTGTTTGGAAATGCGAACCCGAAATTCTAGGCAAATCAGGTCCTTGTGTCAAACCGGTGTCTCGGGCCGCCGGGGAAGGGGGACTTGACGGGGCCCGTCGGATAAAATCATCGGCTCCACCCCAACGGCCGCCCATGGACATCGGACGCTTCGAGCAGCAGGCCCGCATCGCCGGCATCGCCCTGCTGGTGATCGGCTGTTTCCTGGTCGTGCGGCCGTTTCTCGCGGCACTGCTCTTCGCCGCGGTCCTGGTGCTCTCGACCTGGCCCGCCTTCCGGTGGCTCAAGGGCCGCCTGGGCGGGCGCAGCGCGCTCGCCGCGCTGGTGTTCGCCCTGGGGATGCTCTTCGTCATCGCCCTTCCCGTGGCACTGGCGGCGCACAGCCTCATCACCCATTCGGCGCAGGCCATCGACATGGCGCGGGCGTTCCTCGACCGGGGGCCGATAGAACTGCCCGGCTGGCTCGTCGGGATCCCGTACGCCGGGCCCTGGCTGGACGAGTACTGGCACCGCCTGCTCGGCAGCCGCGAGGAGATCGTCGCGCTCGGGCGCCGGCTCGCGGAGCCCGCGAAGAACCTGCTGTTCGCCGCCGGGGCCGCCGCCGGCGAGGGGTTCCTGCAGATCCTTCTCGCCATCTTCGTCGCGTTCTTCTTCTACCGGGACGGCGAGGACGTCGCCCGCATGCTCCGCGCGGGCATGACGCGACTGGCCGGCTCCGAGCAGGGGGCGAGCGTTCTCACGACCGCGCAGAACGCCGTGAAGGGCGTCGTCTACGGCCTCATCGGCACGGCGCTGGCGCAGGCGGCCGTGGCGCTCGCGGGCTTCGTCATCGCCGGGGTGCCGGCCGCCCTGCTGCTGTCGGCGCTGACATTCGTCCTCTCCTTCATCCCCATGGGGCCCGTCTTCGTCTGGGGCGGGGCCGCCGCGTGGCTCTACGCGCAGGGACAACCCGGCTGGGCGGTCTTCATGGTGGCCTACGGCGCGCTGGTGATCAGCTCGGTGGACAACTTCGTGAAGCCCATCCTCATGAGCCGCGCCGGGGGCCTGTCGATGCTCCTCGTCGTGCTCGGCGTCTTCGGCGGCGCCATCGCCTTCGGGTTCATCGGGATCTTCGTCGGGCCGGCGCTGCTCGCGGTCGGGTGGAGCCTCGTGAACGCGTGGCTCACGGCCCACAATTTCAGGGAGACGGTATGAAGGCGCGGGTGAAGCTGGTCGAGGGAATGACGTTCGTCGCCGAGAGCGGCAGCGGGCACGCGGTGGTGATGGATGCGTCCCCCGACGTGGGCGGGCGTGACCTCGGCGCGCGCCCCATGGAGATGGTCCTCATGGGCGCCGGCGGCTGCAGCGCGATCGACGTCGTGCACATCCTGCGCAAGGCCCGGCAGGACCTCGTGGATTGCGTGGTCGAGGTCGAGGCCGAGCGGGCGGCCGAGGACCCGAAGGTCTTCACGCGCATCCACATGCACTACGTCGTCACGGGGCGCGGGCTCAATCCCGCGCAGGTGGAACGGGCGATCCGGCTCTCGAAGGAGAAGTACTGCTCGGCGACGATCATGCTCGCGCAGACGGCCGAGGTCACCGCGGATTTCGAGATCCGCGAGCCCTAGAAGCGGTAGGCCGTCTCCGTCATCACCTTCGCCATCAGGCGCATCGCGCCCCTGACGGGCGCCGGCAGCTCGGCCGCGCCCAGCCCTTCCCCGGTGTTCGCGTGCCCGATCTCGTCGGCGCGCATCTGCTCGAGGATGGCGCGGCTGCGGTCGTCTCCCTCGGGCAGGCGGTCGAGGTGGCCATCGATGTGCTTTTCCACCTGGCGCTCGGTCTCGACGAGGAACCCCATGCTCCAGCGATCGCCGGCGGCGCCGGAGGCGAGCCCCAGCGCGAAGGAACCGGCATACCAGAACGGCGAGAGCAGGCTGGGGCGCGAATCGAGCTCGCGCAGCCGCTCGGCGCACCACGCGAGGTGGTCGCGCTCCTCGGCGCCGGCATGGTCGAGGGCCCTGCGGACGGCTTCGTCGCGGGCCATGAGCGACTGCCCGGCGTAGAGCGCCTGCGCGCACACCTCGCCGGCGTGGTCCACGCGCATGAGGCCGGCCACGTGGCGGCGCTCTGCCGCGCCCGTGGGCGCCTGCGACTTCTCGCCGGGGGTTGCGCGCGACGCGCCCACGGCGCCGGAAAGCGTGCGCAGGGCGTTGTCGAGCGCGATGAGCGTGCGGTCCAGCGTCGTGATCATGGGTACGGAATGGAATGACGTGGAATGACGGGGCCCGGAAGTGAAAAGGGCGCGGCTTTCGCCGCGCCCCTCATGCTGCGACAGCCCGAGGGCTGTTAGAACACGTGGCGAACGCCGAGCGAGAAGCCCTCGGGATCCGAGCCGGCCGGGCCGACGAACGAGCCGATGCGGCAGGTGGCCGCCTCGTTGTTGTCCGTCTTCGAGTACTGGGCCAGCATGAACGTGCGCTTGGTCCAGTTGTACTGCCAGCCGAAGGCGTTGTTGTCGCACTCGGGCTGGACCGCCGCGCCGGAAGCGCCGCCATCCTTCGAGTCCTGGTGCTGGAACGACAGCTGGTGCTTGCCCATCGTCCACACGACGTTGGCCATCCAGGCCTTCTGCTTCGTCATGCCGGTCTTCTTGTACTCCTGCACCGCGGCGCCGACCTTGAACGCGCCCATCGTGAACGAGCCGCCGATCGCGTTGCCCTCTTCCTTGCGGAGGGTGGCGCTCACGTCCTTGTGCTCCTCGTAGGCGTAGTACAGGTACACCGGGCCCTTGCCGTAGGTCAGGCTCGCGCCGCTGTTGCGCGGGTTGAGGGTCGCGGTCTTGCCTTCGTTCGCCGTCATGGCGAGGCGGACCGCGAAGCCACCCATGTTGGGCGACCAGTACTGCATCACGTTCTGTTCACGACGGTCGAAGTTGCCCTTGTCGTTCATGGCGGAGGTGATGCCGCCGATCGTCAGGTCGCCGTACGGGTCGATGGCGATCGTGGCGCTCTTGTACGGCATGTCCCAGCGGCCGGCCACGACGCTGCCCCACGAACCCTGGAGGCCGATGCCGCTGTTGCGGGTGGCGAACGAGGTCATGTTGGCATCGGGAGCGAAGCCGGTCTCGAGCTGGAAGAAGGCCTTGAGGCCGCCACCGAGGTCCTCGGTGCCGCGCACGCCGAGCAGCGACGCCTGGTCGCTCACGCGCATGCGGCTCGGCAGGGCGCCAGAGCCGCCCTTCGTCTTGACGGACTCGACGGTCACGTACACGCGCCCGTAGAGGGTCACGGGGCTGGCGGTCTGGGCCATGACCGTCGGGGCAACGCACGCGCCCGCAACCGCCAGAGCCATCAGTTTCTTGGTCATCAGAATCTCCTTTGT
>JADZEI010000040.1 GCA_020850615.1 Dehalococcoidia bacterium | reverse complement strand
TACGAGGCAGGTTACCCACGTGTTACTCACCCGTCCGCCACTAACCCGAAGGTTCGTGCGACTTGCATGCCTAATACATTCCGCCAGCGTTTGTCCTGAGCCAGGATCAAACTCTCCGAAAAAGAAATCTTCTCCAGTCCGAAGACTGGTTCAGTTCCCTATAACGGGTTTCCGAACTGTTCTCTTTCGTCCGCTATCCAGTTGTTAAAGTGCGCCGGCCTTTCGCAAGGCCCGAACGAGAAGACTAGCTGTTCCGGAGAACGTTGTCAACCCGTCCGCTCGAATCCCGCTTCGTCCGCTCCTCCAGGATTCCGCCCCCGCCCGGCCAGTGGCCGTGCGCGGAGTTCTAACGTTAGCAGCGACTGGACTTCGCGCAACCACCCAGGGGCGGTTCTTTGCGAAAACGTTTCCGGTTTCGTCGAGTCCAGATTCGGCTGCCGCTCCAGCCCGCCGCTGATCTCCGCTCCGTGCCACCTATCGTAGGGCGCGGGAGCTCTCCTCCACAACCCCTTCGCACGACCGCGATGTCGCACGAGCCTGGCGCCACGCCAGCCGCACATGGGTGGCAGTGCGACTGGCGATTCGCGGCCACGACCTGGCCCTCAGTTCAGCCGGAAGCTGTCCCCGTCGTCGTCATCGTCGTCCATGGCGCTATCGCTGTAGACGCCAGCTGGGGAGCCGCGCCAGACGGTGACGATGAAGTCCTCGCGGTAGGGGTCGGCCGTCATGACGAGGCGTTCGTCGATGGTGTCGATGAGCGCCTGGATGCGCTCTTCGTTGGCGTCGGCGGTGGTGCAGAGGGTGCCGTAGACGTTCTCGCCCTGGAAGTGCAGGTCGACGCGGCCGACGATCCCGCCGTCTTCGAGCACCATGTAGGCCTCGGAGTGTGGCGTACGGAGCTCCCGTTCGAATTCGATCACAGCGGCCGCACCTGTCCTTTCCCGAAAATCGTCCATTTGTAGCTGGTGAGCTCGCGCAGGCCCATGGGGCCGCGGGCGTGCATCTTCTGGGTCGAGATGCCGATCTCGGCGCCGAGCCCGAACTGGGCGCCGTCGGTGAACTGCGTGCTGGCGTTCACGTAGACGGCGGCGGAGTCCACCTCATCGAGGAAGCGCATGGCGGCGCTGTAGTCCTCGGTGACGATGGCGTCGCTGTGGTGGCTGCCGTGCTCCTGGATGTGGGCGAGCGCTTCGTCCATGGAATCGACGATGCGGACGCCGGCCCTGAGGGCGAGGTGCTCGGTCTTCCAGGTCTCGATGGTGGCGTCTTCAACCGGGGTGCCGGGCTGGGCCGCGAGGAGCGGGTGCGCCCGGGCGTCGGCGATGAAGGTGACCTTGCCGGCCCAGCGAGCGGCGAGATCGGCGAGGAAGCGGTCCGCGATCGCCTGGTGGACGAGGAGGGTGTCCACGGCGTTGCAGATGCTGTAGCGGCGGGTCTTGGCGTTATCGACGAGGGTGACGGCCATCGCGAGGTCGGCGGCCTGGTCGATGTACATCTGGACGACAGCCTCGCCGTGGGCGACGACCGGCATGGTGGCGTTCTTGCGCACGTAGTCGATGAGCTGGGCGCCGCCGCGGGGGACGATGAGGTCGACGAGGTCGTCGGCCTGGAGGAGCTCGTCGACATGGGCGCGGTCGGGGTCGGCGACGACCTGGACGGCGCCAGGGGGCACGTCGGTGCCCTGGAGGGCGCGCTGGATGAGCTCGCCGAGGGCGGCGTTGGAGTGGCGCGCCTCTTTGCCGCCGCGCAGGACGACGGCGTTGCCGCTCTTGAGGGCGAGCGCGGTGATATCGACGGTCACGTTCGGCCGGGACTCGTAGATGGCGGCGACGACGCCGAGCGGCACGCGCCGGCGGGCGACCTGGAGCCCGTTCGGCAGGGTCCGCGCGTCGAAGACCTCGCCCACGGGGTCCGGCAGGGCGGCGACGGTCCGGGTATCGGCGGCGATGCCACGGATGCGCTCGGGGGTGAGCGTGAGCCGTTCGACGAAGGCGTCGGCGTAGCCCGACTCGCGAGCTGCTTCGAGGTCGAGGGCATTGGCTGCGAGGACGCTCTCCGGCTCGTTTTCCAGGAGGGCTGCTATCCGGAAGAGAGCAGCGTCCTTGGCGGCCGAGGAAAGGGTAGCCAGGCGACGCGATGCGACCCGCGCTTCGGCGGCGCGCTCACGTACGAGTGAAACCGCTGTTGTCATGCGCGCAGTGTAGCGGAGCGGTGTGAAGGGCGCGCCGTGGCCACTGCACGGAGCGCGAGCAGAGCATGCTGCCCCTGGCGGGGCGACCGGGAAGCCGCCCACTCCGCACCGGGCTGTAACTTCGCGGCAACCGGGGGCAGTGAAACGGGCGTGGCGCGGCGTCGAATTCGCGGGTAGATGATGGAGCTCGAACCTGGACAGGGGAACGCGCTGCACTTCCCGGCGCTGCGGAGCAAGCCGCAGCGGATGGGCCGGGTGGCGAACCCGGCGCGGGCTGCGGCGGTGTTGCCGGTGCTCGAGCTGCCGCCGCCGGTGCGTGCGCGGTCGTTCGGCGGGCAGGTGCTGCTGCGGGGGTTCGTACTGGGTCTGGCGTCCTGGGCGTTCGCGCTGTTCGCGGTCTCGTTCCTGCCGGGAAGTGCGTAAAGGGACCGCCGGGCGCGGTGCCGAACCTGCCATACTGGGTACATGGAATACTGGTTCGCGATGGCATGGCTCACGCTGAACACGCCGTTCGCGATCGGCGCGTGGCTGCAGTCGCGGGGTGCGCATCGGGTGGCGTGGACGATGGCGGCGATCGCGGCGGGGCCACTCGCGGCGATCACGCAGTACTTCGCGACGAAGCACCGGCAGCTGACGCGGCCCTGAGCTACGGGGCCCAGGCCAGGTAGCCGGCGTAGACCCAGCCGCGCTTGCCGGCGGCGGTGCGCACGAGTACCCACGCGCCCGTTTCGTCGTAGGCGGTCGAATAGCCTTGGGTCGCGTTCTCCCAGAGGATGGCGCCGTCGGGATCGAGCGTGAGCATGGTGCCGTCGGCGAGGCAGGCGAGCACGGGGCTGTCCTGCGACGGTAGCTCGCGGAGGTTCAGGCAGGAGCCGGTGCCGCTGACGCGGAAGCGCATGGCGGGGAGCCCGGCGATGGGCGGCCGGTCGACCCAGGGCTCGATGAGGATGGGAGAGTTCATCCCGCCATGGCCGCCATGGCCGAGGGCGAACATCATCTCGCCCGGCCGGCCCGCCCAGGGGGAGTCGTCGCCGCCCCAGTGCGCGGGACCGTTCTCGTCTTCGAGGTCCGGGATGAACCAGCTGCCGGTGCGACGGTTGTAGAGGTAGAACCGGCCGAAGGAGAGCAGGTCCGCGTCGAAGGGCGCCGGCACGGGACCGAGGTTGCGGGGGCTGCGGAACCACTGGTCTTCTTCGAGCGGCACGCGCGGCAGGAGCTCGATTGAGCCGTCGAGCCGGACAATGCCGTGGCGGAAGTCGTAGGGCCGCCCGATGTCGCCGCGGAACTGGGCGACGAACCCGGAGCTGTCCGCGAGCCAGCGGTCGGACGGCAAGTTGTCGCCGTAGCGGATGGCAGCGGAGCGGATGCAGAAGAGCGGCTCGCCGCCGCCATCGGAGACTGTGACCGCCGTCCAGCGTTCGCCCGTGCCCTCGCCGATGGCCGGGCGCTGGAAGAGGGTGACCTCCTCGGCGATGTAGCGGCCGTCGGGGCTGCCGGACTCGAAGGGGAGGCCGGTAGCCGGGCGGAATTCGGTGACTTCGCCGGTGGGGAGGACGCGGACGGTGACGTAGGTCGGGTCACCGATCGGCTGACGGACGTCGCTGCGGACTTCGTAGTACGACATGATGCCTCGAAAGCCGCCGCGGGCGTCGGGTTCGAGGTCGGCGCCCCAGGGCTGCTTGCCCGGGACACCCGGGAAGCGGACATCGCGGAGCTCGTGGCCATCCAGGAGCCACATGCGGAAGAGGCCCTTGTCGTCGAGGTAGGCGATGCTGAAGGTGCCGGCCTGGCGGCTCCAGCGCGTGTAGTTCGAGACGCCGGGCAACACGATGCGGTCGACTTCGCGCATATCGGCATCCGCGAACAGGTACTCGCCCGATTCGATGAATGAGTCCTTATCGCCGACATGCGCGAGTGCCGCGAAGACGAGCTCACCGGCGGTGGCGGCCTCGAGCAGGAGCGTGGTGGACGGGTAGCGCCAGGCGCGGCCGGTGTCGCGGTCGAAGAGGTAGACGAACGGCTCAGGGCCACGCTGCGCGCTCACCCAGCGGCCGGCGTGGCAGACGGTCATCGAGATGTACTCGGAGGTGGGGGCGGCCCCGGCCACGCGGATGCCGGTGATTGCACCGGTGCTGGTGTCCATGAAGAACACGCCTTCGTGCCAGGGGATGCGCTCGCCGCTGGCGAAGGTGCGCTGTTCGAAGGCACCGGGAGCGGGCTCGATCTGCACCAGGCCGGGCCCCGGCGTGGACGAGGGTGACGGGAACGGAGTCGGCGACGCGGCCGCGGTGGGCGTGCTCCCGGGCGGGGATGTGGGCGGTGTGGCGGTTGGCGATGCCTGCTCGGAGCTGCCGCGCGTCAGGAGCAGGGCGAGTCCCGCGCCCCCGCCCGCGGCTACACCGCCAGCGGCGATGGCAGCGGCGGTGAGGACAGTGCGGCGCGAGTGTCGCGTGCCGACCCAACCCTGGCCCGGTGTCGTGACCATGACGGTATCCTCGCTCCGCGGGACGCGACATTACCAGCATCGATGGGCCCAATGCGGCGGGCCGACCGGGCCGCGCGTCCTTCACGGATTAAAACGCCCGGGCGCGACGAAAAGTTCGGAAAGGCTCAGTTATTCGGGGGCGGGATCTCCGGGCCGCCGGGCGAGGGTGGCCAGCCGGGGCCGCCTTCGGGGCCGAACTGATCGATGATGCGCTTCGCGATCTCGTCGAGCTGCTCCTTCGTGATGCCCATCTTCTCCATGGTCGCCTGCATGAGGCGCTGCACTTCCTGCAGGTCCTCGCGGATCAGGGCATCGGCGAGCTCGAGCTGGGTTTCGATGGCGAAGAAGCGTTCGCGGCGCTGCGACTCGCTCTCGGTGGCGAGGATGGTCGACATGAGGCGGGTGAAGAGCTGCGTCGTCCGGGCGATGCGGACCCGGTCGTCGGGGTGGGGCGGGAATTCGCCCGTGACGGCGACCTCCAGCCCGGTTCGCTTGTCGGAGGCGACGTACTGTTCGGCCATGGCGGCCAGCATAGCGCACGCCCGGGAAGGTGCCCGTTAGCCGGGAAGGACGTGGCCGGTCTCTTCGGCGGGGGCGGCGCGTCCAGCGGTGGCCCAGTGGGCATCGGGGTCGGGGACGGGCAGGCGCTTCACGCCACCTTCGAAGCGGGCCTGGATCTTGTCGTACTCGCGGGCGACGTCGGGGTTGGGGTGCTCCCAGTCGTGGAGGTAGTAGACCGCGACGATGCGGGACTGGAGGAGCTCCTTGGTGCAGCCGAAACAGGGCCGGGTGGTGGTGTACATGACCGCGCCCTCGGTCGCGATGCCGAAGCGGGCGGCGGCGAGGATGGCGTTCTGCTCGGCATGGACGCAGATGCAGAGGTCGTAGCCGGCGCCGGAGGGGAACTGCTCGCGGTTGGCGCAGCGGTAGCAGCCGCCCTCCTCGCAGTTCTGCATGTTGCTCGGGGTGCCGTTATAGCCGGTGGCGATGATGCGGGCGTCCTTGACGATGAGGGCGCCGACGCGCTGCCCGCGGCAGTTCGCGCGCGCCCTGACGGCGAAGGCGATCTGCATGAAGTACTCGTCCATGGAGGGGCGGGCGGGCATGGGGGAAGGATAGAGGCGTAGAGGCGTAGAGGCGTAGAGGCGTAGAGGCGTAGAGGCGTAGAGGCGTAGAGGCGTAGAGGCGTAGAGGCGTAGAGGCGTAGAGGCGTAGAGGCGTAGAGGCGTAGAGG
>JADZEI010000039.1 GCA_020850615.1 Dehalococcoidia bacterium | reverse complement strand
TCTGGCGGTCGCCGAGGTCGAGTCCCACGGTCTGGATGCTGGTGCTGGTATCCTGTGTCATTGCCGGTCACTCCTCTTTTTGCAGCACAGTACGTGACTGCGCCGGGTGACCGGCCTTCTCATGCCAGCTACGCCTGCGGCGCCGGCCTTTATCGCGGCCTTGCACGCTGGATTAGGCAAGGCTAATATCACGACACAGTTACAGATACCGGAACTTCGTTTCATGCCTTTTCTCAACCGTTCGCTTTTGCTCGCCCTGGCCGTTGGGCTCGTCTCACTGTTCGCGATAGCGTGTGGTGGCGACGATGACGACGACGACACCACCCCGACCGCTGCGGATGGCACCACCACCGCTGCCGCGACGGCGACCGCCACGACGGCGACCGCAACCGCGACGCAGCCGGCCACCACGAAGCTGACCGTCTACTCCGGTCGCGCCGAATCGCTCGTCGGGCCGCTGATCGCCGATTTCGAGAAGGCCACCGGCGTCGATGTCGACGTGAAGTACGGCGACACGGCCGAGCTGGCGGCGCTGCTCATCGAAGAGGGCAGCAAGTCCCCCGCCGATGTGTACTTCGCGCAGGACGCGGGTGCGCTGGGCGCTGTGCAGGAAGCCGGCCTCCTCGCCACGCTGCCGGAAGGGACGATGACCAAGGTCACGGCGACCTATCGTTCGAAGGAGAACACCTGGGTCGGCGTGAGCGGCCGCGCGCGCGTCATCGTCTACAACACCGACGAGCTCGCCGACGCGAAGGTGCCCAACAGCATCAAGGACCTCACGAAGCCCGAGTGGAAAGGCAAGGTGGGCTGGGCGCCGACGAACGGCTCGTTCCAGGCCGCCGTCACCGCCATCCGCGTGCTCGAAGGCGATGCCGCCGCGAAGGCCTGGCTCGAAGCCATGAAGGCCAACGACGTCAAGGAGTACAAGGACAACCGCTCCATCGTCTCCGCGGTCGCCGCGGGCGAGATCTCGCTCGGCCTGGTGAACCACTACTACCTCTACGGGTTCCTGAAGGACCAGGGCGACGGGTTCAAGGCGCGGAACCACTTCACCGCCGCGAACGATGCCGGCAGCCTGGTGAACGTCGCCGGCGTGGGCATCGTGAAGAGCGGCAAGAACGCCGCGAATGCCCAGAAGTTCGTCGACTTCCTGCTCGCGAAGGAAGCCCAGGAGTACTTCTCCACCCAGACGTTCGAGTACCCGCTCGTGACCGGCATCGCCGCGGACAGCCGCCTCAAGCCGCTCGCCGAGATCGACCCGCCGAACATCGACCTCTCGTCGCTCGACGACCTGCAGGGCACGGTCGCCCTCCTCCGGAGCACGGGAGTGCTCCCCTGATCGCGTAGTCATGGCCTTCGCCGTACTGTCGCACCGGCGTGGCCGACGTCGTCCCGCCCCGGCAGCCCTCTGGCTGCCGGGGCTTGCCGTTGTCATCGTTACCCTGCTCCCGTTCTGGTATCTCTGGAAGCGGTCGACCGAGCGGGGCTGGTCCGCCTGGGACGAGACGCTGAGCCGCTCGGCGACGGAGCTGCTCGCCAACAGCGCGAAGCTCTCGCTCGGGGTCGCGGTCATCTGCGTGGCGGTCGCCCTGCCCGCGGCCTGGCTCACGGTGCGGACCGACCTGCCGTTCCGGCGCGCGTGGTCGGTGCTCCTGGCGCTGCCGCTCGCCATCCCCTCCTACGTGATGGGCATGACCGTGGTGGCGGCGCTCGGGCCGAAGGGCATGCTCCAGGGCTGGCTCGAACCGCTCGGCGTCGACCGCCTGCCCGAGATCTACGGCTACTGGGGCGCGCTCCTCACGCTCGGCGCGGTGAGCTTTCCCTACGTCTACCTCGTGCTCCGGGCAGCGCTGCGCACGCTCGACCCCTTCGAAGAAGAGGCGTCCCGTTCGCTTGGGCGGGGGCCGTGGAGCACCTTCGCGGCGGTCAGCGTGCCCGCGCTCATCCCGGCGATCGCCGCGGGCCTGCTGCTCGTCGCGCTCTACGTGCTGAGCGACTTCGGCGGCGTGGCGACGCTGAAGTACAACACGTTCACGCGCGCCATCTTCATCGAGTACTCGTCCTCGTTCGACCGCACGGGCGCGGCGATCCTCGGGGTGGTGCTCGCGGGGCTGGCGGCGCTCCTGCTCGCCGGCGAGCTCTTCGCGCGCAGCCGCTACCAGGCCCGCGCGCGGGCGAAGCGGCTCTCGCCCGCGCGGCCCATCGCCCTCGGGCGGTGGCGCTGGCCCGCGGTCGCGTTCCTCGCAGCCGTGGTGGCGATCTCGCTCGTGCTGCCGATGGGCGTGCTCGTGTACTGGCTGGTGAAGGGCATCCGCGCGGGCGCCGACTTCCCGGAGGTGTGGGAGCCGCTCCGCCACTCCGCGACGATGGCGGCGTCTGGCGGGGTCGTCACGGTGCTGCTGGCGCTGCCGATCGCGCTGCTCGCCGCGCGTTTCGGCGGCCCACTCGCCCGCCTGCTGGAACAGGCCGCCTTCGCGACGCACGCGCTGCCCGGGCTGGTGGTTGCCCTCGCGCTGGTGTTCTTCGGCATCGGCTACGCGACCGAGCTCTACCAGACGACCTGGATGCTGCTGGTCGCCTACGTGATCCTCTTCCTCCCGAACGCGCTCGGCGCGCTGCGGGCGCCGCTCATGCGCCAGAGCCCGCACCTGGAGGAGGCCGCCGCCGGGCTCGGCCGCCGGCCGCTCGCGGCGATCGCGAGCATCACGCTCCCGCTGGCGCGGCCCGGCGCGGTCGCCGCCTTCGCGCTCGTGTTCCTGACGATCATGAAGGAGCTCCCGGCCACGCTCTTGCTCAGCCCGCCCGGGTATCGCACGCTGCCCGGCGTCGTCTGGTCGAACAGCAGCGAGGCGCTGTACGGTGGAGCGGCGCTCCCGGCGCTGATCCTCGTGGGCGTGGCCGCCGTGCCGCTCGTCCTGCTGGTCTGGAGAGGTGACCTCGATGCCGTCGAAAGCTGAGAGCCTGCGGGTCGACGCGCTCGAAGTGCGCTTCGGCGGCGTGCGCGCGGTCGACGGCGCCAGCCTCTCCGTGGCTGAAGGCGAAATCGTCGCGCTGCTCGGGCCCAGCGGCTGCGGCAAGACGACGCTGCTGCGCACGGTCGCCGGCTTCGAACGCGCCTGGGGTGGCGAGATCCGGCTTGGCGGCGAGCTCATCGAATCCGCCCGTGTGAGCGTCCCGCCCCACCGGCGCGACGCCGGGCTCGTGTTCCAGGAATACGCGCTCTTCCCGCACAAGACGGTTGCCGCGAACATCGCTTACGGGCTCCCGCGCGGGGGCGACCGCAGCGTCCGCGTGCGGGAGCTGCTCGCGCTCGGCGGGCTCGAGGGCTTCGAAGACCGCTACCCGCACCAGCTTTCGGGCGGTCAGCAGCAGCGCGTCGCCGTGCTCCGGTCGCTGGCGCCGCGGCCGCGCGTGTTGCTCCTGGATGAGCCGTTTTCGAACCTGGACCCGGGGCTGCGCGTGGAGATGCGCGACCAGGTGGCGCGCCTCCTCCGCGCCGAGGGAGTGTCCGCGGTGCTCGTGACGCACGACCGCACGGACGCGATGGCCCTCGCCGACCGCGTGGCCGTGATGGAGGCCGGGAAGATCCTGCAGGTGGGCACGCCCGCCGCGCTCTACTTCGAACCCGTCTCGGAACGGGTGGCGGGCCTCGCCGGCGAGGTGCAGTTCCTCGACGGCACGGTAGAGGACGGCACGGTGGAGACGGCGCTGGGGCCGCTGCGGCCGCTTGGCACGCCGGCGGCCGGGTCATGCCGCGTGCTCGTCCGGCCGGAGTGGGTCATCCCCTGCATGGGCGGCGGCGCCCCGGCGCGGATCGTCTCCTCCCGAATGGAGGGGCAGCACGTGCGCTACCGCATCCGGGTGCGCGGCGGGGCCGAGCTGGCGATGACCACCGCGAGCGGGCTCCCGCTGCCGCCGGACGACGAGATCACGGTCCGCGTGCACGTGCCGGTGCCGGTCTTTCCCGCGGGGAGCTGACCAAGCCCGGGCCCTTATCCTTCTGAGCTCTACCGGCGAGTGGCCCCGGCGCGGTACCCTGTGCCCGTGCGGCGCGCTGGTGGCAATCGCGCCGCACCTGGGAGCAACCCGATGACGCCCGACGACGAGCTGGCCGGCCTCCGGGTGCGGAATGCGGAGCTCGAACAGCGCCTGCGCGAAATGCAGGTGTTGCTCGACATCCTCCCCGTGGGCGTCGGCTTCGCGCTGGACCGCGATTGCCTCGACATCCGCGCGAACCGGGCCTTCGCCGAGATGCTCGACGTCTCGACCGAGGAGAACACGTCGAAGAGCGGGCCGCACGGCGACACGCTGCCCTTCCGGGTGTTCAAGAACGGCCAGGAGGTGCCGGCTGAGGACCTGCCCCTCCAATACGCCGCCCGCACGGGCGAAACGGTCTACCACGACGAATACGAGATCCTCCACTCGGACGGGCACGTGACCACCTTGCTCGAGTTCGCTGCGCCGCTCTACGACATCGCCGGCGAGATCCACGGCGCGGTGGGCGCGTTCATCGACATCAGCGACCGCCGCCGCGCCGAGCACCAGCTCCAGCTCATGGCCGCCGTCTCCGCGCGGCTCACACGGACGCTCTCGGTCGAATCCGCCGTCGCCGACACGCTGCGGCTGCTCGTGCCCGAGCTGGCCGACGTCGCGGTCATCGATATCGTCGAGGGGCCGTACGCGCGGCGGACGACCTGGTCGACCCAGGAGCCCGGCGTCGTCGACTTCGCGCGCGAGCTCGACACGACCGCGCCGCGGCTCGACGACCCGAACGACATCGTCGCCCGGGCGATGCGCCAGCGGGAGCCGGTCTACCTGCCGGTGGTGCCGCCCGGGGGGCTCCCGCTCGGCCGGTCCGCCCGGGGGAACGCCGACGCAGAGCCCACGTCGGCGATCATCGTGCCGCTGATCGCGCGCGATCACGTGCTGGGGACGCTGTCGCTCGTGTACCTCCGCCGCAGCCGGCGGAGGTACGACCATGTGGACGTCGAGTTCGTGGGGGAGCTGGCGGGACGCATCGCCACCTGGCTGAACGCGGCCCGGCTCTACGACGAGGCCCGCACGGCCGCCCGCGCGAAGGACGAGTTCCTCGGCATGGTCTCGCACGAGCTGAAAACGCCGCTCACGGTCATCCGCGGCTATTCCGGGTCGGTCAGCCGCTACCGCGAGGCGCTCGGCCCGGAGGAACAGGAGCAGCTCTTCGCCGAGATCCACCGCGAAGCCGAGCGCCTGAACCGCATGGTCGAGAACATGCTCGTCCTGAGCCGCTTCCACCTGAACGAGCGGCCCCTCTTCGGGCCCGTGCTGCTCCAGCGCGTCCTCCCGGATGTCGCCCGCCGGTTCGAGAAGCTGCATGGGCGACTGGTGCACGTGGTGGCGCCGCCGGATCTGCCCGTGGTGGAAGGCGAGATCACCTATGTCGAGCAGATCGTCGCGAACCTGCTCAGCAACGCCGACAAGTACGCGCCGCCGGGCGAGACGATCGAGGTCGTCGCCGCGCCCGCGGGCGAGATGGTGCGTGTACAGGTCGTGGACCATGGCCCGGGCGTGCCCGAGGACGACCGGCGGTCGATCTTCGAGCCGTTCTTCCGCGGCCAGCAGGCGGAGGGGCCCATCCAGGGCGTGGGGCTCGGGCTCGCGGTGGCGCGCGTCCTGGTCGAAGCGCAGGGCGGCACGATCGGCCTCGAATCCAGCGACGGCGACGGCGCCGTCTTCGCTTTCTCGCTGCCGGTGTCCCGGGACCCGCGCTAGGCCGCGCCGGTGCCCGGTTCCTCGGCCTCCGGCGCGGGGTCCTGGGCGAGGGTGAGCTGGCTGACCTTCGCGGTGGCGTTGCCCGCGCGCAGCCGCTCCTGCTCCGCCGCGTAGACGGCCGCGCCGACGATGCCCGCGTCGTTGCGCAGGCGCGCCGGCAGCACCAGCGGACGCGACTTGATCAGTGGCAGGTAGCGGTGCGCTTCGCTGCTGACGCCGCCGCCGATGATGACGAGGTCCGGCGCGACCGCTTCGTCGACCCGGTCGATGAACTCGTTGAGGTCAGCGGCCCAGGCGGACCAGCTCAGCCCTTTGCGCTTGCGCACGGAGTTGGCCACGCGCTGGCCGGCCGGCTTGTCGCGCACCGTGAGGCAGCCGAGCTCGATGTTCGGCACCAGGTGCCCATCGACCACCAGGCTCGTGCCGACGCCAGTCCCCAGCGTGGCGACGAGGATCGTGCCGTCGTGGTGGCGGCCCGCGCCGAAACGCGCCTCCGCGAGCCCGGCGGCGTCGCTGTCGTTCAGCGCCCAAACGGACCGCCCGAAAGCCTCGCCGAACACGCGCCCGAGGTCCGCGTACATCCAGTCGTCGCCGACGTTGACCGCCGAGAGCGCGACCCCGCGGCGCACCACCGCCGGGAAGCCGATACCGACCGTCGTGATGTCGCCGACGAAAAGCGGACGCGTGAGCTCGACGACCGCTTCCGTGAGCGTGTCGGAGCCAGCGGGCTGGGGCGTGGCCGCGCGGACGCGTTCGCCCACGAGCGTGCCGCGGTCGAGGTCCACGACCGCCGCCTTGATGCCCGTCCCGCCGATGTCGATGCCGAGTCCAAGCCGTTCCGCCATGCGTCACCTCGCCTGCGATCGTACTTGCGGGGCCATGGCCGCGCGGCTCGCGGCGTGTGGCGGTCGCATCGCGACGGCATCGCACTTTCCCGGACACCGGCCTGCGTTCATAAGCGGCTTCTCAGGTTCATCCAACGAACGTCACATGCGCGGGGGCCAATCTGCGCGGGAAGTCCTCGCCAGGGAGGCCCCCGATGGGCCCTCACACGTACCCCAGCTCCAACGCCGCCGCCGCGGTGGCGCTGCCCTTCGAATCCGCGGCGCCGGCAGCTCGCTCCCGGCCGCTGATCGGCGGCGGCGCGCGGCTTTCGCTGCTCATGCTGCTCTGGCCCGCGGCCGCGATGGCCGTCTGCGCGGTGCTCGCCGTGCGGGCGGGGCTGCGCCGGGCGCGCGGGCTCACGCTCGGGCTGCTGGCTGCGGCGGTCGTGGCCGGGCCGGTCGCCGTCCCGGTGGTCGATGGCGTGGCCGTGCCCGCCGCCCGCACGGTCGCGCTGACGCCGTTCACCGTGCCCGCGCTGGCCTGGGGCGTGGCGAACGGCGGCACGGTCGAGGTGCGCGGCTCGATGTTCGTGGTCACCGGCATGGACTCCGGCTGGGGGCCGCGCGCGGGCGTGACCGTCGGCCAGGTGTTCCTGACGAACAAGGAAGAGGTGAGCGACGTGCTCCTCGCGCACGAAAGCACCCACGCCGACCAGTGGGCCGCGCTCGGCGTGCTGTTGCCCGCGCTCTACGCCGCGAACGACGCGCTCACCGGTGCCGCCGCGGACCAGAACGTGTTCGAAGTCGATGCCGGCCTCGAGGCGGGCGGCTACTACCAGGAGTAGCCGGAGGTTTGCGGCGGGCCGCCGGGACAGCAAAGCGGCCCGCCGCCAGCAGCAGTCCCGGAGGGGAAAAGGGACGTACTACCGAAGGGACATTGCCGGTGGGTGGGCTCCCGGCCGGCACCACCATGGTGCCCGACCGCTATGAACGCGCGGTTTCCCGGCCGTGAAGAGCGTATTTCACCCGGAGGCGAGCTCGGCCAGCACCTCGGCGGTGTGCTCGCCGAGCTTCGGCGCGGGGCGGCGCAGCTCCCACGGCGTCGCCGAGAGCAGGTACGGCGCGCCGGGCATCGCCACCGGCTCGTCGACGCCCTCCCCCGTGGTGTGGACGAAGTGGCCGCGGTCCCACCAGTGCGGGTCGGCGAGCGTCTCGTCCGGCGCGCGGATGACGCCCCAGGCCTGGTCCCGCTCCTGACCGCCGCGATAGATCGCCTCGGCGTCGTGGGCGGCGACGAACTTCGCCGTTTCGGCGCGGAGCTCGGCGGCTTCGGGCGAGCCCGTGCCGCCCTGGCGCGCGAGCGGCTCGTCGAAGCGCGGCTCGTCGAACTGGAGCCCGAACCCGGCGGCCTGGTACCACTTCTTGAGCTGCTTCCAGCTCGTGTTGTCGCGCCCCACGCCGAAGAGGATGAGGTCCTTGCCGTCCTTCGCGTGCACGAGCCAGGGCTCGGTGCGCTGCGCCGCCGCGTGGCGGGCGGTCTGGCGGAACACGTCCGTGCGCGCGTAGAGCCAGTACGGCATGCCCACTTCCACCGTCTGCGAGAGCGCCTCGTGCATCGAGCAGTCGATGTACTGCCCCGCGCCGGTGCGGTCGCGATAGAACAGGGCGGCGAGGATGCCGTGGAGGGCGTGGTGGGAGGCGGTGTTGTAGCCCTGGTCGCCGTGCCCGCGGATGGGCGGAGCGCCGGGCGCGTCCTCCTGGTCGTAGCCGTTCATCACCATCGGGCCGCCCAGCGCCAGGGCGACCAGGTCGCTCGTCGCGTGGTCCTTCCAGGGGCCGGTCTGTCCAAAGGGCGTGATCGAGCAGACGATGAGCCGCGGGTTCGCCGCCCGGAGCTCCGCCTCGCCGAGCCCGAGCGCCGCGAGCGCACCGGGCTGCCGGTCTTCGATGAGCACGTCCGCGCCGGCGCAGAGCTGCGCGAACCGCGCCCGGTCGCCCGCGTCGCCCTCGATATCGAGCACGACCGACCGCTTGTTGGTGTTGTGGTACCAGAAGTTGAGCGAGCGGTCCGGCCCGGGGATGTCCTTCACGAACGGCCCGATCGCCCGCGCGCTCGACCCGCCCGGCGGTTCGACCTTGACCACGTCCGCGCCGAGGTCGCCGAGCAGCTTGCCGGCGTACTGGCCCAACTCGTCGCAGAGCTCGATGACGCGGAGGTCCGCGAGGGGGCCGCTCACATCAGCACCCCCATGGCTTCGTGCTCGGCGATCTCCTCGGGCGTCATGCCCGCCACCTCTTCGAGCACGCTCCACGTGTCCTGGCCGAGGAGCGGCCCGGCCGAGCGGAGCTGCCCCGGCGTGAGCGACAGCTTCGGCACCACGCCGTCATAGTCGACTTCGCCCATCTCGCCGTGCTCCAGGCGGTGCCACCAGTCGCGCGCGGCGAGCTGCGGGTCCCGTTCGAAGCGGTCGCTGGCGCGCTGGCAGACCCCGGCGCGGACGCCCGCGGCCTGGAGCAGCGCCATCACGGCGTAGTCCTCCTGCGGCGCGGTCCAGGCGGCGATCCGCGCGTCGAGCCCCTCCTGGTGGGCGAGCCGCCCGGCGTTCGTGGCGAAGCGCGGGTCCGCGGCCCAGGCCGGTTCGTCCATCGCCCGGACAAGCGCCTGCCACTCGGCGTCGTTCATGGCGGCGATCGCGACCCAGCGGTCGTCGCCGGCGCAGCGGTAGGTATTGTGCGGCGCGACCGCAGGCTCCCAGGCGTGGTTGCCGGGCGGCATGCCCTCGCGCCGCCAGCTCCGGCCGTTCACCGTGTAGTCCAGCACCGCCGGCCCGTTGAGCACGATCCCGGCTTCGACCTGGGAGATGTCGATGTGCTGGCCCTCGCCCGTGCGGTTGCGGTGGTGGAGCGCGGCCATGATCGCGATCGCGCCCGCGTAGCCGGCCGTGTGGTCCATGTAGCTGTAGCCCCAGCCCGCGGGCATCTTGCCCGGCAGGCCGGAGGTGATCGCCAGGCCGCAGAGCGCCTGCGCCGTCGGCCCCCAGGTCGTGAACGCCTTATCGCGCCCGCTGTGCCCGAAGCCCGAAATCGAGCAGTAGATGATGTCCGGGCGGATCGCCTTGAGCTGCGGGTAGTCCAGCTCCCACGATTCCATCACGCCGCTCGAGAAGTTCTCCACGACCACGTCGCTCGCAGCGATGAGCTTCTTGAGCACGTCCATGCCCATCGGGTGGCGGACGTTCAGGAGGATGCTCTTCTTGTTGCGGTTGAAGTAGCTGAAGAAGCCCGAGTTGTTCAGCGTCGGCCCGTCGCCCACGATCGGGCGCCCGAGCCGGATCGCGTCGACCGCCTGGGCGTGCTCCACGCGGATGACCTCGGCGCCGAAATCGGCGAGGACGCGGGTGGCGGTGGGCCCCGCGATGATCCAGGTCAGGTCGCACACACGGATGCCGGAGAGGGGGAGGTCGGCCATGGGGCGGCAATATACGCCCATCGGTGGGCCAGCCGGGAGGAGGGCGGGCGCCCGCGTGTGGAGCGCCCTACCCTCCCCGGCGAGCTGCTACGGCCTGGTGGCGACCACCGCGGCGGAGGCGATGCCCTTGCCGCCCGGGTACTCCTTCGCGTCCGAAGTCACGTCCACGAACCCGGCCGCCGCGATCTTCGCGAGGTAGTCGGATTCGAGGAGCGCGCCGGCGATGCACCCGGCCCACTGCTCCATGTCGCCCTTCACCTCGTCCGGCACGGGCTTCGTCCAGACGATGTCGCTCACCTGGAGCCGCCCGCCCGGCCGGAGCACGCGGAAGGCCTCGCGGAAGACCTGGTCCTTGTCCGGCGAGAGGTTGATCACGCAGTTCGAGATGATGACGTCGACGGAGGCGTCGGCCATGGGCAGGTGCTCGATTTCGCCGAGGCGGAACTCGACGTTCGTCGCGCCGACCTTCGCCTGGTTCTTGCGGGCGAGCGCGAGCATCTCGGGCGTCATGTCCACGCCGTAGACGCGCCCCGCGGGGCCGACCATCTTCGCGGCGAGGAAGCAGTCGATGCCGCCGCCGGAGCCGAGGTCGAGCACGTCCTGGCCGGGCTGGAGGGCCGCGATCGCGGTCGGGTTGCCGCAGCCGAAGGCCACGTCAGTCACGGTCGAGGGCAGGTCCGTCACGTCGGCGTCGGCGTACAGCTTCGCGACGTTGGTGATCTGGACGTCGTCGATGGTCTCGCTGCCGCAGCAGCTGACGCCGCTCGTGGTGGTGGCGTCGCCGCAACAGGAGACGTCGCTTGCCGGGCTGGGCGCGCAACAGGATGCGGCCGCGAGCGGGAGCTCCTCCTCGTCGGCGCGGAGCAGGGTGCCGCGGACGCGGCTGCCGTAGGCCTTCGCGACTTCGGAGCGGATCTCGTCGGCGGTTCGGGTGGTGGTCATGTGGTCCTCCGGCATCGCAAATTTACGATGCGATGCGATATCGCAAAATTACGATGATGGGCGCGTCGCGTCAAGCATCTTGAGCGCGCGCCATCGAAATTTTACGATAGAGGACAGATGAAAGCGATCGAAGGACTCACCGCCGAAGAGGAGCGGGCCGCGGCGATCTTCCGCGCCCTGGGCAACCCGGCCCGCGTGCGCATCGTCGCCGAGCTGGCCCGCCGCCGCGCTTGCGTGACAAACGACCTCGTCTCGATGCTGCCCCTGGCGCAATCGACGGTGTCGCAGCACATCAAGGTGCTGAAGGACGCGGGCATCATCCGCGGCTCGACGGAGGCGGAGGGCTGCTACTGCCTGGACCCAGAGGTGATGCGCTGGCTCGCCACCTTCGCCTACGACATCTGCTGCCCGGACGACGCGTGCGATGGCGGGCCCGGTTGCGCCCCGTAGGGCGGCACGGCGAAAACAGTGGCGCGACCAATAGGGAGCGCTCGGCCGCACCCCTGCACCACCGCCCCGCGCCAGCGCGCGACACCGGGCGCGCCTCGGGGCACGCGCATCGCGCCACGAGCCGGGCGGTCGCGGTGCCATCGGTGGCGCGACCAATCGGGAGCGCTCGGCCGCACCCCTGCACCCCCGCCGCCGCGTAGCGCGCGACACCGGGCGCGCCTCGGGGCACGCGCATCGCGCCACGAGCCGGGCCGTCGCGGTGCCATCAGTGGCGCGACCATCAGGACATCTGTGGTTGTCCGTCAAGCGGCAGAGGCGGCCTTCCGGCATTGCCAGAGGTCGGGGTCGTAGCAGCGGCGGGTACGTATGCAGGCAACCAGGCGCGCGAGGAGACGGTCGGC
>JADZEI010000038.1 GCA_020850615.1 Dehalococcoidia bacterium | reverse complement strand
TCGCGACCTCGTCGATGCCGATCCCGCCGATCCGCGAGGCGGTCCGGGTGAAGTAGCGGTCGACGAAGGGCTCGGCGAGGCCGATGGCTTCGAAGATCTGGGCGCCGCGGTAGCTGTGGATGGTCGAGATGCCCATCTTGGACATGACCTTGACGACGCCCTTCTTGATCGCCTTCAGGTAGTTGTAGGCGAGCTTCTCGTAGGGCACGTCCTCCTCGAGGTAGCCCTCGGCGTGGAGCGTGCGGAGCGAGTCGAGCGCCAGGTACGGGTTGATCGCGCCCGCGCCGTAGCCAATCAGCAGCGCGAAATGGTGCACTTCGCGGGCCTCGCCGGTCTCGACCACGAGGCCGACCTGGGTGCGGAGCTTCTCGCGCACGAGGTGGTTGTGGAGCCCCGCGACCGCGAGCAGCGTCGGGATCGGCGCGTTGTCGCGGTCGACGCCGCGGTCCGAGAGGATGAGCACCTTCGCGCCATTGGCAACCGCGTGGTCGGCCTGGGCGAAGAGGGCATCGAGCGCCGGGGCGAGGCCGGCCGGCCCGGCCTTCGCGGGAAAGTGCATCGGCAGCACGGTCGCGCGCAGTGCCGAATCCTTCAGCGCCTTGAACTTCGCGAGCTGGTCGTTGTCGAGGAACGGTGATTCGAGGCTAATGAGGTGGCAGCTCTCCGGCTCCGGGTCGAGCAGATTGCCCTCCGGCCCGATGACCGTCTTCACCGAGGTCACGATCTCTTCGCGGATGGCGTCCAGCGGGGGGTTGGTCACCTGCGCGAAGAGCTGCTGGAAGTAGTCGTAGAGCGGCCGCGGCCGGTCGGAGAGCACCGCCAGGGCGGTGTCCGTGCCCATGGAGCCGATCGCCTCTTCGCCGTTCTTCGCCATCGGCCCGATGTGGTACTTCAGGTCTTCGAGCGAGAAGCCGAACGCCATCTGCTGCACGGTCAGCGCGTCGGCTTCGATCGGGGCGGGGGTCTCACCGGCGGGCGCCTGCTCCAGCGGCAGCAGGTTCGTCTGGAGCCACTCGGCGTACGGCCGTTCGCCGGCGAGTCGGCTCTTCAGCTCGGCGTCGTCGATGATCCGGCCTTCGTCGATGCTGATGAGGAACATCTTGCCCGGCTGCAGGCGGCCCTTGGTCACGATCCGGTCGGGCGGGATGTCGAGCACGCCGACTTCGGATGCCATCACGACGATGTCGTCCTTCGTGACCACGTAGCGCGACGGCCGCAGGCCGTTCCGGTCGAGCACGGCGCCGATGTTGCGGCCGTCGGTGAAGGCGACGGAGGCAGGCCCGTCCCAGGGCTCCATGAGGCAGGCGTGGTACTCGTAGAACGCCTTCTTCTCGGGGCTCATCGATTCGTGGCCGGACCAGGGCTCGGGGATGAGCATCGCCATGGCATGGGGCAGCGGCCGGCCGCCCAGGACGAGCAGCTCGAGCGCGTTGTCGAGGCAGGCCGTGTCGCTGCCGTGCTCGTCGATGATCGGCAGGATCTTGTGGATGTCGTTCCCGAAGAGCGGCGAGGCCATCAGCGCCTCGCGCGCGGCCATCCAGTTCACGTTGCCGCGCAGGGTGTTGATCTCGCCGTTGTGGGAGATGTACCGGTAGGGGTGGGCCAGCTTCCAGCTCGGGAAGGTGTTCGTGCTGAAGCGCGAGTGGAACATCGCCAGCGAGCTGATCAGCCGCGGGTCCGCGAAGTCCTTGAAGTACCCGCGGAGCTGCGTCGCCGTGAGCATGCCCTTGTACACGACCGTCCGGCAACTCAGCGAAGCGAAGTAGAAGTACTCAGGGTCCTTGATGCCCCAGCGGTAGATGGCCTTCTCGAACCGCTTGCGGATGACGTAGAGCTTGCGCTCGAACGCGTCGTCGTCGGCGACGTCCGAACCGCGGCCGATGAACACGTGCTGCATGACCGGCTCCACCGCCAGCGCGGTTTCGCCAATCTCGGTGTGGTCCGTGGGAACATCGCGCCAGCCAAGGAGGTGCTGGCCCTCCTCTTCGATGATCGCGCCGACCAGGGCCATAGCCTGGGCCCGGGCGCGGGGATCTCGCGACGTAAAGAAAAGGCCGGCCCCGTAGTGGCCGGCCTCGGGCAGTCGTATGCCCAGGTTCGCGCACTCGCGCCGAAAGAACTCATGTGGCATCTGCAGGAGCACGCCCGCGCCATCACCCGTGTTCACTTCGCAGCCGCACGCGCCCCGGTGGTCCAGGTTCTCGAGCGCCGTGAGGGCGTCGGATACGAGCTGGTGGGAACGCTGGCCTTTGAGATGGACGATGAAGCCAACGCCGCACGCGTCGTGCTCGTGACTCGGGTCGTAGAGCCCCTGCCGTGAAGGCATTCCCGGTTGCTGCATATCCCAATACCCCATGATGAATCGCCCAGGGGGCCGATCGCTTTGGGAATGGGCGTGGCCAGGGCGGGACCGAATTGAATCGGGCGCCACTTGTGAAAACATTCCCAAGTGCGAAGGGTTGAGCGAGGTGAAGCGACAGTATAGCAGTCGCGTCAAGGGAAACTTCAAGTCTGTATACAAACCGGCAAGCCGAATGCAACGCCCGTTCGCTCCCCCGCCACTTCATCTGGCCCGGTTCAGCCGCGGGGTTGAAGATGATGGCGAAACCCCGTGATACTGCGGGACGCCCCCCGGACATTGCCTGTGACCCAGCAACAGCGCTTTTGCCCCATCTGCGACCGTGCCTTCGAAGAAGGCGAGGCCGTGCTGCGCTGCGAAGGCTGCGGGGTCATGCACCATCCTGCCTGCTGGGTCCGCAACAACGGCTGTGTCACGCAGACCGAGCACAAGCAGTCCCCGCTGGCCCAGGCCTACAGCACGGCCCGCTCGATGCAGGGTGGCGCGCCCCACCCCGGCGAGGGCACCCGCGCCGGAGCTGCCGTCGCCGACGAGCCGGTCACCGAGTGGGTCATGCAACCGCTCGCGCCGGTACGCCCATCGCGTCCCACGCCGCCGCCGGCCCAGCACGACGACGACGAGCCGTTCGAAGACGACGACGAAGGGCCGATGATTGGCGGAGGCCCGGTGATCGGCGCCGGCGACCGAGGGCGCGAAGCGCCGGTCATCGGCGCAGCTCCGCCGCCGCGTCCACGCGCCGCCGCCCCGCCCGCAGAGGAGCCGTTCTCCCGGCCGTCCGCGCCCCGGCGGTACGAGCCCCCCGCCGGCGAGCCAGCCGTGCGCAAGCCGATGCCGAAGGTCTACGGCCGCCACCGCATCCTCGACTACTGGTACGTCCCGATCGCGATCGTCCTGGCGGCAGCCGTGGCGCTCGGCGTCATCTGGGGCGCGGAGCAGCTCACCGGTGGCGATGACGACGACGACACGTCGCCCGCCGGCGCCACGTCGACCTCACCCGCAGCGACGGGCACGGCCACCACAGCTCCGGCCACGACCAGCACCCCCGCCGGGACCCCTACCCCCACCCCGAGCGTGACATCGACCGCCGCAACGGGCACATTCCGCACCGGCGAAGTCGTCCTCGTCGCCAGCCCCGACGAATGCCTCAACCTCCGCCCAGCGCCCGGGCGGACCAACCAGCCGATCGGCTGCCTCGACGACGCGTCGCAGGTCACCGTCATTGGTGGCCCCACGACGGCGGAGGAGATCACCTGGTGGAACGTCTCGACGGAGCAGGGAGACGGATGGGTCGCAGAAGACTATCTCGCCAAACAGCCGTAGGGCTTGCCGCCGCAGCGCTCGTGCTGGGGGCGGCCGTCGCCGGTTGCGGTGGTGGCGGGAGCAGCGAGGCGCGCGGCACCGGGTCGCCCAGCGCTGTCCCCGCGAGCCCCACGGGCGCGCCCACCGCGCCGCCGACCGCCACCCCGACCGCGACACCCGACCCGGTCGGTGCCCGCCCGGCAACGGCCCAGGAGGCCACCGAACGGCTCGCGGGGCTCATCGGCGGCACCGGCGCCTGCCCGGAGCTCGCGGTCGCACGCTGGGGGCTCTCCTGCGTCACCGCGCAGCTCGATGCCGACGCCCGGCCCGACACCGCCTACCTCGTGCCCCTCGACGAACCCGGGCGTCTCGGCTTCCCGGCGAGCGTGCTCGTCTGCCGCACGACCGCGAACTGCGTGCTCGAACGTCTCGGGTCGGCCGGTGCGGTCGATGCGAGCGCCCTGGGACGCGGCCTCTTCCAGGCCGCCGACATCACCGGCGACGGGCGCGCGGAGCTCGTCTATCTCAGCACGCTGTGCACCGCCGCCACCTGCACCAGCGAGGTCGCCGTCCAGGCGTGGGACGGCAGCGCCTGGCGCAATCTCGGCCCCCGCGACGGCGGGCTCGACAACGTCGATGCGGCCACGCTAACCGGAACCGGCGCAGCCGCGACGCTCACGGTCCACACGGCGAAGCTGCCCGAGAGCTCCGGGCCGAGCCGTGCCCTCACCGTGACCTACACGCTCGAGGCCGACGGCTTCGTCGAGGCGTCACGCGAAGCCGAGGAGACCGTGTTCCTGGTCCACGCAATCCAGGACGCGGACCGGCTCTTCGCCCTGGGGCGCTACGATGATGCGATCGCGGCCTACCAGGCGGCCATCGCCTCGCCCACCCTGCGCGACTGGCGGACCGAGACGGAGGGGCCGCCGCCGGCGGGGCGCCGCTCCGCGCGCGAACAGCTCGTGGGCTACGTGCTGCTCCGCGTCGCCATCGCGGAAACAGCGCGCGGCAACGATGCAACGCGTGCCATCGACGCCGCGATCGTGCAGGGCAAGGAGCCGCTCTTCCAGAACGCAGCGCAGGCTTTCCGCCGCGGGCTGCTTGACCGCGGCGACCTGCGGGGCGGCTGCATCGAGGCCACCCGCTACCTCACGACCGACCCGGCGCCGGCGTACATCGCGCAGGTGTTCGACTACGGCCCCGCGAACCCTCGCCTGACCGCGCCGGACATCTGCCCGTTCTGATTATGTCGCTCGCCGGATGGTGAGCGCATCGAGACCGCTGGCCCTGAGCGTGTCGCGGAGGAGGCCGAGCGCGAGCAGCCCGAGCTGGCGGATCGCTTCCTCCTCCCAGTCGTCGCCCGGCTCGAATTCGTACTCCTGGCGGAGGAGCGGTAGCTCGCCGGGCTCCTCCACGGGGTCGAACCCGAGCGCGAAGATCGCCGCGCGTTGGTAGTCATCCAGGCCGGTGTAGATGTCCTCGGCGAGTGGGACGAGGTCGAAGAAGAACGTGTCGTCCTCGATGTCGAACACCGCTTCCCAGTTCGCGCCCGTGACCGCGACCTCGCCCCCGGCGCCGCCCGACCCGGTGAGCTGCACGATCGCCGCGACGAGCTCCTCGAGCGGGCCATCGAGCGGGAGGACCTCAGCCACGGGAGAGCAGCTTCCGGAGATTCGCCATCTCGATGGCCGCGCGGGCGGCTTCGTCGCCCTTGTGGCCGTCCTTCCCGCCGGTGCGGGCGAGCGCCTGCTCCACCGAGTCGACCGTGAGCACGCCGAATATGACCGGCACACCCGTGGCCTGCGAGGTGTTGAGGATGCCGTAGGTGGCGCCGCCAGAGACGTACTCGAAGTGCGCCGTCTCGCCGCGGATGACCGCGCCGAGGCAAACCACAGCGTCGAACCGGCCGCTTTCGGCCGCCCATCGTGCCGCCGTCGGGACTTCGAACGCGCCGGGCACACGCGCGACGGTGACGTCGTCCTCCGCCACGCCGCACTCCCGGAAGGCGCTCACGGCGCCCTCCAGGAGCTTGTTGGTGATGAAGCTGTTCCAGGTGGCGACGACCACGCACATGCGCAGGCCGGCGCCGTCCGTGGAGCCAACGAGCTCAGGCATCGGCTGGCCCCCTCACTTGCCCGCGCCCGCGAGCGGCTCGAGCCCGTCCAGGAGGTGGCCCATACGGCGCCGCTTCGTCTCGAGGTAACGGATGTTGTGCGGGTTCGGCTCCGTCTCGATCGGCACGCGCTCCACCACTTCGAGGCCGTACGCCTCCAGACCCGCGCGCTTCTCCGGGTTGTTCGTGATCAGCCGCATCTTCCGCACGCCGAGGTCGACGAGGATCTGCATCCCGACGCCGTAATCGCGCCGGTCGGCCGGGAACCCGAGCGCGAGGTTCGCGTCGACGGTATCGAGGCCACGGTCCTGCAGCTCGTAGGCCCGGAGCTTGTTGTGCAGGCCGATGCCGCGGCCCTCCTGGCGCATGTACAGGAAGACGCCGCCCTGCTCGCCGATCATGCGCATCGCCCGGTCCTTCTGCTCGCCGCAGTCACAGCGCAGCGAATCGAAGACGTCGCCGGTGACGCACTGGTCGTGGACGCGCACGAGGACGGGCTGGTCGGGGTCGATCGGGCCCTTCACGACGGCGACGTGCTCCGAGGGGTCGTGCTCGGCGTGGTAGGCGAGGATCATCATCTCGCCGAAGGGCGTCGGGAGCTTGGTTTCGGCGATGCGTTTCACCAGCCGCTCGGTGCGCAGGCGGTACTTGATCAGGTCGTTCGTGGTGAGGATGCGCAGCCCGTGGCGTCGGGCGAACCGCACCAGGTCCGGCATGCGGGCCATTTCGCCGTCGCCCTTCATGATCTCGCAGATCACCGCGCCGGGGTAGAGGCCGGCCATCCGCGCGAGGTCGACGCTGGCTTCGGTTTGGCCCGCCCGCACCAGCGTGCCGCCATTCCGCGCACGCAGCGGGAACATGTGCCCGGGCGTCACGAGGTCGTCGGGCCGCGCCTGCGGGTCGATGAGCACCTGGACCGTCCGGGCCCGGTCGGCGGCGGAGATGCCGGTCGAGACGCCGGTCCGCGCTTCGACCGAGACCGTGAACGGGGTCCCGAAGTGCGAGGTGTTGCCTTCGACCATCATCGGCAGCTTGAGCTGCTCGACCCGCTCCTCGGTGATCGAGGTGCAGATCAGGCCGCGGCCGTACTTGGCCATGAAGTTGATCGTCTCGGGCGTGCAGAACTGGGCCGCGATGCAGAGGTCGCCCTCGTTCTCGCGCCCCTCGTCGTCGGTGATGATGACGAACTTGCCGCGCCGGTACTCTTCGATCGCCTCCGGCACGGTCGCCATCACGGGGTCACGTTCGGTCATCTCACGCCCCCTTCGACTGCAGGATGTCGCCGACGAACTGCTGCACGTAGCGGGCGAGGATGTCGGTTTCGAGGTTGATGTTGTCGCCCGGCTTGCGCGCGATGAGGTTCGTGTGCTCCTGGGTGTACTGCACGAGCGACACCGAGAAGCTCTCGTCGTCCTTCGCGGTGATGGTGAGGCTGATGCCGTCGATGCAGATCGGCCCCTTGACCACCATGCACTTCAGCAGCTCCGGCGGGGCGATGAACCGTGCGATGATCGCGTCGCCTTCGGGGGTGAGCGAATGGAGCTGGCCCACGCCCTCGACCACGCCGCGGACGATGTGCCCGCTGAGCCGGTCGGTCGGGCGGCAGCTCCGCTCCAGGTTGACCAGGTCGCCGGCTGTGAGCTCGCCCAGGTTCGAGCGGCGGTAGGTCTCGGGCATCAGGTTCGCGAAGAACCGGTCGCCTTCGATGACGGCCACGGTGAGGTCGACGCCGTTGATGGCGATCGAATCCCCGAGGTTGGCGTCGGTGAGGATCTTCGGCGCCCTGATCCAGAGCGTGCCCGGGCCGGCTTCGGTGACGGTGCCGACCTCTTCGATGATGCCGGTGAACATCAGCGCGCCTCCATGGGGCGCCGTGCCGGCGACGGACCAACAGACTGCGATACCACGCTACCCTCTCGTTCTCATCGAGTTGGGTGCGGAAGAAGGGTGCCGAAACCCATGCGTGCACGCACGCACAGCAGCTGCTGGCGCAGCCACCCGGCATGTCCTCTCCCATCCGGACTATGACCGTCGGCCCCGGAATCTCACCGGATCAGTCCGCCGAAGCGGAGTCGCGGGCTCTACCGCCGGTGGGGAATTACACCCCGCCCCGAGAACATCTGGCGATATCGTTAGGTTTACGCTAAGCGCTGTCAAGGGCCGCCGGGGGCCCGCGCGAACGCTCAGGCGGCCGGCATTGTCGCGACTGCGGTGGCCAGGGATTGGCGGAGCTCCGCCTCCGTGCGATGCCCGCTGCTGAACTCGGCCAACAGGAGGGCGGCAGCGCCAGCGAGGTCGTACTCCGGACCCGACCCGAACGGGTCCTGCGCGCTGGTGACGCTCAGCAGTTCGAGGTGAAGCGCCTGGAGCGTGACGCGCCCACGGAGGTAGGCCTGCACCATCGTCGCGACACTTGGGTAGCGTTCGTCGTCCATGGATGGACCTCGCGGCGGTAGGGCGGAAGCCTACGTCCGCTCCATGAGCTTCACCAGGACGTCGTACGTGGCGAGTGCGTCGGCGAGCGCGCCGTGTTCGCCGTCCCGGCCGATGCCCAGGCGGTCGGCGACGTGGCCCAGGTTGAAGCGGTCGACGTGGCCCGTGCCTTTGAGCAGCTTCCGGGCGATCGGTTGCACGTCGATCGCGACCAGCGCGAACGGCCACGGCCGCCCGGTGCGGCGGTACGACTCGACGAGGAACGACATGTCCTGGCCGATGCCCCAGCCGGTCACCACCGCATCGCGGCCGACTTCGGAGAGCCGGTCGAGGGCAGTGTCGAGCTCGATCGCGTCGCGCCAGCCCTTCGAGGTGTAGCCCACGACCTTGAGCGCCCCGGGGATGGCGTTGCCGATGTGCTTTGGCCGGACGCGCGCGCCCCACGCCTCCAACTCGGGGAGGCCGTCGAGCAGGTCCGCGCGGACGCCACCGACATCGAGCACCTCGTGCACCTGCGCGTTCGGCCCGCTCATCTCCAGGTCCAGCACGAGGAGCGCGGACAGCCCGTCGAGCGTCTCCGGCAGTGCCGGCTCGGGCGTCAGCTTCCCATCGGGTTCGAGGCGCCGGAGGCCCGCTGCGAGCCGCTCGAAAAGAGGTTCCATGGAGGTGCACTCTATCCGCGCGCCGCCGCGTGTGCCACCGGACCCGCGGTCAGCAGCGCTCCAGCACCAGCGCCACGTTCGTCCCGCCGGCGCCGAGCGACGTCACGAGCACCGTGCCAACCGTCTCTTCTTTCGTTTCGGCGGCGTAGGCCAGCTCCAGGTCCTGCTCCGCGGTCTCGAAGCCCGCGATGGGGAACGACTGCTGCCGCGCCATCGCTTCGATCGCCATCGCAGCCGAGAGCGGCGCGCTCGCCGCCAGGGCGAAGCCCAGTGCCCCGGCAACCGTCGTGACGCCCGCGAAGTAGGCATGGCGCCCGAACGTGCGGCGCAGCCCGTACCCTTCGGCGAAATCGCTCGCCGGCCGCCCGTCGGCGCAGGAGACGACGAGGTCGACCTGGTTCTGGAGGTACCCGGCGTCGGCGAGGGCGGCCTGCATCGCCCGCCCGGCCTCCGGGGCGCCGCTCAGCTCCAGCGGCTCGGCCGAGGGGTCGAACACTGCGCCGGCGCCCGCGATCCGCGCCAGCGCCGTACCGCCGCGGGCCATCGCGTGTGGCTCCGACTCGATGACGACGTAGGCCGCAGCCTCGGCCGCGGCGAAGCCGTCGTGCCGCGCGTCGAACGGGTGCGCGCCGGTGCGGGTGGCGAAACCCTGCGCGTAGAGATGGTCCAGCAACGGGCGCTGGAGGCCCTGCGCCGCGCCGGCGATGACGACGTCGGCCACGCCCTCGCGGACCAGGTTCGCAGCCGCGACGATGGCCGATGCGCCGCTCGCCTCGTGCCCCGCGGTGATGGTCACGGGGCCCCGCACGCCGAGCGCACGCGCCACGAGATGCCCGTAGGGCACGAAGATCGCGGCCTGGCCCGGCGCCCGGTAGGGCAGCCCGTCGACCAGCGCGAAGCGGCGCGCGTCGCCCGCGCCGGCGCCAACGCCGGCGTGCGCGAGCGCCTGCAGCGCCGCATCGAGCGCGATCACGGAACCGCGGTCGAGGAAGTGGGTGAGGTTGCGGGGGATCGCCGGGTTCGGACGGTATTCGTCGGGCACCGGCGCGCAGAAGAACGGCTCGCCGTCATCCGGCGACCACTGCCGCCCTGCGGGAATCTTCGCAGCGAGCGCCTCCCACGCGGCCGCGGCGCCGCTACCCGCGCACGTTACGACGCCGTACCCGGTGATGACGGGCCGGCCAGCTGCGGCGCCTGGTGGGGTTGTCAGCTAGTCCAGTTCCTCATCGAGGAATTCGTCGTCGTCCTGCCGGCGGCGCCAGAACATGAGGGCGGCGACGACCGCGCCGAGGACGGCGAAAATGCCAAGAAACTTCTTCACAGAAACCTCCGTCCGCCCGGTCAGCACCAGCGGAGATGCCAGTATACGTGGCTTCGCGAGCTACGTAGTAGGCAGTGGATCATCGCTCCTACGACGCGAGGAACGTTTCGAGCGCGCTGACCGCCTCCGGCTCGGCGAGGCTCGGCGCGTGACCGACACCCGGCACTTCGACCAGCCGCGCGCCGGGCTTCGCTTCGAGCATCTTCGCCACACCCTCGGCGCTGAGGATGTCGCTCGTCCCGCCGCGCACGATGAGGACCGGGCAGCTGATGGCGCGGAAGGCGTCCCAGGGCGCTGTTTCGGGCGCCGGCGGCGGCCCGGGCGGCTTGCGCACGGCCGGGTCCATCTTCCAGACGTAGACGCCCATATCGTTCTTGCGCACGTGCCAGCGCGCGTATTCGAGCACCTCTTCGTCCGAACGCCGCGCGAGCACCGCCGGGTTCTCGTCGCGGTAGTACTTCACGACCGCCTTCAGGTCCGGGAACCCTTCCGGCGCCGAACCGGTCGTCCGGAGGATGCGCTGCAGCCCCTCGGGCGCGATCTCGGGGCCGATGTCGTTCAGCACGACCTTCCCGACGCGCTGGGGGTACTTCGGCGCGTACTGCATCGAAATCAGCCCGCCCATCGACGTTCCCACGAGCGAGAACCGCTCCAGCCCGAGCGCCTCGCGCACGGCTTCGAGGTCGGCGACGTAGTTGTCGACGTGGTAGCCGTCCGGCGCGCCCCACTCGGTTTCGCCCCGGCCGCGGACATCGAGGCAGTAGACGTGGTACTTCGCCGCCAGCCGCGCCGCGATGGCGTCGAACACATGCGCCTGCTGCGTAAGCCCGTGCACCATGAGCACGACCGGCGCCCCCGGTGCGCCGCGCGCCAGGAGGTGGTGGCGCAGGCCGTTCGCCTGCACGTAGATGTCGCGGACCCCGGCCGACCTGCTGTTCGTTCCCATTTCGCGCCCTCCCCTGGCGTGCGCGGATTCTACGAGAGCGCCCGGCGCAGCGAAACGCCAACGCCGCCAGCGCACGCCGCCCGGCTTACACCGCCTAAGGTTCGCCGGTGCGAAACTGCACGGCGATGACCGCCCTGCCCGCACCCGAAGAGAAGGCCGCCGCCGTCCAGCGGATGTTCGACCGCATTGCCCCGCGCTACGACCGCATGAACCGCATCATGACCGGCCGCATGGACCAGCGCTGGCGGCGGTCCCTGGTCGAGCGGCTCGGGATCGACGACGAAGACCGCGTCCTCGACCTGGCCTGCGGCACCGGCGACTTCGCCGAGATCGCGCGGGAACACACCCGGCACGTCATCGGGCTCGATTTCGCGCGCGGGATGCTGCACGGCGCCCGGGCGCGCGACCTCGGCGCGGTCGAGCTGGTCCAGGCCGACGCGCTGCGGCTGCCCCTGCGCGATGGCAGCATCACCGTCGCAGTGTCGGGCTTCGCTCTCCGGAACTTCGTCGCCTTGCCGCCGGTATTCGCCGAGCTCGCCCGTGTTCTCGCGCCCGGTGGCCGCATCGGCCTGCTCGAAGTGGACCGGCCCGACCGCGGCGTCGTCCGCCTCGGCCATCACGTCTACTTCGACCGCGTCGTGCCGTTCGTGGGCGGCATCCTCTCCGACCGCTCGGCCTACCGCTACCTGCCACAATCGGCCGTCTACCTGCCGGACAAGCACGAGCTCGCGCGCATGCTCCGCGACGCCGGCTTCCGCGACATCCGCAAGCGGCGGCACGCGATGGGCGCGGCGCAGTCCATCACGGCGGTCCGGGCGTGACTGCGGCCGTCTCCGCCGGACACCCCGGCAGGCTCACCGCCTGGAAGCTCGCCGTCCGGCCGCCGACGCTCACGGCCGCGGTGGCACCGGTCGCGGTGGGGACGGGTGCGGCCATCGGCGACGGCGCGTTCTCGTGGCTGCCGGCGCTGGCGGCGCTGTTCGGCGCGCTCTGCCTGCAGATCGGCGCCAACTTCGCGAACGACGTCTTCGACTTCAAGCGCGGCGCCGACACCAAGGAGCGGCTCGGGCCGCCGCGCGTCACCCAGCTCGGCCTGCTCTCTTCGCGCGAGGTGTTCGCGGGCATGTGGCTGTCGTTCGCGCTCGCATTCCTCGCCGGGATCTACCTCGTCTACGTCGGCGGCTGGCCGATCGTCGCGGTTGGCCTCTCCAGCATCGTCGCGGCGATCATCTACACCGGCGGCCCCTGGCCCATCGGCTACCACGCGCTCGGGGACCTGTTCACGTTCGTGTTCTTCGGCGTGGTCGCCGTCGTTGGCACGTATTATGTCCAGGCCGATTCGGTGAGCGGCCTCGCCTGGCTCGCGTCGCTGCCGATGGGCTGCACGGTCACGCTCATCCTCGTCATCAACAACCTCCGGGACATCGACACCGACCGGGCGGCCCGCAAGACCACCATGGGCGTCGTCATGGGCCGGGCTGGGACGCGCGGCTGGTACCTCTTCCTGCTCGCCGCCGCCTACGCGCTCGCCGGCGCGTCGATGATCGCTGGGGCCTCGCCGCTGGTGGTCCTGGTGGTCGCGTCCGTGCCCTGGGCGTTCGCGCCGGTGAAGGCGATCGTCCACGACGTCCGCGGCCGCGAACTCAACCCCGTGCTGAAGGCCACCGCCCGCTTCGACCTCGTTTTCGGGCTCCTGTTCGCAGTTGGGTTGGCCTTCAGCTAGGGCGCGAGCAGCTCCGCGACCGTGGCCCGGAACCCCGGCGCGTGCGCCGACTCCACCACGTGGTCGCCGGAGAGGGTCCGGCGCGCGCCGTGTTCGTACACGTCGATGAGCTCGCGTTCGGGGTCCACGACCCACACGGAGCCGGCGCCGAAGTGGAGGTAGATGTCCACCTTGCGGCGGAGTTCGATCCGCGACTGGCCGATGGACAGCACTTCGACCGCGACATCCGGCGGCCGCGTCATCCACTCGTCGGCAGCGGGTGGGTTTTCGCGGTAGAAGGCCACGTCCGCGATCAGCGAGTGACCGGGCGAGCCCGCAACCGGCGGAATCACCGCGCGGCATCGGACTGCGGCCAGCCCGACGTGATCGAGCTTCGCCCCGATCCGCCCAACCACGCGTCCAGCTCGCCAGGTGAATCCGAGGAACTCGTGCACCACTCCGTCGACCAGCTCCAGCCGGCGCTCGTCCACGCCCGGCATGGCGAGGAACTCATCGAGCGCTACTCTCGCCATCGTCGCATCTACCCCTGACCGCGGGCGGCGAGCGCGTCGAACGCGGCGGCGATGTTCGCGTGCCGGGCCTCGACGAGCGGGCGCGTCTCCGGGTGGGTCGGGACGTAGAGCTGATTTGCGCGGACGCCCGCGAGGACCAGCGCGGCCACGTCGTCCGGGGCCATGCCCTGCATCTGGATTCCGCTCGCCGCCGCGACGGGTGACCCGAACGGCCCGCCCAGTTCCCTCGGCCGGTTCCGGCCCGCGTCGATGATGCGCGTCACCACGCCGCCCGGGCACAGCACCGACACGCCGATCCCGGACGGGGCCAGTTCGCCGCGAAGCACCTCCGACAGGCCCACCACAGCGTACTTGGTCGCGACGTACATCCCGAGCCGCGCCATCGACTCGCTGCTCAGGCCCGCGATGGAGGCGGTGTTCAGGATGTGGCCCGGCCCGCCCTGCGCGACCATCCGCGGGACGAACGCCATGACGCCGTTCATCACGCCGTCCAGGTTCACGCTGCGCAGCCACGTCCAGTCCGCGGGCGTGACTTCGGCCAGCGGCGCGAACTGCACCACCCCCGCGTTGTTGCAGAGCAGGTGCACCGCCCCGAACTCCGCATAGGCAGCTGCCGCCAGCGCCTCGACTTCGCCGAAGTCGGCGACGTTGCACTGCGCGGCGATGGACCGCACGCCGAGCGCCAGGACTTCGTCGCGCACGGCTTCGGCGCCGGCCACCTCCACGTCCGCGACCACAATGTGCGCGCCTTCGCGGGCGAACGCCAGCGCCAGCGAACGGCCGATGCCGCTCGCGCCGCCGGTCACGACCGCCACCTTGCCGTCGAAGCTCTCCATGCTGTCCTCCGCGCGGCCGTCCGCCGCTGGCGGAGTGTATCAGCGCAGGATGGCGGGCAACACGGACTCGCGGCCCACCGGCGATCGCCGTTGGAGGCGCCCTGCCTCTGACGCCCGGCTGGCTCAGGCCACAGCTCGCTCCCAGAGCGTTTGCCAGGCTTCGCTGCCCGTGACTGCGGCCTTCATCGCCTCGCGCTCAGCCATCGCGAGCTTCGCCACGGCCGCGTCCAGCGTCGCAGCGCCGTCGGACGAGATGTCCGCGAGCCGTGCCCGGAGCGGCGCGAGGGCGTCGCGCTCGACGAGGTTGCGGATCGTGTGCGGCCAGGCAAAGAACGAGAAGCTCTGCGGGGAGCCGAAGCTGCCCCGGTGCTTCCCGAGCCACAGGTACCGTTCCTGCACCGTTGCGACGGGCGCGACGATCGCGACCAGCGGACCTTCGCCCGGACGTACCCGTGTGTCGACGAGCAGCCGCTGAGGGAGCAGGGTGAACCCCACCGTGATGACGTCGCCGTTCAGGAGGACCTGTTCGACGGCCGCGTCATCGACCTGGTGCCCGTTTTCCGTGAGCATGCAGTCTCTCCTTTCGCTGTGGAACGAAGGAGGGGGCGCGGCTCGCACCGCGCCCCCTCCGGGTATGTTGCCGAATCCCCGAGGGAGCCGGGACCTAGTACATCGGCGGAGCGGCCGGCATCGCAACCGACCTCTCCGGCATGTCCGTCACGAGGCAGTTGGTGGTGAGCACCATCGCCGCGATCGAGACCGCGTTCTCCACCGCCGACCGGGTCACCTTGGCCGGGTCGATGATGCCGCGCTTGACGAGGTCGATGCCCATCTCGTCCTTGGCCGCGTCGTAGCCCTTGCCCTTGGCAAGCACCTTGACCTCGGCGGTGACGACGGAGCCGTCCTTGCCGGCGTTGATGGCGATGCGGCGAAGCGGCTCTTCGAGCGCGCGCCGGAGGATGTTCAGGCCCGTGGCCTCGTCGCCGGTGAGCTTCACCTTGTCGAGCGCGGGAATGACGTTGAGGAGGGCAACGCCGCCGCCCGGGACGATGCCTTCCTCGACGGCCGCGCGGGTCGCGCTGAGGGCGTCCTCGACGCGGTGCTTCTTCTCCTTGAGCTCGACTTCGGTGGCGGCGCCGACCTTGATGACGGCGACCGAGCCGGCGAGCTTGCCGAGGCGCTCCTGGGCCTTTTCGCGGTCCCAGTCGCTCTTGGCTTCCTCGAGGATGGCACGGATCTGGCCGATGCGGGCGTCCATGTCCTTCTTCTCGCCCAGGCCCTCGATGATCGTCGTCTCTTCCTTGGTAGCGACGACGCGGCGGGCGCGGCCGAGGTCGGCGACATCGACGCTCTCGAGCGTGCGGCCGATTTCCTCACTGATGACGGTGCCGCCGGTGAGGACGGCGATGTCACCGAGGTTGTCCTTCTGGCGGTCGCCGAAGCCCGGGGCCTTCACGGCGAGGATGTTGATCGTGCCGCGCAGCTTGTTCACCGCGAGGGTGGCCAGCGCTTCGCCTTCGAGGTCGCCGCAGATGAGGACGACGTTCTTGGTGACCTGGAGGATCTTCTCGAGCATCGGCAGGATTTCCTGGACCGAGCTGAGCTTCTTGTCGGTGATGAGGATGTAGGGGTCCTCGATCACGGTCTCCATGCGCTCCGGGTTGGTCACGAAGTAGGGGCTGATGTAGCCGCGGTCGAAGGCCATGCCGTCGACGTACTCGACCTCGGTCTGGATGCCCTTGGACTCCTCGACCGTGATAACGCCGTCCTTGCCGACCTTCTCCATGCATTCGCCGATGAGGTCGCCGATGCCGGGGTCGTTGTTCGCCGAGATGCTGGCGACCTGGGCCATCTGGTTGCGCTCAGTGACCTTGATCGAGCTCTTCTTGAGGGCTTCGACGATGGCGGCGGCGCCGGCTTCGAGGCCGCGCTTCAGCGCCATCGGGTTCGCGCCGGCGGCCACGTTCTTCAGGCCTTCCTGCACGATCGCCTGGCCGAGCACCGTCGCGGTGGTCGTGCCGTCGCCGGCGATGTCATTGGTCTTGGAGGCGATTTCCTTGGCGAGCTGCGCGCCGATGTTCTCGAACGGGTCTTCGAGCTCGATGTCCTTCGCGATCGTCACACCGTCGTTCGTGATGGTCGGCGCGCCGAACTTCTTGTCGAGGACGACATTGCGGCCCTTGGGCCCGAGGGTGATCTTCACGGCATCGGCGAGAGCGTCGATGCCGCGCTTCATGGAATGCCGGGCCTCTTCGTCGAAGAGCAGCTGCTTGGCCATTCAGGGGTACCTCAAAGGTGGTGGTTTTGGATTGCAGGGAGCATATTAGCACTCCCTGTCAATGAGTGCTAATCGCATGGTACGGGGTTTTGAGGGGGATGCAAGCACCCATCCTCCACCCCGCGCCACCACCACCGCCTTCGAGGTCCTCGCTCCGCGGCGCGCCGCTACCCGGTCCGCAGTCGCGGGTCCAGCAGGTCGCGCAGGGCGTCGCCCAGCATGTTGAACCCGAACACCGCGAGGCTCAGCGCGCCGCCGGGGAAGACGGCCATCCAGATGTGCTCGCTCATGAACGACCGCGCTTCGCCGCTGAGCATGCCGCCCCAGGTCGGGGTGTCCGGCGGGACGCCCAGGCCGAGGAAGCTCAGCGACGACTCCAGGAGGATCGCCGTGCCCAGCCCGAGCGTCGCCAGCGTGATCGTCGGCGCCATCACGTTCGGCAGCACGTGCACGAAGATCATCCGCCCGTGGCCGGCGCCAATCGCGCGCGATGCCTCCATATAGGCCTGGCTGCGCACCGAAAGCGTCGCGCTGCGGATGATACGCGACGAGCCGACTCCCAAAAGCACCCCAATCGTCGCCATCAGGACGACGTTGTCGGTCTGGAACACGCCCGTCGTCGGGAACCCGGGGAAGTCCGTGTCCACGAAGATGGCGCCGATCGCGATGATGAACACGAGCCCGGGGAACGCGATGAACGCGTCCACGAGCCGCTGGATGAACATGTCCGCGATGCCGCCGAAGTACCCGCTAAGGACGCCGATGGCCAGCGTGATCAGCGTCGAAACCGCGACCGCGACGAGCCCGATGGTCATCGACACCTGCGCGCCGTAGACGACGCGGCTGAAGATGTCGCGGCCGAGGTTGTCGGTCCCGAAGAAGTTCGAGACGCCCGGGTCCGCGAACTTCGGGCCGGCGAGCAGCGCGTTCGGGTCGTCCGGGGCGATCAGCGGAGCTGCCACCGCCATCGCGAAGTACATGATCACGACCACGAGCCCGAACAGCCCCAGTGGCTTCTCGCGGATAAGCCGCCGGAAGACATCGACATAGAAGGGAAGCCGCCGGCGGTGTTCGGTGAGCGGCCCCAGGTCGAGGGTTTGCGTCTGTGACTGCGCCATCGTGCCCCTCCTAGCCGTACCGGATCCGCGGGTCGAGCGACGCGTACGCCACGTCGACCAGGATGTTCACGACGACGACGGAGACCGCCAGGATGAGGACCACGCCCTGGATCGACGGATAGTCCCGCTGGGAGATAGCCCCGACCAGGTACCGCCCCACGCCCGGCATGTTGAAGATCGTCTCGAGGATGATCGTGCCGCTCAGGGCGACGCCGACCTGCAGGCCAACAATCGTGATGATCGGGATCATCGCGTTGCGGAGACCGTGCCGGAGAATGATCGACCGCTCCCGCAGCCCCTTGGACCACGCCGTCCGGATGTAGTCCTGGCGGAGCACTTCGAGCATCATCGTCCGCGTCATCCGCATGACCGTGCCGGCGAGGCTCACGCCGAGGAGCAGGGCCGGGAAGAAGAAGTAGTAGATGTGGTCGATCGGCCCGTCGGCCCAGGACTGGTAGCGCAACGGCGGCGCCCAGCCCCACTTGGCGGGGAACACGATCAGCAGCGTGGCCGTGAAGAAGTACGGCACCGAGAGCGCGAAGATCGCGACGCTCCGGGCCGCGTAGTCCGCGATCGTGTCCTGCCGGGTGGCCGAGAGGATGCCAATGGGCAGCGCGATGATCAGCCCCAGCAGGATGGCGAACAGGCCGAACTCGAACGTGATCGGCATCCGGTTGCCGAGCTCCTCGGTCACCGGCCGCGTCGTCCAGTACGAGTTGCCAAGGTCGCCCCGGGCGATGTCGCCGATGTAGTAGATGAATTGCACGACCATCGGGCGGTCGAGCCCCAGGTCCTCTTCGACCTGCTGGCGTGCGTCGTCACCGGCGTAGGGCCGCTCCGCGAGGATGAGCTCCACGATGTCGCCCGGCACCAGCCGCACGATGCTGAACGTCGCGAAGAGCACGAGCAGCACCGTCGGCACGGCGAGCAGCGCGCGGCGGACAAGATACTTCGTCACGGCGTCTCCCCCTCTCCCCGCGGGGCGGGAGGCACCGTTGCCTGCCCGCCCCGCCACTCGCCGTCCTAGGCGTCGAGCCAGGCGGTCGCCTTCCGGCCGTCGTAGAGGTCGACCGGGTAGAACCAGCCCTTCACCTTGGGGTCGGTGAACTCGTGGAGGTTGACGGTGAACATGAACGCCATCGGGAAGTCCTGGACGATCTTCTTCTGCACGTCCTGGACGATCTGCTGGCGCTTTGCGGTGTCCAGCTCGCCCGCCTGCTTGTCGATCAGGTCCCAGATTTCTGGGTTATGGTGCTTGAAGAAGCGCCCGTTTCGCCCGAAGTAGGACGACAGGTTCTCGTCCGGGTCCGGGTTGTTGAGCGGCACGTGGTGGGAGAACGTGTACTTGTAGGAGTACGTCTGGTTGTAGTACGCCGCCAGCTCCATCGGCTTGAGGTTCAGCGTGACGTTCACGTTGGCGAGCTGCTGCTTCAGGACTTCGCCGATCTGGTCCGCCACGGAGTCCGTCGCCCAGATCATGTCCCCGGTGTAGTCCTTCACACCGGCGGCGACATCAGGCTCTTGGCCTTGTTCAGGTCGAACCCGGCGAGCTCCTCCTTCAGGGCCCACTGCTGGTAGATGGGAAGGATCGGCCCCTTGGTCTCGATGCCGTCGCCGTTGTAGACGAGGTCCAGCACCTGCTTCTTGTCGATCGCCCGGACCATCGCCTCGCGGAAACGGATGTCGGAGAACGGCGCCTGGTATGGCGCTTCTTGCGTGGTCGGCGACATGCGGAACTGGCGCCAGAACTGGCTCGGCACCGCCTTGTACGTCGCATCGCTCCGCTCGTCCTGGACGCGCTTGCGCTGGTTCGAACCGATCACGGCGCCATCGACCTGCTTGTCGATGAACAGCGTCGCCGTCGTGTCCGGGTCGATCGCGATGACGTAGGTCAGCTTGTCGATGTACGGCAGCTCCTTGTCGCGGTAGTTCGGGTTCTTCTCGAGCTCGAACTTCACGTCCTTCTGCCAGTTCTTGAAGATGAACGGCCCCGTGCCGACCGCGTGCTCCGTAAGGTCGCCCCACTTCTCGACGGCCTCACGCGCGATCATCAGCGTCCAGGGGCTCGCCAGGTAGCTCACCATCGGCGCGTAGGCCTTCTTCATCTTGATCGTCGCCGTGTACTTGTCCGGCGTTTCGATCCGGTCGATGGCGCCGAGGAAGAAGTAGGCGTGCTGGAACTTGCCGGCCTCGTCGGTCATCTGCCGCTCGAGGCTGTACTTCACGTCCTCGGAGGTGAACTCGCGGCCGTTCACGGGGTCGACGTTCTGGAACATGACACCCTGCTTGATCTTCAGGGTGAACGTGAGCGGGTCCGGGTTCTCGGGCAGGCCGGTAGCCAGCTCAGCCTCGACCTTGGTCAGGTCGGGCGTGAAGCGGAGCAGGCCTTCGTTCGTGTTGCAGACAACGGCCGTGCAGTACGGGAAGGTGTCGAAGTGCGGGTCCAGGCTTCGGGGAGAGCCACCCATGTGAAGGGTGAGCGTCCCGCCGCGCTTCGGCTGGGCAGCCTGGGTTGCCGTTGAACTGGTTGCCGTTCCGGTACCTGCAGCTGTGCCGGTGGCGGTGGTAGTCCCGCCGGCTTCATCATCATCATCGTCATCGCCGCACCCGACGAGTGCCGCGGTAGCGAGGCCAACGCCCGAGACGCCGGCCCCGCGGAGGATGCCCCGGCGGCTAAGCCTGGCGCGATTGATGCGGTCCCAGTAGTTCAGTTCGTCGCGAGACACCGTGTTCCCCTCCTTGATTGGTTCGCTAAAGCGACGACTATCCGACGGGCCGACACTAGTGAACGTATCTATTCTTGTCAATTGTTGATTTGATAAATGCTGCATGAGTCACGAATACAGATAGTTCCCAATTGGGATTCCGCAGGTTCACCCTTTACCCGCCAATGCCACCCGGTCAGCCCTCTCTGGAACGAATGTTCTACACTGGAGTGCCCATGGACGTTGCCTGCCTCCTCGTCCCCGGCTTCCTCGTCGCCATCGCGCGGCGCGACAACCCGCAGCTCGCCCGCCGCCCGGTGGTGGTCGGTGGTTCGCCCGAAGAGCACGCCCAGGTAACCGGCTGTTCCCGCGAAGCAGCTGCCGCGGGCGTCACGATCGGCACCACCCTGCGCCGGGCCCTCGCCCTCTGCCCCGATGCCGTCTTCCTCCCGCTCCAGGAGAGCCAGGCCCAGGCCGAGCACGCCCGCATCGCCGCTCTCCTCCAGCGCTACAGCCCCGCCGTCGAGGCCGTCGCCCCCGGTCACGTGCACGCCGATGTCCGCGGCCTCGCCCGCATGGCCGGGCTCGACGAAGCGGCCTTCTTCGCAGACCTGCACGAAGCCGCGCTCGCCGAAACCGGGCTTCCCGTGTCGCTCGGTGTCGCCGATACCGTGTTCGCGGCCCATGCCGCCGCTGTCTGCCCCCGCCGCCCGCCGCCCGCTCCCGCCCCGGGCGAGGAGCAACTGCAGGCGCCCCTCTTCGGCGAACGACCCCCTCGCCCGGCCGCGCCCCGGCCGGCCCGCGGCCCACGGCCGCCCGGCCCCGCGCGGGGGCACCTCACCCTCGTCGATCGTGGCTACAGCCGGGACTACCTGGCCCGCCTGCCGGTCGAAGTCCTGCCCGTGGACCCGCTCATGCACCAGCGCCTCCGCCTCTTCGGCCTCGAACGGCTCGGGCAGGTCGCCGTGCTCTCGCTTTCCGCCATGCAGGCCCAGTTCGGGAAGGACGGCGCCCGCGCCTGGCAGCTCGCCAGCGGCCAGGACGACAGCCGCGTGGTCCCCGCCCGCGAAGAGCTCCGCATCGAACAGGAGCTGGAGCTCCCCGCCCCGACGGCCCTCTTCGAACCGCTCGTCGTCGGCACCCGCGCCCTCATCCAGCGCGCGCTCACCCACCCGGAGATCAACGGCCAGTCCGTGCGCCGGCTCGATTGGCGCGCCGGCCTCGAAAGCGGCGAACAGGTCACCCGCCGCTTCGTCTTCCGGGAACCCACGAACGACGCCGCCCGGATGCTGTTCGTCGTCCGCCAGCGGATCGAGCGGCTCCAGCTCCCCGCCGCCGCGGTCGCGATCGCGGTCACCCTCTCCGGCATCTGCAGCGAATACGGGCACCAGGCGAACCTCTGGCCCGTTGGCCCGCGCCGCCATCGCGAGCTCATCGACGCCGTCGAACAGCTGAACACGCGCACCGGCGGCGCCCAGGTCTTCCGCATCGTGGAGGTGCAACCATGGTCCAGGATCCCCGAACGGCAACTGGGGCTGGTCGCTTTCGGCCCCTGAACCGGCCAGCTCCCCTCGCCGTCGAAGCCGATCCCCGCGGCTGGCCCACCGCCCTCCTCTGGCAGGGCGCCTACCGCCGCGTCCGCGCCATCCACGACAGCTGGCGGATCGACGACGAATGGTGGCGCGACGAGATCGCCCGCCGCTATTTCGCCGTCGAGCTGGAAGGCGGGCGCCGGGTCACGATCTTTCGCGACCTCATGGCCGATGCCTGGTTCGCACAGACCTACGAGCCGCCACGCAGCTCCGGCCAGCAGCGCACCGCCTGACGTAAAGCCCGGCCGCCGCGGTGGACGCGTCCACCCGCTGGCAACCGCCGGGCTACGCACTGTCCCTCGCCCACCGTCGAACTCTCACCCAGGGGCACCGCTGGCCCCGGGGAGACCGTCATGGCCTGGAGAGTCTGGATTTCGGGGTTCGCGGGCGCCGTGCTCGCTGCCGCCTCGTTCGCCTTCGTCCTGCATGGCACGGGCGGCGCGCCGGCGCACGCGGCCGGCGATTGCAGCGGCGGTACGGCCGCCCTCGACGGCGAAGAATCCGCCTTCCTGGGACTGATCAACCAGTACCGCGCCAGCAACGGCCTGGGCCCGCTCACCGTCTCGAACACCCTGAACAAGGCCGCCGCGTGGATGGTCCACGACATGGGCACGAAGGGCTACTTCTCCCACACGGACTCGCTCGGCCGGGCGCCCGCGGTCCGCGTGCAGGATTGCGGCTACCCGAGCGGCGCCGGCGAGAACCTGGCCGCGGGGACCGGCTGGGCCACCGCGCAGGCCGCCTTCGACGCCTGGAAGGCATCGCCGGGGCACAACGCCAACATGCTCACCGGCTTCTACCAGGTGATCGGCATCGCCCGCGAGCAGGTGCCCGGCTCGCCCTATGGCTGGTACTGGGCGACCAACTTCGGCCTCGCAGCCGACGGCGGTGCGCCGCCGCCCCCGCCGCCCACCAGCACCCCCACCGCAACGCCGACCGTGAAGACGCCGACGGCGACCCCAGCGACGCCTACGCCCACGCGCACGGCGCCCCCCACCACCGTCCCGACCACCCCGGCAGCGACCGCAACGCCCGCGACGCCCAGCCCCACCGCCACGGCGACGCCATCGAAAACTGCCACGCCAACCGCGACGGCCACGCCAACGAAGACCGCCACCCCAACCGCAACGGCAACGCCATCGCGCACACCATCGCCCACGCCCACCAGCTCGCCCACGGCGACGGCGACCCCGAAGGCGCTGCCGCTCTACCCCGGCGCCAACCTCGTCACGTGGCCGAACGGCTCCACGCCCGCCGCCGACGCGTTCAAGTCCAGCGCGATCAACATCGTCTATATGTGGGATGCACCGTCCGGCACGTGGAAGCGGTACGGCCCGGGCCTGCCGGATTACGCGAACAGCCTCCGCACCGCCGAAGCCGGGCGCGCCTACTGGGTGATCGCGAAGAGCGCCGGCCAGTTCCTCATCGCGCCCTGATCAGAGCCCCGAGACCATCAGCTCGCGGAACCGCAGTGTCGGCGCCGCCGTCGGACCGAACCACGTGAGGTCGTCGCCGGCGGCGTCGACGCTCGCGAGCATCTCGCCCAGCCGCCCCGAGACGTTCACCTCGGTCACCGGGAACGCGATCCGTCCGTTCTCGATCCAGTAGCCAGCTGCCCCGCGCGAGAAGTCGCCGGTCGTGGGGTTGAACCCGTGGCCGATGAGGTCGGTCACGTAGAAGCCATCGGCGATCTCGCCCACGAGCTCCGCGACCGGCACACCCTCGCCCGCATCGAGCACCAGGTTCGTCGTGCCCGGCGAGGGCAGCGAATCGGGGCCGCGGCTTGCGCTGCCTGTCGTCGCGTTGCCCGTGCGCCGCCCCGAATACGTGTCGAAGAGGAACGACCGGAACACCCCGGATTCGAAGAGCACGTTGCGCCGCGTCGCCACGCCTTCGCCGTCGAACGGCCGCGAACCCAGCGCACCCGGCAGCGTCCCGTCATCCGTGATGGTGATCAGCGGCGAGCCGATGGTCTCGCCCTGGCGCCCGGCGAGGAACGTGGCCTTGCGGTAGAGCGCCGACCCCGTGAGGCACGCGGCGAGGTCGCCGAGGATGCGCGCGGCCACCATCGGCTCGAACACGACCGGGACGCCCTTCGTCGGGACCTTGCGGGCACCGAGCTGGCCCACCGCCCGCCGGGCCGCGATCCGCCCGATCTCGGCCGGGTCCATCAGCCGGTGGAGCATCCGCTCGGAGGACCACCAGTGCGCGTTCCGCTTCTTCCCGTCCGCGTCGTCGGCCATGACTTCGACCGCGAGCGACACCGAGGTCGACGGGTATGTGCCCAGGAACCCCAGCGAGTTCGCCAGCGCGACCGTCCCCGCGCGCGTGCTCAGCGTCGCCCCGTCGGAATTCGTGATCCGCGGGTCTTCGGCGCGGGCCGCGTCTTCGCAGGCGATCGCCATCGCGAGCTTCTCGTCGACCGTCAGCGACTCCAGCCGTTCGTCGAAGAGCTGCATCCCCGCGGGCAGGGGTGCGCGCTCCAGCTCCGGCAGCCCCGCGTATTCGTCCGCGGCCGAGATAGCGGCGAGCTCGACGGTGTCGCGTGCCAGCCGCTCAATCGCATCCTCACTGAAGTCCGACGTGGCGCAGACCGCCGTCCGGCCCCCGGTGATGACGCGGATGCCGAGCCGCTGGGACGAGGCCTCGATCAGGCGATCCGTGACGCCGAGCCGGACCGTGACCTCGGATTCGGCGACCGCGACGAGGAACGCGTCGCACTGTTCGGCGCCGGCGCGGCGGGCGAGGTCGACGGCATGCTGGGCGATGGCGGCATAGTCGGTAGGCACGCCCCATTGTGTCCTCCTGCCACCCGGCGGTACAAATGACCGGTGACCGAACTGACAATCGCCTTCGGGGCCGACGACGCGAATGCACTGACCGAGACGCTGGCGGCGGACCTGGCCCGGCGCGGCTTCGCCCTCCGCCAGTATGGCCCGCCGGCCGGCCGCGGCGAGCAGTGGGCCGAGATTGGCGAGCGCGTCGCGCTCGATGTGGCCGAAGGCCGCGCGGTGACGGGCATCGCCTGCTGCTTCACCGGCACCGGGGTGTCGATCGCCGCGAACAAAGTGCGGGGCATTCGCGCAGCCCTCTGTATCGACGCCGAGACGGTGCGCGGCGCCCGCGCCTGGAACGACGCGAACGTCCTCTGCCTGCCACTGTCGAAGGTCGCGCGCGAAGACGTGCCAGCGATCCTCGACGCGTGGCTCAGCGCCGCCGTGGACGAAGCGGAGCTCGCGAACATCGCGCGGGTCGCCGACATCGAGCTGTTCGCGCAGTTCGGGTAGCGTCAGCCGAAGACGATCGGCACGCCCTGCACGACGATCCGGTCCTGCAGCACCCGGCCCATCTCCGCGTCGTTCAGCCCGGCGAGCTGCTGCAGCACCTCGAGCGAGTGCTCCCCGAGGCCGGGCGGCAGCTTGGGGCCCGTGCGCTGGGTGCGGCTGAAGTCGGCGTATCGTCCGGCCACCCAGGCGTCCCGGCCGCCGGGCGACACCCACTCCAGGATGCCCTGCTGCTGGATGACGTCGAGCGAGGGGAGCTCCGACAGCGACCGCGTGATCGCGGCTTCGACGCCTGCCGCACGCAGCCGCGCCACGGCCTCCTCACGCGTCAACGTCGCGAGCCCGGCGGTGATCGCCTCCGCCAGGGCATCGCCTTCGAGCGGCGCGCCGGCGGGGACCACGCCCGCCGCGACGAGGCTGTCCACGTTATCCGCCCGCAGGCGCACCCACCCGTCCGCCACGGGGTAGTAGCGGTCGAGCGGCGACGGGCCGGTGAAGTCCGTGCCGCCCACGGGCGAGGGCGGACGCCCGGCGTAGGTCACCGCCTCGCTGGACTGCATCATCAGCGACTGCGCGAGCAGCGACGTCGTGACGCGCTGGCCCTCGCCGCTGCGATGGCGGTGGATCAGCGCGAGGATCGTCCCCACCGCGACCGTCGCGGCGCTGCCGACGTCGTTAATCGGGATGGTGTAGAACACCGGCGAGCCGGCGCCGCCCTGCGCCCGCATCATCCCGCTCGCGGCCTGCAGCAGCGGGTCGAACCCCGGCTCCGCGCCCAGCGGCCCGGTCGTGCCATACCCCGTGACCGAGACCGAGATGATCTTCTCGTTGATGCGCCGCAGCGACTCGTAGTCGACACCGAGCCGTTCGAGCACGCCCGGCCGGTAGTTGTCGATGACCACGTCGGCGTCGCGCACGAGGCGGTAGAACACCTCGCGGCCAGCCTGGTGGCGCAGGTCCATCGCGAGGCTGCGCTTGCCCAGGTTGTAGCCGTGGAAGGTCATGCCGTTGGCACGCAGGTTGTCGCCGGAGAGGGGCTCGACCTTGACCACGTCGGCGCCCAGGTCCGCGAGCAGCGAGGCGCCGTACGTCCCGGCGACGATCGCGCCGAGGTCCAGCACGCGGATGCCGGCGAGCGGCCCGCCAAGGGTCTCGCCGGCGGTGGCGGGCAGCTCGCCGCGGGGTTCCCATGTGGCTCCGGCGATATCGTCCGAGAGCGACGGCGCCGCTGTGCGCACCTGCCCGGGCGTGCGCGAGAGCTCGATCGGCAGCCGCGGCATCGTCACCGGCCCGCGCTCCGGGTCGTCGAGCGTGACCAGCATGTTGACCGCGTCCATCTGCGGGTGTGCGAGCCATTCGTGCCGGTACCACACCGGCCCGCAGGGCACGCCGGCCTCGGCGAGCGCGGCCATCCACTCCGCGCGGGTGCGCGTCTTGAAGGCGCGGGCGATGACTCCGGCGGCCCATTCGAGGTTCTCGAGCAGGCCGATCGCGGCGATTTCGCCTTCGAGCCGCGGGTCGGAGAGCAGCTCTTCGAGCACCTCCAGCGTGACCATCGCCGACACGCGGAACGCGGGCGTTAGCGCCGCGAGCATCATCCACTCGCCGTCCGCGCACTCGTAGATGCGGTAGTTCGGGAGCCCGCCGGAGGGCCCGCCGCCGGGCTTCACCGGCGGGATGTCGGCGAGGAAGCCGGCCTGGCTCGTGAGGCAAATCAGCACCGAGTGCATCCCGCCCACGGTCACGACCTGGCCGCGGCCGGACCGCTCGCGCTCGTAGAGCGCCGCCGAGACCGCCGCGGCCCCCCAGATGCCCTGCATCGACAGGAGGTGCGGGACCACGGGGTCGATCGGCACGGGCGTGGTCGCGCTCTGGTACAGCCCCGCGCCCGAGACGGAGGCGAGGAGCTGCGTCGATTCGGGCATCTCCTCGTGGCAGCCGGGGAGGAACGTGGGCACGTGGAGGTAGCACAGCCCCGGGAAGCGCTCCGCCAGCTGTGCCGGGCCAAGTCCGAGCGCCTCGAGCTCGCTGAGCGGCTGAGAGAACACGGCCACGTCGGTGCCGCCGAGCCAGCGCAACAGCTCCTCGCGCCCCGCCGCGTCCCGGATGTCACACGCCAGGCGGCGCTTGTTCCGGTTCCAGAGCGGGAAGCCGGGGTTCGCGCGGCCGGGCTCGCCCTCGCGCGGCTCCACCTTGATGACGCCGGCGCCGTTGTCGGCGAGGTACATCGCCGCCATCGGGCCCGCATTGCCCGTCGAGCAATCCAGGACGCGGTATCCCGCGAGTGCGCTCTCCATCCCCGCCTCCGAAAGCCGGCGCGCCGGCAGATTCGCCCCGTGCGCACCGTTTGTGCGCGCCAGGGGCGCAGTAACCGGGAGCTTACGAACCTGCGGGAGTCGGGGCCAGTGGCAGCGGCCACCGAGCGTTCGTTTGACCCCGAAAATCGCCGGTGCCTATAGTCCGGCCCCATACCAGCTGCCCGGCCGCGCCGGTGGGGAGGACACCTGTGGAAATCTTCGGACTCGAAGGCAAGAATGCCGTCGTCGTGGGCGGCGGGCTCGGCATGGGCAAGGAAACGGCCTGGCTGCTCGCGAAGCTCGGCTGCCGCGTCGCGGTCATCGACCTCATCCCCGAGCGCGCGGAATCGGTCGCGGCCGAGATCAAGGAGCGCGGCGGCGAGGCCTTCGCGCTCTCCGCCGACGTCACGAACCGCGAGGCCATCGACGGGGCCATCGTCCGCGCCGCCGAGCTCCTCGGCGACCTCGACGTGCTCGCGAACATCGTGGGCATGGCCTACTGGGCGCCCCTGCTCGAAGTCGAGGACGACGCGTTCGAGCTCGAGCTGACCCGCAACATGAAGTACGTGTTCTGGACCGCCCGGGCTTTCGCGCGGCACTGCAAGGCGGCCGGCCACGGCGGCGCGATCGTCAGCATCGCCTCGATCAGCGGCACACGCGCCGCGACCAACCACGGCGCCTACGGCGCCGCGAAGGCCGCGCTCATGTCGCTGACGAAGACGATGGCCGCCGAATGGGGTCCGCTCGGGATCCGGGTGAACGCGGTGGCGCCGGGCTCGATCCGCACCGAGCGCTTCGGCCGCACGCCCGAGCAGGAGGCCGACTTCGCCGAGATCTGCCCCCTGGGTCGCACCGGTCACCAGTCGGAGACGGCCAAGGTCATCGCGTTCTTCGCCTCCGACCTCGCCAGCTACGTCACGGGCCAGACGCTCCTCATGGACGGCGGCTGGGGGCTGGTCGGCGTCGGGAGCGGCCAGCGCCTCCGTTCGACCATGGCGAACCCGAACATCGTCACCAGCTGACCGGCGTCACGGCGGCCGCGGCTAATCGCCGCCGCCGCCACCGCCCTCCTCCACCGGGTGCCCCGCCCGCGCGGACCGGATCTCCTTCTCCGCCTGCCGGTCGATGGCCTGCGGGTCGGCGTTCGCGTCGATCCACTCGATCGAGCGCTCACGGTTGGCCTCCACCCGGTTCTCCGCACCGCCCGGGCGTATCTTCTGCCACAGCGCGCTGATCACATTCGCCACGTGGGTACCTCCTTCGCCGCAACGGACGCCACGACTGTCCTCCACCCAGCGCCGCGAACGCACTTCGCCGCGCCCGGCGGGATAACGCTGGGATTACAGACGCCGCGATCGCGCCGGTTTCGCGATGGCTTTCGCACGCATTTGCCGCGCCCGAAACGCGGCCCGAAGCGATTCCACCGTACGTTGGCCGGGCGGGGATCTCCGCGCGACGAGGCCCCGCGGAGGTGCGCGATGTACCAGGTAAAGTTCACGCCCCGGACCGGGACGCCTGTCGTGGCCGTCCTCGGGGTGCTCCCGAAGATCGGCGACGTGGTGCGGTACCGGGATCCCTCCGGCGAGCGCGTCGTCGTCCGGGTCGAGGACGTGAATTGGGACGCCACCACGCCAGGGCCGGGGCCGGTCGAGCTCACCACCTCGGCGAACCTCGCGACAGGCGGCGACACACCCGAGACGACCGTCGATGTCCGGGACGACGCAGTCATCTCTCCCGGCGGCCACAGCGTCCGCGAATAACCGGCGATTGCCCCGGCACGACGGTCACTGTAGAACGATCCCCGGGCGCTCCCGCGAACGGGGCGCGGCGGAGGCAGTGTGCAGGACTTGCAGGGCAGGGTCGCGGTCGTCACGGGCGCGGGCAGCGGCATCGGCCGCGGCATCGCAACGGTGCTCGCCGCGAACGGGATGAACGTCGTGGTCGCGGACATCGATGCGGCGAGCGCCGAGGACGCCGCGACCGCCCTCCGCGCAGCTGGCGCGGAGGCGCTCGCGGTCCAGGCTGACGTCCGGAAGCTCGATTCGGTGCAGACCCTGGCCGATGCGGCCTACGAGCGCTTCGGGGCCGTCCACGTGCTCTGCAACAACGCCGGCGTCATGGGGTGGCACCATGCCAGCGAAGCCACGCACGCCGACTGGGAGTTCGTCCTCTCCGTGAACCTCTGGGGCGTGATCCACGGGGTCGAGGCCTTCCTACCTCGGTTCCTCGCGCAGGGCGGCGAGGCCCACATTGTGAACACCGCCTCCATCGCCGGCGTCATCCCGAGCGCCGTCAGCGCTGTCTACTCGACCACCAAGTACGCCATCGTGGGCCTTTCCGAGACCATGGCGAACGAGCTGCGCGAGACCGGCATCGGCGTCTCCGTCCTCTGCCCCGGCGCCGTGACCTCGAACCTCGCGACAACCACCGAGCGCGAGCGCCCGGATGGCGCCAGGCCGCGCGTCGAGATGCCCGGCCGCGTCGGCGTCGCCTCCTACGTCGAGGCACTGACCCCCGAGGCGGTGGGCCACATGGTCGCCGACGCGATCCGCACCAACCGGGTGCACATCTTCACGGAGCCGACCCTCCGCGCGAAGATCGAAGAGCGCTTCCGCGGCATCCTCGCCGATTTCGACGCGCTGGACGCACACCTTGCCGGGCGGGCACGCTGATGGGGATGGATGGCAACGGACACCAGCACCCCGCGGAGATCCGCATCGCCCACAGCTCGGACCTGCACCTCGGCGCCGAGCTCCGCCGCGACTACGAACGGCTCGACCACATCATGCACGCGGCCCGCGCCGCCCAGGTCGACCTGCTCCTCCTCGCCGGCGACATCTTCGACCACAACCGCGTCTCCCTGGAGGAGCTCGACCTCGTGACGCGCACCTTCGGCGACGCGCCGATGGAGGTGCTCATCCTCCCCGGGAACCACGACTGCCTGGAGGCGAAGTCGGTGTACCGGCGCGGCGGCATCGCCGATGCCCCGAACGTCCGTGTGCTCGGCGTGACCGACGGCGAAGACGCGGTCTATCACGGCCTCGACCTCACCATCTGGGGCCGCCCGCATTCCGAGTACGCGAACATGTCGCCGCTCATGGACGTACCCGAGCGGAAGACGCGCTGGCAGGTTGTCACGGCCCACGGCCACTGGGTCGAATCGCGCGAGGACCGCATGCGGTCGTGGCTGATTACGCCGGAGCAGCTCGACGCCGCTGATGCGGATTATGTCGCGCTCGGCCACTGGGACCGGAATTGCAAGGTCGAGGGCGAATCGAAAGCGGCCTACTACTCCGGCAGCCCGGACCTTGCGCGCAGCTTCAACCTCGTCCGCCTCCACAGCCTCGGCGTCTCGGTCGAGCGGTACTCGCTCTATGGCGAGGGGTTCGACTAGCGTCGTACGAGCGTTCGTTTGATTGGCCCGGCCACGCCTGTATAGTCGGCTTTCGCGGTGTCCCCCAGCCGGGATGCGCCCATGTTTGCCGCCGAGGTGACCGTGCACGCGCTCGACGACCTGACCGTCATCGACCTCTCCACCGGCATCGCCGGCCCCTACGCCACCCGCGTCCTCGCGGACTGCGGCGCCGACGTGATTAAGGTCGAACCACCGGGCGGAGACATCGCCCGCACGTGGCCGCCCTTCGCCGGCGACGACCCGCACCCCGAGAAGAGCGGCATCTTCGCTTACCTCAACACCAACAAGCGGTCCGTGGTCCTGGACCTCGAGACCGCGGCCGCGCGGGAGCAACTCGCGCAGCTGGTGCGCCGCGCCGACCTTGTGGTCGAGAGCTTCGGGCCCGGGCGCGCCGCCGAGCTGGGCGTGACGTGGGAGTGGGTGCGCGCCATCAACCCGCGCGCGTCGCTCGTATCGATCTCCGACTTCGGCCAGTCGGGCCCGTATCGCGACTACCGGCTCACCGAGCTCACCCTCTGGGGCTTCGCCGGCTCGCTCTACCCCATGGGCATCCAGGAGCGCGAGCCGGTGAAGATGGCCGGGACCGCGGCGCTGATCGAGTGCGGCGTCGCGCTGGTTTCGGGCATGCTCGGCGCCATCTTCGCCCGCGACCGCATCGGGCACGGCCAGCGCGTCGACGCGTCGCTCTCGGAGATGCACTTCGCCAGCGGCGACCGCCGGCAGCAGTCGATGATCACCTACCAGTTCACGAAGACGAAGACGCCGCTGCGGGGCTTCCTCAACGCCCGCGGGATGCCCTCCGGCATCTACCCCTGCGCGGATGGGTACGTCGAGTTCACCTCCGCCAGCCAGCGCCCCGAGCGCGTTGCCGCGATGATGGACAACCCTGCCTGGCTCGCCGACCCCGACTTCAACGACCCGACAAAGGTCGCCGACCCCGAGGTCGTCGAGCGCTGGAACAGCCACTTCCTCCCCTGGTGCCTCGAACGGACCAAGGCGGAGATCTGGGCCGCGGGGATCCGGGCGGGCGTGCTCTGCGGCCCCCTATTCGACGCGAAGGACCTCCACCACGACCCGGTGCTGCGTGCCCGCGGCTTCTGGGCGACCGTCGAACACCCGGTGCTGGGCACGTTCGACATCCCCGGGCGGCAGTTCATGATGGAGGGCGGCGCCACGATCCGGCGGCCGGCCCCGCTGCTCGGCGAACACACCGCCGAGGTGCTGGCGGAAGCTCCGGCGAGTGAACCTGCACCGCCGCCGCCCGCAGCTCCCGCAACGGGGCAGCTCCCGCTCTCCGGTGTGCGCATCGTCGACCTCACGGTCGTCATCGCCGGGACGTACGGGACGCTCCTGCTGGGCGACCTCGGCGCCGAGGTCATCAAGGTCGAGAACCCGTTCGTGATGCAGCCGATGACCCGAAGCATGCGCCGCCGGCCGTCCGAGGACCCGGTCACGCTCAGCGCCTACCCTGACGGCGAGCTCGGGCCCCGGCCGTGGAACTACTGGGCCACCCACGTGACGATGTACCGCAACAAGAAGAGCGTGACGGTCGACTACCGCACGCCCCAGGGGCTCGACATCCTCAAGCGCCTCGTGGCCATGGCCGACGTGGTGACCGAGAACAACGCGGTCGAGCTCCTGCCCAAGCTCGGCATCACCTACGAGTGGTTGCGCGAGGCGAACCCGAACATCATCTTCGTCCGGCTGCCCGCGTTCGCGCTCGAAGGGCCGTACGCCAAGGCGCGCGCGCTCGGCTGGCACGTCGAGGCCGCCGGCGGGCACACCGTGGCTCGCGGCTACGAAGACCACGACCCCTCGGCCAACAACATCATCTTCACGGGCGACTGGGTCGCCGGGATGAACCTCGCGAACGCGACGCTCGTCGCGCTGCGCCACCGCCAGCGCACCCGCCGCGGCCAGATGGTCGAAGTGAGCCAGATGGAGGGCGTGGTCCCGCTGACGGCCCACCACCAGCTCGATTACGCCCTCAACGGCTGCGTCCCGGGGGCGATCGGCAACCGCGACATCCACGAGCGCTACCCCTGCGGCGTCTACCCTGCCGCCTCGCCCGGCACTCCCGCCGACGGCGGCGACCACTGGGTCGCGATCCACGTGCAGACCGACGAGGAGTGGCGCGCGCTCGCGGCCGCGATGGGAAGCCCGGAATGGGCGGACGACCCGCGCTTCGCGACCAACGACGGCCGCCGCGACCATTGCCAGGAGATCGACGCCCGCATCGCCGAATGGACCCGCGCCAGGGACGACTACGAACTGTTCCACCTGCTCCAGGGACACGGCGTCTCCGCCGCGCCGGTACTCGAAGCGTCGCGCATGCTGGACGAGCCGCACCTCCGCGCCCGCGGCTTCCTTCGCCCGCAGCGGATCGACAACGGCAAGACCTACGACTTCATCGGTCCGCTGTACGACTACAGCGACACGCCGCTCCAGTTCTACCAGGACCCCGCGACGCTCGGGGAGCACAACGAGTACGTGTACCGCGAGCTGCTCCAGGTTTCGGACGAGGAGTGGGCGTCGCTCCAGGCCGCAGGTCACATCGCTACCGAGTTCGACGAGAGTATCCCGTGATCGACGCCATTCGTTACCGAAGAAGGTTCGTTTGTTCGCAGCTAACGATGCTGCGAATGGCACCGGTTAGCCGCACAAAGCAGCGCCGTCCCGCGACGTGTTTGTACCGCGTTATGGTTGGACGGCCCGAATAGGCAGACGTACGATTCACTCCGCGTGACCCGTCCATACGGGCCGGGCGGGAGACAAAGGGGCAGAGAACAATGCGCTGGGACCAGTACAGGACGATCGAGTTCGAAGACCTGCCGGGCGGCATCCGCATTTGCCGGCTCAACCGGCCCGAACGGCTCAACGCCGTGAACCCCTGGATGCACCGCGAGCTCTCCTGGCTCGCCCGCGACCTCCAGGAAGACGACGCCGTCAAGGTCGCCATCCTCACCGGCGCCGGCCGCGCGTTCTGCGCCGGCGGCGACCAGAAGCAGACCGCCGAGGACGTCCCGCCCGGCCGCGCGCCCGCCTCGGAGATCCGCTGGCGCGAAGCCGAGGAAATCGTCCGCGGGCTGATGGACCTGGAGAAGCCGATCATCTCCATGGTGAACGGCCCGGCAATGGGCCTCGGCGCCACGATCGCGCTGCTCTGCGATGTCGTCATCATGGCGAAGTCCGCGCGCATCGCCGACAGCCACGTGAACGTGGGCCTCGTCGCCGGCGACGGCGGCGCGACCATCTGGCCGCTGCTCTGCGGGCTCAACAAGGCGAAGGAGTACCTCATGCTCGGCACGCACATCTACGGCGAACGTGCCGTGGAGGTCGGCCTCGCGAGCTACTGCTACGACGACGACCAGCTCTACGAGAAGACGCTCGAACATGCCCGCCAGTTCCTGCGCATGCCCACCTACGCGATGCGCGCGACCAAGGCCACGGTCCAGCGCCACCTGCGCCAGTCGATCGAGCTCACGCTCGAAGCGGGCCTGACCTACGAGGCCATCTCGGTCCGCGACCCGGACCGCGTCGAAGGCGGGGCCGCCTTCCGCGAACGGCGCGAACCGAGTTTCACCAGCCGCATGGGCACCTGGGGCGACCGCTAGCCGGCCGCCCGCCCAACCAGCACGACGAGGTAATCGATGGACTTTCGCGACGATGCCGGGCAGCTCGCCTGGCGCCAGGAGATCCGGCAGTTCCTGAAGGACGAGGACCAGTACGTCCCCCGCGGTGATATCGGCGAGGGCACCTGGCGGGATAACCCGCAGCTCGTCCCCTGGCGCAAGCGCCTGGCCACGCGCGGCTGGATCGCGCCCGCCTGGCCGAAGGAGTACGGCGGCGCCAGCCTCGGCGTGATGGAGCAGTTCATCATGAACGAGGAGTTCGCCGAGGCCGAGGTCACCAGCGTCTTCGACACCGGCGTCCTCCTCGTCGGGCCCACGCTCATCGTGCACGGCAGCGAAGAGCAGCGCGCCGAGCACCTGCCGAAGATCCTCGAAGGCGACATTCAGTGGTGCCAGGGCTTCAGCGAGCCTGAGGCGGGGTCCGACCTCGCCGGCCTCCAGACCCGCGCGGTCCGCGACGGCGATGACTGGGTCATCAACGGCCAGAAGATCTGGACCTCGTACGCCCACCTCGCCGACTGGATCTTCATGCTCGCCCGCACGGACCCCGCCGCCCCGAAGCACCGCGGGATCACGATGTTCCTCCTCGACATGAAGACGCCCGGCGTGTCGGTCCGCCCGCTCGTCAACGTCAGCGGCAAGCTCGGCTTCAACGAGACGTTCTTCGAAGACGTCCGCGTGCCCGCGAAGAACGTCGTCGGCGAGGTGAACCGCGGCTGGTACATCAGCACCACCACGCTCGACTTCGAACGGAGCGCCGTGGGTGCGGCCGTTGGCGTGCGCAAGCGCCTCGAACGGTACATCCGCTACATCAACGAGCACCGCAACGACGGCACGGTCACCTACACCGAGGCGATGAAGACGGAGATCGCGGACCGCTGGATCGAGGCGGCCACCGCCCGCCTGCTCAGCTACCGCGTCGCCTCGATGCAGGCGCAGGGGCTCGTCCCGAACGCCGAGGCGTCCATCTCGAAGGTGTTCTCGTCGGAGCTGGAGCAGCGCGTCGCCCGCACGGCGATGCACATCGTCGGGCCGTATGGCATGGTCCTGGCCGGCGGCCGGGCCCCACTCGGCGGCGCCATGCCGGGTTCGTACCTGGGCACGCTCGGCAGCACCATCGCCGGCGGCACGAGCGAGATCCAGCGCAACATCATCGCCACGCGCGGGCTCAGCCTGCCGCGCGGCTAACCGGCCAGTTCGCACCACCTTCAGAGGCGCCGGGGGAACCCGGCGCCTTTGCTACGCCAGGAGCTCCGCCGCGAGCAGTTCGTACGAACGAAGGCGCGCGGCGTGGTCGTCGATCAGCGTCGAGACCATGACCTCGTCCGCGCCGAGCCGCTCCGCGAGCGCGCGCAGCTCCTCCGCGACCCCGGCGGGCGTGCCGAGGACCGGGCCGCTCCATCCGGCGATGCCCGGCTCGTCCCCCGGTTCGAAGGCCAGCTCGCGCGCCTGTTCGGTCGAGTCCCCACAGACCGCATCGACCGCGATGATCGCGTACGGCTCCGGGAACACGCCCTCGCGGTTGTAGTTCCGCTTGTACGTCTCGAATGCGGCCTTCGGGTCGTCGTGCGCGAGGAACACCGAGTACGCCAGCGGGAGCCCGAGCTCGGCCGCGCGCTCCGCGCTCCAGGCGCTGGTACCGAGGATCCACGGGTCGGGGAGCTCCGCGGGCGCCGGGGCGACGTGGATGCCCGCGTACGGGTGCCCCTCGGGGAACGAGCCGGTCAGGAACCCGAGCAGCTCGAGCAGGAACGTGGCTGACTCAGCTGGCTCGCGCCAGGGGAGCAGCGCTTCCGCGTGCCCGGCTGTCGCACCCCGCCCGCGGCCCACACCCAGGTCCACCCGGCCCGGGTAGAGCGCGCTGAGCGTGCAGAACAGCTCGGCCACCTTGAGCGGGCTGTGGTAGCGCGTGAGCACCGCGCCGGAGCCCACGCGGATCCGCGCGGTCACAGCAGCCACGGCCGGGATGAGCACCTCGGGCGCGGAGGCGGCGAACCGCTCGCCGCCGTGGTGTTCCGCCACCCAGAACCGCCCGTACCCGAGCCGCTCGACGAGCTGCGCGAGTTCCAGCATGTTCCGGAAGGCCTGTTCGGCCGTGCTGCCGGACGGGATTGGCACGAGGTCGAGGACGGAGAGACGCATCGGTGCGGGATGGTAGCACGCCGCCCGGTATAGAACGCTCGTTGACCTCCTACATCGCACTTTTTATAGTCCCTGTGGGAACGAACGAGCGTACGTTAGACGTTCACGCAGGAGGGAACCCGTGGAACGCAAGGACAACTACTGGCTACGCAAGACGATCGGCCGCCGCCGCTTTGTGGCGTCGTCCGGGGCCGTGGTCGCAGGTGCAGCTGCGTTTACCGCCGTCGGCTGCGGCGACGACGACGATGACACGAACGGCGACGCCACGACGGCGCCAACCGGGACGGCGACGACCACGGCTTCGGCAACAGGCACGGCGACGCAGGCGACGCGGCCCGCGCCTACCGGCACCCTCCGGGTCTCGGTCGCCTCGTTGATGGACCAGTCGGGCGATCCGTTCTTCCAGACGGGCGGTCTCGCCCGCCCGGTGGACCTTCACGCCTTCGGGTCGTTCTTCCGCCCGGGAGACGATGGACAACGGGAGTTCGACCTCGCCGAGAAGCTCGAGGTCTCCCCGGACCGGATGCAGCTGACGTTCAAGATGCGGCCGAACGTGAAGTTCTGGGACGGGACCACCGTGAAGGCGCAGGACTCGGCGTGGTCGTTCCAGGGGTACATGGGCCGGACGCCACCGAACCCGAGCGCGGCCGCGCTGGGCCGCCAGGTCGAGTCGGTGACCGCGACGGACGACTCGACGCTGGTCATCAAGCTCAAGGCACCCACGGCGTTCGAAGGGCGCGAGATCACGTTCTGGAACACGTCATCGCAGGCGCACTACGAGAAGGTGGGCGCGGACGCGTTCAAAGAGAACTCCATGGGGACCGGCCCGTTCAAGATCACGAAGAACGAGAAGGGCCAGTTCATGGAGATGGAGGCGCACGAGGGGCACTGGAACCCGAACCGCATCCCCTTCGCCAAGACGCTCCGCTTCCAGCTGGTGCCCGAGCTCACGACGCGCATCGCGCAGCTCAAGACCGGCGAGTCCAGCGTCATCGAGGGCGTCACGGGCGCCACGGCGCTCCAGCTCAGCAACGAGCCGAACATCAAGATCGTCACCGGCCCCCAGACCGCGTGGCTGAAGCTGAACTTCTTCGAAGCGCAGGAAGGCACGGCGCCGTGGACGGATAAGCGGCTCCGCGAAGCGCTCGTCATCTCCATCGACCAGGAGGGCATCACCAAGGGCCTGCTCCGCCAGGGCACGCCGTCCCCGAACGTGCAGCTCTGGCCCAAGACGCTCTGCTACGACGAGAAGCTCTTCCCGGCGCGCAAGTACGACATCAACCGGGCGAAGCAGCTGGTCCAGGAAGCGGGCCTCCAGGGCTTCTCCTTCCCGGTGATCTCCTACACGTCGTCGTCGTACCCGCTGATCCCCGAGGTCGCGCAGGCGATGGCCGCGTCGTGGAAGGAGATCGGGCTCAACCCGCAGATCTCGCAGCAGGAATCGGGCGCGTATTTCGCAGCCTTCACGAGCCGTGCGCTCAAGGGCGTGGGCGTGCAGGGCTGGCCGTTCTCCCCTGATGGCCGGGTGAACCTGGTCCTCTACTTCAAGACCGGCTCGGCGTTCGGCTCCACCGACAACTACCAGTTCATCGACGACAACATCGCGAAGATGGTCGCCTCCACCAACAACGAGGAGCAGATCAAGATCGCGCAAGACGTCTACAAGTACGCCTACGACGAGTTCCTCTTCGGCGGCGCGCCCTGGTCGGACTCGCAGTGGGCGGTTTCGGACAAGGTGAAGAACTGGATCCGCCCGGCGGGCGACCCGTACATGACCCGGCTCGAGTCGGTCGAACTCACGAGCTGATCCTGACGGTGCACGGCGGGGCGATCCCCTCCGCCCCCGCCGTGCATCCCCTTCGCGCCCGGCTTTGCCGCTCGATCCCGGCCTTCGTATAGTCGGCCGGGCGGTGCTCCGCCGTGTCAGTTGGCCCAGAGGTGCTGATGGCCCTTTCCGTGTACAACCTCGTCCAGCCCGCGGTCGTCGTCCGCGACATCGACCAGGGCGTCGACCGCGTGTACGAGCTCTTCCGCGCGGTCCCATCCGAGCGGAACACCCGCCCCGAGTTCGTCAACGCCGTCTACGCCTTCCCGGGTTACACCTACCTCGAAGTGCTCGACGGGCTGAACCCCGCGCACACGCGAACGCGCTTCCTCGACGACTGGGGCCCCGGGCTCTACATGCTCTGCACCGACCTCGCGAACGACGAGCCGGCAGAGATCGAACGTGACCTCGCCGCCGCAAACATCCGCGTCGTCGCGCCCGGCCGCCAGACCGCGAACATCACCGCCGGCTGGCACCTGCACCCGCGCGACGCGGGGAGCATCCTCGTGCTTCACGCGGTTAAGAAGGACAGGACCGACAACCGACTGGGCCGGCCACCGCGCCGCAGACTACGTCGCCGGGAACAGCCGCATCGTCGGGCAGCTCCGTGGCGTCATCGCCCGCACGGGCGACCCGGCCGGTGAAGCTGACGCGTTCACCCGGCTCGGCTTCCCGATGACCGACATCGCCGAGGGTAGCGACGCCCGCGCCTGGGCCGGCCCAACCGGCACGATCCTCGAGCTCTGGCCCGCCGCCGCCTGGCCCGGCGAGGACGTGTCCCGCCGCCGCGACTACGCGCTCTGCTTCGCCGCCGCCAACATTGACCACGCCATCGCGCACTTCGAGGCCTGCGGGCTCAACGGCCGGTTCGAACCGGCTATCGGTCGCTGGCTGTCCGATATCGACCCCGTCCTGGGCGTGCGGATCGCGCTCGAACACGGGCCGCGCGCATAGCCGGCCGGAGGGGAACGATGCAGGTCGACCGGATCGTCCAGTTCTCACCGCTCGTCCGGGACATGGACGAAGCGCTCGATGGCGTTCACGCCTTGCTCGGCGCCTTCCCTTCGCGCCGCAACCGGCTCGGCCCGACGGGCGTGGACCTCGCCATCATCCCCTTCGGCGACGAGACGTTCCTCGAACTGGTCGCGCCGTTCGAGGCGGGCTCCGCGGGCGCGCGGCTGCTCCAGCGCACCGGCCCCGGCTGGTTCATGATCAACGTCGACCTCCGGGACGACCAGCTGGTCGCGGACATCGACCGCGAGGTCCGGGCGACCGGCGCGCGTGTCGTCGCCGGTCACGTGGATGCGAACGGCCACGCCGGGACCTGGCACATTCACCCGCAGGATGCCGGCGGCGTGCTCCTCGCTCTCTACGTCCGCGAAGACCGCCCGGACCACACCGACTGGGCCGGCACGACCTGGAAGCACTTCGTCGAGACCAACCGCCGCGTCGTGGACCGCATCCTCGGCGCTTCCGTGGCCGTCCGCGACATCGAAGCGGCGACGCGGACATTCGAGGCGTTCGGCTTCACGTTCACCGGCGAGTTCGAGGATGACGGCGCGCGCGTCCGGGAAGCGATGCCGCCCGGCGGCACCTTCCTCCAGCTCCGGCAGGCCGCCACCAGCGATGGGCCGCTCGCGGCATGGCTGGACGCCCGCGGCCCGGGCCTCTACCACCTCGCCTGGGGCGCACGCGACCTCGACCGCGTCCGCTCTGCTGTCGCTGCGAACGGCGGGACCGTGACCCGCGAAACTACGGCGGGCATGGCGCCCGCCTTCTGGGCGGCTGTGCCCACCGTCTTCGGCATGCCGCTGGAGTTCCGCGCGCTCGCCTGAGCACCCGGCGGCCCGGCAGCCGTCCCGCCGGGCCCAAAGGCGGTGCATCGGGACGCTACTGGCCGAACTGGCCCGTGAGCACCCATTCGTTCTTGATCAGCGACCACCAGTCGACCGCGAGCCCGCGGAGGACGTATTCGTACGGCAGCCAGCCGTAGCCCTGGTCGCCCCACCCGGTCCCCCAGGAGTTGCGGATCAGGAATGCGCCCTTTGTCTGGCCCCCGCCCGGCGAGGTGTTCTTGATGACCTTCTGGTCGTCGCACCCCGCAGCGACGACCGCGTGGCCGCCGACGACGCTGTCGCCGGCCCGCGGGAAGGGGATCGCCCCGCCGTTGGTGTTCGCCTGGGTGTACGAGCTGTACACCGTGAACCCGAACATGCTCGGCAGCCCCGCCGCGAGCTTGGCCTTGATCTGCTTCAGGAGCTCCGGGCGGTCCATCCCTACCGGATCCAGGCGGTAGTACGTGATCGCCTGGAAGTTCTGTGCGAACGAATAGAGGAAGGCGGGCGGCTCGTCCTCGAACTTCGAGATGTCGTAGGGCCAGTACGACTCCGGCGGCACGCCGAAGAGCGTCATCGCGCCCATGGTGCTGCGCAGCCAGGCGCCGGTGTCGCCGGTGAGCTGGAGGAAGTTGCGGGTGGTCTTGTAGAGGAAAAGCCGCGAGCCATCGAAGTCGCGCCCGTGCGCCCTCCGGATGAAGTACTCCAGCAGTCCGACGCCGGCCTGCGCCGTGCACGAACCGAGCGAGCCCTGGTCCTCGATCGGCGAGAAGTACTGCCGGAGGTCCATCGTCGTGATCGCCTTCGGTGGCGCGGCCGTCGCCCCGACGGTCTTGAGCAGCGCCTGGACGGACTTGTCCTCGCCCAGTGCTTCCAGCCGCGGGGCCACCTCGTCGTGTTCGAAGGTGTAGTCGCGGAAATCCGGTGGATCGGGCAACCAGCCCATGCCGTGGTGGTCGTGGCCGTGCATCACGGTCTCCTTTCGCCGTTGGGGGTTCCGCTCGCGACGGTTGGGCGGCCCGGGGGCCGCTTTGCGTGGGCGCCGGCTATCAGGAGGTCTCCTGGCGCGAACCATAGTCCCGCCGGGCACAGCGTGGCAATAGCAGGAATCCGAGATGGGAATGCGTCAGTTCACACGAGTCCAAAACGCCGCATCGCCGCCGTTTATCGCAGCCCTACGCCTTGCGAATCGAACGATCGCTCTCTAGTATCCGGGCATTCTCGCGCCGGGCGGGGTCTTTCGTCCGACGCTAACCATTGGTCCGCCGGGCTGCGGACCCCAGCACAAGGAGCTCCTGGTGACCAGCACGGAAACCCCCAGTCGCGCATTCGACCCCGAGGCGTTGCGCGAAAAGTACCGCATGGAGCGCGACAAGCGCCTGCGCGGCGACGGCAACCAACAGTACATCGAAGTCACGGGCCAGTTCGGCCACTACATCGAGGACCCCTACGTCGAGCGCGTCGAGCGCGAACCCAAGAGGGACCACGTCGAAGTCCTGGTGATCGGCGGCGGCCATGGCGGGCTGCTCATCGGCGCCAAGCTTCGCAAGGCCGGTGTCGAAAGCCTGCGCTTCATCGAGAAGGGCGGCGACTTCGGCGGGACCTGGTACTGGAACCGCTACCCCGGCGCGGCCTGCGACACCGAGGCCTACATCTACATGCCGCTTCTCGAAGAGACGGGCTACGTCCCGACCGAGAAGTACGCCAAGGCCCCGGAAATCCGCGGCCATTGCCAGCGCATCGGCAAGCACTTTGACCTCTACCGCGACGCCCTCTTCCAGACGCAGATCACCGGGCTCCGCTGGGACGAAGGGAAGCGCGCCTGGAACGTTCAGACCGACCGCGGCGACAACTTCACCGCGCAGTACGTCTGCATGGCCAATGGCCCGCTGAACCGGCCCAAGCTGCCCGGCCTCGACGGCATCGAGTCGTTCAAGGGCCACTCGTTCCACACCAGCCGCTGGGATTATGACTACACCGGCGGCGACGACTACGGCAAGCTCACGGGCCTCGCGGACAAGCGGGTCGCCATCATCGGCACCGGTGCGACCGCGATCCAGTGCGTGCCGCATGTCGGGGCGAGCGCGAAGCAGCTCTACGTCTTCCAGCGCACCCCATCGTCCGTCGACGTCCGCGCCAACCGCCCGACGGACGCGGAGTGGAAGGCCGCGCTCAAGCCCGGCTGGCAGCGCCACCGCATGGAGAACTTCTCGACCGTGCTCGTCGGCGGGCCCGCGGAAGAGGACCTCGTCGCCGACGGCTGGACGGAGATCATCACCAAACTCCTCCGCGGCCGTGTCAGCGGCAACGCCACGGACGGTTTCGGCGGCGGCGGCGCCCCGGACGCGGAAGAGATGGGCCGCGCCATGGAAATGGCCGACTTCGAAAAGATGAACCAGATCCGCGACCGCGTCGACGAAATCGTCAAGGACCCGAAGACGGCGGCCGCGCTCAAGCCCTGGTACCGCCAGTTCTGCAAACGGCCCTGCTTCCACGACGAGTACCTGCAGACGTATAACCGCCCCTCGGTCACCCTCGTCGATACCGATGGCAAGGGCGTCGAGCGCATCACCGAGAAGGGCGTCGTCGCCAACGGCGTCGAATACGAAGTCGACTGCATCATCTACGCCAGCGGGTTCGAAGTCGGCACCGCCCTGGAGCGCCGCGCCGGGTACCAGGTCTACGGCGAAGGCGGCCTCGCCCTCAGCGACAAGTGGAAGGACGGCGTCGCGACGCTCTACGGCATGCAGACGCGCGGCTTCCCGAACTGCTTCATCGTCGGCCTCGCCCAGGTCGGCGGCAGCGCCAACATCACTCACGTGCTCGACGTGCAGAGCCGCCACATCGCCTACATCATCGAGGCCGCCCGCGAGCGCGGCTGCGCCACGGTCGACGTGGAGCAGGAGGCCGAGGACGCCTGGGTCGACACCGTCGTCCGGGCTTCGATGGCGAACATCAGTTTCCTCGAGAACTGCACGCCCGGCTACTACAACAACGAAGGCCAGCCCAACGGCGAGCTCATCCGCCAGAACGGTGCCTATGCCCCGGGCATCATGGCGTTCTCGAACGTCGTCGACACCTGGCGCGAAGAGGGCAACCTCAAGGGCCTCGAACTGCGCTAGTCCCCGGATTCCCGGGACAAACGCAACGGGGCGGCCCCAGGAGGGCCGCCCCGTTTTCGCGCCGGGCTCGCCGGTGCGTCAGTCGATGCGGAGGGCCGACCGGTGGAACCGCCCGACGATGTCGGGGTCGGGGATGAGAGAGACGCGCGCCCCCTCCTTGTCGTCATAGTCAAACAGCGACAGCGCGTAGCGGATGCTCTCGAGCCGCGCCGACCGCTTGTCGTTCGCCTTCACGATGATCCACGGGCTGAAGCTCGTGTGCGTGCGGCTGAACATCTTCTCCTTGTACTTCGTGTACGAATTCCAGAGGTCCTGGCTCCGCTCGTCGATCGGGCTGAGCTTCCAGTGCTTGAGCGGGTTGTTCCGCCGCGATTCGAACCGCGCCGCCTGGACCTCCTTCGAGATGGAGAACCAGAACTTCACCATGTCCACGCCGTCTTCGACGAGCATGTGTTCGAACTCCGGCACCTGGCGCATGAACCGCTCGTACTGTTCGGGCGTGCAGAAGCCATTGACCGGCTCGACCACCGCGCGGTTGTACCAGGAGCGGTCGAAGAACACGATCTCGCCGCGGTTGGGCAGCTGCCGCATGTAGCGCTGGAAGTACCACTGGCCCGTCTCGTCCTCGGTCGGCTTCGGCAGGGCCACGACCCGCATGGCGCGCGGGTTCAGGTGCTCGATGAAGCGCCGAATGGTCCCGCCCTTGCCCGCGGCGTCCCGCCCTTCGAAGAGGATGGCCAGCCGCCGCCCGGTCGCCTGCACCCACCGCTGGAGCTTCACGAGCTCGATCTGCAGGCACTCGAGCTCGTACTCGTACTCCATCGCCCGCTTCACCCGCGACACGTTCACCTGCTTGCTGCGAAGCAGCTGGATGAACTCGCGCGAGCTGTGCAGGTCGCTCAGCTCCTCGTTGAGCACCACCCGCTCCGGCAGCGGCACCCAGCGCGTGTGGTGGATCGCTTTGGCGACCGCGCTCAGCGTCTCGTCGTCGACCGCCGCGTCCTCTGGCAGCACCGTGCGCAGGACTTCGAGGAGCTCCTGCTTGAGCGATTCCGGGCGCGCCACCGCTGCGCTGGCCGCCGGCCGGGCGCCGTTAGACGCCTCATGCGTTGTATCTGCCATGCACTCCCCCTCGCCGGTCGCGTGGCCGGACTGTTCGCCGGTTCCTCAGTATGCATATCGGCGCAAGCAGTCGCCTTCCACGGCCCTTCGACCCGGATCATGCGCCCGCGAAGCGCGATTTCGTCAGTACAGCCCGGCGGCGGCCGCCTCCAGGGCCCGCTTTTCCGGCTCGGCCATCGGCACGAAGGTGCGCGCCACCTCCACGTTGGCCACTACGCGGTCGGGGTGGCTCGCGCCCGGGATGGCGACGCTGACGCCCGGATTCGAAAGCACGTAGCGCAGCAGGTTCGCCGGTGTGAGGATGCCTGCGGTGCCGGCCGCGAGGCGCCCGCGCATCACGCTCGTGCGCCCCGAACCACCCAGCGGCCGCATCACGATCACGCCAACGTCCCACGACTGCGCGAGCTCGATCACCGGTGCGGACTCCGGGTAGAACGCCGAGTACTCCACCATCACGGTGTCGAACGCATCCGACCGGATCGCTTCGCGCGCGACATCGAGGTCGTGGCACGACACACCGATGTGGCGGACGAGGCCGCGGTACTGCGCGGCCTGCAGGCCCGCGAGGGCGCCGTCGTCCGCCATCACCTGCGTCCAGGCGTCCCAGGTCGAGACATCGTGCAGCTGGTAGAGGTCGATGGCCCCCACCCCGAGCACCTTGAGCGAACGGTCCACGTCCCACTGGCTGCCGTTCGCCGTGCGGCTGAACGTCTTGCTCGCGATGACCGGCCGGGGCAGCTCCGGGTCGCGCAGGACCTCGCCGATGAGGAACTCGCTCCCCGCGTAATCGCGCGCCGTGTCGATGAACGTGACGCCCAGCTCGAGCGCCGTCCGCAGAGTCTCGTGGCCCTCGTCCGAATGGGGCGTGTCCATCGCCCCGATGCCGAGCTCCGGGACGAGCAGGCCGGTGCGCCCAAGCCGCCGCGTGGCGATCTCCATCGAACCATCTTACCGCGCGGCGATTCGACCGCTCGCGCGATCGTGCAGACGCGAACCGCCCCGGTCCTGCTCGGCAGGACCGGGGCGATGCTCTGAGATGCAGGGGCCGGTTAGACGGCAGCCGACCCGTGCTCGCTGGTGCGGACGCGGATCACGTCCAGCACATCGGAGACGAAGATCTTGCCGTCGCCGATGTCGCCGGTCCTGGCGTTATCGATGATGGCGGCCAGCACCTTGTCCAGGTCCCCGTCGTTCACCACGAGGAGGATCCAGACCTTCGAGAGGTACTCCACGCGGTATTCGCGGCCGCGCCACTGTTCGGTGACACCGCGCTGCTTGCCGTGGCCCTTCACCTCGGAGACGGTGATGCCACCGTAGCCGAGCTCTTCGAGCGCCTCTCGTACCACGGGGAGCCGCTGCGGCCGGATGATTGCGTCGATTCGCTTCACTGTCGCTTACCCTCGTGCCTGCGGGGCCGGGTCGACCGCGCCGGTGATGCTCGGGGCAGGGGCCCCGGCGGCCGCGAAAGCAGCTGCCGTCGAGCTGAAGATACCGGTGCCCGAGGGACCGAAGTCCGGGTAGGCGTCGATGCCGTGCTCGAACAGGTCCAGGCCCTTCTCCTCCTCCTCCTGCGAGACGCGGAGCCCCATCGTCAGCTTGATGCCGTAGAAGACGACGACCGAGAGGGCACCCGTCCAGGCGAGGATCGAACCAGCACCGATGACCTGCGCCATGAGCTGCTCGGCACCACCGCCAACGAGGAGGCCATAGGCGCCCGACTCGCCGCCATAGGCCGTGGCCATGCCGGCTTCGGACGAGAACAGCCCGACGGCGATGACGCCCCAGAGGCCGGAGAACAGGTGGACCGGCGCCGCACCGACCGGATCGTCGATCTTGAGGACGTTGTCGAGCAGGTCGACCGCATAGATGACGACGACCGAGCCGATCATGCCGATGACCACGGCCGCCCAGGGCTCGACGGTGGCGCAGCCGGCGGTGATGCCGACGAGCCCGCCGAGGGCGCCGTTCACCACGAGGCCGAGGTCATAGCGGCCGGTCTTGGCCTTCGTCAGGACGACGGCGGTGACGGCAGCAGCTGCTGCGGCCAGCGTCGTGGTCACCGCGACCTTGCCCGCCAGCGCGGCGAATCCACCGGTCAGCATCAGCGTCGAGCCGGCGTTGAACCCGTACCACCCGAACCAGAGGATGAACAGGCCGAGCATGCCGCTCGTGATGTTGTGACCCGGGATGGCGTTGGCCCGGCCGTCAGGGCCGAACTTGCCGAGGCGAGGGCCGACCGCCTTCGCGCCGATCAGGGCCGCCATGCCACCTACCATATGGACCACACCAGAGCCGGCGAAGTCGACGTAGCCCTCGGCCATGAACGGGTCATCGGTGAACGCGGTCATCCAACCGTTCGCATCCCACACCCAGTGCACGACGAACGGGTAGATGATCGCGGTGATGAACGCCGTATAGACCAGGTACGCCGAAAACTTGGTGCGCTCTGCCATCGCGCCAGACACGATTGTCGCGGCCGTAGCGGCGAATGCGAACTGGAAGAACCAGAACGCGTAGTTGTCGAAGTCGCCCAGGAACCAGTTGCCATCGCCCATGAATCCGTTCGATTCAGCGCCAGAAAGGCCATAGGCGATGCCATACCCGAACGCCCAGAACGCGAGGCCACCAACGCACGCGTCGAGCATGTTCTTCATCAGGATGTTCGACGTGTTCTTCGAGCGTACAAACCCGGATTCGACCATCGCGAAGCCGGCCTGCATGAAGAACACGAGGATGCCGGCCAGCATCAACCAGCCGGTGTCGATGGCGGTCGTGAGGTCGGCAAGCGTGTCTTCGGTTGTTGGTTCTTCCTGGGCCATGGCGGTCCCGAAAAGCGCCATGGTCAGGAGTGCTCCGCTGAGCACCAGCATTGGCCTGCGGCCATGTCGCAGGATTGTCCGGAACGTCATCTAATGAACCCCCGTTGCTCATTCCTCAGGATCATCTCCACCGGAAACGGTGGGGCCTGCCCCAACGCCGCATGCAGACGTGCAGCAGACAGGGCAACGCTAGGAGTCGGTGGTTACGTCGGGGTTTCTGACCTGTTTCCGGCTTATTTCACGGGAATGACGTTCGGATTACCCGGGTTCGTGCGCGTTTACGGACGGCCTGCAGGCGCGGCGCGTCGCCGGCGGGCAGCTCGTCGCGGTGGCTCGCTAACGGTGCTTGCGCAGGAAGCGCGCACGCAGCCATGCCAGGACGCGCTCCGTCCAGGTCCGCCGGTCGCGGTGGAAGTGGCCGGTGATCGCGGTGCGGTACGGCCCCGCCACCCGCGTGGCATAGGCGCCGAACCCCTCTTCGCGCAGCGGTTGCCAGTCCTCCCGGTAGGGGGCGATGACATGCCGCGACGAGACGGTCCGCGCAGATGTGACGAACGCGAGGCCGATGCCGGAGGACACGATCAGCAGCGAGCGTTGCTCGGCCACGGCCAGGCGCACCAGCCCGTTGAACAGTCCGGCGAGCTCGGCCGGCGTCGGCAGCGAGGCAACGTCGCCCTTCAGCTCGGAGATTGATGCGCGCAGCTCGGCGATTTCCACGGGCGGTGTGTCGATCGCGCCGGCGGTCGTGCCCGTGGCGCCCTGGAGCGCGCCCAGGAGCTGGTCGACCGACCCGAAGTGCACGCCCTGGGCCAGGTATCCCGCGGCGGCGAGCTCGTCTTCCAGCGTCGACAGGTACACCCGCGAGCCGTTGAGCACGTCCGAGGCCGCGGCGAGCAGCCAGAGTGGCGAGAAGCCGAACGCGGCGATCGACCCGATCTCGACAGCGTTGCCCGCCGCCTTCTTCACCGCGAGCCGGCCCGCCGCCGGGGCCTCGGGGTCCGCGCTGCGCGTACTCCCGCCTTCGACGCCGCCGACCAGCTCGACAGCGATGCGCAGCGCGTTCTTCGCGGTCACCTCGTAGAAGCGGCTCCGGCGCACGAACCGCGGGAGCAGGAGCTGGCCCGTCTCGTGCACGCCGCCGCCCACCGCGGCCGCGGTCGCGCGGATGACGCGCTCCGGCAACGTGACGGCATAGCGAGCCGCGTCGCCCACGCGATTGTCCGGCGGGTCGGGCGTCTCCGGCGGGGGTTCCTGCATCGCCTCCAGTCTACCGCCCCGGAGTGGCGTAGGATCTGCTGCATCGCTCCAGGAGGCATCCATGGCCGATTACATCCCGAGTCCGATCCAGTGGGTCCGCGAGCAGGTCGAATTGTACGAGGGCTCCGGCGGCACGCAGGGCACCACCCTCCGCGACACCGGCATGCCCGTGATCATCGTGACCAACACCGGCAGCAGGTCGGGCGCCATCCGCAAGACGCCGCTGATGCGGGTCAAGGACGGTGACCGTTATGTCCTGGTGGGCTCCATGGGCGGCGCCCCGAAGAACCCCGTCTGGGTCTACAACCTGCGCGCCAACCCGGACGTCGAAGTGCGCGATGGCACCGAGGTCCACGCGATGCGCGTCCGCGAAGTGCAGGGCGAGGGCGAGCGCGCCCAGCTCTGGGCCGCCGCCGTGGCCGCCTTCCCGCCCTACGCCGAGTACCAGGAGCGCACCACGCGCACAATCCCGGTGTTCGTCGCCGAACCCGCCTGACGGCGCGAGGCGCCGGAAACCCGACCTTAGCCCGGACTTCATCGTCTCGAAACGCGGCGCGCCGATCCTGCCGAAGAATACCTGCTGTAGCAGACAACAGCGGGACATCTCGGAAAGGGGATCTATGCCGTTCGACGTCAACGAGACCACCATCGCGGCCATCCACGCCGCCTTCGCCTCGGGTGAGCTGACCGCGCGCCAGCTCACCGAGCACTACCTCCAGCGGATCGAGGCCTACGACAAAGCCGGGCCGGCCATCAACTCGATCATCACGGTGAACCCGCAAGCGCTCCACGACGCCGACCGGCTCGATGCGGCGTACGCGGCATCCGGCCCCGGCCGGCCCGCTCCACGGCATCCCAGTCATCCTCAAGGACCAGATGGACGCCAAGGGGATGCCGACGACGCTCGGATCGGTCATCTTCAAGGACTACTTCCCCGACCGCGACGCCTTCGTAACCACGAAGTTGCGCGAGGCCGGGGCGATCCTTCTCGCGAAGGCGACGCTTGGCGAGCTGGGCGGCGGCGACACGCACGGGACGCTCTTCGGCTCCACCCGGAACCCGTACGACCTCGAACGCACCGCCGGCGGCTCCTCGGGCGGGCCCGGCGCCGCCGTCTCCGCGAACTTCGCCGCGATCGCGGTCGGCCAGGAGGGCTACGCCTCGATCCGCCGCCCGTCGGGCTGGAACTGCGTCGTGGGCATGCGGCCCTCGGCGGGCGTGGTCAGCCGCGCCGGGACGTGGGGTGGCGGCCCCGGCCGCGGCGGCTCGCTCGGCCCCATGACGCGGACCGTCACCGACCTCGCGAAGCTGCTCGACGTGATGACGGGCTACGACGCCGAGGACCCGGTCACCGCCTACGGCGTCGGCCGGCTGCCTGCGAGCTTCGCGGCGTCGCTCGATGCCGGGGCCCTGCAGGGCGCACGCATCGGCATCATCCGCGAGGTCATGGCGCCGAATTCGGAGCCGGACTCCGACGACTTCGCGCAGGTGGGCTGCGTCTTCGACCGCGCCATGGCCGACCTCGCGGCGGCGGGCGCCGTCATCGTCGACCCCATCGTCATCCCGGACATGTGCGAGCTGCTGGCGAAGCGGGCCGGCGATGGCGGCAGCGCCGAGTTCGACGAGTGGATGACGCGCAGCGCGAACCCGCCCTTCGCGTCGCAGGCCGAGATGATGGAGCACCCGGTCTACGCCCAGGTCATGGAGCGGCGGCGCATGCGCGGTGTCCGCGCGGCCAGCCCGGACGCCCACTACGCGTACCTGCGCGCCCGCGAGCAGCTCATGAACAACCTGATGAAGGTCATGGCCGACAACCAGCTCGACGCCATCGTCCACAAGACGGTCGAGCACACCGCGACGCTCATCTCTGAGGGCGTGAACCCGCCCTACGTGAACATGAAGGGCGCGCCGCACCTGAACACGTTCCTCTGGGACGTGCCGTCGTTGAGCGTGCCCGCCGGGTTCACGGCGTCGGGTCTGCCGGTCGGGATCACGTTCCTGGGGCGGCCGTTCTCGGACCCCGACATGGTGAAGTTCGCCTACGCCTACGAACAGGCGACGCACCACCGGGTGCCCCCGGCGAGCACGCCACCGCTGTCGTAGCACCAACGCACCAGGCACACGGTAACGGCCCCGGGAGATGTCCCGGGGCCGCTTCGTGTACGAACCGCCGCGAAGGGTCAGGCGGCTTCGTCCGGGACGGCCGGGGGGAGGGCATCGGCGCGGAGCTGGGCCCGGCTGGCCGCGTTCGCGCGATAGAGGACGGCCACCACCACACCGGCCAGGCAAAGCGCGCCGTTCACCAGGAGTGCTCGCTGCACGCCGAACGCGTCGCTCAAGGTGCCGGTGATGAACCCGCCGATGGGGGTCGAGCCGGCCTGCAGCAGGATGAAGATGCTGATGATCCGGCCGCGGAACTCGTCCGGCGCGCCCAGCTGGAGCGTGGTGTTTGCAGCCGTCATGAGCGCCGCCCCGGACAGCCCGAGGCCGAACAGCACCGCGCCCGAGAGCCAGTACCACTCCGAGGCCGCCAGCAGGCACATGCTCGCCCCGAACACGAGCCCGGCGCCCACCATGAACCGTGGCGAGCGGCTCCCCGCCCCCGCGATCGTGAACGCCGAGACGAGCGCGCCGGCTCCGAGGAAGCTGCTCAGCAGGCCGAACCGCTCCGGCCCCGCCTCCAGGACGAACCGCGCGACGAGCGGGATGACGACGTTGAAGTTGTAGCCGAACATCCCGATGAACGCGACCAGCATGAGGATGAACGCGGTCTGCGGCGCCGTCGCGGCAAAGCGGATGCCCTCGCCGATCTGGGCGGCGATGTTCCCGGAGCTCGCCCGGCGCCGCGGTGGGTAGAACCGCGCCGGCTGCATCAGGAAGTAGCCGCACACCACCGCCATGAAGCTCACCGCGTTCAGGACGAACGTGCCTTCGACGCCGAACAGCGCGATGACCACGCCACCGAGCGCCGGCCCGACGATACGCGCGACGTTGAGCACGCTCGAATTGAGCGCCACCGCGTTGACCAGCCTTTCCTTCGAGACCAGCTCCGAGAAGAAGCTCTGGCGCGTCGGCCGCTCGATTGCGTTGGTCGTGCCCAGGAGGAAGGCGAGCACGTAGACGTGCCAGGTCTGGACCACGTCTGCGATCACGATCGCCGAGAGCACGACCGCCTGGAGCGTCGCGAAGAGCTGGACCGCGATGAGCGTCCGCCGCTTGGGCAGCCGATCCGCCAGCACGCCGCCAACCAGGGACAGCAGCGTGAACGGCAGGAACTGTAGCATCGTGACCACGCCGAGCGCGGTCGGCGATCCGGTGAGCTGAAGGACGAGCCAGCCCTGCCCGACCGTCTGCATCCAGCTCCCGATTTGCGAGATGGCCTGGCCGATGAAGAAGACGCGGTAGTTGTATTCGGCCAGCGACGAGAACTGCCGCCGGGCGATGCGCCGGGCGAGCGACGGCTCTCCGCCGCCCGCCTCCGTCGCGACGGTCATGGACGCACCCCTCCCCGGCCAGCCCGCCGCCGGCCATTGCGTGTTCGAGGCCCCGGAATGGTACCGCGCGCTCCCTCGCGGACGCTGTGCCCGGAGGGAGCGCGCGGGGTTGGCGCTAGCCGATCGCGTGGCAGGCGGCCACGTGCCCGGGAGCATACTCCTGGAGCACCGGCTCCTCGGTCCGGCACCTCGCCGTCGCGAGCGGGCACCGCGTGTTGAACCGGCAGCCGGCCGGCGGGTTCGACGGGCTCGGCAGCTCGCCATCGAGGAGGATGACCTGCCGCTTCGCCTCCAGGACGGGGTCGGGCACCGGCACGGCCGCCAGCAGCGCCTTCGTGTACGGGTGCAGCGGCGCCCGGAACAGCTCCTCCGAGGGCGCCCGCTCGACGATCTTGCCGAGGTACATCACGGCCACGTCGTGGGAGATGTACCGCACGGTCGAAAGGTCGTGCGAGATGAACACGAAGCTGACGCCGAGCTCCTCCTGGAGGTCCTTCAGCAGGTTCACCACCTGCGCCCGCACCGAGACGTCGAGCGCGGAGGTCGGCTCGTCCGCCACGATGATGTCCGGCTGGAGGGCGAGGGCCCGGGCGATCCCGACGCGCTGCCGCTGGCCCCCGGAGAGCTGGTGCGGGTAGCGGTCCGCCATCTCGGGCGCCAGGCCGACCTTGTCCAGGAGGTCCTGAACGCGTTCCGAGCGTCCCTTCCGGGAACCGATGCGCATGACGTTCAGCGGCTCCCCGATCGATGCCCGCACCGTCATCTTCGGGTCGAGCGAGGCCATCGGGTCCTGGAACACCATCTGCACGCGCCGGCGGTACGCGCGGAGGTCGCTGCCGGTGACGCGCGAGTAGTCCGAGTTACCGAGGACGATGCCCCCGGCGGTCGGCGCTTCCAGCCGGACGAGCATGCGGCCGGTGGTCGTCTTCCCGCAGCCGCTTTCGCCGACGAGCCCGAGCGTCTTGCCGCGATGCAGCTTCAGGTCGACGCCATCCACCGCGCGGACGACGCTGGTGTTCCCGCCGAACAGGCCGTTGTTCTTGAAGAAGTGCTTCGTGAGGTTCGAAACCTCGAGCAGCGGCCGGGTCGTTGCGACATCAGGCATGGATGACCTCCGGTGCGGTGGTTGCGCTCGCGCGCCAGCACGCCGCCGAGTGGTTCGGCTCGAGCCGTGCGAGTGGGGGGCGTTCGACCGTGCAGTGCCCGACGGCCACCGGGCAGCGCGCTGCGAACGCGCACCCCGCCGGCAGCGCCGCCAGGTCCGGCGGTGTGCCGTCGATCTGCAGGAGGCGCTCGGGCTTCTCGCCGTCGATCGCCGGGATGGAGGCGAGGAGGCCGCGCGTGTAGGGGTGCCGCGGGTTCGCGAAGATCTCGCGGACCGGGCCGACCTCCACGATCCGGCCGGCGTACATCACGGCCACGCGGTGCGCGAACCGGGCGACGAGGCCCATGTCGTGCGTCACGAACATGACGGCGGTGCCGAGCTGGTCCGAGATGCCCCGGAGGAGCTCGACGATCTGCGCCTGGATCGTCACGTCGAGCGCGGTCGTCGGCTCATCGGCGATGAGCAGCCGTGGTTCGCAGGCGACCGCCATCGCGATCAGCACGCGTTGCCGCATGCCGCCCGAGAGCTCGTGCGGGTAGGCGTCAAGGTTACGTTCGGCATCCGGGATGCCCACGCGGGTGAGCGACTCCACGGCCCGGCGGCGGGCCTCCTCTGGGCCGAGCCCGAGGTGCCGCCGGAGCGGCGCCATCACCTGGTCGGCGACGCGCAGCACCGGGTTCAGCGCCGTCATTGGGTCCTGGAAGACCATCGTCACGTCGGCGCCGCGCACATCGCGCAGGGCCTTGCCCTGGAGCGCGAGCAGGTCCTTGCCGTTCAGCATCGCGCTCCCCCGGACGATGCGGCCGGGGTGGGCGACGAGCTGAAGCAGCGACATCGACATCACGCTCTTGCCCGAGCCGCTCTCGCCGACGATCGCGAGCCGCTCGCCCGCTTCGAGCGTGAACGACACGCCGTCGACCGCCTTGACGATGCCGCGCCGGGCGTGGAATTCGACCGCGAGGTCCTGGACTTCAAGGAGCGTGCCCGCGCCGGGGGTTGGTGCGGTCCGGGCCGCTTGGGGTGCTTTCATCATGAGCGCCATGAGCTCTCCTCCTACACGCCGAGCCGCGGGTCGAGATGTTCGCGGATGCCGTCCGAGAACAGGTGCAGGCTGATCGAGACCAGGGCGATGACCAGCCCCGGGATCGTCGAGATCCACCACGCGTCCTGGAGGTACTGCCGGCCCTCGCTCACGAGGTTGCCGAGCGACGGGTCCGGCGGCACGAGCCCGAGCCCGAGGAAGCTCAGCGCCGCCTCCGCCAGGATCGCGTTCGAGGCGTAAATGCTCGCGACCACAACCATCGGCGCGATGGTGTTCGGCACCACGTGGCGGATGAGCATCCACCAGGTCGGCGCCGATGCCATGCGCGCGGCGTCCATGTACGTCCGCGACTTCAGCCCCAGCGTGAGCGACCGCTGTAGCCGGATGGCCCGCGGCGTGTCGGCGATCGCGAGCGCCGCGATGACCTGCGGCAGCCCGGGCCCGAAGATCGCGACCACGCCGATCGCCAGCAGCAACGACGGGAACGCGAGGAAGACGTCGATGATCGCGGAGATGATCGTGTCCGCGGTCTTGCCGGCGAAGCCGGAGATGGTGCCGATAAGCATCCCGCACCGGCGAGGGCGATGCCAGCTGCCGAGAAGCCGACGAAGAGCGAGACCCGCAGGCCGGAGAGCGTCCGGCTGAAGATGTCGCGGCCGAGCTTGTCGGTGCCGAAGAAGTGCCCGGCCGAGGGCGAATCGAGCGTCGCCCGGAGGTCCGGCTTCAGCGGATCCGCGATCGGCAGCCAGGGCGCGGTGATCGCCAGCAGGACGATCGGCACGAGGATGGCCGCCCCCGCCAGGTTGTTCATGTTCCCGAAGAACTTCCGGAACGCCGGCAGGCGCAGGTTCGGCATCCGCGAACCTGCCCCCCTGCGGACGTTGGCCTCGACCGAGTACTGCATGGCCTCTCCCCCTGGTGAGCTGTTAGCCGAAGCGGACGCGCGGGTCTACGCGGGTGTAGACGAGGTCCGTGGCGAAGTTGACGAGGATGAACAGCAGGGCGAAGACCAGGATCACGCCCTGGACAATCGGGTAGTCCCGGCTGTTGATGCCCTGCACGAGCGCGGTGCCCATGCCCGGGATGCTGAAGATGTTCTCGATGATGACGGTGCCGCCGAGCAGCCGGCCCACGCTCAGCCCGGTGATCGTGACCACCGGCAGCGCCGAGTTGCGAAGCGCGTGCTTGAACAGCACGACCGTCTCCGGCGTCCCCAGCGCCCGCGCCGTCCGGACGTAGTCGTCCTGGAGCGCGTCGAGGACCGCGGTGCGCGTCACCCGCGCGACCGAAGCGACCTGGGCGACGCCGAGCACGACCACCGGCAGGAAGAGCCGCTTTGTCGCCGCGACCGGGTCGGTCCACTCGATCGGCCCGCTCACGGGGAACCACTTCAGGTGTAGCGAGAACACCAGGATCAGTACCAGCGCCACCCAGAACGGCGGCATCGTGTCGACACCCATCGCGAACCCGGTGAGCCCCTGGTCCGCCGCCACCTTGCCCTTCGAACGGGCATAGGCGGCGACGGCGCCCACGGGCACCGCGATCAGCGTCCCCATCACCACGCTCAGGAGCGCGACCGCGACGGTGACCGGCAGGGCGTCGCTGATGAGCTCGGTGACGGGCAGGCCCGTGTGGATGGACTTGCCGAGGTCGAAGCGCACCAGGTCCGCGAGATAGGTGGCGTACTGCCCGGGGATCGAGCCGTTGACGCCCAGGCGCTCGCGAAGTGCCGCGAGCGCCTCCTCCCCAAGGCCTTCGCCACCCACCGCCGCCGCCGGGTCACCGGGGATGAGCCGGATCATCAGGAAGACCAGCGTCACGATGCCGAACAGGGTCGGCACCATGGCGAAGCCGCGGCGAGCGATGTAGCCGTTCATGCGTGTTCCTCGATTTGCACCGGGAACCAGTTCACGACGGCGAGCTTGTCGATCACCAGGTTCTTCACCCAGGGGTAGGCAGCCCAGTACACCGTGTTCGTGGCGTACGGCATGTAGGCCGCCTCCTCGTGCGCGATCTTCTGCACGTCCGCGTAGAGCGCCTTCCGCTTCTCCACGTCGGGCTCCGCGCGGGCGGCCTCGAGCTTCTGGGTCAGCGCCGGGTTGTTGTACTTCGAGCCGTTCAGCCCCTTCGGGACGATGTTGTCCGGGTGGAGGTAGCCGAAGAGCAGCGTGTCCGGGTTCACGGCCGGGTAGAGGCGCGCGGTCAACTCGTAGTCGCCGCCGTTGCGGCGCTTGTTCCAGATCGCGGTCTCCATGAGCTCGAACTCGAGCTTGATCCCGACGTCGAGGAGCTGGGCCTGCCGGATGAGCAGGTCCTCGCTCGCGCCCGTCGTGCTCGTGAGGATCTGCTTCACCGTGAACCCGTCGCCGTAGCCGGCGGCCTTCAGCAGCTCCTTCGCCTTCCCCGGGTCGTACGTGTACTTCAGGCTCTCCGAGTACACCGGCATGAACGGCGGCAGGATGCTGTGGGCCACCTTCTGGGTGTGCGGCGCGATCTGCTTCGCGATGCCGTCCATGTCCTGGCCGTAGCCGAACGCCTGGCGCACGCGCGGGTCGGCCAGGGGCTTGTAGTCGGGGTTGAAGATCCAGATGTTGTTCGCATAGTCCTCGGACTTGTGCAGGACGTACCGGCCATCCTTCGCCAGGCGGTCGATGATCTCGGTGTTCCGGCCGATGCTCATCGCGACTTCGACTTCCTTGTTCGAAAGCGCGGTCTCGGCAGCTGCCGTGTCCTTGATCAGGTTGAAGCGGATGCTCTTGAGCGTCGGCGCGCCCTTGAAGTAGCCGGCGTGCCCTTCCAGCACCATGTGCGAGTTCGCGACCCATTCCTTGAACGCGAACGGGCCGGTGCCAACCGGGTTGCGGGCGTACTGGTCGCCGTACTTCTCGATCGCTTCCTGCTTCACGACCTGGCCCTGGTGGTAGTTCCCCACCTGGTACAGGAAGTTCTGGTCCGGCGTCTTCAGGTTGATGACGACCGTGTACTCGTTCGGCGTCTCGATCGAGGCGACGTTGTTGAACTCGGCGCGATAGGTCGAGTTCGTCGCCGGGTTCAGGACCCGCTCGTACGAGTACTTCACGTCCTTCGACGTGAACTTGCCGAAGTCCTGGTGCCACATCGCGTTTTCGACGAGCTTGAACGTGTACGTCTTGCCGTCCGGCGAGATCGTCCAGCTCTCCGCGAGGTCCGGGATCGGCGAGCCGGTCAGGGGGTCGAAGCTGGTCAGCCCGCTGTAGACGTTGAACGCGATGTTCTCCGTCTCGATCCGGAAGAGCGTGGCCGGGTCGAACCCGCCGGGCTCGTCGTACTGCCGCACGACCAGCGTCTGGTTGGCCGCGAGCTTGACCGCCCCCGCGTCCTGGGTGCTGCTGACACCCGGCCGCGTTGCGCTAGCTTCGGTCGTACCGGTTCCCGTGGCATCGTCGTCATCATCGGATCCGCAGGCCGCGCCGATGGCCGAAAGGCCCGCGACCGCGCCGGCGCCGCCGGTCGCCTTGAGGAACTTGCGGCGCGAAAGGTCTCGAACGAACATCATGGCTCCCTCACAACTCCCCGTGGCTGAAATGTGGTGAGGCGGGGGCGGCGAACCCACCCCCGCCTCGCTGGTGTGGCCGGTCTTCCTGTCAGGCGAGCGCGCCCGCCAGGAGCCCCTTCTTCGCGCCGATGCCGTCGAAGTAGCTGACCGCCTCGCCGAGCGAGACGACGTCCGCGTACTTCTGGTTCATGTCGAAGAGGTTGATGTAGTGGCTCGCCTCGGTGCGGTCGAAGCAGCACTCTTCGACGACGCCCATGGCGAACCGGTAGGTGGCGCCGTCCACCACGCTTGCCCGCACGCAACCGCTGGTCGTCTCGCCACAGGCGATGACCGTGTCGACGCCGTGGTAGTTCAGGTGGAACACCAGGGGCGTGCCCTGGAACGCGCTCGCGGCCGCCTTCTGGATGACCAGCTCGCCCGGCAGCGGCGCGATCTCGTCGACGATCTGGTTCGCCTTGGCCCGCTCCTCCGGCGAAAGGTGCGCCAGCCGCTCCGCCTTCGACCGGCGGCCCCAGGGCACGAAGCCCTTCTCCATGCCGTGCACGTAGATGACCGGGACGTCGTTCGCGCGGGCCGCGCGGAGGAGGTCGACCGTCCTGTCGATCGCGGCCCAGCCCTCGAGCCCGGTGCTCATCGGCCACTTCTTGATCGACTCGAAGAACGGCTCCCGTTCGGTGCCGAGCACGCTGTAGTAGTCGTCGATGACGAGGCAGACCGGGTTCGTGCCGAAGCCGAACGGCGCCTTCTTCAGGTAGCCCGCCTCCAGGTGAGCGCGGTCCCGGTCGGAGAGGTAGGGGTCCCAGCTGGCCATGTGTGCTTCTCCTTGCGCTGTAGGGGATGACCGCGGCGGCTCAGGCGGTGGCTGCCGCCAGCTCTTTCGCCGCCGCCACCGCGGTGAACTCGACCATCGTCGAGAGCGTGAAGTCCATGTCGAAGTTGTATGCACGGGACATGTACTGGTTGTACGTCCGCGCTTCCTCTTCGATCGTCCCGGCGGCCGTGCAGTCCATCGGGATGAGCGTCATGTAATGGCGGTTCGAAAACCCGAGCGCGCAGGCGTGAGCGCAGACCGCGGCCGAAACGCCGGTCACCAGGACGGTCCACTCGCCTTCCTTGATGCCCTCGCGGGCGAGCACCGCATCGAGCTCGGTCCGCGCGAACGGGTCGTGGCCGTACTTCTTGACGACCGGCTCACCGGGCAGCGGCGCGATCTCTTCGACGATCTCCACGTCGGGCGTGCCCTCGAGCAGCATCGGCGGCCGGCCGAATACCGTGACCTCGAGCGCTTCCGGGGTGCGCACCGACTGGATGAAGATGACCTTCGCGCCGGCCTCGCGGGCCTTCGCCAGCAGGCGGACGTTGCCGTCGATGACGTCGGACATCCGCTCGTTGCCGAGCATCTTGCAGAAGTAGTTCTCCATGTCCACAACGACCACCGCGGTCTTCGCGGCGTCGAGCTGGAACGGTTTCGGCGAGGGCGTCTCGATGGTGAGCGTGATGCTGGGCGGGAGTGGCTGCCATGCCATGTGCCGGCTCTCCTTCCTGGGCTCTCCGCGTTCGTTGCGGCGAGCGGGATGAACGGCACGCTATGGCCCGTTCTTTGCGGCGATGTTCCGGGCGGGTTACGGCAGGATTAACAAATCTGCCATAGCAGGTAATCAACGAATCGCGTTCTATTCACCGGGATTCCGGCGGCTTCTCACGTGATATCTGCTACAGCAGGCAATTAACCGGCGCGAAACATCGCCGCAACACAGCCGAAAACTGGCGCGCGCAGCATCGCCCAACGCGGGCAACGGCTCGCCAGGGAGGTGCACGTGACGACACTCCTCGAACCCGTCATAGACGGACTCGATACAACGAAGCTCCGGTTCATCGACGTACTCGGCGTGCCTACGAGGTACTACGAGGACGGCAGCGGTGAGACGCTCGTCCTCTTCCACGGCGGGCATTTCGGGTCGCTCTACTCACTCGATGCATGGAGCATGGCGCTGCCCGCGCTGGCCCAGCGCTTCCGCGTCATCGCCGTCGACAAGCTGGGCCAGGGCTACACCGGCAACCCGGCGTCCCCGGAGGACTACACCTTCGAGCAGCTCGTCGAGCACTCGATCGCGTTCCTCGATGCGCTGGGCATCCGCGATGCGCACCTGGCGGGCCACTCGCGCGGCGCGCTGCTCATCGCCGCGATCGCTTTCGCCCGGCCGGACCTGGCCAAGACGTGCGTCTGCGTCAGCACGAACACGCTCGCACCGGACGACCCGGCCTACCCCGGCGGCCAGTTCTACAAGGATGTCGAAGCGAGAACCCCGCCCGGCCCGCCGAGCCTTGCCTCCGTGCGCATGGAGCCAGACGCCCAGGCGTGGTCCACCGCCCAGGTGACCGACGACTTCGTCGCCCGGCTACTGGAGATCGCCGAACTGCCCTCAACACAGGAAGCCCGGGCCGCCATGCAGGTCGTGGGCGAGACGGTGTTCATGCCCAGCCTGGCCCGCGTCAAGCAGCGGACGCTCGAGCTCATCGACGACTGGGGCATGCCCTGCCCGACGCTCGTCATCTGGGGCTGGGACGACAGGTCCGCCTTCGTGCCGCTGGCGACGAAGCTCTACGCACGCATCGCCGCGAAGACCGACGACTGCGCCCTCCACATCGTGAACCACAGCGGGCATTACGTGTTCCGGGAACAGACGGACGAGTTCGTCCGCGCGGTCTCGGCGTTCTGCCTCCGCTGACAGCCCGGCAAGTCCCACAGGAGGAACCATGGAACCGAAGCCCTGGGACGGGATCGTCCCCCAGACGGATGTCGTCTCGTTCCGCAAGGACGCGGAGTTCGTCGACCGGCCCATCACCGCCGGCACGAAGCCCGCGCTCATCATCATCGACATGACGCGAGCTTTCGTCGACAGCCGATACCCGACCGGCTGGTCCGAGACCGGCTACCCGGCGGCCGATGCCAACGCACGGCTCCTGGCCGCGGCCCGCGAGGCCGAGCTCCCCGTCTTCTTCACGAAGGCCTATCCCTACACCGACTACAGGCCCACCGCTGCCCAGCGCGGCAAGTGGAAGATGGGCGGCCGCAGCGAGCCCGACCCCTCGCTCCCGCCCGGCGACGTCATCGTCGACGTGCTCACCCCCATCGGCGGCGAAGTCGTGATCGACAAGGGTTCGAAGCCGAGCGGGTTCTTCGGCACCCAGCTCGCGTCGCTGCTCATCGCCGAAGGTGTCGACACCTGCATCGTCACCGGCATGACGACCAGCGGCTGCGTCCGCGCGACCGTCCTCGACGCATTCCAGTACAACTTCAACGTCATCATCCCACACGACGCCTGCGCCGACCGGAGCCAGCTCTCCCACGCGGTCAGCCTGTTCGACCTCCACATGAAGTACGCGGACGTCGTCTCCGTCACGGAGACGATCGGGTACATCCAGGGCATCGCGGCCGAGCTGCCCATCCCCGCCTGAGCCGTATCAGCCGGTGGCGCCGGGATCTCCCTCCCCGGCGCCACGAAGGAGCACGCCTTGATCGCGCGATTCGCGCCGTTTGCCGTCTACGCGAACATCTTCCTCGTCATGCTCGGCCTCGGGGTCATCGCCCCGAACCTGAACGACATCCGGCGCGACTTCGGCGTCTCCTACGGCGCGATCAGCTGGGGCGTGAGCGCCTTCGCCTTCGCCCGCCTTGTCACGAACCTCCCGGCCGGCATCGCCGCGGGCAAGCTGCCCCGGCTCCCCCTCCTCATGGTCGGGACCCTGTGCGTCGCCGCCGGCTCGATCGTCGCGGCGTTCTCCACCTCGCTGCCACTGTTCCTGGTCGCCCGCGCGGCGTCGGGCGTCGGTTCGAGCATCTCCACGACGGTCGGCCTCACCATCGTCCTCGACGCAGCCGACCCGAACCGGCGCGGCAAGGCGAGCGGCAGCTTCCACTCGGCCCTCGGCGGTGGCGCCCTGTTCGGCCCCGGCATTGGCGCGATCCTCGCCAGTATCGGCGGCTGGCGGCTCGCGCTCGGCGGGGCTGCGGCGGGAGCGCTGCTCTCGTTCCTGCTCCTCCTCGTCGTTGTGCGGGCCGCGAAGAAGGCCCGGGCGGCGCCGGTCGCCGCCCCACCCGTGGCGGATGCCCCGCGACTCTCGCCCTTGGCGCTCATCTTCGGCGCCGCTTTCACCGCCTATATCGCCGCCTTCGCGATCTTCTTCGTCCGCGGCGGCGTCCAGCAGACGGTCACGCCGCTGATGGGCCGCGACGAGATCGGCCTTTCCGCGATGACGCTCTCCGTCCTGCTCATGGCGAACGCCGGACTCTCGTCGCTCCTCGGGCCCTACGTCGGCGGCCTCTCCGACCGCTTCGGGCGCGCGAATGTGCTGGTCCCGGGGCTCGCGGCGCTGGCGGCGGGGTGCGTCGTCATCGGGCTCGCCAGCTCCGTGCCCGTGTTCGTCGCCGGAATGTTCATCACGAGCATTGCCGGGACCACCTTCAGCATCCCGTCGTCCATGATCGTGGACCAGGTCGGCGCCGCCCAGCGCTCGTCCGCCATCGGGCTCTACCGCGTCGTCGGCGATGCCGCGTTCACGGTCGCGCCCTTCGCGAGCGGATTCCTCATGGACCAGTCGGGGTTCTTCGCGGCCGCGGCGGCGTCGTCCGGGATGGTGGTCGCCGCGCTCCTGGCCGGGCAGCTCCAGGCGCGCCGCCGGATGGCCCGGCAGGCGACCGAGGCGTACGTGCCGGACCCGGGCGTCTCCTGACCCGGCACCTGCTTACTTCGCAGGCCCTGGGTTGTCGTAGGGGTCGATGGGCGGCCGGCGCGTACCCACCTCGTCGCGGATGCTCCCGAGAAGCGCGATGAGCCGCTCGCGGCGCGCGTCATCGAGGAAGCCCAGCAGTTCCCGGCACCGCTGCACATGGCGCGGCATGAGCTCGCGCAGCAACTCCTCGCCCCGCGGCTGCAGCCGGACCCAGACTATCCGCCGATCCGGGGGCTCGCGGTACCGTTCCACCAGCCCGGCCGCCTCCATGCGCTCGACCATGCGCCCCACGCTCGTGGCATCGGTCAGCAGCCCGTCGGCGATGTCGCCGATGTTGCTGCGCGTCGCCGCGTTGAGGAGGACGCCGAACTGCGCGCCCGTGAGGCCCCAGGCACGGAAGTCCTCCGAAAGGGCGCGACGAAGGTCTCTCGCCGTGAACGAGATCAGGCGGTAGAGGTCCTCATCCGGGTCCCGGAGGAAGGAATCGAGGCCGCTGGGTGTTGTATCCGCGTCCACCCGGCAACGCTAGCACGCCCCGAGCGGCCGCCGCCATGCCCGCGCGGCGGTGTCGCGCAAACTTCATCGGCGGCGCACCCGCGGGCGCGCCGGGAGGAATCGCAGGGGATTGGGGTGGCGAAACGGGCTGGCAGGTGAGGGTGGCGGCTCAGGCAGCTGGCCGGGTCGCCCGGAACATCGCTTCGAGCGTGAACCCCAGGCCCGCCGCTTCGCAGAGGCTGTTGCAGTAGGTCATGCGGAGCGAGCTGCTGACGTTGCGCCGCCAGTCGTAGGCGATGCCACAGCGCTCGCAGTGGCGGATGTTCGAGGTGCCGGTGGCAGTGGGAATAGCGGTGGGGGAATCCGGTTGCATGGGGGAATGTCCTTTCACGAGCTACCCTACATGCGCCTCAGAATTCATGAATGGCCGATTGGTACCCGCCGTGGGGGCGAAGGTCGGAAGGTGGTACGTCGGCGGACGATGTGGTGTCGGTGCGAACGAGCCGCCTCGTGGGGTAGAGTTCGTCCAAGTCATTGAGCAAGGCGGTGGAATGTCCAGCGAGGAATACCTCGACACCATAAAAGCACAGCTAACGGCGGGGAGGAACGCATGGCGGCGCGCCGATAATCTCTTTCGGGCCTTCGGTTATGTTCGACGCCGCCAAACCGCCATCGATCTCATCAATAAGGAACTGGCGAAACGCCAGCTCAAGGCAACGCCGGCCCTGTCTACGACCATTCCGCTCACGTCTTTCGTGAGCTTCTCGCTCGTCCCGCTGAGCGAGCGGGTCCTGGCTTCGGGCGACGACAAAGCCCCTGAGCCACCCAAAGGCGACCCGAACGTACCCATGGATGTCGACGACGTGGAAGAACCGCCCGCGACCGAAGCGGGCAGCGCCGCCGACAAAGCCCTTATCGTCGGGAATCTCGAAGCGTCCGAGAACCAGCCGGAGATGATCACGGCGCAGGCTTCGATTACGGAAGCCATCACCCGGATGGAGCTGCACGACTACTCGCAGCTCGTCGTGGGCAACGGTCCGGGCAGCGTCAAAGGACTCGTGTCGTACAAATCCATCGCGCGGGCGCAACTGCTGGGCAAGGCCATCTGCGTCGGTGACGCATTGGACACGACGGTACCTCGCGTCGACCAGCACGCCCCGCTCCTGGAAGTCATAGCGCACTTCCAGAAGCACGACGCGGTACTGGTCTTCGGAGTCACGAAGGCTCTCCGGGGGATCGTCACGCCAGCTGACATCGCTATCGAGTTCTCCGACATGGCCGGGCCGTTCCTGCTCATCGGCCAAATAGAAGAGCAACTGCGATGGCTTGTGAAGCGCTGGCTCGAGCGTGAGGGGATCGACCTCGCCGCCGCGCTGAAGCTCGAGACCACCAAGAACGGGTCGGCCCCTCAGAAGATCGAAGACCTGACGATGGGCGAATTGCACTGGATCCTGAGCGTCCCCGCGAACTGGAAAGGTATCGGCATCCCGTACGACCGTACCACCTTCTGCCAGGAGTTCGACCGGATCCGCGAGATCCGAAACGCCGTCATGCACTTCCGTGAGCTCCCTGGCGCCAACGATCAAAAACGCATCGAGGACTTCGCGAACGTGGTGCAGCGGGCCTACGTGGCGTGCGTGAAGTGACCGAAGCGTCGCTGCGAGCGACCGTCGCCCGTGCAAGGAACCACCGGTAGTTCGGCACCGGCGTACATCTGCTCGATGCCCAGCCTTCACGAGGTAGGGGCCAGTAAGTCACTCCCCCAAGAAGGGCAGGGTGAACGTGACTTCGAGGCCGCCGGTGGGGACGGCGCGTGCCGAAATCGTGCCGCCCATGAGCTCCACGAGCTGGCTGCAGACCGCGAGGCCCAGCCCCGAGCCCTGGGCCCGGCCCGCCGAGCGCGCCTCCCGGTAGAACGGCTCGAAGTACCGCGCGACCTCTTCGGGGTCCAACCGCTCGCCTTCGTCGCTGACGCTGACGCGGGCCGCCCCCCCGTCGCTCACCGCCGCAATGCGAATGCGTGTCCCCTTCGCCCCGTACTTCCGGGAGTTGGTAACCAGGTTCTCGACCAGCTGTTCGATGTAGCCGGCGTTGCCCAGCACGGGCGGGAGCCCCGGTTCGACCTCCAGCACGAGTTCGCGCGAGGTGTCCTGCTTCTGGACGGTCGCGGTGATGGCCGACAGGAGCGGCCGCAGGGCGATGGGCTCGAGCTCCACCGCGTCGCTCCGGTCGCGCTGGGCGATGAGCAGCATGTTCTCGATGAGGCGCCGCAAGCGGTGACTCTCGGTGCGCAAGTCGGCGAGGACGGCCGCCCGCGCGTCCTCCGGGAGGTCCTGCAGGCGGCCCAGCGCGCCGATGTTGCCGATGATGGCGGTGAGCGGCGTCCGGAACTCGTGGGAGACCATCCCAAGGAGCTGGTCCTTGAACCGCGACGCTGCCCGGGCCCGCTCCTCCGCGGCGATGCGCTCCTCGATGTCGGTGCTGCTGCCCACCCACTCGCGGACAGTCCCGTCGTCCTCCTTGACTGGCGCGGCACGGGCCACGACGTGGCGGTAGGCGCCAGTTGGCGCATGCCACATGCGGGCCTGGCCTTCGTAGACGGCGCCGGTTCGGACGGCCTCGCCCCAGGCCGCACCGGTGGGCTCCCTGTCATCCGGGTGGATCGCGTCGAGCCAGCCGAAGCCGCGGTGCTCTTCGAACGACTGGCCCGTGTAGCGTTCCCACGCGTCCTGTGGCGTCGCGAACGCGCCTGCGCTGTCCGTCACCCAGGGCACGTCCGTGATCACTGAGACCAGCGTGCGGTAGCGCTCCTCGGAGGCAGCGATCGCTTCCCGGGCGGACACCTGGGTGGAGATGTCCTTGAAGTAGCAGACGAGGCCGAAGCGTCCGTCGGGGAGGGTGATTCGCTCGATCCGCCACTCGTAGTACTCGACTTCGCCGGTGTCGATGCGGCGTTCGGCCCGCTCCGGCAGGAGGAAGGGCTCCCCGGTCTGCAGCGTGTGGGCGAAGGTCGCCATGACCTGGTCGGCGTACTCCGCCGGCCAGACGGCGCGCAGGAGCTCTTCGAAGTGGTGGCCGATGGGGCCGCCGGGCACGTCACCGAACGTCGGGACGGCGATGGGGTTGGCTTCGGCCACGCGGAAGTCCGCATCGATGAGGTACACCCCGAGGGGTGCCCGGTCGAGGAGCGTCTCGAACTCGGCCTGCCGCGCCCGGAGCTGTTCGAGGTTGCTATTCCGTTCGAGCAGGTCCGCGGCCTGGCGGGCGAGGATGTCCATGAAGCGGAGCTCGCGCGGGGACGGCTCGTGCGGTTCGGCCCAGTGCGTCGAGAGCATGCCCACGAGCCGCCCGGTGCGCGCATACAGCGGCGTGGTCTGGACCGCCCGGATCCCGGCACGGAGATACTCCTCCCGGGCCGGGCTCCCCTCGGAGAGGTCCGCGGCGATGTCCGAAAGGACGACGCGCCGGCCCGCTTCGGCGGCAAGCCCGCAGGAGGTCTCGTGCCCGGGCACGACCCAGGCCCACCCGGCGGCCGCTTCCGCGTCGAAGCCCCGGTGGGCAAGCAGCCGCAGGCCACCTGCGCCGGGGCCCTCGAACACCTGCATGCTCGAAAAGCCGGCGCGCATGATCTGCCGGGCGGCATCGACGAGCCGCTCGAAGAGAGCCTGGGAGTCTTCTTCGGCGATGAGCTGGTCGCTCACGGATTGCAGGAGCTGCGTGTCGTTGAGGTCATCGGCGAGGCGGGCTTCCCGTTCGCGGATGGCCTCGTTCGCCTGCTTGCGCACCTGCGCCAGCTGGAGGTGCCCGCCCACGCGCGCCAGGAGTTCGCGGGCGCCAAACGGCTTCACCAGGTAGTCGTCCGCGCCCTGGGCCAGGCCCTCGACCGTGGCCTCTTCGCCGGCGCGGGCGGAGAGCAGGATGACCGGCAGCTCGCGGAGGGCCGCGTCCTGGCGGATCGCCCGGGTCAGTTCGAAGCCGTCCATCCCGGGCATCATCACGTCGCTGAGGACAAGGTCGGGCTGCTCCTCGCGGGCCGCGCGGAGTGCCTCCTCGCCGTTCTCGGCCGTCTTCACCCGATACCGCTCGCTGAGCAGGCGGCCGACATATCCGCGCATGTCGGCGTTGTCGTCGGCGACGAGGACCAGGGGCGCGCCCTCCGGACCACTCGCGGCCGCGTCCCCATCCCCGGCTGCCGTGCTGGTCGCGACATCCGCTGGTGGCAGCGCTTCGGCGCCCGGGAGCCAGCTCAGCGCCTCCTCCAGGAAACTGTCGCCTGCGCCCGGTCGTCGCCCGTCCCGCGCGGTCACGATCTGCGCCGGCGGCAGGTGCGCGTGCCCGCGGGGCACCGTGACGGTGAACGTCGTGCCCTGGCCGGCCGTGCTCTCCGCCGTGATCGTGCCGCCGTGCAGCTTCACGAGCTCCTGCACCAGCGCCAGGCCGATGCCGCTGCCCTCGTGCGTCCGCGCGCGGGCGTTCTCCACGCGGTGAAAGCGTTCGAACAGGCGCGGCAGCTCCTCAGACGCGATGCCGCTACCCGTGTCACTGACCTGCAGCCGCGCGTGCCCGTCGACAGCGTCCAGCCGGATGGCGATGCTGCCATCGAAGGTGAACTTGAAGGCGTTCGAAACCAGGTTCAAGACGACCTTCTCCCACATGTCACGGTCGACGTAGACCGGCTCGGGGAGCGGCGCGCACTCGACGAGCAGGTCGAGCCCGGCTCGTTCGGTGGCGGCGCGGAAGACCGAGGCGAGCTCGGCCGTGTGGCCCGCGAGGTCCGTCGGTTCGTACACCGCACGCACGCGGCCCGCCTCGATCCGTGAGAAGTCGAGCAGGTTGTTGACGAGGCGCAGCAGCCGGCCGCCGTTCCGGCTGGCGATTTCGAGGCGCTCCCTGGCTGCGGGCGCGAGGTCTGTGTGGCTGCGTTCGAGGAGCTCCTCGATTGGCCCGAGCATCAGCGTCAGCGGCGTCCGGAACTCGTGGCTCACATTGGAGAAGAACGCGGTTTTCGCGCGGTCGAGCTGGGCGAGCGCCTCGACGCGCTGCTGCTCCTGCTCGTAGGCGTGCGCGCGCTCCATGCTCGCTGCCACCTGCCCGGCGACAAGGGTGAGGAAGCCGGCGTAGTCCTCGTCGAGTGCTCGGAACGGGTTCAGCCCGACGACGAGCCGGAGGTCCAGGCCGGACGACATGCTGGCGCCGGGAGCGACGACGGCTGCCCGCGATGGCGGTGTCGGCCACACGCCGGACGGCAGTCCCTCCGGGAACCGGGCATGGAGGTCATCAAGCACCGTCGGTATCGTGCCGATGCTGGCGTGGGCGAGCGGCCAGGCCGCCCCGGCGGTCGAGTCCAGCCGTGCCGGGGCGGCGGCGTGGCCCGTGTCGATACCGCTCGCGGCGGCGAGCACCCATTCGCCCGCGCCTTCGCTCACGTAGATGAGGGAGAACGGCAGGTCCGCATTGTCCGAGCCGACCGCTTCGGCGCTCAGAGAGCAGGCTTCGCGCCAGGTGGTCGCCCGTACGGTGCGCGCCGCGAGCTCGCGGAGGAGCGCCAGCTGGCGCGCGCCGATCACACGCTGCGTGTCCTCCGTGTTCGCGCAGATGATCCCGCCCGGGCGGCCGGAGTCGTCGGGGATCGGGCTGTACGAGAACGTGTAGTAGGTCTCTTCGGGATACCCGTTCCGCTCCATGATGAGGAGCTGCGACTCGACGTAGGTGCCCCTGTCGCCGCCCAACGCCTGGGCCAGCATCGGCCCGATGGTGTCCCAGATCTCGCTCCAGACGACCCGCGTGGGCTGCCCGAGCATCCGCGGGTGCTTGCCGCCGATGATGGCCTTGTACGGGTCGTTGTAGAGGTAGGTGAGCTCCGGCCCCCAGCCGATCCAGATCGGCTGCATCGAGGTCAGCATAATGCGGACGGCCGTCCTGAGCCCCTGGGGCCATTCCTCCGGCGGGCCCAGCGGCGTCGTGCGCCAGTCGAACCCGCGAATCAGCTCGCCAAGCTCCCCCCCTGCCGCGAGAAAGGACGGCGCTATCTGGTTATCAGCTGACGAACTCACACCGAAAGTATGGCAGCACTGCGAGCCTCACCCGCTCCCGTTTTGCGTTTCGGGAGACCTGTGATGGAACTGCAAGCGCCGCCGTAGACCACCGATCGCGGCCCGCCGTGTCGCGTATGACGAATCCCCTACCTTCGCCCGCGCCGCAGGAGTAGAGTCCGGCGCCATCACGCAGTGTGTCCGCGGCCACGCGGGCGCGCCCGGGGGTTCTGCCATGCCGCGAGACATCGGGCCGGTGCTCTGCGCCGACGAACGCCTTGACCACCAGGTCGCCGACACCTTCGCCACCATCTCGTCGTCGGATCTCTCCTGGACCGAGAAGATCTGGATCACGATGGCGCGCCGCGACGGCTCGCTCCAGGTCGACGCCGGCATCGGCAAATACCCGAACCGGGGCGTCATCGATGGGTTTGGCGGCATCGCCCGGGGCCCCGAACAGTGGACCGTCCGTGCCAGCCGCGAGCTCAGCCAGGCACCCGAAGAGGCGGCGGTCGGGCCATTGCGCTACGAGGTCATCGAGCCGCTGAAGAGCGTCCGCTTCGTCCTCGAGGCGAACGACGCGATCCCGCTGCGCTACGACCTCCGGTTCGATGCCTCCATGCCTGTTTTCTTCGAAGACCGGCACCTCGACCGCGAAGTCAACCGCGTCACCTCGAACATCGTCCGCTATCACCAGCCGGGGAGCGTCAGCGGCTGGGTCGAGATCGACGGCCAGCGCGTCGAGGTGCGCCCGGAAGAGTGGTTCGCGTTCCGGGACCACTCGTGGGGCATTCGCGGTGCGGTTGGGGCCCGCCCCGGCGACCTCGCGCCGCGCCCGACCGACGGTGCGCGGAAGTTCCACATGCAGTGGTCGCCGATCCTGATGACGCGCCCCGACGGCTCGCTCTACGAGGTCCAGTACTACTTCATCCAGACGGGCGACTACATGCGGCACTTCACCGCGCACATCAACAGCGCCGACGGCAGCCAGGAGCGTGTCGTCGCCGTCAGCCCGGAGATCACGTACGCCAAGAGCAACCGCGACCTGGTCGGAGGGCAGATCGTCCTCACCACGGAGGCGGGCGAGAAGCGCATCCTCGAGATCGAGCCGATCAGCGAGACCGGCTTCCGCCTGCACCCGGCGCTCTATGGCGAGTGGAAGGGCGCGCAACACGGGACGTGGCGGGGGCCGCTCCACGTCGAAGGCGAACGCATCGAGAACTGCGACCAGGAGCTCGACGCCCGGATGGTGCCGGTCTGGCAGCTGCGCGACCGGCCGCTGCGCGTGCGCGAAGGGGACAGCCAGGGGTTCGGCATCCTCGAAAGCATGTGCTTCGGCGACTTCCCCCAGTTCGGCGTCCCGGCCCCCTGATGGCCCGCGACCTCGACCAGCTGCTCGCGGGGCTGCGCCAGTTCCTGGGCTGCGGCGACCGGCTCACGCGCGTCATCCCGCTTTCGATGGGCCACTCGAACGAGACCTACCTGCTCGAAGGGATCGACCGCATCTTGCGGACGCCGCCCTCGGAGGAGGGGCTCCTGCCGCCGTATGACATGGCCCGGCAGCACGCGGCCCTCGTGGCCCTGCACGGGACGCCCGGGGTGCCGCCTGTCCCGAAGCCGCGCGAGCTCTGCCTTGACCCGGCGGTCATCGGCGACCCGTTCTTCGTCATGGACCGCGTGGCCGGCGACGCCTGGGAGTACGAGGTCCCGCGGTGGCTCAGCGATGGCGGCACGCCCGTCCAGTCGGAGATGTGCCGCCAGTGGGTGACCGCGATGGCGGCTGTCCACGGGCTCGCGCCGCTCGAATGCCTCGGCCCGGCGCGGACGCCGGAGGAGGAAGCCGCCCGCTGGCGCGACGTCGCCGTGAACGCGGATGCCCCCGAACTGGCCGCGCTGCTTCAGGAGCTGGTCGCGAACCCGGGCCGGCGTTCCGGGCTCGCAACCACCGTGTGGGGCGACCCGAAGATGGCGAACGTCCTCTGGTCGCCCGAGGGCAAGATGGAAGCGATCGTCGACTGGGAGCTGGCCTACAACGGCGAGCCCCTCGCCGACCTCGGCTACGCGCTCATGTGGTTCCCGGCGGACGCCTTCGAACCGCGCCAGCCGGGCTACGACCTGCCCGGCATCTGGACCCGCGAGCAGGTCATCGGCACATGGGAACAGCTCACCGGCCGGTCCGCCCAGGGCGTCGCGTGGTACGAAGCGCTCGGGATCGCCAAGATCGGCGCGATCCTCGCAATCGGCGCGAAGCTGTTCACCGAAGGACGCAGCACCGACCCCCGCATGGGCGCCTGGATCGGCTCCGAGCCCACCATGGCCGCCCTCGCCCGCTACCGGCTCCAGTCGGGCGTCTGAGGAGCCTTCGCCGCGGCGCGGTACTCGCTGGCTCGTTATGACGAGCGCGTTCGCCGTCTAGCGAGCACGCGGACCCTGAAACATCACGGTCGTGGCTGTGACCAACGACAAAACGGGACGAACCGTCCAATCGTGCCGTAACACTGCGCGGCATGCTTGACATCGCCAGTACTATTCTGCGGCTCCCCTACTCTAAGTAGTAACCCCATGGGGAGTAGGACACTAACGTGTTATCCCGCGCCCTCGCTCTCATCGTCATTCTCATCGCCTCTGCCGTTGCTGCCGGCGAATCGGCGCTGACCACGGCCTCGGCGACTCATACTGTCCCAGTCACTGTCACGATCACCCGGGTCAAGGCGCTCGATGACGGGCTTGACGGCACTTTCCGCGACGAGCCTGATCTCTATGCCGGTTTTGTCATCGGTTCATCCGGCCTCGGCCTCATTGACTGCGGAACGTTCGCCGATCACGTCGACGACCAGGCCGAGATCTTTCCTACCGACTGGACTTGTTCAGCGCCGGTTGTGGTGGACAACGACTCTTCACCCGGGTTGATATATGTGGCCATCGAGATCTGGGACCACGACGACTGCGATACTCCATTCTGCGACGACACCGGCGAGTTCGAGTCGGATGACGACATGGCCGACGCAAGCCCGGGAGGCAACGGCAAGCTCAGCTTGTTCGTCAGTCTGAGCGATGGGAAGTGGTCCGGCTTCGGCAGCACGACCAACGTGGACTGGCCACAGAACTGTGTGCAGGGGACCGGCGAAAGCGCAGTCCTCGTCTGCTTCGAGATCAGCATCGATTCAGCCAACGGCGACGCCGACGGTGACTTCCTCCTCGACGGCTGGGAGCGCAACGGATACAACGCCGACGGCGACGGCTCGGTCGACGTGGATCTGCCTGCCATGGGCGCGAACGTCGGTCGCAAGGACCTGTTCCTGGAAGTCGACTGTATCGCCGACAGCACGAACGCCACACCTGCTCTCCGCCATACCCACTGCCCGGCGCAGGCCGCGATGCAGGACGTAGTCCGGTCCTTCGCCAACGCCCCTGAACCCAACCCCGACGGGACAACCGGGATCCAGCTTCATATCGATGTCGGGACGCTCTATCCCTACGCGGCACCCGGTTTTGAGACGATCGCCGGAGCTGGGGGCGCGGCAGGGACGCTTGGGGACCACGGGGGCGGTGGAAGCCAGATCGACGAAGGGGGCAACACCATCATCGATTGGGACGGTGCGACCGGTCGCGCGGGCACGAGCTTCTACACGCTGAAGACCGCGAACTTCAACACCAACCGGGCGGCCATCTACCGCTACGCGATCTTCGGACATCAAACCAACTCCCGTGCCGCCATGAACGACTGCACCTCGGGATGGGCCGAAGGCGTGACCTCCGCCGGAAACGACTTCATGGTGACGCTGGGCGGCGTGAATAGTGATGGCAGCGACTGCTGGGTCGCGGACGCCAACAGCAACTCGGTGGGGAGCCGTGCCCAGCAGGCGGGCACCCTCATGCACGAGCTCGGTCACACGCTCGCCCTCGCTCATGGCGGTGGCGACGGGGTGAACGACAAGCCCAACTACCTGAGCGTGATGAACTACACCTTCCAGTTCTGCAGCCTGGCTGCAGTCGGCCCTCTCCCCGGTGGTTGCGATTTCTCGCGCGACGACCTCAACGACCTCAACGAAATGCACCCACCAGGGCTGGACGAGTGCCAGGGCATCGATGGTGGCCTCTACGGGATGGGACCGAACAACTGGGACGGGGATGGCGGACTCACAGGGCCAAACCTGGAAGGGGCTAGCTGCGTGCCGGCCAACGGTGGCAGCTACTCTCGCAACATCAACGGCGACTACGTCGACAGCAACAACAACGGAAGCCAGGACCCCGGCGAAGCAGACACGTTGAGCGCGCTGGCCGGCTACGACGACTGGGCGAACCTGAAGTATGACTTCCGCTTCCAGAGGTACTACAGCGATGGCGGCGTGCCTCCGTTCCCCGACGAAGCGACCCCCGAGATGATCATGGAAGCGCGGGACGCGTTTGCCGCGCTCGTGCGGCCAAACCTCGCACTCGACAAGACCGGGCCGGCAGACGCGATCCCCGGCGACACCTTGCACTACAACCTGTCAGTCTCGAACACGGGCAACGGACCCGCGTTGAACGTGAACCTTACGGACACGACGCCGGACTCCAGCACGACGCCGTTCGCGATCGGCAACATCGTCGCCGGGGCTTCGGCAGCTCGCCAGCTCTCCTACGATGTGGGCTGCACCATCGCCGACGGGACCGTGCTCGTGAACTCAGCCACGACCACCGGCGTGGACCTTCTCGGCAATGTCTTCCAGGCGAACGACAGCGTCTCGACGACCATCTACGCGCCTGTACTGACCGTCGGGAAGACCGCGACCGCTTCCGTGGCCGCTGGTGAGGCGATTACCTACACCATCACCTACGCCAACACCGGTTCAGCCGGCGCAACTGGCGTGACGATCGTCGATACGCTTCCCGCCGGCGTCTACTACAGCCTGGCCCTGGACCTCGGGACGGGTCCGCGGCCAAGCTCGGCAGCGAAGAACGCGGCCGGCCAATGGGTGCTCACATGGAATCTTGGCACGCTGGCCGGCGCCTCCGGAAACCAGGTGATCGAGTTCACGGCACGGCCGACCCTGCTCGTCACTGGCAGCGAGACGCTCATGAGCAGCGCGACCATCAGCTATACGAACGCAAACGGCTGCACGTACAGCCCTGTGAGCGCCTCGGCGAGCACCGCGATTGTGGTGGTCGCTCCAACCCGGGATCCCCGCGGTCTCGGATACTGGCGTAACAAGCCGGCTGAGCTCTCCGCCGAGGTGCTGGCCCGCATCCAGGCGACAGACCAGCGCTTCGACGGAGCCGACGGCAGCTCCCCGGATGGCCGGCTCTCGGCAGCCGAGGTGGCGGCCGTATTGCGGCCGGGCGGCAACATGGACAAGGTGCTCAAAGAGCAGCTCGTGTCGACCTACGCGAACCTCGCAACCCGACGGTTCAACGCCGGCACCGGGCTCGACTCACGCCTGACCACGCGCCTCGGTCTCAGCAACGTCGCGTCGGCGGCGTATTACGCCATCGATACCCTGAAGCTGCCGGTCAACAGCTCGACGCGCGGCCGCTTCAGCGACATCACGACGGTGCTAGACCAGGCGAACAACGGAAGGAACCTGGTGTATTAGTAGAGCGCGGTTCGAGTCGACCCTCCCGAGAGGGGCCGTCGGGGCCTCTCTCGGGTCGACACCTGGTGCACTGAATGCCGAAGGCGGGGCGGTGATGTTCCGGGCCCAGGGGACCGCAGTTTGTTAGCTTCTGCCCCGATCCCACATGACGGTGAGAGTTCGACCGCCATGGCGCTGGAACGCAGAGAGGCGGCCCGGTGGGCCGCCTCTCTGAATCTGTACCGTGGTGCTGAGGCCCAGACTTGAACTGGGGACACCGGCATTTTCAGTGCCGTGCTCTACCAACTGAGCTACCTCAGCGCTCGCCCTCATCGTACGAACGCCGGGCCGCGAGGGTCAAGGAAACCCGAACCTGTCCCCTGCTACGCGACTTCTCCTGCGCGTACCTGGCGTATCCCGGCGCTATCCAGCCGCCCGCAGCTCCGCCAGCCGCTCCCGAACGCGCCGCAGGTCGGCGATGAGGAGCTCGCGTTCGCGCTGGCGGGCCGCATCGTCGCGCTGCCGCAGCACCGCCGAGGGGTGGATCGTCGCCGTGACCAGCGGCGCAATCGGCGAGGCGACGAACTCGCCCCGGTGCCGCGTAACCTGGAACCCGGCCCCGAGCAGCGACTGCGCGGCCGTCGCGCCGAGGCAGACCACCACCTCGGGCCGCACCGCGCCCAGTTCCGCTTCGAGCCACGGCTTGCAGGCGCGCACCTCCCGCGCATTCGGCTTGCTGTGGATGCGCCGCTTGCCGCGCGGCTCCCACTTGAAGTGCTTCACCGCGTTCGTGACGTAGACCTCGCCCCGGTCGATGCCGGCCGCCGCGAGGCAACGGTCGAGGAGCATCCCGGCGGGCCCCACGAACGGCACGCCTTCCTGGTCCTCCACGTCCCCGGGCTGTTCGCCCACGAGCATGATCCGCGCCCGCGCCGGGCCCTGCCCGAACACCGTCTGCGTGCCGCGCGCCCACAGCGGACAGCCGTGACACGCGCGCGCGGCCTCGCGTAGCTCGCCCAGTCCGCCCCCGCGGGGCACGAAACCGGAGGCATCGTACGGGGATTCTTCGGGAGTCATCGCCCCCGAGCCTACCGCCGGGGAGGCTACAACCGCGTTTCGCCGGCCGTCAGCCGCTCGACGAAGACATCCATGACGCCGCCACAGATGCGGTCCTCGCCGTCGGTCGGCTCCGTGAGGTCCACGGTCACGATCCGCGGATTGCCGTCTTCGAAGGCGTCCATCGCCTCCTGCCAGACCTCCGCCTCGCCGCAGCCGCCGCCAATCGTGCCGAGAAACGTCCCGTCCTGGCGCACGACCATCTTCGCGCCGGTCTTGCGCGGCGTGGAGCCCCGCGTCCGCGCCACGGTCGCGAGCACCACGGGCTCGCCGCGTTCGAGGGCCGCAGCCATTTCACGGTAGACATCATCGTTCACGCGACGATCGTCGCAGCCCGCGCGCGCCGCCGCAAGGGCTCAGCGCCAGCGGGGGTAGCTGCCGAACACCTTGAGCTCGGCGCAGATCGCCCGCACCTCGGCCAGGACCTCCGCGGTCGCGGGCTCGTCGACGTGGCCTTCGAAGTCTATCAGGAAGACGTACTCCCCGAACGCTTCGCGCGTCGGGCGGCTCTCGATCTTCGTGCAGTTGATGCCGCGCCCCGCGAAGACGTTCAGCACCGCCGCGAGCGCCCCCGGCCGGTCCTCCGGGAAGGTGAACGCGATCGACGTCCGGTCGCGGCCGCTGTCCGCCGGATGCCCGTGCCCGATGACGACGAAGCGCGTGACGTTATTGTCCGAATCCTGGATGCCGCGGGCGACGACCTCGGCGCCGTAGAGCTCGGCGGCCCGCAGTGTTGCGATCGCCGCAGCGTCGCTCCCCCGGCGCAACGCCTGCTGCACCGACTCCGCGTTCGAGAGCGCCGCCTCCACCTGCGCCTTTGGGAAGCAGCGCTCGATGAACCGGCGGCTCTGTCCGATGGACTGCGGATGCGCGTAGATGACCGCCACGTCCTCCGTCCGCGTGCCGGGTGCTGCCACCAGGTTGTGCACGATGGGCAGGACCAGCTCGGCCTGGATCGTCAGTTGCGTCTCGTGGATCAGGATGTCCAGCGTCTCCGCCACCGAACCGTTGATCGAGTTCTCGATCGCCACCACGCCAGCGTCGGCCATGCCCGAATCGACCGCGGCAGCGACGGCGGCGTGCGACGGGCAGGGCAGCAGCTCGGCCTCCGGCGCGAACCGCAGCGCCGCTTCCTCGCCGAACGTGCCGGGCGGGCCGAGGTAGGCGAGCTTCACGGCCTCAGGTGTCCAGCCCGTGCGTCGAGCCGATCACCGCTTCGCGCAGCAGGTTCACGCACTCGCGCCGCGTGACCACCACCAGGGCGTCGCCCGGATTCAGGCGCGTGTCCCCGCTCGGGATGCGCGGCACGCCACCGGGGTCCACCACCAGCGAGATCAGCGACTCCGGCGGCAGCAGCACTTCGCGCACCGACCGGCCGGCGATCGGCGACGTCTCGGGCAGCTTGATCTCGACGATCTCCAGGCCGCTGTGCAGCTGGAGCAGCGGAATCATGTCCGTCGTCGGGAGCTCCTGCTCGATCTGGGCCAGCACGGCGGTCGTCGCCGAGATCGTGGTCTCGATGCCGCGTTTCTTGAACAGCAACTCGTTGCGGGGGTTGTTGATCCGGGCGACCGTGCGCGGGACGCCGCGCTGGCGCGCGATGTCGCAGACCACGAGGTTGTCCTCGTCGTCGCCGGTCACCGCGCAGACGAGGTCCGCGCGGGCGATGCCGGCCGAATCGAGCGTCGTCGCTTCGCAGCTATCGCCGTTCATCACGTTGTCGCCCAGCTCCTCGGCCACGGCAGCCGAGCGCGAGGCGTCGCGTTCGATGACGAGCACCTCGTGGTTCGCCTGGAGAAGCTCCTGGGCGAGGTAGAAGCCGACCTTCCCACCACCAGCGACGATGACGTACACGGTTACCTCCCCGCGGCGGCCGGGCCGCCCTTGAGCAGCATGTCGGCCATGATCTGGGCGCCGATGGATGTCGGGCTGAAGGTTTCGAGCCCCATCTCCCGGAAGATCTGCTCCCGCACCGGGTCGTAGATGCGGCAGAGCACGCGCTTCACGCCGTAGACCTCGCGGGCGAGCTGGCTGGCGAAGTAGTTCCGGTTGTCGCCCTGGGTCACGGCGAAGAACGCCTCTACGTCCTGGATGCCCGCCCGCTCGAGCGCCGGTCCGTCCATGCCGTTCCCGACCGCCCGCCGCCCGCGGAACCCCTCCGGCAGTCGCCGGAACGCCGACTGGTTGATGTCGAGCACCGTGACGTCGTGCCCCTGCGCGTCGAGCGTGCCCGCAAGGCGCGCTCCCAGGCGGCCGCAGCCCATGATCAGGATTTTCAATGCGATCCCTCCGCGTGCCCGCCTTCGAGGTCCAACGCCGGCCGCACGAGCCACACCTGGCATGCGGCATTGCGCATCACGAAGTCGGCGGTCTTGCCCATCTGGACGGAGCCAATCATGCGCTGGTAGCCAACGCCCATGATGATCATATCGACGCCGCGGTCGCGCGCCTCGTCGACGATCGCGCTGCCGGCTTCGCGCGCCTGGAGGAGCTCGCCGCTCACCTGGTAGCCCGCGTGCTGGGCGACTTCCGCAGCCTTGCGCAGCACCTGCTCGCCGCGCCGCGCTTCCGCTTCCATGCCCGCGTTCAGGGGCAGCGAGCGCAGCACCTCGATGATATGCACCACGTACACCTTGGCCTTGCGCTGCTTGCCCACAATGCACGCGGCGGTGAGCGCTTCGAGGCTCGCGGGCGAGTTCGTGACGGGGACGAGGATGGCGTTCGGCATGCGGCAGCCCTGCTGGAGAGTCGTTACGGCGAGACGGTCATGGCGTTCAATGGTCGTCCTGCGCGAACCATAGCCGGATCAGCCCATTGAGCACGAGCACGATACCGATCGCAATCCCGATATTGAACGACACATCCTGCGTGAGCATGAACAGGATCAGCACGATGCCCAGCACGATGGATGTGACCGAGAAGATGTAGTTCAGCGTTCGCATGGCGAAAGCAGCCGGCTCGGTTGCGGGCATTGCACCTTGGATGCTACGTCAAGGCGCACTCCCTGCAACCCGACCCAGCGACGAGCTCCGGTTCTGCCGTTCGCCCTTTTCATATCGGGCATCCATCATGGAGGTATGACCACCCGCCGGACCGATGTCCGCAACGTTGCCATTATCGCCCACGTCGACCACGGCAAGACGACGCTCGTCGACGCGCTTCTCAAGCAATCCAACGTCTTCCGCGAAAACCAGGAAGTCGGCCGCCTGATCCTCGATTCCAACCCGCTCGAACGCGAGAAGGGCATCACGATCATGGCGAAGAACGCCGCCGTGGAGTACGCCGGCGTCCGCATCAACATCATCGATACCCCCGGCCACGCGGACTTCGGTGGCGAAGTCGAGCGCGTCCTGAACATGGCCGACGCCGTCCTTCTGCTCGTGGACGCGGTCGAAGGGCCGATGCCGCAGACCAAGTTCGTGCTGCGGAAGGCACTCGAGATCGGCCTCCACGCGATCGTGGTGGTCAACAAGATCGACCGGCCGAACGCGCGCATCGCCGAGGTCGTCCATGAGACGCAGGATCTGTTCCTCGACCTCGCCACGGATGAGTCGCAGCTCGACTTCCCCGTGCTGTACACGAACGCGCGCGACGGCTTCGCCGGCACGACGCCGGACGTGCGCGAAGGCGACATGAAGCCCGTCTTCGAGGCGATCCTGCAGCACGCGCCGCCACCGGAAAGCGACATCGCCGCGCCGTTCCGGATGCTGGTCACGACGCTGCAGTACGACTCGTACCGCGGCCGGACCGCCGTCGGGCGCATCCGCGACGGCCGCGTGAAGCCGGGCGACTCGATCGTGCGCTACAACCACGAGGGTGTGCCGAGCCAGCACCGGATCCTCCAGGTGTTCGGCTTCCAGGGCCTCGGCCGCGGCGAGCTCGCCGAAGCGACCGCGGGCGACATCGTCGCCATCACCGGCATCCCGGACATCCTCATCGGCGAGACCCTCGCGAGCGCGGAGGCGGTGGGCCCCCTGCCGCCCATCGCAATCGAAGAGCCCGCGATGAAGATGACGTTCAAGGTGAACGACTCGCCGTTCGCCGGCCGCGAAGGCCAGTTCGTGACCAGCCGCCAGCTCCGGGAGCGACTCTACCGCGAGATCGAGACGAACGTGGCCCTCCGCGTGGAGGACGGCGCCAGCGCGGACGAGTTCATCGTCAGCGGCCGCGGCGAACTCCACCTCGCGATCCTCGTCGAGACGATGCGGCGCGAGGGCTACGAGTTCGCGGTCACCCGGCCGGAGGTGATCCTCCGCCGCTCCGAGGCCGGTGCGCTCGAAGAGCCGTTCGAGAAGCTGTACGTCGAGGCGCCCGAAGCCGCGACGGGCTTCCTCATCGAGACGCTCTCCGGGCGCAAGGCGCAGATGACCGGCATGCACCAGGACCACGACGGCGACGTCCGGATCGAATTCGAAATCCCGACGCGCGGCCTCATTGGCTTCCGCGACACGTTCATCAGCGGGACGGCCGGCGAAGGCATCATGAACACGGAGTACCTGGGCTACCGTCCGTGGGCCGGCGAGATCGCACGGTCCCGCACGGGCGCCCTCGTGGCGGCGGAGACGGGCAAGGCGCTGAGCTTCGGCATCGCCAACGCCCAGGAGCGCGGCATGCTGTTCATCTCGCCGGGCGACGAGGTGTACATCGGCATGATCGTGGGGCTGCACGCCAAGGAGAACGACCTCGACGTGAACGTGTGCAAGGCGAAGCAGCTGACGAACATCCGCAGCTCGACCAGCGACATCGCGGTCAAGCTCGTCCCGCCCTCGCCGCCCAGCCTCGAACGGAGCCTCTCGCTCATCGGGGTGGATGAGATGGTCGAAGTGACGCCGAAGACGGTGCGCATGCGCAAGACCGAGCTGAACCCGACGCTGCGCGCCCGGGAGACGAAGCGGGCCAAGTTCGCGGCAATGGAGGCGAAGGCCTGAGGCGCCCGGCGCCGCGAACGCGAAAAGAGGTGCCGAACGGGCACCGAACTGCGAGCGCACAGACACGCCAGGGCAGCCGGGCACGCGGTAAGCTGCACGCACCCGCGGCGCTGGGCCGTGGATAACGCCCTTCGAGGACGCGAGGTGCTATGACGACTGCATTCGGCGACCGGCCACTGGCGAACGCTTCGACGGGTTCGCTTCTCTCCGCCGCGGAACAGCTCCGGGCCGCGGTAGCCGCCGCGGATAGCCCGGAATGGGCCGCGGACGTGCGGCGCGCCCTGCGCGCGTGCACGCTCGCCGTGGAGCACCACTTCGACCTGATGGCCCGAGCCGACGGCCTCGGCGGCGAGATCGCGGCGCACGAACCGCGGCTCATCCACGAGCTGGAGCAGCTCGAAGGCAAGCTCGCGAAGCTGCTGGTGGAGTTCTGGGAGACAAAGTCCTGGCCCGCCGAGGCGCGTGAGGCGCTGACTGCGCGCCTCGACACGCTCGTCACGGACCTCCGCCACGCCGGCGACCACGAGTTCAAGCTCGCGACCGAGCTGGAGATGACGCCACCTTCGGCAGTGGACTAGACGGCGAGCGGCGGCCGGCTGCCCCAGAGCGGGGCGCCGGCCGCCGCAGATGTCTGCGGCCGGGCGATGCGCGATACGCTACGCGCGGGCTTCGAGGATGCGCAGGGTGAGGTTCGCCGGCAGGCCGGTGCGGCTGACCGCGAGCTTCGGCTCCGGTTCCGGCTTGAGGCCCGTCTCCTTGAGGAACCGCTCGAGCGGGTCGAGCGTCTCCATCGTCTCGACCTCTGTGCGGTAGTTCATGGGGATCGCGATCTTCGGGTCGATCGTGGTCATCACGTCGGCCGAGGCGGCGCCGCCGATGGAGTTGCCGCTGCCCACCGGCAGGAGCAGCACATCGACGCCCTTGAAGTCGTCGAGCTGGCCGGCGCCGGCGCTGGCGAGGAGCCCGAGGTGGGCGATGCGCATGCCTTCGAGCTCGATGACGAAGGCGACGTTCCGCTCGCCGTCGGGGCCCTTGGTGGCGATGCCCGTCACGAGGATGCCCCCGACCTCGTACTCGCCCGGCGCGTCGAGCAGGAACGGCTCGCCGGAGACGGCCTTCGTGTACCGGTAGCCGGGGTCGGTGCGCTGGCTGCAGGTGACCACGTCGGCGGTGAGCTTGCTCAGCTGGTAGCCGCTCTCGGGCGGGCAGGGGTCGGTGACGACGGTGCCCTCGCGCCCTTTGATGCGGAAGCAGGTGCGGCCAAGCCAGGTGATCTCCATGCCCCGATGGTAAAGCGGCCGCCGCCTAGGACATAGGCACGTGGTCAGACGCGGCGCATCTCCCGCGAGAGGACGAGCGTGACGAGCGTCATGAGCAGCGCCACCGTCATCCACGCGGCGACGACGTGCGGCGCGCCCCAGTGGTCGATCATCCGGCCCATGAGCAGCGCCGCGAACGGCGTCGTCCCCCACGTCATCGACTGCAGGGACATCACCTGGCCGCGGAACTCCGGGTCGGCCTTGAGCTGCATGAGCGAGGAGTTGAGCGCCGCGTACACGCTATGGAACACGCCCGCCACGGCCAGGACGCCGACCGCGAGCCAGAGCTCCCGCATGAACGCGAAGAGCAGGACCGCGGCGCAGTAGAACAGGCACGACCACATCATCCCCGGCCCGAGGCGCGCGCGGTTGCTGGTGACGGCGACCACCGCGCCCCCGGCGAGCGATCCGAGGCCGACGGCGGCCGCGAGCATCCCGTAACCGGTCTGATCCGAATCCAACACGTCGCGTGCGAACACGGGCAGGAAGGTCACGTACGGATAGACGACGATGCTCGGGATGAGCGCCATGAAGACGATCACCGCCATGCGCCGGTCGCGGACGACGTAGGCGAGGCCCGCGGCGATGGCGCGCCACATGCCGGTCGCCTCCTGCGCCTCGGGTGGGCTCGGCCGCAGCCGCCACGTCAGGATTGCCGCGAGCACCAGGCAGGCCGCCTGCATTTGGAACGCGCCTTCGGTGCCCACGAGGCTGATGAGCGTGGCGCCGATCGCCGGGCCGATAACGCGCATCGCGTTCCCGCCGAGCGAGTTGAGCGCGACCGCGTTCGTGAGGTCCTCGCCGCCGACGCTGTCGTAGACGAGGAGCATGCGGATGGGCCCGGCAAGCGCCTCCACCGCGCCGGCAAGGATGGCCGTGACGTACACCATCCACAGCTCGATCGCGCCGAACGTGATCAGCACGGCGAGCAGCGCGGCGATGCTGGCGCTGGCGGAGGTATACACTACCAGCTGGCGCCGCCGTTCGAACCTGCCCGAAAGGAACCCGCCGACCGGGGACAGCAGCAGGAGCGACGCCCCCCGGAGCAGCGCCACGACGCCGAGGCTCGTGGCGTTGCCATCGAGGTCGTGGAGGACGAGCCAGCCCATGCCGATGGTCTGCACCCAGGAGCCGACCTGGAGCGCCAGGGTGCTGAGCAGGAGCACGCGGAAGTCGCGGTGGCGGAAGGCGGCGAGCGGCCGGCCGGGGGCCGTGAGACCAGACCCGGGCGGGGGCGCGGCGGCGACGGGTGCGGCCAACGGGAATCCTTCCGAGACGCGAATCCGGTTCCGAAACTACACGCGCGGGGGAAAACGGACTATAGGGAATGCGGGGCCGGGCCCTGCAAGCCCACCCGCCGTCCGATACGATGGGTTGACCCCCACTGCCGGATGGAGCCCCAATGTCCGACCCTTCGACCGAAGCCCTGCAGCTCTTCAGCAACCGCTACGGGATCGACCCGGCGATGATGTCGTCGCTCCTCTCGGTAGCGCTGAGCCGCGGCGGCGAGTTCGCCGAGCTCTTCTTCGAGCACCGCACGAACGGCGCGATCGTCTGGGAGGACCAGCAGGTGAAGTCGGCTTCACGGCACATCGCCCAGGGCGTCGGCATCCGCGTGGTCCACGGCGACAGCATCGGCTACGCGTACACGGAGTCGCTCGAGCTCGACGCGATGCGCCGGGCAGCCGAGACGGCCGCACGCATCGGCGCCGGCGCGCGCGAAGTGGGGCCGATCGACGCGACGCCGCAGCTCGCCGGCGTGCGCTACTACTCCGCGGACGAGCCCCTGACCGGCGTGCCGGCCGCGGCGAAGGTCGCGCTGCTCGAACGCGCCGACCACGCCGCGCGCGCATACGACCCGAGCATCCGGCGGGTGGACGCATCGATCGGCGACGAGCTCAAGTACGTCCTCATCGCGCGGAGCGACGGGCGCGTCGTGGGCGACGTGCAGCCGCTGATCCGCATGAACATCAGCGCGCTTTCGGAGCGCGGCGAGAGCCGGCAGGTCGCGCGCACGGGCGGCGGCGGGCGGCTCGGGCTCGAGTACTTCGAGCAGGTGACGCCCGAGGAAGCGGCCCGCGAGGCGGCGCGCATGGCCGTCCTCCAGCAGGACGCGGTCGAAGCGCCGGCGGGTACCTTCCCCGTGGTCCTCGCGGCCGGGGACAGCGGCGTGCTCCTGCACGAAGCCGTGGGCCACGGGCTCGAAGCGGACTTCAACCGCAAGGGAACGAGCAACTACACCGGCCGCGTCGGCCAGCCGGTCGCCTCCGACCTGGTGACCGTGGTCGACGACGGGACGATCCCGAACTCTCGCGGCTCCATCAACGTGGACGACGAGGGCAACCCCACGCGGCGGAACACGCTGATCGAGGGCGGGATCCTGCGCGGCTATCTCCAGGACGAGATCAGCTCGCGCCACTTCGGCGTGGGGCCCTCGGGATCCGGGCGCAGGGAGACGTTCAAGGACTACATCATGCCGCGCATGACAAACACGCTGATGCTGCCCGGCGAAAGCCACCCGGACGACATCATCCGCGCGGTCGACCGCGGCATCTACTGCGTCGCCTACTCGGGCGGCCAGGTCAACATCTCGAACGGCGACTTCGTCTTCTCCGTGACCGAGGCGTACATGATCGAAGGCGGAAAGCTCGGCGCGCCGGTGCGGAACGTGACGCTCATCGGCAACGGCCCGGACGCGCTCTCGAAGGTGACCATGGTCGGGAGCGACTACCAGCTCTCGGACGGGCGCTGGATGTGCGGCAAGGATGGCCAGTCCGTGCCCGTGGGCGTCGGCATGCCGACCGTGCTCGTCTCCGGGATGACCGTGGGCGGCACGAAGGTCGCGTGAGGTGGAGCAGTTCCTCTACGTCCTCGAAGTGACGCGCCCGGCGATGCTCACGGACGGCCCGACCGAAGCGGAACAGGCCGCCCTCGCCGAGCACGCCGCCTACCTCCAGGAGCGCTCGGACGAGGGCACGCTCGTGCTCGCGGGCCGCAGCCAGTCGAACGGACCCGAAACGCGGGGCATCGCCATCTTCTTCGCCGAGGACGAAGCTGCGGCGAAGGCGATCATGGACGCCGACCCCGCCGTCACGAACCACGTCATGACGGCGTCCCTCTACCCGTACCGCGTGGCCTTCGGAAACGCGAAGGCGCTCGATTGGACGCTCTCCGAGGGGGAACTGCGGTCGAACTCCGACGAACCGCGGCCACCGGGACCCGGCGACAACACCCCGCCGCACCTGTGCGCCGAGATGCAGCGGGCGCTCGACGACCCGCAGTCCCCTGTCGGGTACTCGCCTCAGTTTCGCGAATACTGGGTCCGGATGCGGTACTCGGACGCCACCGACGCAATCCGGCATTGCCCGTGGTGCGGTGCGTCGCTGCCGTCGTCGCTCGCGGAGCAGTGGTTCGAACGGCTCCGGGCGTTGGATCTCGAACCGGAGGACCCGAAGCCGGCTGAGTTGGAATCGGACGAGTGGTGGCGACGACCGGCGGAGTCGCTGCCACAGTAGGCGAGCGGCGGCGTCCTTTCTTAGTCCACTCGCCTGGCGAGCAGCTCCACCACTTCCTCCCGACGGGCGAGCGCGGGCGCGGCGCCTGCGCGCGTCACGCTGATTGCGGCGGCGACGTTCGCGAACCGGAGCGCGTCCTCCAGGGGCTGACCTTCCGAGAGGGCCACCGTCAGCGCCCCACAGAAGGCGTCGCCCGCGCCGACCGTATCGACCGGCGTCACGGCGAACGCGGGCACGGCGACGATGCCCTCCGCTGTGGCGGCGATGGCGCCGTCCGGGCCGGTGGTGACGATTATGGTCCCGGGGCCGCGGTCGAGGAGCGCCCGGGCACGCTCCAGGTCGGAATCGTGTCCGGGCGCGAGCATCGCCGCTTCGACTTCGTTCACGACGAGGACGTCGGCGAGAGCGAGCAGCTCGGGCGGGTGCGGGACGATCGGCGCGGCGTTGAGGATCACCCGCGCGCCGGCGGCCCGTGCGATGCGGGCGGCTGCCAGGTTCGCCTCCATCGGCGCCTCGAACTGGAGCAGCAGCGCGCGGGCGCCCTCGATGGCGTGCCGCGCCGCCTCGATTTGAGCGAGATCGACCTCCAGGTTCGCGCCGGGTGCAGCGAAGATGCGGTTGTCCCCGCCGGGCGTCACGACGGGCGCGGCGATACCGCTCTTCGCCCCGGGCACCACCGCCACGTGCGCGGTGTCGACCCCGTCGGCCCGCAGCGCCTGGCAGAGCTCGCGCCCGAAGACGTCGTCGCCGACGCGGCCGATGAGCCGGGCGGTGGCGCCGAGCCGCGTGACCGCGATCGCCTGGTTCAGCCCCTTGCCGCCGGGCAGCAGCTCGCAGTGGTCCGCGAACAGCGTCTCGCCAGCGGCCGGCATGCGCGGCATCCGGAAGACGAGGTCCATGGTGCAGCTGCCGAGGACGGCGATCTCCACCCGGCGATTATGCGCCGTGGGTGCGCTTCAGGGGCTGACGGAGGATCGCCATCGAGCGCGGCTTGAGCGTGTACACGGAGCGCGACCGGAACTGGCGGCTGTCTTCCGCCTCCTCCGGCCGGGCGGTATCGAGCACGAGCGACCACCGCGCGCCTCCAAGCGTCGGCGGCAACCGGAAGTGCATCTCCTCGGGGTCCGCGTTCATCAGGATGACGAGCGTGTCGTCGACCACCCGGCGCCCTTCGTCGTCCGTGATGTCCGTGGCCGGGCCGGCGAGGACCATGCCGAGGGTGCGGGTCTCGGGGTCGTGCCAGGCGGCTTCGGTCATCTCGTGGCCGTTCGGGGCAAGCCAGACCAGGTCCTTCATCCCCAGCCCGCGGATCTGGCGCCCGAGGAAGTAGTTGCGGCGCCGGAGGATCGGGTGGCGCTTGCGCAGGGCAATCACCCGCCGCGTCCAGTCGAGCAGCGCCTCCTGCTCGGGGCCGTGGTCCCAGCTCTGCCAGGTGATCTCGTTGTCCTGGCAGTAACCGTTGTTGTTACCCTGCTGCGTCCGCCCCACTTCGTCGCCGTGGAGGAGCATGGGCACGCCCTGGGAGATGAACAGCGTGGTCAGGAAGTTGCGCTGCTGCCGCGCGCGGAGCTCGTTGATCTCGGGGTCGTCCGTCGCGCCCTCGGCGCCGCAGTTCCAGCTCTGGTTATCGTCGCTGCCGTCGTTGTTGTCCTCGCCGTTCGCCTCGTTGTGCTTCTCGTTGTAACTGACGAGGTCGCGAAGGGTGAACCCGTCGTGGGCGGTGACGAAGTTGATGCTCGCGTACGGCCGCCGGCCGTTCGACGCATAGAGGTCGGAGCTGCCCGTGAGCCGCCAGCCGAGCTCGCCGGCCTCCGCGCTGTCGCCCTTCCAGAACCGGCGCACGTTGTCCCGGTACTTGCCGTTCCATTCGGCCCAGAGCACCGGGAAGTTGCCCACCTGGTAGCCGCCCTCGCCGATGTCCCAGGGCTCGGCGATGAGCTTCACCTGGGAGAGCACCGGGTCCTGGTGGATGATGTCGAAGAACGCGCTCAGGCGGTCGACTTCGTGGAGCTCGCGGGCCAGGGTTGCGGCCAAATCGAAGCGGAAACCGTCGACGTGCATCTCCTGCACCCAGTAGCGCAGGCTGTCCATGATCATCTGGACCACGCGCGGGTGGAGCATGTTCAGCGTGTTGCCCGTGCCCGTGTAGTCCATGTAGTACCGGCCGCCACCCGTGAGGCGGTAGTAGGCCCAGTTGTCGATGCCCCGGAACGCCAGCGTGGGCCCGAGCTGGTTGCCCTCAGCCGTGTGGTTGTAGACGACGTCGAGGATGACCTCGATCCCGGCCTTGTGGAGCGTCTTCACCATGGTCTTGAACTCGTTCACGACCTGGCCAGGGGAGCTGCTGCTGCCATACCGCGGGTCCGGCGCGAAGTAGCCGATGGAGTTGTAGCCCCAGTAGTTGACCAGCCCCCTGTCGCGCAGCTGCTTGTCGTGGATGAAGTGGTGTACGGGCATGAGCTCGACCGAGGTCACACCCAGGTCCTTCAGGTACTTGATCGTCCGGTGGTCGGCGAGGCCGGAGTACGTGCCCCGGATCTCCGGCGGCAGCTGCTCGTTCAGGATGGTGAACCCGCGGACGTGGGCTTCGTAGATGACCGCGTTGTGCCAGGGAATGCTCGGGGGCACGTCGTCGCCCCAGGAGAACGAGGGCTCGATGACCACGGCTTTGGGCATGCCTTCGGCGCTGTCGCTCTCCTCCGTTTCGAGGTCGCGGTCTTCGCCACCGTCGAGCGGGTAGCCGAACATGGCGTCGGACCAGTCGACGACGCCGGAGATCGCGCGGGCGTAGGGGTCGAGCAGGAGCTTGTTGCGGTTGAAGCGCAGCCCGCGGGCCGGGTCGAACGGGCCGTGCACGCGGTAGCCGTAGTGCAGGCCGGGCCGCGCCTCGGGCAGGTACACATGCCAGACGAAGTCCGTCTGTTCGCGGACCGGGATGGTGGCGATCAGTTCCCTGCTGCGGGGGTGGAAGAGGCAGAGCTCCACGGCCTCGGCGAATTCGCTGAAGAGTGCGAAGTTGACGCCGCTGCCGTCCCAGGTGGCGCCGAGCGGATATGAACGTCCCGGGAGCGTCCGGAACGGGACGCTGTCGCGAGTGATGGTGGTCACGGGTTCCCTCAGTTCCGGGTAATCCGGCTAAGACACTCTACGTGGCAGTTGCAAGTGGCGGCCATGCGCTGGGCGTGGCGCGCGGCTATCAGCGCCATCGCAACCGGCGGGTACGTCTTCACGCGCAGTGCGGGGATTCCCCGATTTCGGACGATCCCGGCGTACTCCAGTCTTGGTGGCGGCGGGGCTTTGAGGTTAGGGAGATGACTCAAAGCTCAGGTAGTCACGGTCCGTGTCCGCTCTGCGGACGGGTAACGCGCGCGCATTCGCGCATCGTCGTATCGGACATGGAGGGCGTAGGTCGAGCTCGCCCCACGCGGTACGCGACGGTTGTCTGCCGGGATTGCGCCTTCGCGATGGTGGTCCGGTCCCACGCCGGCCTGGTGGAGGTTTAGCCGCGCGCGATAGATAGACGCCCCACGTTATTCGCCACCCTCGGCCCCCGGGCCTAGAATGGGCACACCTTCGCACGGGGGGCGGTAGATGCAGAATGTGTTGGCGATGATCCTGGCCGGAGGGCAGGGCGACCGTCTGTCGATCCTGTCCGAGCAGCGCGCCAAGCCGGCGGTCGTCTTCGGCGGCCAGTACCGGATCATCGACTTCGCATTGAGCAACTGCGCCAACAGCTCGATCACGAAGGTCTCTGTCCTCACGCAATACCGGCCGCGCTCGCTCGTGAACCACATCGGTTCCGGGCGGGCGTGGGGCCTGGACAACCTCGACAACAGCCTCCAGATCCTCCAGCCCTACCTCGGCCGGGCGGACATGGACTGGTACCAGGGCACCGCCGACGCCGTCTACCAGAACCTCTACGTGATCGAGGAATCCCGCGCGCGCGAGGTGCTCATCCTCGCCGGCGACCACATCTACCTGACGTCCTATCGCAACATGATCGCCTACCACCGCAGCCAGGCCGCGGACGCGACCGTGGCGGTCTACGCGGTGCCACGCGAAGAGGCGCACCGCTTCGGCGTGCTCGACCTGGACCAGAACGGCCGCATCATCGACTTCGAAGAGAAGCCCGCGCACCCACGTTCGCCCTGGGTTTCGATGGGCGTGTACGTGTTCAACAAGGACGTGCTCGTCGAGCAGCTCCAGGCCGACGCCGACCTCGGCGACCAGAGCAAGCACGACTTCGGGCGCGACATCATCCCGCGGATGTACCGGACGCACCGCGTGTTCGGCTACCAGTACCAGTCCTACTGGCGCGACGTCGGCACGATCGAGTCGTATTGGCGTTCGAACATGGACCTGCTCTCAGCGAACCCGCCGCTGAACCTGGAGGACCCGGACCTGCGGCTGCGGACCTCGGGTGGTGTGTTGCCGCCGACGCGATTCGGCCCCCGCGCACACGTCGAGGACTCGCTGATCTCCCCGGGCGCCCGGATCGACGGCAAGGTCTACCGGTCGGTGATCTCGCCGGGCGTGCACATCGAGGAAGGCGCCGAAGTGCGCGAATCCGTGATCCAGCACCGCTGCGTGATCCGGGCAGGCGCGCGCATCGACAAGTGCATCCTCGACAAGGAAGTGACCGTCGGCGCGAACGTGCTGCTCGGTCACGGCGACAACAGCGTGCCCAACTTCGAACGGCCGGACATCGTGAACGCGGGCATTTCGGTCGTGGGCAAGCGCGTCGTCATCCCGTCCGGGCTCACGGTCGGGCGAAACGTGGTCATCGGGCCCGGCGTGTCGGAAGAGCTCACCGACCAGGACGCGCTGGAGACGGGCGCGACAGTGCACCCGACGCAGATGCCGCTGCACCTCTTCGTGTAGGCTTCGGCGCACCATGCGCCTCTACACCGTCGAGGAGGCCCGCACGCTGGTGCCGCACGTCATCCCGATCCTCGAAGGGCTGCGCGCGGCGTTCGTCGAGCTCCGGATGCTCCAGGCGGCGGTCGAATCACAGCGGCGCGGCGCCAGCGGCGATGGCAACCTGCTCGTGGACCCGTTCGCAGGCGGCGACCGCGAGAACCGCCTGGAGACGCTGAACGGCGCACTGCGTAGAGCGGCTGGCGAGCTCGGGCGGCTCGGGATCGAGCTCAAGGACCCCGAACGCGGGCTCATCGACTTCTACCACGAACGCGACGGCGAAGTCGTGTTCCTCTGCTTCGAGCTCGGCGAACAGACCGTCGACTACTGGCACCCGACACACACGGGCTACGCCGGCCGGCAGCCTATCGACGGGTAAGGAAGAGCCTATAGCTCCCAGCGGCCGCGGTGATACACTCCGCCGCCTACAGGAGGGCTCCCGTGCAGGAAACGCTGACTCATTTCTTGCGGTCCCAGTGGCCCGACGCCGACGAGATCACGATCGAGGACTTCGCGATCATCTCGGGCGGTTACTCCGAAGAGACGTTCCGCTTCGACTGCCGCGTGCGCCGCGACGCATCCGAGCAGGTGCTCCCGATGATCCTGCGCAAGGACCCGGACCCGCTGGTGGATATCCTGCCGACGAGCCGCGAGCGCGAGCATTATGTCCTGAAGTCGCTTGCGGCGAACACCGAGATCCCCGTCTGCGAGAGCCACTTCGTGCTCGACGCAGCCCACCTCGGGCACCCGGCGATGCTGATCGAGCGCGTGCCAGGGAGCGGCATGGTCTCCGAGCTCTTCCACGGCGGCCCGAACGCGCACATGGCCGAGGGCGTGGCCACGGACCTCTGCGAGTACATTGCCGAGCTGCACCTGGCCGACGTGGCCAAGCTCGACCCCGAGGGGCGGCTGCGCGACCCGCGCGGCGGCGGCATCGACACCAGCTCGTGGGACCGCTACATGGACACGACGTACGACTGGTACATCCGCGGCTTCGATGCGGGCCGCTTCTGCCCGATGCCGAACACGCTCGACACGTACCTGACCCTCCGCCGGAACAGACCCCGCCCGCTGCGGCTCTCGGTCCTCCACGGCGACTTCAACCCCTCGAACTTCCTCTACGACAACGGCCGGGTGGTGTCCGTCATCGACTGGGAGAACGCGCACATCGGCGATCCGCGCGAAGACCTGGGCTGGATGAAGCACATGGACGTGCTTTCGAACACCGACATCTTCGGCTCGGTGAAGAAGGACGGCGGCTTCCTCGGGCACTACAACCGGATCACCGGCTTCGGCGTGACGGACGAGGAGATCGAGTACTTCCGCCTGTTCGGCAGCTCGCACATCGCGATGGGCGTGCTCGTCGCGATGAAGCGCCGGATGGACAAGGAGCACACCGAGTTGCTGACCATGTACATCATCCAGCCCGTGGTCGGTTCGATGCTGGCGTGGGCCCAGCTCACCGGCTACCCGATGCCGGCGATGGGAGGCGCACAGTGATCACGCATCCGAACTCCGACGATATCCTCGAAGCCATCCAGATCGCCCTGGAACGGGACGTGCTGCCCGAGTGCACCACCGCGCGCGGCCAGATGGCGGTGGTCCTCGCCCAGGCGCTGCTCCAGATGGCGCGCGAGGTCATCCCCGTGCAGCAGCAATACCTGGCCGAGGAGTTCAACGCGCTGAAGCAGACGCTCGCCGTGATGGCGAAGGAGCTCGACGGCGTGAGCGGGCCCGAGGCGGACCGCGTCCGCGAACGTGCGGCCTCGTTCGCTGCGCAGCCCGACTTCCCGGTGATCCCGCCGCTGGCGGAACTCCTCGCGGCGCACGACGCCGTGAAGACCGCGCTCGAAGAGAACATGCTCGACACCGACGTGCTCATCCGCGGCGGGCACGGCGGGGCCATGGAGGCCGTAACTCGCTATCGCGAGGTGATGGGCCCGATGATCGCGCGCGACTTCGCCACGATGGTCGTTGGCGCGGGCATGGTGGGCCGCGGTTAGCAGCCCGGCGCTTGCCGCAGGGGCCTCTGAAACGCGAACGGTCGGACGTTCGCGCGCCGGCGCGCGTTCCTCCAGAATACGCGCGTCAGCGGAGGTGCCCGTATGAGGGCGATTGTCCTGCACCCGGCCAGGCCGGTGTTCTATGGCTGGTACATCGTCGCCGCCGCGCTGGTCGCGCAGTTCGTCGCCATCGGGATCCAGTCGTTCGCCCCGGGCGTGTTCCTCAAGCCCATGACCGACGACCTGGGCTGGAGCCGGCAGAGCTACTCGGCGACCCAGACCGTCGCGACCGCGATTGGCGGCGTCGCCGGGATCTTCATCGGCGGCTTCCTCGACCGGCGGGGGCCGCGGCTACTCATGTTCGTGGGCGGCGTCATCGCCGGGCTCTCGCTCATGGCCACGGCTGCGGTCGAAACCTACTGGCAGTTCCTCCTCCTCCGCGGCGTCGCCCAGACGCTCGGCACGGCGCTCTGTGGCGGGCTCGTGGTCAACGTGACCGTATCGCGCTGGTTCGTGCAGCGGCGCGGCACGGCGATCTCGCTCGCCTCACTCGGGATCTCACTCGGCGGCGTGCTGATGGTGCCGCTGCTCGGCTGGTGGGTCGATGACTTCGGGTGGCGCCAGTCCTGGGTGATGCTGGGCGTGATATCGCTGCTGCTCGTGCTGCCCTCCGCCTGGGTCATCCGCCGCTCGCCAGAGGACATGGGGCTCAACCCGGACGGCGCCACCGATGCGGAGCTCGCCGCACCGCCGCGCCCGGGCCGTGCCGTTTCGGCGATGACCGAGGTGCAGTGGACGCGGCCCGAAGCGGTACGGACGGGCGCGCTCTGGTTCGTCATCCTCGGCTACGGGCTCTCGACCTTCGGGCTCATGGCCTTCCTGCTCCACGCCATCCCGTTCCTCCAGGACGGCGGCTTCCACAGGGGCACGGCCGCGATGCTGCTGAGCGCGTTCTCCTGGTCGTCGCTGCTCTCGAAGTTCGTGTGGGGCCCGCTGATGGACCGGGTGCACGCCCGCCACCTGAGCGTCATCGGGTTCGCGATGTCCGGCGTGGCGATGGCGTTACTGCCCGCCGCGCTGGCGACGGACTCGGTCGGCGTTGTGCTCGGCGTGATGCTGCTCTACGGCTTTGGGATGGGCGGGCTGGCGCCGCTCCAGGAGACGGTCTGGGCGAGCTACTTCGGGCGCATGCACCTGGGTTCGATCCGCGGCGTCGCCATGCCGTTCTCGATCATCTTCAGTGCCGCGGGGCCGCTCCTGGGTGGCGCCATCTTCGAACAGACCGGCAGCTACGAGGCGGCGTTCTTCATCTTCGCCGCGGGCCTGGCGCTCGCCTGCGTGCTGGTCCTGCTGGCGCGGCCGCCGAAGCGGCGGGAGCTGCCAGCGGCCGCCTGACCACCCTGCGGGAGGCGCGGGAGTTGCTCGATGCTGTCGTGGTGCAGGCCGGCCGGGGCTGACGGCGAGGTCGCCGCCGCCCCGCCGAAGTTCAGAGAGCAGGCGCGGGCACTGCCTGGCCGGGCACAGGTTCGTCCACCGTGCGCAGCGCCGCGGCTGGCGCAGCGCCAAGCACGAGGAGCGCCAGCGCGGTGACGACAAGCCCATCCTGGTACGTGCTGTGGAGGCCGATCCCGCCGGCGACGAGCAGCGCCACCGCGATGGCGGTCGTGCTGCGCCCGCTGGCGAGCAGCCCCGCGAAGGTCGCCGCGATCGTCCCGCCAGCGACCGCATACACCACGCCCGGCAGCACGCCCGAGAGCCCGACGTTCCAGAGCAACAGGAATCGCGACGTGGAGCCGTTGCCCAGGAAGAACGCGAGCCCGACGAGTGTGACCGCGACCCCGGCGACCACCGCGGCGCGGCTCGACTGGCGCCCGAGCATCAGCGGCATCGCGAGCGCGAAGAGCGCACCAGCGTACTCGGCCGGCAGGAGCAGCCCGGACGTGTCCACCGACGCCAGCCGTTCGTTCGACGCCGACTGCGCGAGCGTGTGCGCCCCGCTGAGCAGGAACGCGATCCCGAACAGGCCCACCGGCACCGCACCGCGCAGGCCCTGCCGCCCGGCGGCGACGCCGGTGAGCACCGCGACCGCGGCCAGCGTGCCGATGTCGAGCAGGGAGCGGCTTTCGAGGCCGGACGCCGCCAGCACGGCTACGAGCGTGAAGGCCGCGAGACCTCCCGCGGCCAGCCGGGCGAGGACATCCCCGCGCTGCCAGAGCCGCCAGCCCGCGATGGGCACGACGAGCGCCAGCAGCACCACCGAGACGAAGTAGGCGTAGCGCCCGCCGACCGCGAGAAGCTCGTACGGCTCCTGCATCGTCTCGATCGCGGGGATGTGGATCGCCGTCCGCGTGAACGTCCGTAGGATGAGGAGCTCCACGGCCGAGGTGACGGCGAGGAGCGCCGCCAGCCAGGTCGCCGCCGGGATGGCGGGAGCTGGCCGGCCGGCGCCCAGGCGCGCTGTCATCGCGCGTTCCCCGTTTCGCGGAGGCCGACGACACCGAGGCCGACGCCGAGGGCCGCGAGGCCAAGCACGAGCGCGATGCCGAACCAGGCCGCGGTCATGTTCGTGCCGCCGCCGCCACCCGGGATGACGGAATCCGAGATGGAGAGCGTGACGAACTGGGAGAGGGACTTGCGCCCGTTCCGGTCGTCCTCGCTGCCGTTCCAGACGGCGAGCGCCATGTCGGTCTTCGCACCGGCCGCGAAGTTGGCCTGGTCCGCGCCCGCGCCCGCGTAGTCGCGGACGAAGACGACGGCCCAGTTCTCGCCGTCATGCTTGCCCTCACCGGTGACGTCCTGGACGCTGGCGATGGTGAGCGCGCCGAAGGTCTCGGAGACGAGGTTCTGGACCGCGCCGAGGTCCGGGTTCGCGAACGGGTTGCCGGCTTCGCGCGCCGTGTAGAAGAGGTTGTCCTTCGACTCCGGCTCGTCGCTCACGGCGCCGGCGTAGATCGCGACCGGGTCCTTGAGCCCGGCCTGCGAGTCAGCTCGCCAGTGCCAGATGTTCACGCCGGCATCGGCCTGGCCCATGCAGATCGAGGGCACGCTGCTGGCGCTCTTCGCCGGGAACTCGAGCGCGACCGCGTCGGAGAAGTCCTCCACGCGGGTGGTGGCCTCGTCCAGCGTCCCGTCGGCCCATTCGGCCCGGATGTAGAGCCGCTCCTGATAGTGGACGGCCTGCACGCGGACGGTCGGGATGCTGCCGCCGCCGGCCGCGTAGATGCCGGCCTGGGCGGTCAGCGGCACGCGGACGGAAGAGACGTTGCCCTTCCAGACGTCGGAAGCGGGGTCCAACCCCGGGTCTTCGGGCGCCTCGTAGGCCTTCAGGGTGAGCGCCTGCGAGACGGCGGGGTTGGTATCGGTGAACTGGAGCAGCGCCCCAGCGGCAAGCACGACCGCGATGAGCGCGAGCGGGCGGCGCCAGCTGAATGACAGGAATCTCATCGCATAACCCTCATATCACCGGGATGTCGTCGAACGTGATGACCTCAGCGGACCGGCCGACGAATTCCGGGCCGTGGTTGGTGCGGTCGAGCGGCTCGATGACCGGCATGCCGGTCACCTCCACGGGCGAGGCCTGGAGCTCGGCCGTTTCCGCCGCGATCCAGAGCGACAGCGCCGCCCCGGCGAGCTGGTAGAACGTGGTGTTCGCCCGCGAGGCCACGCGGCGGCCGAACGGCGCGGCCCACGTCCCGAGGTGCTCCTCGAGGAAGAGGCGCTGGGCCCGGCGCGTCTGGGCGACGCGCGGCGCGCCCTTATTCGCCCGGGCGTGGACTTCCTTGCGGCAGAGGTAGGCCATGAACTCGAGCTCGACCGAGATCTCGTCCGGCCGGAGCCCGGTGCCCATCGTCTCCACGCCGAAGGCGCGGTAGAAGCCGGAGATGTCGGCCATGCGCATGGTCTGGAGCTGCGCCTCGCCGCCGAAGTAGGCCGACTCATACGTCGGACAGTCGACCGACGAGGTGAGCGTGCAGAGCTCGACGTAGGCCGGTTCGAGCTCCGGCCGGGTGGCGTGGACGGCGACTTCGCAGAGCGCCGCCACGGGCGTGCCGCGGAGCATCCCGCCGGCCGTCGTGGCGACGTCGCGGAGCTGCTCCAGGACGTTGTCGTCCGGGTAGGCGAGGGCAAGGGCGAGCAGCTCATAGGCAGCTGCTCGCTGGAGCGTAACGAAATCGGGGGCAGCGGGTTCGACCCGTAGTGGTGTCACAACGGCCCCCTAGATCGTGTTCAGCGAGATGAACTGGGCGCCACGGTCGATGGTTTTCTCCTCGACCGAGACACGGGTGATTTCGCGGCCCTGGCTGTCGTACCCGATGATGACGTCGTCGTAGAGCTCGCGCTTCTGGCCGGCGATGGTGAGCTCCTGGACCTTCGGGCCCTGCTCGATCTTGTAGCTGAAGACGATGCTCTGGGCGGCGCGGAAGAGCTGCAGCACCGCGAGCGTCTCGCGGCTCGGGTTCGTGTACGCCTCGATCGCCGCGTCGACGCCCGGGCCGAACATCTGGCGGAGGTAGTCCCGCGGGACCCAGCGGGGCGGGATGTAGTACACGTTCGGCTGGGTGCCGAACTGCGGGTAGAGCGGCAGCGCCACCTTCGCGATGTGGACGAGGTAGTAGAGCGGGTTCGACGGGTCCTCGATCCAGAGGCCCGCATCGTCGACCTGGACGAGACCCTGCAGGCGGATCTTGCCGATGCAGGCGGTCATGCACCGCGTCTCCATCGGGATGCCTTCGGTCAGCGGGTCCGTGCCTTCGACGCGCGGGAAGCAGCCGATGCACTTCTCCGACGTGCGCGTGCTCGGCCGGTACATGGACTTCTTGTAGGGGCAGGCCTCCACGCACTTGCGGTAGCCGCGGCAGCGCTCCTGGTCGATGAGGACGATGCCGTCGTCCTCACGCTTGTACACCGCGTTGCGCGGGCAGGCCGCGAGGCAGGCCGGGTAGCTGCAGTGGTTGCAAATACGCTGGAGGTAGAAGAACCAGCCGGCGTGCTCGGGGAGCTGGGCGCCGTCGGTGGAGGTCTTCGTCGCGGTGTCCTCGCCGAAGTTCGGCGCCTTCCACTCCTCCTCCGCCGGGATGTAGCCAGTCACCTGGTTCTGGCTGCCGTCGGCGGTTTCGAAGACGGTCTTGCCCTCGAAGGTGCCGTAGGGGCTCTTCTTCGCGTCCTTCGCGGCGGTGTTCCAGACCTGGCCGCCGGGGTTGGCCTTCTCCTGGAGCTCCAGGATCTTGACGTCCCAGTGCTTCGGGTAGCCGCCGTAGGGCTTGGTCTCGACGTTGTTCCACCACATGAGCTCCTGGCCGGGAGAAAACGTCCAGGTGCTCTTGCAGGCCATCGTGCACGTCTGGCAGGCGATGCAGCGGTTGGTGTTGAACACCGCGGCGAACTGCCGCTTGGGCTTGCCGGCGTCGTAGCGGTACTCCATCTCCCGCCCGAGCTGCCAGTTGTGGACCTGTACCATCACGCCACCTCCTGGGGGGCGGGCCCGAAGACCTCGTCGATCAGCCGCTGGACGAACACCTCGCCGCGGGTGTCGTAGATCGCGTTCGTGCCGGCGAAGTAGCCGTTGCGGAAGAGCGCGTAGATCTTCTCGCGCGACATGCCCATGAGGGCGTACTCCTCGATGAACACGCGGGCGGTCACCTCGTCGATGTCCACGCCTTCCGGGATGGGGAACCTGGCAGCGACGAGCTCCAGCGGGTCGTCGCTTTCGAAGTGCTTCTCAGCCATCGATCAGCCCCTCACCGTGTTGAGCGCACCGCGGAGGTACTGCTGCATGAACTCGTTCTCGCCGCCGACCACCATGCCGTCGAGGGCCGGGGCGAAGTTGCCGTCCTCGGCCTTGGTGATCTTCACGAGCGTCTCCTTGGGCACCGTGTTGATCGCGTGGTTGTCGGTTTCGCCGCCGAAGAGGAACGTGTGGTTCGCCTTGGACTTGTGGAAGAGCGTGTCGGTCTGGTGCATCGGCATCGCCCAGTCCTTGGTCACGCTCTGGTGGGAGCCGTAGCGGAAGCTCGACTGGTAGCCCGTGTCCTCGGAGACGGCGCGCCCGTCGGAGCGCGTTTCGTGGGCGCGGACCGTCTTGGGCGTGGCCCCGAAGCCACCGTGCTTGGTCATCACGGCGCCGCGCGGGTAGGCCGGGTTGATCTTCACCCGGAGCATGAGCCGCGCGACCTTGTACTCCGGGTCATCCGGCTTCCAGCCGATGTACGGCCGGTCGGCGGGGTTCGCATCGACCCAGACGTAGTCGCCTTCCTTGAGGTTGAGCGCCTTGGCGTCGTCCGGGTTCATGTGGAGCTGCTGCTCGCTCACCCCGGGCATCCGCTTGTCGGCGCGGTACGGGTCGGAGAAGTCGCTGTTCCACAGCGCCTGCCAGTCCGTCACGGACCACGACGAGTGGACGCTGTGCCGGGTCTTCGGCGTCAGGAAGTAGAAGTTGTAGCCCTGCTCCCAGAGCGGGTTCTTCGTCTGCTTCGTCTCCGCCCAGGACATCTTGATGTTGCGGACCGTGCGCAGCTCGGGGTCCATCTCCGACTGCGGGATGCCGTAGTCGTTGGGCCGGATGAGCGGGTTGGTCGAGACGATGACGTTGGGCAGGTAGGGCGTCGCCTCCGGCCCCTCGCGGTGGACAATGAAGTTCTCGCCGTACTCGATCGCCTCGGGGATGTCGCAGTAGGCGTTCATCCGGCCGGTGTCGGTATGGAACGGCACGTTGTCGTGGATCTGCTCCCAGTACGGGATGCGGGGGTAGGTCCGGAACTGCATGAGCACGGACCCGGGCTCGGTCGCGATCTGGCTGCCGTTGGCACCGGTGATCTTGCCCGCCATCACCTCGTCGTAGTTGTACCCGCGCGTCGTCGCGGAGGAGCTAAGGAGGCGTTGGATGTAGACGTCGGTGCGGCCTTCGAGGGCGAACTTCCAGTAGTCCTCGAACCGCTTGTCGTTGAACTCCTCGCCGAGGGCCTTCGCGACACCCGCCATGATGGCGATGTCGTCCTTGGTGTCGAACATCGGCTTCACGCCGCCCTTCCAGATCTGGAGGAACGGGTTCTGGCAGGAGGCGGTGACTTCCGGCTGGGTGGATTCGAGCCAGGAGTTCGCCGGCAGGATGAAGTCCGAGTATTCGCAGCTCAGCGTCATCTCGATGTCCTGCGTCATGATCATGTCGATCTTGGGCAGGACGTTGAAGAGCACGCCGTAGAGCCACTTGGCGTTGTTGATCAGGTTGACGTTCGTCGTCCAGATGACCTTCGTGGGCGTCGGCATGTGCGTCGCGCCCGTGAACACCTTATGTCCGCCCTTCGGCACATCGACGATGAGGGCGCGGTCGCCGTGGTCCCAGAAGGCCGGCTCCTCGTCCTTGCTGTACTTCTTGACCTTGATGTCCTTGCCGTCGACCTTGTCGTCGAGGTTCGGGTTGTAGGGGTCCTCGACGATCCAGCCGAGCCAGCCGGGGCCGCTCTCCTTGGTGCCCTGGAAGAGCGCGCCCTTGTAATTGCCGGCCCAGGCGTAGACGCCCGCGCCCGGGACGCCGAAGTTGCCCGTGAGCATGAGCGGCAGGTGCACAGCCCGGTTGTGGAGCGTGGCGTGGAACCAGTGGTTGATGCCCTCGCCGACGTGGATGGCCGCGGGCTTGATCGTTGCCAGGTCGTTCGCCAGCTGCTCGATGAGGTGCTTCGGCGAATGGCTGATCTCGGCGACCGTGTCGAGGTCGTAGTCCTTCAGGTGGTCGCGGTAGGCCGACCAGATGGTCAGCACTTCCACCTTCGTGCCGTCGTTCAGGGTGACCGTGCCGGTGTAGTCGAGCGCGGGGTCGATGCCCTTGTCGGTAAGCTTCGCGCCCACGTCCTCGCGGGTGATGGCCGCGATCGCGTTCGTCTTCGCGTCCCAGACGACGTAGTCCTGGAGCTTCGCGTACTGCTCTTTGGTGAGACCCTGGAGGTTGAAGCTGGGGCCGGTTTCCGGCAGTCCCGGCTGGTAGTTCGGGATGACGTCCGCGGCGCTCAGGCGCTTCAGGTTGTCCTTGCGGATGAGCAGCGGCAGGTCCGTGTAGTTCTTCACGAACGGGGCGTCGTACAGGTTCCGGTCCATCAGGAGCTTCGTGACGCCGAGGACGAGCGCGAGGTCGCCGAGGCCCGGCCGGCACGGGATCCAGTAGTCCGCCTTCGTCGCCGGCGGGCTGTATTCCGGGGTGACCGTCACGATCTTGCCGCCGCGCTCCATCATCTCGATGAAGAAGTGCGCGTCGGCCATCTTGTTCTCGACGAGGTTCTTGCCCATGCCGATGTGCAGCCGGGCGTTACGCATGTCGTTGAAGTCGCAGTCCGGGTTCTGCAGGCCGGTGACAAACGGCGTGCCCGGGGCCTGGTCACCGTGCCAGGTGTAGTTCGACCAGTTCCGTCCGCCCATCGAGTCCGCGGGCTGCACGTTGCGGACGTGGCTATCCATGATGGCGAGGGTGTTGGACATGCGGTACATGCCATACTTGCCCATCACGCCGAGCAGGCCCATGCCGCCGCGGAGCTTCATCGTCCGCGTGCCGGCGTCGTGCACGGCTTCGATCATCTCCGGCTGGTAGCCCTCGTCCTCGAGGAGCTTCTTGCCGTCCGGGCCCGAGTAGCGCTTCGCCGTGGAGACGAGGCCCTTCGCCGCGTACTTGAACGCGTCGTCCCAACTCACCTTGACGAAGGTGTCGTTGCCGCGGTCGTCGAACTTGTACTTCGTGCGGTTGTTCGAAGCCGGGTCGAGCGTCGGAAATCCGTCGTCGGCCCACTGCTTCCAGCCGGCACGGATCATCGGCCCCTTGAGCCGGTACGGCCCGTAGATGCGGCGGGTGAGCGATGCGCCCTTGTTGCAGCCGCGTGGGTTCCAGGCATTCGTGGAACGGTTGCCGAAGCGGTCCGCGATGTTCGCGCCATCGTAGTTCTGCTCCGTCCGCATCACCACGCCGTTGCGCACGAAGGCGCGCAGACGGCAGTTATGCGTGCAGTTCGGCGCGCACACGAAGGTGAAGTGGCTGTCGTACGCGTACTGGTCGCGATACACCTGCTCCCAGCCGCGGTTCGGGTAGAACAGCAGCGGGTTTTCGATGCCCGGCGCCGCCTGCAGGAACGCCATCTTGCGTTCCACGTACAGGGCGGTGCCGGTGGCGACCGTCGCTGAGCCCAGCTTGAGAAAGCCCCGTCTATCCATGCCGTGATCCCTCCAGCTCTGCTTCGCGCGGCGCGAGGCACGCGCGGCAGTACGTTCCGTGTTCCACCTGGACTTCCCGCCCGTCTGCGACCTCCTCGCCGCACGTGGCGCAATTCACGCGCCGGCGCGGCGATTCATCGCCCCGAGCCTCATCCCGCGCGGACACCGGTGCGTCCGCCAGCGTGAAGAGCTCGTCGTCAGTCATCGAAAGGTAGGCCGCACGTTGCAGCGCCCGGCGTTCGCGTGCATCGCAGGCCCAGCCGGCGCGGGCGCGAAGGTCGCCCCGTGCGGCGACGCGCACCGCCCGGCCGCTCGCCGCGTGGGCGAACGTGGCGGCGACTTTTCCGTGGTCAACGAACCGGAGCGTGCCCCGGCCGATCCGGCAGCCGGTCACGGCGAGCACGGCATCGGCGGCGCAGCGGTCCGTCTCGAGCGTGACCACCAGGCCGTCCCCGCCGCCAGCCTCCATCCCGAGGGCGTGCAGCCCCGCCAGGCCGAGCCGCGTACCGAGGATGACGCCCGGGCAACCGCGCCCGCCGTGCATCGCCGTCGCCAGCCGCAGCGCGCGGTCGAGCTCGCGGTCGGCCGGGACCAGGCTGCGCGCAGCGCGAATGATCGCGTCGGTCGGCGGCTGGAGCGGCTCCCAGCGGGCGATGACGTCCTCGCCCTCGCCCGGCTCCATGAGCGTCGAGAGCAGCGTCGGGTAGACCTGCTGGGAGTGGGTTTCGACCAGCGCCAGGTCGATGTTCGGGGGCAATGCGCGAAGCAGCGCAGGCGTGGAATCGTCACCCGGTGCGACGGTGACCTGGAGGCGGTCCGGGGCGTGCATGACCATCGCGGCCGGCCGGCGCGACCAGACCCGGCCCGAGCCCTTGGCCGGCAAGTCCAGCTCGTGGTGGGTGCGCTTCACGTAGGCGACCTCAATACCGTCGGCGGCGAGGGCCTGGATCAACCCCTCGATCAGGGCCGTCTTCCCCGCCCTGGACGGCCCCCGCACGGCAAGCACCGCCGGTCCCGGGTAGGCCCCGGACACTGGGTCGCCCATCAGTCCCTCCCAACGGATGGCCGGGCCATCCGCCCGCGCGTATCCCCTGTACTGATATGCGCGTCTTGTGTGTCATCTTGGGCATCTGGCCGGGGTTCACAACGGCCGGTAGTCTGCGCTGTACGGGTCCGGCTGGACGCTTCCGGACGGTAATCGATGGCGCAGTTCCCCACGCCACGACACTGCGCCCGAACGGCGTCAGACAATGTGACTTTTGTCACGAGCGCTGTGACAGTCGTGAACCGGGACGCCATCGTGCCGGAAATGGCTGAGGGGGGAGTCCCCCGGCTCCCCCCTCAGCGCCTCAAACCTGGCCGCAGCAGCCCCCTAGCGCGCGGGCACTCCCAGCCAGCGGAGGGCCGCCTCATCCGCCATGTGGATGTTCCACGGCGGGTCGTTCGCGAGCTGGATGTCGAGCTCGGCGGCGGGGAATTCCACCGACAGCATGCCCTGCACCATCCCGAAGATCGCCCCTGCCATGGGGCAATCCGGCGTCGTCATCGCGATGCCGACGCGCAGCTCGCGGTCGCAGATCCCGATGTCGTACACCAGCCCGAGCGAGACGATATCGATGCCGAGCTCGGGGTCGTAGACGTTGGCCAGGGCGGCCGCCACTTCTGCAGTCGTCATCGCGAAATCGCCTCGTTCACGGTCTTGACCGGGGTGCGCGCCGCGTGCGGCGCGAGGACCACGTGCGCGAGCGCCGCCACGTGCACCAGCCCGCCCGCGGCGAGCAGGGCGCCGCCCGTCTGGAGCAGCGCGAGGTGTGCCGTCAGCGCCCCCGCGGCGATGAGCACCACCGCCGCAGAGTGCGCCACCAGCGTGACGTACGCCCAGCGCGCGCTGTAGATGTCCGCGATCATCGGCACCGGCCGGATGCCGGCCTGCTCACGGTAGCGGTGGTACCAGGTGAGGAACGGCACGATCTTGTAGCTGTTGCCAATGAGCGTGACCCCGGCCCAGCCGCCGATCGCGATGACGCCATAGGCCAGGTGCCAGCGCGCGGCGTCTTCGCGGCCGAGGATGGGCGAGCCCCACGCCACGGCGATCCCCAGCGCCACCGCAGCCGCGAGGAACACCAGCGAGACGCACGTCGCGTGCCCCTGGATGTCCAGCCGCCGCCGCGCCCGCGACCGGAGGATGCGCAGCATGTCGACCGACCAGAGGGCCGGCCCCGCGGCGAGCAGGAGCGCGAGGACGAGCCGGACCTCGCGCGGCGGGTCCGTCATGAGCCCGATGCCACCGACCAGCGTGGCCGCGGCGGTCACGCCGAGCGCCCACCACCCGAGCCGGGGCCGCGCGCCATGCGAGATGTTGAACATCGGGACGAGCTGGTACGACGTGCCCATGACGACGAGCGCGAGCCAGCCCACCAGCCCGAGGTGCGCGTGCCCGCCGAGCCGGCCGAGCGTCACCGGGAACCAGAGGTGTTCGAGCGTGCCCACGAAGGTGATCCCGACGCTCGCCGTCACCGCGAGCAGCGCCATCGCCGTGGCCAGGTACGCGCGCGGGAGCGTCGACGGGCGAAGCGCCCGGACTGCGGGCCAGCCGTTCACCAGGAACAGAACGAACGACACGACAACACCCGACCCGGCCGCGCTCATCACCACGACGTTCCATTCGAGCAGCGACCACACGAACGCCGTGACCGAAACGGCGTGCACGTAGAACTGCACGCGGGCGAGCCGCTCGGAGACCAGCCGGCCCCCGAGCACCGCGGGCCCGAGCTGGTAGATCGCGCCGAAGATCGCCGCCGTGAGCCAGCCGATGACCGCCGCGTGGGTCACCGCGACCGTGCGGGGGACGTTAATCGCGAGGAATGCGTCGGTCCCCGAGGTCGCGAGCAGCAGCCCCGCCGCCACCAGCCCGAGGGGCGCGGCAACGAAGAACGGCGCGGTCACGCCGAGGGCCGGGCTGCGGCCGGGAGCCGGCGGCAACATCTATTCGCCCGCCTTCCAGATGGTCAGGACATACGGGGTCTGGCCGTCCTTCTCGAACGACCAGGTGTAGCCCCGCCGTTCGAGCTCCGGGAAGAGCAGGTGGGGTTCGCGGTCCATGAGCGCGACCAGCTGGCCTTCGCCGTTCAGCTCCTGCAGCGCGCGCAGGATGCGCACCATCGGCTCCGGCGGTTCGAGCCCACGGTTGTCGATTTGCTTCGTCGTCATAGCCCAAGCCTCCGTGATAGACACAACGGATGATGCGACAAAAGTCACGACCGTCGCGTTGCTCGATTCATTGTTTTGGTTTCAGAAAACGGGGTTCGCGGCTGCCGTGCCGGTCATCGGTGCCGGACGGCGGGGCGCACCGCGGCCCGGTGCGCCTTCGCAACCGACGCGGCAACAACCACGAGCCCCGCAAGCGCGACCATCGTGAGCACGCCGGCGAGCCCCATGAGCCCGCGGCCAGCATCCCCGGGCGCGTCCTCGATGAGGGCGGGCACCACGCGCAGCGGCCACGCGACGATGAGCACTGCGAAAGCCACGACGAGGAGCTTCTCGCGCGGGATGCGGCCGGTCGCGAAGCGCGCGAGCACGACGTCGGACATGCCCGCCATGAGCGGGACCATGAAGCCGAGCATGAAGATGTGGCGCAGTGCCCCGTCTTCGTACAGCCCCGGGCTCACATCACCCGCTACAGCGCGCGCCGCCAGCAGCGCCGCGTACACGAGCGCGCCGAGCCAGGCGACGGGCAGCATCCAGCCGTAGGCCGGCGTCCACGCCATGTGGCGCAGGCGGCGCAGGACCCCCATCCAGACCGTGAACAGCAGGATCGCCAGCGCGTAACCGGCGTCGGCGATGCGCGCGAGCCAGCCGAGCTCGGGCAGCGAGCCGAGGCCCTGCGCGAGGAGCCAGGCCGCCAGGCTCGCGTTCAGCAGCGCGAACACGACGATCTGCCGCCCGGGCGTCATCGGTTGGAGGCCGAGGTGGCCCACGAACGCGCGGAGGGCGATGCCGAGGATGAACAGCATCACGAAGCCGCGCAGGAACAGCTCAACCGTCGCGCGGGAGGTATCGAGCGGCACGACGCCGGTCTCCGCCTGGAAGGCGCCGCTCGCGGCGAACACCGCGGCAACCAGGAGCCAGGCCGCGCCCGCGCGCGGGAAGAGCGGCTGCGGGTTCGCGGACAACGGGAAGGGCGGGGCCACCCGCCACACGGCGACGGTGAACACCGCTGCGCCACCGGCGACGATGACGCCGCCGGCTGGGGCCAGGAACCCCACGCTGTCGTACCAGGTCTGCCCGGCGGCGAGGAGCAACGACCCCGCGGCGATGACCGCGGGCACACCAAGGCGGATGCGCGCCGGGAAGGCCGCACGCTGGTTCAAGCGCACCAGGAATTCGAAGGCGAGCGCGGTGACGAACGTGGCCACGAAGCCGAAGAGCTGGAGCCGCCCGTGGGCCTGCACCGCCTGCGTCCAGCGGTCGCCGCCGATGCTCACTTCGAGCACCGCCAGCAGCCCGAGCGTCAGGCCGGCGACCACCGCGATCGCTGTCGACGCCGCCATCCAGGCCGCGAACAGCCACGGGTGGCGGGGGCCCGTCATGACGTGCGCGTGGGGGCGCGGCGCCGCGCGCGACTGGACAACCTGGACGGTGAGATCGGGGGATTGGTCTCGCATATCCCGAGCGTCGTGGCGAAGAAGCTCCTATGCCGCGACTTTTGTCACGTCCGAATCGAATTCGCACCACCTGCCGGTAAGGGCGCATCACCGAGCAGGGCAACGGGCAGGTCGACCACTTTCGCGCGGACGTATTCGCCGAGGCTCTTCGCCTGCGGGTCCATGCGGGTGGTCGAAGCGACGCCTTCGCCCAGCAGGCCGACCACGACGAAGTTGAGCGCCCGGAGGTTGGGCAGCTCGTAACGCTGGACCTCGAGGTCACGGGCCTCCGCCACGAGCTCCCGGAACCGCTCGACGGTCAGGAAGTCGCGGAGCCAGGCGAAGCCGGCGTCGCTGCGTGCCCAGAGGCCCACGTTCGCGTTGCCGCCCTTGTCGCCGGAGCGCGCACCGATGACGGTGCCGAGCGGCATGCGCCTGGTCTCGCCTGCGGGCGGGGCCATGCTGGGCCCGGGCGGGGGTACAACCTCCACCGGGTTGCCGGTCGCGGTCGCGCTGGGGATGCGGATCCGGCTGCCATCGTGCGTCACGACCGTCTCCTCGATCGCGGAGGAGGAGACGAGGGCCGGCCAGTAGACCGCGTAGGACTCCTCCGAGCTCGGCTTCCCGTAGCCGTACAACCCCGGGTAGCTGGTGAGGACCATCTCCACGTTGGCGTTCGAAAACGCGCGGCCGACCTTCGCCGGGTCGTGGTCCTTCACGGTGATGCGCAGGGTCGCGCTCGCCAGCTCGTTCGAGGCCGGGTCCGGGTCGTCGGTTCGGGCGAGCTGGATGTCGACGCTCTCAAACCGGTCGCGCCCGCCGAGCTTCGCGAACAGCGTCTCGGTGGCGAGCTCCGCTTTCGCCTCGATGTCCAGGCCCGTGAGCACGAACGAGGTGCTGTTCCGGTAGCCACCCATATAGTTGATGCACACCTTGGTCGTATCGGGCGCCGGCTCACCCCGCACACCGGCGATGCGCACGCGGTCGGGCCCTTCCTGTTCGAGCCGGATCGTATCGAAGCGGGCAACCACATCGGGGTTCATGTAGCGCGGGCCCCCGATCTCGTAGAGGAGCTGCGCGGTCAGGGTGCCGGTCGAAACGAGCCCGCCGGTGCCCGGGTGCTTCGTTATGACGCATGAGCCATCCGCGTGCATCTCGGCGATCGGGAAGCCGGGGTTGAGCAGGCCCGGCACTTCGCGGAAGAACGCGTAGTTGCCGCCCGTCACCTGCGGCCCGCATTCGATGGCATGGCCCGCGACCACGGCGCCCGCGAGGCGGTCCCAGTCGTCGCGCTTCCAGCCGAAGTGCCACGCCGCCGGCCCCACAACCACCGACGCGTCGGTGACGCGGGGGCAGACCACGACATCGGCCCCGGTTTCGAGCGCCTGGACGATGCCCCAGGCGCCGAGGTAGGCGTTGGCGGCCACGGGTTCGACGCCGTCTTCGGCCAGCGTGTGGCCGGTATCGAGGTTACGGAACGCCTCGCCCGCGGCCTGGAGCGCGCCGATCCGAGGCAGCAGGTCGTCGCCTTCGATGTGGGCGATGCGGGCCTGGATGCCGAGGCGGTCGGCCAGCTCCCGCATCTTGCGCGCCAGCCCGGCCGGGTTCAGCCCGCCGGCGTTGGTCACGATCTTGATACCCTTCTCCATGCAGGTCCCGAGCACGTCCTCCATCTGCCGGAGGTAGGTGCGCGCGTACCCGCCGGAGCCGTCCTTCTGCTGGTCCTTCCACATGATCAGCAGGGTGAGCTCAGCGAGGTAGTCGCCGGTGAGGAAGTCGATCGGCCCGCCTTCGACCATCTCGCGCGCGGCCGACATGCGGTCGCCGTAGAAGCCGGAACAGTTCGCGATGCGCAGGATGGGGGCGCCGGGTGTGGCGGTCATTCGATCCCTCGGGACGGGTGTGCCGCTCAGGGCGGACGATACCGGCGAGACGGCCCCGCGCGCAAAGTCAGGCGGCCGAGTCCACCGCCAGGAGCGCTCGCAGGCAGCGCTCCGCCCCGCGCCGGTCCAGGCGGCCTTTCGCGCCGCAGTCCCCGGCCAGCGTCCCCGCGGCATAGGCTTCGAGCACGCGGGGGTGCACGTATGACGCCCGGCAGACCGCCGGCGTGTTGCCGAGCTCCCGTGCCACCTCGCGCATGGCCGCGCTGATCGCGCGCTTCGCCTCCGCCTTCGTCCCCGGCGGGTCCATCTGCACCAGCGCCGCCAGCGCGCTCACCGACCCGGCCCAGGTGCGGAAGTCCTTCGCGGTGAAGTCGCCGCCGGAGATGCTGCGGAGGTACTCGTTCACGTCCGCGGAGGTGACGTCGCGCGCATCGCCGTCGTCGCCGACGTAGGAGAAGAGGTGCTGCCCCGGGAGCTCTTCGCATCCCCGGACAACCCGCGCGAGCCGCCGGTCGACAATGGTGACGCGGTGCGGCTTCCCGCTCTTGCCCACGAAGGTGAAGGTGATGCGGGTGCTGCCGACCGTGGCGTGCTCCCTCGTCAGCGTCGTCAGGCCATAGGAACCGTTCTCGCGCTCGTAGCTGGCGTTGCCCACGCGGAGCGCGGTCTGGTCCAGGAGCGAGACGACGACCGCGAGCACGCGCTCGCGGGGGTAGCCGCGGAGCCGGAGGTGCCGCGAGACCGCCCGCCGGATGCGCGGCAGCGCAGTGCCGAACTCCACCATCCGGGCGTACTTGTCGCCGCCGCGCTCCTCCTGCCAGCGGGGGTGGTAGCGGTACTGCTTGCGCCCCTTCTGGTCGCGCCCGGTGGCCTGGAGGTGCGAACGGGCGTCGGGCGCGATCCACACGTCGGTCCACGCCGGCGGGATGGCGAGCGCGCGGACGCGGGCCAGCTCGTCAGGGTCGCGGAGCGGTTCGCCGCCGGGCAGCACGTAGCGAAACCCCGACCGCGTCCGCAGGCGGCGGATCCCGGGCACCGTGTCGAGCCCGTAGCGGAGCTCCTCGCCGTCCTCCGCCAACCGAGGGGAGTTCGGTTCGTGTTGCGACTTCGGTATGGAAGCGACAGGGCCGCGTTCGAGCGCAGGTGCGAGCGTCATGCGCGCATCGTGGCCCTCGCGCGGGCGCGGGGAAGTCACACAGCGGGCCGGCGGCTCACGGCTCGCTAACAGTTGCTCGGGCCAGCGTCGGTGCGTTTCCCACTCATCCAGTGCGGGTTGCCGCACTCACGATATGCCGCCGCAACCCGGCGCCACCTAGCGTGGAACCAGTACGGGGACCGTTCAGTCCCCACTGGAGGATTACATGGCAAGGGTTGTGAAGACGATCGACGTCGACGTGCCCGTCCGCACCGCCTACAACCAGTGGACCCAGTTCGAGGACTTCCCGAGCTTCATGGAAGGCGTCGAACGCGTGGAGCAGCTCGACGACAGGCGCCTCCACTGGAAGGCCAGCGTCGGCGGCAAGTCCGAAGAGTGGGATGCCGAAATCCGCGAGCAGGTCCCGGACCAGAAGGTCATCTGGAACGCGATCGGCGGCAAGGAGAACGCCGGCATGGTCACGTTCGACTCGCTCGGACCGAACATGACGCGCGTCAACCTGGAGATGAGCTGGGACCCCGAGGGCTTCGTCGAGAACGTCGGCGACGCGATGGGCATGGCGGACCGCCGGGTCGAAGGCGACCTCCGCCGCTTCAAGGAGTTCATCGAAAGCCGCGGCGCCGAGACGGGCGGCTGGCGCGGCACCATCCAGAACCCGGACACGCCGGGCGGCCACACCATGGGCTCGGGCGCGCCGGACCGGACCGGCCAGAACCCGTAACGCGGGCGCACCGCCCGGAATTCGTGCCCCGGGCGCCTTCTTACCGGCGCCCGGGGCCTTTTATGCTCGTGTAACGCCGCGGCCCCGAAGATGCGACGCGGAATGCTGGACGTTTCGGATCACCGTGCGCCGCTGGACTCTTCGCCACTCTTCGAGCTGACCCAGGCCGTGGCGGCTGCCAGCGACCTCGACGGCATCTATCTCGCAGCGCTGGATTGCCTCGAGTCCGCGCTTGGCGTGCGCAAGGCCTCGATCCTGCTGTTCGACGACGAGGGCGTCATGCGCTTCCGCGCGTGGCGGAACCTCTCGGCGGAGTACCGCGCGGCCGTCGACGGGCACTCGCCCTGGAAGCCGGGCGAGAAGGACCCGGCGCCCGTGCTCGTCCCGGATGTCACTGCCGACGAATCGCTCGCCGGGCTGCGCGACGTGATCCTCGGCGAGGGGATCCACGCCCTCGCCTTCGTCCCGCTCTGGATCCGCGGCCGGCTGCTCGGCAAGTTCATGCTGTACTGGCCCACGCCGCACGCCTTCACCGAACCCGAGCTCATGCTCGCGCAGACGGTCGCTGCGAACGTGGCCTTCGGTGTCGACCAGCAGCTCGCGGCGGTCGAGCGGGACCGCGCCGAACAGGAGCGCCGCGCCCACCAGGACCACCTCGACGCGATGTTCCGCGCCAGCGTGGCGGGCATCTTCGAAGTCGGGCCGGACCTGCGCTTCCGCGTCGTGAACGACCGCTTCTGCGCGCTCGCCGGGCGCACGCGCGAAGAGCTGACCGGCGGCCTCGACTGCTACGACGTCACCCACCCGGACGACCTCCCGGCCGCGCAGGACGGCACCCGCGCGCTCCAGGACGGCGCCGCACACTACACGATCGACAAGCGCCTCCTCCGCCCGGACGGCACGGTCGTGTGGGTCGCGTCGAGCATCTCGGCGATCCGCGACGCAACGGGAGAGCTGGCCGGCGCGGTGGGCGTCCTCATCGACATCACCGGGCGCAAGCTGGCCGAGACGGCCCTGCTCGAAAGCGAACGGCGCCACCGCACCCTCGTCGAAGGCATGGGCATCGCGGCCTACACGACCGATGCGGACGGCTACATCACGCTCTACAACGACGAGGCCGTCCGCCTCTGGGGCCGCGAACCGGAGCCCGGCATCGACAAGTGGTGCGGATGCGCGGCTGTCTACGACACCTCCGGCGAACGGCTCCCCGAAGAGCAATGGCCGATCCTCATGGCGCCGCGGGAGCAGCGCAGCGTGCGCGGCGTCGAGGTCATCCTCGAACGACAGGACGGCACGCGTCGGCACGTCATCCCCCACCCGACACCCCTCTGGACCGCCAACGGGGAGATCGCCGGCACGGTGAACGTGCTCGTCGACATCACGGGCCTGAAGAAGCTGGAGTCAGACCTCCGCACGGCCTTGCAGGCCAAGGACGACTTCCTCGGGCTGGTATCCCACGAGCTGCGCACGCCGCTGACCGCGATCACCGGCAACAGCCGCTCGCTGCTCGCCCACCTGCTGAAGCTCGACGAACCGAGCATCCGCAAGGCACTCGGCGACATCGTGGGCGAAGGCGACCGGCTGCACCGCCTCGTCGAAAACATGCTCGTCCTCTCCCGCGTGGAAGGCGGTGCGGACATCGACTGCGAGCCGATGCTGCTCGGGCGCGTCCTGCCCCGGCTGCTCAGCCAGGCCGAGCGGCGCTGTCCCGACCGCCTGATCCGAAGCGACATCCCGGCCGACCTGCCCGCGGTCCATGCGGAGCCCTCGTGCGTCGACCACATCGTCGCGAACCTGGTTTCGAACGCGCACAAGTACTCGCCCCGGCCGGAGCCGATCGACGTCATCGTGCGCGCGGAAGATGGCCACGTCCGCGTATTGGTGCTCGACCGTGGCCCGGGCGTGCCCCCGGAGGACGCGGCGAACCTGTTCGACCCGTTCTTCCGCGGCAGTCGGGCGCGCGACGACGCCCAGGGCGCGGGTCTCGGGCTGGCGGTGTGCAAGCGGCTGGCCGAAGCGCAGGGCGGCAGTGCCTGGTACCTTCCCCGCGCGGGCGGCGGCTCGGAGTTCGGGTTCAGCCTCGCCTTCACCCGCTGAGTCCCACGCGACCGTCCGAACCAGCGATTCGAGCCCAACGGCGCTGGCCGGTGCGCCTCGCCAGCGAGCACGCTCGCTGTAGCGAGCTCTCGCCTGGAGGCGCTGCCATGCCCGGTATCCCAGCCACCGCGATCGCGATAGCCGTTGACAGCGGCTTCGTCCACGGCGACCTGGCCCTGCCGCCCGGTGCGCCCGGGATCGTCGTGTTCGCGCACGGCAGCGGCAGCAGCCGCTTCAGCTCCCGGAACCGGTACGTCGCGGAGGTGCTGCAGGCCGGCGGCCTTGGGACGCTCCTGTTCGACCTGCTCACCCCGGACGAGGAGCGCATCGACGCGCGGACGGCGGATTTCCGGTTCGACATCGAGCTGCTGACGCGGCGCCTGGTCGCGGTGACCGCCTGGCTGCGGGAGCAGCCAGCCACAGCGCGCACGCCCATCGGCTACTTCGGCGCGAGCACGGGCGCGGCGGCGGCGTTGCAGGCCGCGGCGGAGCTCCCGGCCGAGGTCACCGCGGTCGTCTCCCGCGGTGGCCGGCCGGATCTCGCCGGCGCCGCGCTGGGCCGCGTGCGCGCGCCCGTGCTGCTCATCGTCGGCGGGCAGGACCACGAGGTGTTGCAGCTGAACCAGTGGGCGTACGACCGGCTCGCCTGCGAGAAGGAGCTCGCGGTCGTGCCCGGCGCGACGCACCTGTTCGAAGAGCCCGGGACGCTCGAACGCGCGGCGGAGCTGGTGCGCGGCTGGTTCGAACGCTACATGGGGGGAGGCGCGCCGGGATCGGAGTGACGGGCTCGCGGAGCGCGCCCTGAACTACGCCTCGTGCATCGCCTGCCACTGGAGCAGCCGGCCAAGGGCCTCGGCGGCCCGGGCGATGCTCGGGAAGACGGCGATACCGTTGCGCCAGCAGAGCTCGGTGAACTCGCGCCCCTGGGCATACCCCTCCTCCGTCGTCGAATCGCGGACCGAGACGACGACCGGCTTGCCGCTCTCCTGCTGGACGCGGGCAAGCACGGCGACCTGTCGCTTCATCCGCTCGCTCAGGTCGCCGTATCGGCGGGCGGGGCCGGTTCCGAAGCCCGTGTGATAGAGGATCATGTCGACGTTCGAGGCGTTCGCGCACGGCATGAGCGTGCCTTCGAAGCCCACGTCCTCCCACACGCTCGTCGTGTCGATAGGGTTGCGGATGCTCGTGCCGGCCTCGTGGGTCACCTTCGCGAGCGCTTCCTGCGTCTCGGGCAGCAGCGCCGGGACTTCGAGCCCGTGGGCCGCGAGGTCGTCGGCCGCGAGCACGCTCGCCCCGCCGCCGCCACCCACGACGACGACGCGCGGGCCGTTCAGCCGCTTCACGAACTGGAAGGCGACGCCCATGTCGACGAGCTCCTCCAGGCTTTCGACGCGGATGACGCCCGCCTGGCGGCAGAGCGCGTCGAACACCTGCAGCGAGCCCGCGAGTGAGGCCGTGTGCGAATTCGCAGCGCGCGACCCGGCTTCCGTGCGGCCGCTCTTGAGGATGGCCATGGGCTTGGACCGGCCGGCCTTGCGGATCGCCGTCGCCAACCGCGGCCCGTCCTGGATGCCCTCCAGGTAGGCGACGATGATCTCGGTCTCCGGGTCGTCCGCAAGGTAGTCGAAGAAGTCGGCGGCCTTGAGGTCGGCGCCGTTGCCGAAGCTGATGACCTTCGAGCAGCGGATGCCGCGCGGCACGCCGTAGCGGACGAACTCGCCCGCGTTCATGCCGGACTGGCTGACCATGCCGATTGGGCCCGGCCGCGGCGGCTGGCCGCCCATCATCGCCATGCGCGCCTTCGGCACGTAGAGGCCCATGCAGTTCGGGCCGATGAGCCGGACGCCGGCAGCGCGGGCACGCTCCACGACAGCCTCCTGCATCTTCGAGCGCTCTTCGTCGCCCGTCTCGGTGAAGCCGGCCGTGAAAAGGTGGAGGATGCGCACGCCCTTGGTGATGCAGTCTTCGAGCAGGTCCGGGACGAAGCGCGCGGGCACCGACGAGATGACGTAGTCGACCTGGTCCTGGATGTCGGTGAGCCGCTTGTAGCACTTCAGCCCGCGGATGGCCGGGGCGGTCGGGTGGATGAGGTAGATCGGCCCGGGGAAGCCGATTTCCATGAGCGAGCTGACGAAGCCGCCGCCGCCCATGCCCGCGCCTTCTTTCGCCGAGACGCCCGCGATCGCGATCGACTTGGGGCTGAAGATGAAGTCGAGTTCGTGCGCGGGAGCTTCGGCTGCGGTCACAGGGTCCTCCGGTTGTTCGGTCGAATGGCAGATGTTTTGAGCGTACCAAACCTTTTGCTTACGGCATTACGAATGGGGCCGATTGGAGGCACGCACAGCACGGGTTTGACACCGCTCCAAGGCCCGGCGGACGATGGCCCAACCCGTCGAGCGAAGGTGGTGCGCCCGCGTGGCCTTGCTCTCCCGGCTTGCGATGATCTGCTTCGTCGCGGCGGTGCCCGTTCTCCTGGTGACGACCAACGTGCGCTTCTTCGCCGGCGAGGAGCGCTTCTATGAACGCGGCTTCCGCAACCACGACGCCGACCAGGTGACCGGCGTCTCCCTCGCGGAGCTCGACCGGGCCGCCCGCGAGATCATCGCCTACTTCGAGAACGACGCTGAGACGCTGCGCATCCTCGTGACGCGAGATGGTCAGGAGATCTCGCTCTTCAACAGCCGCGAGACCGAGCACATGAAGGACGTGAAGTGGCTGATGCAGGCCGTCTTCGGCGTCCAGGAGGTGGCCCTCGCGTACGTGCTGGCCTACGTGACGGGGGTGTTCCTCTGGGCGCGGGAGCGCTCGCTGCGCAGCCTCGCGAAGCTGGCCTTGCTCGGCGTCGCAGCGGGGTTCGCCGTCGTCGCGGCCGTGGGAGCGCTCGCGGTCACGGGGTTCGATGCGCTCTGGACGCGGTTCCACGAGATCGCGTTCCGGAACGACCTCTGGGAGCTGGACCCGGACACGGACCGCCTGATCCAGATGTTCCCCGAGGAGTTCTGGCAGGAATCGACCTACATCATCGGCGCGATGACGCTGGGCGAAGTGGCGGCAATCGTCATCGCCGCGACGGCGTACCTGGTGTTCGCGCGTGATGGCGCACCGGCCCCCGACGTTCGCGCACGCGGACGCAGCCGTGCCGCCGGCGAACCCGGCCCCGCCGAGCCCGCGCTACCACCCGCCGACACCCGGGACCAGGACGACGAACAGGACTGAGCTCAGTTCGCGCAGGCGCAGCCGCCCCCGCCTCCACCGCAGCAGCCGCCCATCATCGGCGCCTCATCGGTCATCGTAGCCGCGCCGCCGCGCCCCATCGCGAACGCCGAGAGCGTGCGCTCGGCCTTGTGGCCGGCCTTGCAGGTGGTCGCGACCCGGGCTTCGGACATGGGGCGGCGCTGTTCGAACCGCTCGCGGCAGGTCGGGCAGTAGTACTCGTAGATGGCCATGCGGAGAGTATACGGAAGCGCGGCGGGCCGGTGGTAGGCTAGGCCGCGCGCTCGCTCGACTCGCCCGGCGCGTGGTCGTCCGCAGAGGCTGCGGGCGTCGGCGCGGGATCGGCAAGGATGGCGGCAGCCGCATCCTCGGTGTCCGGCAGGTCCGCGATCGCGGGCGGCGTCCAGGGGATGTCCGCGAGCTCGTCCAGCCCGTCGATGAGCACCGGTGCGGCTGCCGCCGCGGGTGCGGGAGCGGCCGGGGCCGGAGTTGCCGCCGGAGGCAGTTCCGCGCGCACGGGTACGTGCGCGGTCACCGCCGGCTGGCTCGCCGCGCCGATCACCAGCGTGTCGAAGAGGAGGTCGGCTTCGAGCGGGGCTTCGATGGCCCGCGTGATGGCGTTTCCGGGCGTGACGAAGCCGTCGTCGGAGCGGCTCCCGAGGATGTCGCGAAAGGCATCGAGCTTCGGCCGGAACTTCATCTAGAGTGGACGATAATCGGAGCAGTAGTGCTAAGGCAAACCAGCCCTGGCGCCAGAACCCACACCGCAGGCCGCCGATCCTCCGGCCCCGCAGCAGTCTCCGTATGTAATTGGTGAAGATTGGGACGTTCGCTCAAAGCGCGTGCCCATCCAGCCCCCGGATTATGACCGTTCGGACTGAAGGTGCACCGCGCCTGTTCGATAGCCTCGTACCATCGAGGTGCGGTATGTCGACGGTTGCTGAGGCGCGGGTCCTGGATCGCGATGGACGCGAAGTTGGCGAGCTCGCCGGCTCACGGGGCGGCTATCTTGAGGTGCGCATGTCCGACGGGACGACGCGCTGGTTCGTCGAGTCCCTGGCGCTGGACCGCAGCGCGGGGGTGGTCCGGCTCGGCCTGCGCCGAGAATCGCTGAGCCTGTATGGCCTCCGCCACCGGCCAGTTCAGCGCGTCGTGCCGGAGAGCTTCCTCGGCTGAGGGTTGACCCATCGCGGCGGGCTGACATGATTGTCAACCGGATATGCACGATCGGTTGACAATTTCCCCAGCCCTTCGCCCCTCGCGACCGCTGCGGCGACGCGCCATCCTCGCGGCGCCCGCCGCGTTCGGTGCAGCCGGGGCCCTGGCCGCCCTCAGCTGCGGCGGCGATGACGCTCAGGACGCCCCGGCGTCGACATCGAGCCCGACCGCGGCAGCCCCAACCGGCCCGCGCGGCGCCCTCACGCTCGCGCTCGTCACCCTGGCCGACCAGTCGGCCGACCCCCACGTGACGCGCGTCGCGAACCTCGCGCCCATCACGACCTCGTGCTTCGAGCAGTTCTCCCGCTGGGACGCGAATGGACAGCTGGTCCCGGCGCTGGCCGGGCGCATGGAGGAGACGCCCGACCACGCGCAGCTGACCTTCCACCTTCGCCCCGACGCCACGTTCTGGGATGGCACGCCAGTCACCGCTGAAGACGCGAAGTGGAGCTTCGAGCGCTACATCGCCGTGAAACCGGGCGACACCTACCAGGCGACCGTCGCGAACCAGGTCGAAAGCGTCGCGGCGCTGGACGCCCGAACGGTAGTGGTGCGCATGCGGCAGCCGAGCACGCTTCGCCTGAGTTTCGGCATCATCAACCCGCGTGGCTGGAACGTCGCCTCGCGCGCCCACTACGAGCGCACCGGCGAGGACGCATTCCGCGCGGCGCCGATGTGCTCGGGCCCGTTCCGGCTCGTCCGCAGCGAACCCGGAGAATTCGTCGAGCTCGAAGCACACGCCGGGCACTACGAACGCCCGCCCCACGTCCAGTCGCTCCGCATGGACGTCGTGCCCGAACAGGCGACCCGGGTGGCGCAGCTCCGCACCGGCGAGGCGGACTTCATCGACGGCATCGCCAGCCCGGCCCGCGAACAGCTCACCGGCGCGCAGGATGTCCGCATCTTCGAAAGCGAGTCCGCGGCGCTCACGACGTTGTACTTCCAGGAGCCGGACGCCTGGCCCTACCGGGACATCCGCGTGCGGCGGGCGCTGCAGCTGGCGACCGACCAGGCAGCGCTGGCTGCGACGCTGCTCGGCGGCCACGGGCGGCCCGCGCCGGCGGCGCACATCTTCCCGGTTACGCGGGGCTACGACGCAGCGATGTTCCCGGCCCAGCCCTTCGACGCCGCCCGGGCGCGGGCACTGGTGAGCGAAGCCGGTGCCGAGGGTGCGCGCGTGAAGCTCTGGGGGTACGACTCGTCGTCGGCGCCGCAGATCCCCGCGATGCTCCAGGCGGTCGCCGGCATGTGGCGCGCAGCGGGGCTCGATGTCGAGGTCGAGACGATGGAGGCGGGCGCCTACCTCCAGCGGTATGCGGCCCACCAGCTCGGCGGCATCACCGCGCTCGCGAGCGGCGCCTGGTTCGACGGCGAGTCGCTGCTGCGCACCGACTACCTGGCCGGCCAGCCCTACTCCCCGCCGACCACCGCGGCAATCTCGGACGCGATCACCGCGCTTGCCGGCGAATTCGACGAGCGGCGCCGGATCGCCGGGATCCAGGCGGTCTACCGCACGATCCTCGACGAGGCCTGGAGCGTGACCCTCCCCTATGCGAACACCGCGTGGGCGGTGCGTAGCGACCGCGTCGCCGCGTGGGAACCGTCGCTCGCCTGGGCCTACCCGCACGCGTTCGAGACCCTCCGGGCGGCGGCCGGCTGACCATGTGGGTGAGCGACGGCCCGCTGCACTGGGCGGCGGCCCAACCGGCCCGCCCCGCATTTGCAACGGGCGGCCAGGCAGTGACGTACGGCGAACTGGGGGACCAGGTGCGCCGGGTCGCGGCCTCGCTGGGCTCCCACGGGATCGCCGGGAAGCCAGTGGCCATCGCGCTCGAACGGCCCGCGGAGCTGCTCGCCGCGTTCCTCGGCGTCGTCGAAGCCGGCGGCATCGCGGTGCCGCTCGCCCCGGGGTGGAGCGCCCGGGAGCGCGCGGCCGCGTTCAGCGCCTGCCCGCCCGCGCTCGTCATCGGTGACGACCCGGACGCCGACGGCGGTACGCCCGCCGTATCCTTGGCCGAACTCCTGGCGGCGCCGCAGGGTACTCATGGGCGGGACAGCCGGGGCAGCGCCGACCTGTTTTATGTCGGCTTCTCCTCCGGCAGCACCGGGTCACCCAAGGCGATTGCGCGCGCGCACCACGCCTGGGTCGCCAGCTTCCTCGCGATGGGCATCGAGTTCGGCGTGGGGAGCGAGACCGTGGTGGCCGTGCCGGGTTCGCTGTTCTTCTCGTTCTCGCTCATCGCGGCGCTCCAGGCGCTGTCCACGGGTGCCACGCTCCGCTTCCCCGCCGAACCGGGCGTCGACGCCCTGCTCGACAGCCTGGACGGCGCCCATGTCGCCTACCTGCTCCCGTCCGTCCTCCGGGGCGTGGTGCGCCGGGCACGCGAGCGGGGGCGCCGCCTCGCGGAGCTCCAGCGCATCGTCTGTGCCGGCGAACCGCTGCCCGCCGCCCTCCGCGAAGAGGCGCGCGCCGCCTTCCCGCGGGCGGAGCTGGTCGAGTACTACGGCGCGTCCGAGCTCGGCTTCGTCACGGTCATGCCAGCGACGGAAGCCGCCGCGAAGCCGGGGTCGGTCGGCCGCGCATTCTTCGGCAGCAAGATTGCGGTGCTGCGCGACGATGGCACGCCCGCGGCGCCCGGCGAGGCCGGGCTCGTGTGCGCCCGCACGCAGTACGGCTTCGCCGGCTACTACGGCGACCCGGCGGGAACCGACCGCATCGCGCACCACGGCTGGCACACCGTCGGCGACCTGGGGTGGCTGGACGACGACGGCTACCTGTACCTCGCCGGCCGCCGCGATTCGATGGTCGTCATCCGCGGTGAAAACGTCTTCGTCGAGCACGTCGAACGCGTGCTCCTCTCGCTCCCCGGGGTGCACGCGGCGGCCGCGACGGCGGAGCCCCCGGGCGAGCCCACGCACCTGGTCGCCTTCGTGGTCGCGCCCGGGTGTGAGGCGGCGGCGCTGCGGCGGGTGCTGCGCGGCCAGCTCTCCGGGCACGCCCTGCCACGCCGCGTCGTCCTCCTCGACGACCTGCCGCGAACGCCGACCGGCAAGATCGCGCGCGCCGCACTCGCGCGGCCAGCGGACGACGCGCGATAGTGCACGCGTGAAGGCGCCTGCCCCGACCACGCTGACCCCGACCGAGCTCGGCGTGCTCCGCGCGCTCGAAGCGCACGACGGCTTCGTCTCGGGCGAAGAGCTCGGTGCCGCGCTGGGCGTGACGCGGGCTGCCGTCGCGAAGGCGGTCGCCGAGCTGCGCGCGCTGGGATACGTCCTCGAGTCCTCGACGCGGCGGGGTCACCGGCTGGCCGGCCGCACCGAACTGCTCGTCCCCTGGGAGGTGGCCGCGGGCCTCGAAACGGCGCACTTCGGGCAGGTCTCACACCACTACCGCGAAGCCGCGAGCACGCAGGCCATCGCGCGCTCGCTCGCGGAGGACGGCGCGCCGCACGGGACGCTCGTCGTCGCGGAGGCGCAGACCGCCGGCCGCGGGCGGCTCGGCCGGGCCTACGCCTGCCCGCCGGGCGGGAGCTGGACCACCGTCATCGTGCGGAAGCCGTTCTCGCCGTCGCTCGGCCCGCTCGTGTCGCTCGCCGCGGGCGTCGCGGTCGCGGATGCGGTCACGGCGGTGCTGCCGGGTGCCGCGGTCATGCTCAAGTGGCCCAACGACGTGCTCATCGCGGGCCGAAAGGTCGCGGGCACGCTGACCGAGATGGTGGCCGAGGAGCAGGCCGTGCACTACCTGCTCGCGGGGACGGGCATCAACGCCAACTTCCCGGCAAGTGAGCTCCCGGCGGACGTCCACGAACGTGCGACCACCCTGCGGGACGTCGCCGGGCACGACATCGACCGGCTGGCACTGCTCCGGCGCTACCTGGTCCGCTTCGAACAGCTCTGCGAGGCGGTCGCCGCCGGCGATGGCGCCGAGGTGCTGCGCCAGTGGCGCGCCTGGCCGAACACCCTCGGCCAGCGCGTCGCCGTCTCGCTGCCGGGCCGGGAGTTCGAAGCCACGGCGGAGGAGCTCGACGACTCCGGGGCGCTCCTGGTCGCGACGGCGACGGGCGAGCGGTTGCGGATCGCCGCCGCCGACGTGGTGCACCTCTCGCCGCGGTAGGGCTCAGGCGTTCGGCCTGACCGTGACCTTGTGGTAGCCGGACTGCTTGTTGACGGCCGCCTCGAACGCCTCGTTCGCCTGTTCGAGCGGGAACCGGCCCTGGTTGAGCTGAAGGAGCTGCCCCTGGACCTCCGGGAGCAGGGCAACGGCCGCGCCGAACTCCGAGTGGTTGCCGGCGCGGCCATACATCACCGAGCCGACGACGCGGATCTCCTCGTTCACCAGGCGGAACGCCGGGATGGCCGGCCGGCCCGAGAACACGCCGAGGACCACGACCGTCCCGCCGGCGCGCACGCTGTGGAGCGCCTCGACGAGCGTCTCGCCGTGCCCACCGACCGTTTCGACGACGACATCGGGCGGCGTCTGGCGTGCCCAGGCGCGCAGCTCGGCCGAGCCGGGCTCGAACACGTGGGTCGCGCCGAACGCCTCGGCGAGCGCCTTCTGGTGCGGGTAGCGCGCCGTCGCCGCGACCGCAGTGCAGGTCCGCCGGAGGAGGAGCAGGCTCATCAGGCCGATCGTCCCGGAGCCGACCACGAGGCCGCGCGACCCGAGCGGCGCCTCGGCGAGGTGCACGCCCCGCACGGCCACGGCCAGGGGCTCGGCGAGCGATACCACGCGCGGGTCGGTCCCCGCGGGCACCGGGTAGACGTTCGCGTCCGGCGCGAGCACGAGCTCCTGGAGCCCGCCCGGGGCCGAGATGCCGAGCAGCTGCATCGCGGTGCAGCGCTGCGGCCAGCCGCCCCGGCACGGCGCGCACGTCCCGCAGCCGACCAGCGGCTCCACCGCCACGAGCGTCCCGGGCGCGTGCACGTCGCTCTCGACGACCGTTCCCGCCATCTCGTGGCCCGGCACCGAGCCGGGCATGGCTTTCAGCTCGCCGCGGAAGAAGTGGAGGTCGGTCCCGCAGATCCCGCAGGCGTCGACACGGACGGTCGTGGTGCCCGGCTTGCGGACGGGTTCGGGCGCGTCGGTGACGCGGAGGCGGTTGTCTTCGGTCCAGGCGGCGGCTCGCACGGCGGTGAGTCTACGCGGCGAACGGCGCTCGGGGTACCGTCACGCGCGCTCGACGACCACCGCCTCCCCGAGTCCCCCCGCGCCGGCGATGGCGGCGACGCCGTAGCGCCTGCCGGACCGGCGCAGCTCGTCGACGAGGTGGAGCAGGATGATCGCGCCGCTCGCGCCGAACGGGTGGCCGCAGGCGATGGCGCCGCCGTTCACGTCCAGCCGCGCCGGGTCGATGTCGAAGTGCCGGGCGGCGGCCACGACCTTGACCGCGAAGGCCTCGTTGATCTCCCAGCGGTCAATTTCCGCGGCGGACAGGCCCGTCGCTGCCAGTGCCCGTTCGACCGCCGGGATCACGGCGAGCGCGGGCATCGCCGGGTCGGCGGCGGCGGTCCCCCAGGCAACGACCCGCGCGAGGGGTACGCCGGCGGGCCGCGTCGAAAGCGCCAGTATTGCCGCCGCGTCAGCGAACGGTGCGGCGTTGCCCGCGGTGACCCTGCCGCCGGGGCCGAACGCGGGCGGGTAGCGCCGCAGCCGCCCGGCGGCGGGGAGACGGGTCGGCAGCTCGTCGGCCGTGACCGGGACGCCCTCTACGTCCACCAGGGCGATGAGCGCGGCGAAGCGGCCGGCTTCGCGCTCGGCCGCGGCGCGCTGGTAGCTCGTCCGCGCCCAGTCGTCCTGCTCTTCGCGCGATATGCCCAGGTGGGCGGCGGTGGTGTCGGCAGCGGGGCCCATGTCGGGGTCGCCGAACGGCGCGGGCGCGTGGGCGACGCGCTCGGCGCCGGCGCTGGTGCGCGCCCCGAGCATCACGTCGGCCTGGGAGCAGCTCTCCGCGCCGCCGGCGAAGGCGTACCGCCGGCCCGTCGCGACGAGGTGCTCGGCGGCGAGGCGGACCGCGGTGAGCCCGCTGGTGCACTGGGCGTTGACCGTCCAGGCCGGCGTGGAGGGCGGCAACCCGGCCGCCAGCGCGGCATACCGCCCCAGGTTCCCGCGGCCCACCGCGCTCCCGAGCACGACCGCAGGGTCCTCGCCCTCGAATCCAGCCGCGAGCGGCCGAAGGGCGGCTCCGGCGAGGTCACCGGCGGAGAGCCCGGCCAGGCAGCCGCGATACGCGCCGATCGGCGTGCGGCGGCCACCGGTGATGAACACGTCCGGGTTGCCCATGCCGCGATCGTCGCACGGCCGGGCGCGGGCCACAAAGAACGGGGCCGCGGACAGTGTCCGCGGCCCCGTGAGCGCACGCTGTGGTGCTGAGGGTCAGGCCCGGCGGCCGCCCTTGTGCGCGCCACCGCCGATGCCGGCGGCCTCGCGGGCCTGCTGCTTGGCGCCTTCCAGGTCGTACTCCCGCATCGTCACGATCCGCTGCGCCGCCAGGCCACCGCCCGCCGCCAGCGTCGTCACGAGCTCCCAGCCACCGAAGCTGTCGGCGGTCAGGTCGCGGATGAGGTTGTAGACGCGCATCCGGTCCTCGACGACGACGTCGTTCTTCGTGTGGAGGTACTTGTTGAGCGTCTTGGTCAGCTCTTCGTTGCGGTAGTCCGCTTCCGTCGGCAGCGTCAGGACGAGCGCGCCCGACATGTCGTGGAGCTTCTGCACCATGCCGTGCCAGTTGCTCGCGCCATAGAACTTACCGACGTTCACGGCCAGCGGGTCCGGGTAGACCATGCCGGTCTCCGTGACCTTGTAGTTCTTGACCGCGTACTCGAGCGACATGCGCAGCATCTCGGCGTAGAAGACCAGGTCCGAGATCTTCTCCTGGATGTGCGACGCCTTGTGGATGCCGTTCATCTCGCAGAGGAGCTGCGCCGTGCCGACGAGCAGCCGCGAGCGCTTCACCATGCCGATGAGCCCGCCGACGCGCTCCCAGAGGCCGAGCGAGTGCGCGAGCACGCCGGCCAGCTGGTACTCACCCGCGAGGAAGACGCGGTCCCAGGGGACGAACACGTCGTCGAAGACGACAAAGCCCTCGGGCGCGTTGTGGTGCGACGACAGCGGGTAGTCCATCTCGCTCAGGCCCGGCTTCGCGTAGGCGCGGTTGATGATCTTCACGCCGGGCGCGTTCGTCGGGATCGAGAACGAGAGCGACCACTCTTCCTCGCCCGGGCCCATCGCCTTGGTCGGCATGACCGTCTGCTCGTGCACCAGGCTCGCGCCGGTGATGTGCAGCTTCGCCCCGCGGACGACGATGCCGTCCTTCTGGCGGTCGATGATCCGCATGTAGAGGTCGGGGTCGTCCTGGTCCTTGGGGTGCCGCGAACGGTCGCCCTTGGCATCGGTGATGCACTGGTCGGCGCGCATGTCGTTGTCGCGGCAGTACTTGTAGATGCGCTCGATGTTCTCGGCGTACTGGCCGTTCACCTTCGCGACCTGGTCCTTGATGTTGTAGAGGGCCATCAGGACGGCGGTCACGCCGGTGGCGATGCCGGTGACGCTGGACATCGCGATCCGCTTCTCGAGGTCGTCAACCGAGGTCGGGATCTTGAAGATGCGGTGGGCTTCGGTCCCGTCCTCGGTCTCGTAGACGCGGAGGTCGCGGGTGGCGGGGTCGGTGTAGTTGTAGTCCTCGGCGCAGACGTCGATGACCGTCGAGAACCACTCGTTCTGGGTGATGTCCGGGACGGACTCACCGGCGATGTAGGTGACGCGGCCGTCGCGAAGGCTTTCGCGATACCATTCGGGATTCTTCAGACCCAAGCGTGGAGCTCCTCGTGTGTACTCGTGCCGCGGCCAGCCGCCCCTGCGGCGGCGCGGTGAACGATCGTTCGCTTCGCTTGTACAGCGGCCTGCCGAAGGTGTCAACTTAGCAGCGCCTAACACCCTGAGCCGGCGGCCATACCGGCCTGTTTGGGCGCCAGGCTGCCGTACGAGAGGGCTACGCCGGGCGCAGCGCCAGCCGCACGAGCGGCAGGGGAACCGACGCGGGTATGCCCATGCGCGCGGCCCGCGGCACGGCGGACAGCACAAGCGTCCCACCCGGTTGCCCCGACGGACGCGGGAGCTGGAATTCGAACTCGGTGATGACGCCGAACCCCGCGCTCCCGCTGCGGATGGCCCAGAACAGGCCCGGGTGCTCCGTCGGGCTCGTGCGGAGGACCGCGCCGTCGCCCATCACGACTTCGGCGGCGAGCAGGTCATCGACCGACAAGCCCCGGGCGCCAGCCTTCCAGGCGATACCGCCGCCCAGGCCCGCCGGCGCATCGGGCCCACCGAAAGCCAGGTGGAATGCCTGTGCCGGGACCGCCATCGCGCCGTGCGTCGCACCAGGTTGCACGCAGACCACCGGGCTCGCGGCGTCCACGGTGACCGCGCACATCGGCGAGAGGTCGAGCACCAGCGCGCCGTCGACATTCGCGTGGGTCACCGGGCCGCTACCTGCGCTGCGCACGGCGACGGACAACCGCTCCTCGCGCGCGAACCGGACGGTTTCGACCACATCACGCCGGCCTGCGGCACGGACGATGAGCGCCGGGCGCCGCGTGGCACGGGAGTCGCTGCCGCCCGCATCCCCTTCGCGCGGGGCCACCAGCGCGCCGGCGAGGCGCTTACGAAGGGCTTCGATGCGGGCGTGGGCGACGATCGTGGTGGTCATGGTGCGGGCTCCAGTGGTGTCGACCGTAGCATCGGTGGTGAGCGGACACGGCGTTCCTAAATGCTCCTTACGGCTTCCTAAGCACTTCTTAAAGGAAACGGATAAGATTCCTAATCTCTCCGCCGCGCGTACCCGGAATGCGCGAATGCAGGCGGCGCCGCAGGGGACCATGTACCGCGTCGACGACGACATCAAGGAGCTCGCTGAAGGTGCTGTCGCGGCCGCCGTGGGCAGCGCCAGCGCCGATGGCGTCCCGCAGCACATCCCCGGCTGGGGCCTGCGCATCCGCGATGACCGCATCAGCGCCGACATCTTCATCGATGCCCCCCGCGCCGCCGACGTCCTCGCTAACCTGCGCGAGACAGGCCGCATCGCCGTCACCTTCGGCAGCCCGGTGACCTATCAGTCGATCCAGTTCAAGGGCATGTTCGTCGAGTGCGCCGAACCCACCCCGGAAGAGTGCGCCTGGGTGGAGCAGCAGCGCGAGGCGGTCGCCTCCTCGCTCGCCATCGTCGGTGATTCCATCGACCGGATGCGCAACCTCTGGATGTCCGAGATCCTCCGCGTGCGGTTCACCATCGAGCGCGCGTTTGACCAGACGCCCGGCCCGGCCGCGGGGAAGCCGCTATGATCCCCGGCAGCCGCCCGGTGACGCTCGCCGACATCCCGTCGTGCCTCGAAGGGATCATCCCGTCGAGCATCTGCACCGTCGGCGCCGACGGCTGGCCGAACGTCACCTACCTCTCCGTGGTACAGCGGGTCGACGACGAGCACATCCTCCTTTCGCGGCAGTTCTTCAACAAGACCGAGCGCAACACCGGCGAGAACCCCCGCGCCCAGGTGAACCTTACGGAGCCCGAGACCGGGCGCCTCTTCCAGCTCGACGTGACTTACGTCCGGACCGAGCGCGAGGGGGAGCTGTTCGAACAGCTGAAGACGAATCTCGACGCCGTGGCCGCGTTCGAAGGCATGGAGAACATCTTCGAGCTCCGCGGCGCCGACGTCTGCCACGTCGACCGGAGCGTGATGCTCCCCTCCGAGGTTGAGGAGGGCGGGCACCGGCGCTCCGTGGACATGGCGAAGATGCAGGCGCTCTCCACGACCGTCGCGTCCGCCGCCGACATGGAAGACCTCTTCCGCGTCACGCTCGATGCCTGCGTGAACCTGCTCGGCTGCAACCACGCGTTCATCATGCTCGTGGACGAATCGGGAGAGCGGCTCTACACCGTCGCGAGCATCGGCTATCCCGCATCCGGCGCCGGGTCGGAGGTCCGCTTCGGCGAGGGCGTCATCGGGCTCGTGGCGCAGCGAAAGCACTCCGTGCGCTTCACCCAGCTCGCGCGCGACCTCACCTACTCCCACGCGGCCCGCGACGCAGCTGCCGCCCAGGCCGGCGCCGGGCGGGTCGAACGCGCGATCGCGCTGCCACAGCTCCCCAGCATCCAGAGCCAGGTGGTCACGCCGATGCTGGCGCACCGGCGGCTCGTGGGCGTCCTCTGCCTCCAGAGCGAGCTCCCCGGCGCCTTCCAGGCCATCGACGAGTGCGTGGTCGGCATCCTCGCCAGCCAGGTGGCGATGGCGATGACCGCGCTGCGCTCATCCGAACCCGTCGCCGCGGAGGCGCGCGTGCAGCCGCAGGCCGCCCCCGCGCAGGTCAAGCACTACGCCGAAGACGGCAGCGTCTTCATCGACAACGAATACCTGATCAAGGGCGTCGCCGGGGACATCCTCTGGCGCCTGCTGCGAAACTACCTGTCCGAACAGCGGGTCGAGTTCAGCAATAAGGAGATCCGGCTGGATTCGTCGCTGGACCTGCCGGACATCAAAGACAACCTCGAGGCGCGGCTGATCCTGCTTCGAAAGCGGCTCGAAGAGCGCTGCGACTTCATCCGCATCGAGAAGGTGGCGCGGGGACGCTTCCGGCTGGTGATCACGCGGCCGCTCACGCTGCAGCAGGCACAGGGCGGCGCGCCGGCCTGAGGCGGCACTACCGTGGCAGCACGTCGACGAACACAACCACGAAGAGCACCGCACAACCGAGCGTGACCAGCGCGTGGAAGAGCTCGTGGTGCCCCGCGAACCCCGGGAACGGGTTCGGCCGCCGGATCGCGTAGATGACGCCCCCGACCGTGAAGAGCACGCCCGCGAGGAGCAGCGCCAGCAAGCTCGGCGCTTCGAGCGTGAACGCGAGCCGGGGCGTGGCCGCGAGCGCGACCCAGCCGGTGAGGATATACGCGGCGAGGCTGATCGGCTGGGGTGCGCCGAGCCAGACGTGCTTGAGCACCGCGCCCAGCCCCGCCAGCGTCCAGACCAGGATGAGCATCGGCACGCCCCACGTCGCCCCCAGCACCTGCAGGCAAAACGGGGTGTAGAAGGCAGCTACCGCGATGAAGATCATCGAGTGGTCGAGCCGGCGGAAGATGGGGCGGAAACGCGTGTTCCACCCGTAGAGGTGGTACGACGCGCTCACCGAAAAGAGGCCCATCATCCCGGCGCCGAACACAGCTGCGCCCGCGTACGACGCCGCCGAATGGGCACGCGCGAGCAGAGCGATGAGCGCGAACGGCGCGACGATCGCGGCCACGAGATGGACGTAGCCGCGAAGGCGCGGTCGGGACGGGTGGAGCGTTGCGGCAGCCTGCACGGTCACAGCCTAGCACCCGCCCGCAAAGAACGGATGAACGCTGTGAGCCGGCAGTCGCGTCAGCGGGGCCGGCTGCGCCCCGCGCCGCTCCGCTGCCCGCGCCGGGCACCTCCACGCTGGCCTTCGCCGCCGCGGTTGGCGATCGATGCGGGTGCGCGTTCCGGGCGCGGGCGCCGGGCAGCTGCCCGGGCCCCCGCTGGCCGCGCCGTCTTCGCGGGCTGCGGGCGGTGCTCTTCGAGCGGCGGCGTCCAGGCGGCGAGGTCCGCGAGCCGCGGGTCACCGGCGTCGACGGGCACGATCGCTTCGCGCACGCCCGCCTGACGGCGGAGCAGGTTCACGTCGCCCACCTGTTCGGGCGAGACGAGGGTGACGACCATGCCCGAGGCGCCCGCGCGAGCGGTACGGCCGGACCGGTGGAGGTACGTCTTCACGTCCTCCGGCGGGTCGTGGTGGACCACGATGTCGACGCCATCGACGTGGATGCCGCGGGCGGCGATGTTCGTGGCGACCAGCACCGGCGCCGTGCCATCGGCGAACGCCTTGAGCGCGCGCTCGCGGCGGGGCTGGCTCAGGCCGCCGTGCAGCACACCGGCTTCGATGCCTTCGCGCTCGAGCTGGCGGGCCAGGCGGTCGGCGCTGCGCTGCGTCCGAACGAAGAGCAGCGTGCGCTCCGGGCCGGCCGCGATGGCGGCGGTCACGCGCACCTTCTCCTCGTCCGACACGCCGAGGAAGCGATGGAGCATCGTCTCGCCGGCGTCCTCTTCGGGGACGACTTCGTGGAAGACCGGCTCGCGCTGGTAGCGCTTGACGAGCGCATCGACCTCGCCGTCGAGCGTCGCCGAGAAGAGCAGCGTCTGCGGGCGGACGGGGATGCGGTCGAGGATGCGGCGGACCTGGGGCAGGAAGCCAAAATCGGCCATCTGGTCCGCTTCGTCCAGGACGACCATGCGCACGTCATCGACGCTGGCGTCCCCGCGTTCGAGCAGGTCGTGAAGGCGCCCCGGCGTGGCGACGACGATATCGACGCCGACGCGGAGCCGCTGGCGCTGGCTGAAGAGCGAAACGCCCCCAACGACCGGCGCGATCCGCAGCCGGCGGCTCTCCGCGAGCGGGGCAAGGTTGTCCACGATCTGGGAGGCGAGCTCACGCGTCGGGACGAGCACGAGGGCGCACGGGCGCTTCGGCTCGCTGCGGCGGGCGCGCATCAGGAGCGGCAGCCCGAAGGCGAGCGTCTTGCCGGAGCCGGTGCGCGCCTTGCCGCACACGTCGCGGCCGGCGATGGCATCGGGCAGGGTGGCAGCCTGGACGGGGAAGGGCTCGGTGATGCCGCGCCGGGCGAGGGCGGCCACGAGGTCGGCGGCCACGCCGAGGCTGGCGAAGGACGCGCCGCGCGGGGCGTCGGTCTCGCCGGCAGGGGTGCCGGAAGGCTTGCGGGTCAGGGTAAGCAGGTGGGTTGTCTCCGTTATGTATGGCTGAGCGGTATGAGGGTGGGTTGGGACACCTCAATCAATCGCACATCCAACGAAGCCTGAGGGATCACCGGCGGCACGGCATACGTGCGCACTGCACCGAGCGTAGCACACGCCGCCCAACCATGCGCCGCCGATAGGCGGCATTCGGACCGGTTGGCGATTGTCCCCGCCGCCCGGGAGGCGGACACTCTACCGCGCACCATGCGGAAATTCCGTTTGCTGATCGCCCCAACGCTTGTCTCGATCATCGGCCTTTCCCTGCTCCTTGCGGGGACGGCCTGGGCGGACCTGCCTTCGTCGACGCCGGCCGCCGGCGAGACGCCCGGGCGCCTGGCCGCGCCGATGGTCGCCGCCGATGGGACGTACCCGCCCGTCACGCCGACACCGACACCGACCCCCACGCCGACGCCGACACCGCCCGTCGGGCCGGTCCTCTATCTCACCTTCGACGACGGACCGAATCCGACCTGGACGCCCCGGATCCTCGAGGTGCTCGGCCGGTACAACGCGCGGGCGACCTTCTTCCTCATCGGATCCAACATCGACGCCTACCCGTCGGTCGTGGCCGAAACCCTCGCCCGCGGGCACTCCATCGGGCTGCACAGCTACACGCACACCGACCTGACACGGCTCACGCGGGCCGGTGTGAACAGCGAGCTGGCGCGCGCTGAGGCCGCCCTCGCCCGCGCGACCGGCCGGACCAGCACCTGCGCCCGCCCGCCGTACGGCTCCGTGAACAGCACGGTCCGCGACGTCATCGCCTCTCGCGGCCTGGCGATGTGGCTCTGGAACGTCGACCCGCGCGACTGGGCCCGGCCGGGCGTCTCCGCCATCGTCGCGAACGTCCGGAGCTACGCCTACCCGGGCGCGGTCGTGCTCTTCCACGATGGCGGCGGCGACCGGTCGCAGACGCTCGCCGCGCTGGAGATCCTCCTGCCCGAATTCGCGGCCCGTGGCTACGCGTTCGCCGCGCTCCCCTGCCTCGCGCCGTGACATAGACGCCCGGCGGGTGGGCCTGATCACGCGGCGACTCGTGCGTCCGGAGGCCGCTCGCGGACCGTCATGGCGCCGTGGCCGGCGCAGCGCGAGTCCCGAGCAGCCCGAGCTGCCCGGGACGTACGGGCCGCCTTCGGATTACGCGTCGCGGCTCGATGCGAGGCCCGGTTGGCGCGAAGCCGATGCCGGGGCGGTGTGCTCGCGCTCTGCCCAGGCCCACTTCTCCGCCCACTGTGCGTGGCGCAGCGTGCCCCAGGTGAGGATGCCGAAACCGAGACCGGTCAGCATGAGCGCCACGCCCATAACGACGGCGAAGATGCCCACCTGCTCGGCGAAGTACGCCGTGTTGAGCGATGTCGAGAGTGCGGTCGCGGTCACCCACTGGTTCCGTGCCGCGTTCGCAATGGGACGGCCGGAAGCATCCTTCGCTGCCTCTTCCGCGTTGTTGGTACCGGCTGCGTCCCCGTTCGGCGTGGCATACCGCCCCATCTCGGAGTAGGTCAGCCCGCCGCTTGAAGTGAGCTGGTGCTCGCGGATGACGTCAGCCTGGGCGCGCGCTTCGCTGCCCGTGTCGACCAGCTGGCCGGGGATCCGCGAGTCTTCCGGCCCGATGATGTTCTCTTCCGCGAGCGTATCGCGGACATCCTGGATCCCGCGGAGCCCGATCACGATCGAGGCGGCGCCGAAGACGAGCAGGATCAGCGAGGCCAGCACGCCGCCGGCCGTGAGCACGGTTCGAGGTTTCACGCGTTGCTCCATGAGTGGTGTCCCTTCCACGCTTGCGCGCCTGGGAGGTTCCCGGCATCACGGCGCAGGGGCGCGAATCACGGCGCAGGGGCGCGAATCACGGCGCCCTTGCGGTCCCGGATCACTCCGCGCACGCGACGACGCGCGTGCTGCGCCGCGCGCGACCGCGCCATTCGTGGTATATCCGCGTGCGAGCCTCGGCCCCACGCCGGCCTCTACCGAGGAGTGGACAGCATGACCGAACCCCAGCAGCAGCCTCCGCCCAGCTGGTACCACGCCGAAGGCGACCCCGACGGCACTACCCGCTACTGGAATGGCACCGAGTGGGTCGGGGGGCCCGTGAGCGCGCCCATCCCGGCCGGCACCGGGCGCAGCGACTACAGCACCGGCACCGCCAGCCCGCCTGCCGAAACCGGCATCTCCCTCGACCGCTTCTTTTCGCCCAGCGGGCGTGTGAACCGCCGCACCTACGCAGCCATGTGGGGCATCGGCATCGCCGCCGGCATTGTCGCAGGCATTCTCGATGTCTTCCTTTTCGGGGCGACCGAAGTCAATGAGGCCGGCCCTGCCCAGCTCATCTGTATCCTTGGCCTCATCTGGCCCTCCATCGCGACGAGCGTGAAGCGCTTCCACGACGTCGGGCAGAGCGGCTGGCTCGTGCTGCTCCAGCTCATCCCGATCGTCGGCTTCATCATCTTCATCTACCTGCTGGTCGCCGGCGGCAACAAGCACGACAACCAGCACGGCCCCGTGCCCGCGCCACGCGTCGCGTTCTGAGGGCAGCCCCACCACGATCGCCGCGGTCTCCCTGCGCGGCCGTCCCTGCCGGGTGCCGCCGCCTTCCCGGGCGGCGTAGACTCCGCCCAGCGGCCACCGCCGCACAGGGAGGCGACGTGGAACGACTGGCGACCGGTTTTGCCCTTGTCGAAGGTCCCGTCTGGGATCCCGGCCGTGGGCTCATTTTCAGCGACGTCCATCGCGGCGGCGTGCACTGCCTCGCCCCGGACGGGACGGTCACGACCCTCCTGCCGAAGCGGAAGGGCGTCGGCGGTATGGCCCCCCACGCGGCCGGCGGGCTCGTCATCGGCGGCCGCGACATCTCGTTCATGCCGTTCGATGGCACGCCGACGCGGACGCTCCTCTCGCTCGATGCGGTCCCCGGTGCCGCCGGCTTCAACGACCTCACGACCGACGCGGCCGGGCGCGTCTACGTCGGCTCAGTGGCCTTCGCCGTGTTCGGCGGCCAGGAACCGAAGCCCGGCTGGCTCCACGTCATCGAGCTCGACGGCACCATGCGCACCGTCTCCGACGGCATCCTGCTCACGAACGGGCTGGGGTTCTCCCCCGACGGCAAGCGGCTCTACCACTCGGACGCGCGCGCCGGAATCGTCCGCGTCTACGACATGGCCGACGATGGCACGCCCGGCCCCTGGCAGCGCTTCGCCGGCGAGCCCGGCCTGACGCCCGACGGCCTCGCCGTCGCCGCCGATGGCTCCGTCTGGGTGGCGCTGGCGCATTCCGGCTGCGTCGCCGTGTTCGAACCCGACGGCCGCGAACGGATGCGCGTACCGGTGCCGCTCCCCATGGTCACCAGCGTCTGCTTCGGCGGCCCCGACCTCCAGGACCTCTACATCGTGACCGGCTCCGGCGACTCCGCCGAGGACATCGGCTCCATCTTCCGCACCCGAGTCGACGTCCCCGGCCTCGCGGTCGCGCCCGCGCGGGTCGCCGTCCCTGCCTGAGCTACGGCGTTATGGCTTCGGCGCCGGCTTCGACCAGACCGGGTAGGGGAGGCCGGCGAGCCGGTTGATGGCGAACGCCTGCATCGTCAGCAGCACCACCGCGACCATGAGCACGGCCACTTCTTCGAACTCGGTGAGCACGCCGAGGGAGATGATGAGCGTGGTCGCCCCCGCGGGCGGGTGGGGTGCGTTCACCAGGATCATCACCCCGCTCGTAAGCCCGAGCGAGAGCGCCGCGGCGATCACACGCTCCCAGCCCACGCCCACCGCCGTGGCGGGACCTTCGTCCTGCAGGCCGAAGGCGAGCAGGCAGCCGAAGCCGGCCGCCGCGCCGATGAGATGGCCGATGAACGCGTTCCGGGGCGAGGCCGCCGGCGCCATGGGTGTATAGAAGAAGAGGAACGCCGTCGGACCCAGCGAGGGGAACACGAACGGCTGGCCCGTCGCCAGCGCAGCGACTGCCATGATGGCGATGCTCAGGAACCCGTTGATGAGCGCGAACGCGGCCACGACCGGCCGGTCGGGCAGCCGCTCCTGCAGCCGGGCGAGCCGGAACCGCGCCAGGAAGCCACGGACGATGTCGCCGGTCTGGAGCGGACGCGCCGCCGGCCGCTGCTCATCGATGCCGGCCACGTCACGCGCCGATCCGCGGCCGGCGCGACAGCAACCACACGGCGATGAGCCCGCCGACGAAGACACAGCCAGAGCCCACCGCGAGGCCCCACACCCGCTCGCCATCGCCGGCGAGGTAGAGTTCCAGCGCGACCGTGAGCAGCCAGAGCTGGATCGCCAGCATCATCAGCCCGAACGCCAGCGCGCCAAGGAGCAGCGCCTCCCGCCCCGGTACGGGGCGGTCGCGCCGCGACGCGGCTGGCACGCGGACGTACCGGCCGTCCGGCGATGGGCCGGCGCTCACGGCGCTTCCTCGATCGCGAACAGCTCGCCGCCGCGCTGCTCCAGCGTGATCCGCGGGAGGCGGCGTTGCGGCGGGCCGGCGGTGGGCTCGCCGGTGCGCGGGTCGAACTTGCCGTCGTGGCAGGGGCAGATCAGCTCCCCCTTTTCGGCGCGGTAGTACACCGAGCACGACAGGTGCGTGCACTTCTGGCTGTAGGCGACGAACCCCGTCCCTTCGATGTTGAGCAGCACCGCCTGGTCGTCCTCGCCCGGGTACTTGAAGTAGAGCGCCTCGCCGGCGGGCAGCGCGGCGGCGCCCGGGATGGCCCGCGGCGAACCGCGGCGGCGGTCGTCCCGCCGCCCGAGCAGCGAGAGCAGCAGCGTCCCGGCGAAGAGCGCGCCGGAGGTGATGACCGCGAGCCGCAGCAGGTCGCGCCGCGAAACGGACGCGTCCGCCTCCCAGTCATACGGGAAGTCGCTGCGCCAGCGCTCGTCGCGGTCGTGGGGGCGGGCAGCCGCCCGCTCGCGTGCCTCGGTCATAGGACCCACGCCTCCTCTCGCACCGGCCGGCCCTCGGCCGCCTCGGAAAGGAGCGCGACCAGGTCCAGCTTCTCCGTGCCCGCCGGCATCACCTGGTAGACGCGGGTGTGGACGTCCATCTCGCCGAAGCCCGTGCAGCTCACCGGTGAGCCGTTCCGCCGCGCCGCGAACTCCTCGAATGTGCCGTACCAGAGCGCGTCCGTCGGGCAGGCCTGCGCGCACCACGGCTGCAGCCCCTGGACCGTCCGGTCATAGCAGAGGTTGCACTTCTTCATCAGGCGCGCTTCGACATCGAATTTCGGCACGCCGAAGGGGCACGCGAACACGCAGTTCTGGCAGCCGATGCAGCGCGAGGGGTCGGCCTGTTGGACCACGCCTTCAGGCGAGATCAGGATCGCCTGGGCAGGGCAGACCTGGGCGCAGGGGGCGACCGGGTCCTCGCAGTGCATGCACACCGTCGGCTGCGTCGCGACGCTGAACCCGCGGTCGACGAAGTCGACCATGACCATGCTCTCGCCTTTGTGCGAGTCGCATTCGCGGCAGCCCGCCTCGCACGCGCGGCAGCCGATACAGCGGGTCGCGTCCACGAAAAGCGTCTTGATCTCCATCCTTCCCCCTGTCCCTAGTACGCCTTCGGCTCGACCGGGCGCGTTTCGCCCACTTCGTACGGGAACATCTTCGGGTTCGTGCCAGCGGTGAAGTTCCGCCGCGCGTGCCCGTTCCCCTGGGTCGCGGGCGCGTCCAGCGGCTCGATCCGGGCGGCGCACGCCTTGTACTCCGGGATCTTCACGGTCGGGTCGACCGCCGGGTTGGTGAGCTGGTTCACGGCGCCCCGCCCGCCGTAGTGGAACGGGATGAACAGCGTGTCCGGCCGGATCGTCGGGACGACCAGCGCCTTGAGCTCCATCGACGCGCGCGGTGTCGTCACGCGGACCAGCTCGCCGTCGGCGATGCCGAGCTGCGCGGCCGCCCGCGGGTGCAACTCGACCCACGGGTCCGGTGCCTGGCTGTTCAGGAACCCGATCCGGCGCGTCTGCGTACCGCTGAGGTAGTGGTAGACCACGCGCCCGGTGGTGAGGCGGAAGGGGTAGTGCTCGTCCGGCTCCTCCGCGGGCGGCTGGTAGGCGATCGGGAACATCTTCGCCCGGCCGTCCGGGTGGGCGAACCGCTCGGCGAATAGCCGCGGCGTGCCCGGGTGGTCCTCCGAGGGGCAGGGCCAGAACACACCGCCCTCGCGGTCGAGCCGCTCCCAGGTGATGCCGTAGTAGTCTGCCGCGCCGCCGCGACTCGCGAGCCGGAGCTCCTCGCCCACTTCTGCGGCCGTCCGGTAGGGGAAGAACTGCCCCCGGCCCATCCGCGCAGCGAGGTCGGACATGATCCGCCAGTCGGTGCGCGCCTCGCCCGGCGGCGGGCCCGCGGCGTTGATCTTGACCACACGGCCCTCGAGATTCGTCGTTGTCCCTTCGTCTTCGCACCAGACGGTGCCGGGCAGCACCACGTCCGCCAGCGCCGCCGTCTCCGACAGGAAGAAGTCGATGACGACGAGCGGGTCGAGGTTGTCGAGCGCGCGTTGCACGACGCCGTTGTCCGGGAGCGAGACCATCAGGTTCGAACAGAGCACCAGGCAGCTCCGGATCGTGCCCTCCGCCATCAGGTGCACCATCTCCGTCGCGGCGGCGCCCTCGGGCGGGAGTTCGGGTTCGGGGATGCCCCAGATGCCGGCAATGTAGGCGCGGTCCTCGGGGTTGTCGATCTTGCGATACCCCGGGAGCTGGTTCGCTTTCTGGCCGTGCTCGCGGCCACCCTGTCCGTTGCCCTGGCCGGTGAGCATGGCTGTGCCGCCGCCGGGTTTGCCCACCTGGCCCCGCGCCAGCGCGAGGTTGATGCACGCCAGGCAGTTGTCCACCCCGTGCGTGGAGTGCTCGATGCCCCGCGCGTGCAGGATCAGCGACGTCGCCGCCCGGCCGTACAGGCGCGCGGCGGCGACGATGCGCTCGGCCGGGACGCCGGAGAGCTGTTCCGCCCGCTCGGGTGTCATCTCCGCGACGGCGGCGCGGACCTCGTCCCAGCCGTTCGTCCGCGCGGCGACGTACGCTTCGTCGACCAGCCCGTCGGCGATGATCTGCCGCAGCATGCCGTTCAACACCGCGATGTCGGTGCCGGGGCGCACGGGAAGCCAGAGGTCGGCGGTCCGGGCGATGGGCGTTTCCCGCGGGTCCATCACGATGAGCCGCGCACCGCGGTCGCGTGCTTCCCAGATCCACTGCATCGCGACCGGGAAGCACTCGGCGATGTTCGCGCCGGCAACGAAGATGCAGTCGGCGAGCGGGATGTCCGTCAGCGGCAATGGCGCCCGGTCAAGCCCGAACGCCTTCGAATAGGCCATCGCGGCGGAGGACATGCAGAGCCGCCCGTTGTAGTCGATGTTGCGCGTTCCCAGGCCCACGCGGGCGAACTTGCCGGCCACGTAACACTTCTCGTTGGTCATCGAAGAGCCGCTATAGACGCCGACGGCGTCCTTGCCGTGCTCGGCCTGGATGGCCCGCCAGCGGCCGGCCACGTAGTCCAGCGCCTCGTCCCAGGACACGCGTTCGAGCGGGTTGCCGCGCCCGTTCTTCCGCATCATCGGGTAGCGCAGCCGCTCCGGGTGAGCCTGCTGCTGGTAGGCCACCACGCCCTTCGGGCAGAGCGCGCCGCGGTTGTGCGGGTACTCGCGCGGTTCGACACCGATGACCTCGTCGTCCTTCACCTTCAGGAACATGCCGCACTGCACGCCGCAGAAGCAGCAGTGCGTCGGGACGAGCCGGTCCGGGAGGGTGCCCGCTTCGTGCCATTCCACGGGGCTCCGGCCGGCAAGCTGCAGGTCGTAGTTCGTCTTACGGCGCGGCGCGAAGGTGTCCTTGTTAACGGTCACGGCGTCTCCTACAGGAACTGCTTTCCCATGCGCTCGAAGTAAGCCCGGCCGCGGAGCTGCCGCTTGCAGGCGGGGCAGTACTCCTGGAGCGCGCCGAGCGCGGGGGAGAGCGCGTATGACTGCCCCAGGTCCGACAGCGTGGCCTGGAGGTCGGCGACGAACTGGGGCGATGGGAGCTCCTGGCCGCAGCGGCGGCAGGCGCCGGCGTCCCGGCGCGCGCCGGGGTAATGCTCCATCCCCTGGTTCACGGCCTGGTAGAGGGTCACGCCGATGGTTGCCGGGCGCTCGACGATGTGGAAGAACTTGCCGAAGGGCAGCAACAACAGCCAGGTGACCACCACCGCCTGGTGCGTGAGCGAGATGAACCAGTAGTAGGCGCCGTGCCAGAACACCGACGAGGCCGTGAGCGCGAGTCCGGTGATGGCGATCGCCGCGAGCAGCACCAGCGGCATGACGTCCCAGCCGAAGCGCTGGGTGGTCAGCAGGCCCGCGTCGGTGCTGCGCCGCCAGAAGGCGATGCCCACGCCCACGAGCAGGATGACCGCGGTGAAGTCGAGTGCGTGGAAGATGACCCAGGAGAGCACGGTCTCCAGCGGGAAGGACACGGTTTCGAACCCGAACACCCAGAGCCGGTAGTCCAGCGGTGGTTCGAGGGTGAAGCGGATCCAGCCGAAGGTGAGCGGGATGGTGATAGCGAGCGAGAGCAGCACCCCCCAGAAGATGCACATGTGCATCAGCCAGCGGACGAAGCTGCGCTTGAGGATGAACGTCTGGGCGAAGATGTCGGTCCAGAGGGCCACGGGCACGAGCAGCGTGTAGCGGCGGAAGTTCCGCCAGGAGAAGAACCCCCGCACCCCGGCGCGGAAGTACCGCCCCGTGGGCGGGCGCGAAAGCCAGAGCGTGTACCGGTAGACGACTGCGCCGGCGGCGAAGACCGTGCCGACCGCGTAGCCGACGAGGGCGGAGTCGAAGTCCCGGAGCTCCCGGGAACCCACATAGATCAGCAGGGCGAGCAGCACGACCGTGAGCGCGCTGAGCACCCAGGCGAGCCACTCCGACTGGCGCTGCGACTGCCGGCTGCGCGATAGGCCCGGCGCTCTGCGGATCGACACTGCCATCAGGAGGCAACTATAGGAGCCGGTCGTTGCCCGCCGCCTAACAGGCGTATCGCAGTTCGTCCATGGTCCGGTTGGCCAGGGGCAAACGGACCATTGGGACCTAGCCGAACTGCAATTCCCGACCGGAATGCCGCGATATGGGATGGTCATAGGCGAAGCCAATGCGGGGATAGCAAGGATAACCGGCATAACGTGACTAAAGTCACGTTTACCGCCTTTGACTTTGCTAGTGTGGCGTCAACCACTCACGCGTTTCGGTGGAGCACAGTGGTACTCCGACCAGGGAGCAGCATTGGTGTCTGAGATTTCGGGATTCAAGCGGCGATCATTTCTGAAGCTCGCCGCCGGCCTGGGTGCAGGAGCTGCCGCCGCAAGCACGCAAGACCTGCTGACACCGACACGGTTGAAAGCAACCGAACCAACGACGATCGCAGACCCGTTCTCGGTCTTCCCGGACCGCGGATGGGAAAAGGCGTATCGCGACCTCTTCACCGTAGACAGTACCTTCACGTTTACTTGCGCGCCGAACGACACGCACGACTGCATCCTTCGTGCGAGCGTTAAGAACGGCGTAATAGTTAACATCAACCCAACATACGGGTACGGCGAAGCCGAAGACCTGCACGGCAATAAGGCCTCGCACCGCTGGGACCCGCGCTGTTGCCAGAAGGGCCTCGCCCTGGCGCGCCGGTTCTACGGCGACCGCCGGGTGAAGGGCGCGATGGTGCGCAAGGGGTTCAAGGAGTGGGCCGATGCCGGCTTCCCCCGGGACGCCGATACCGGCGCCGCGCTCATGGACACGAACAAGCGCGGCGAGGATACCTGGCTCAAGGTGCCGTGGGACGAAGCGTTCGACCTCGCGGCGAAGTCCTACATCAACATCACGGCCAACTACTCCGGCGCCACCGGCATGGAGCGCCTGCGCAAGCAGGGCTACGACCCCGACATGGTCACGACCATGGAGGAGGCCGGCACGCGCGGGGCGAAGATGCGCGGCGGCATGCCGCTCCTCGGCATCGGCCGCATCTTCGGCTTCTACCGCTTCGCCAACATGCTCGCGCTGCTCGATGCCTACAACCGCGGCGTCGGCGCCGATAAGGCGAAGGGCTCGCGCGCGTGGGACAACTACGCCTGGCACACCGACCTCCCGCCCGGCCACCCGATGGTCACGGGCCAGCAGACGATCGACCACGACCTGTTCGCCGCCGAGCACTCCGACCTCGTCGTGATGCTGGGCATGAACTGGATCTCGACCAAGATGCCCGATGGCCACTGGCTGACGGAGGCCCGTGCGAAGGGCACGAAGGTCATCACGGTCAGCACCGACTACCAGTCCAGCTCGAACAAAGCGGACGAGGTCATCCTCATCCGGCCCGGTACGGATGCGGCCCTCGCCTACGGCTGCGTCCAGTACATCTTCGAAAACAAGCTCGCCGACGAAGAGCACCTGAAGCAGTTCACCGACCTGCCGCTCCTCGTGCGCATGGACACGCACAAGCTGCTCTCCGCGAAGGACGTCGTCGCGAGCTACACGCCCAAGACGCTCGATAACTACATCGAGCTGCTCACCGACGGCCAGGCGATGCCCATCCCCGCGAAGCAGGCGGTGCAGTACGTGCCCGCCGGCCTGCGCGCCGAATGGGGCGACTTAATGGTCTGGGACGAGACCACGCGCGCGCCCAAGGTTGTGACGCGCGACGACGTCGGTGAGAAGTTCGCCGCCGTTGGTGCGAAGGCGGCCCTGACCGGCACGTTCACCGTGAAGACCGTCGATGGCGCAGAAGTCACCGTCCGCCCGGTGTACGACCTGCTCAAGAAGTACCTGGACGACAACTTCGACCTCCAGACGACCTCGGAGATCACCTGGGCGCCCCAGGAAGCGATCGTCAGCCTCGCGACGCAGGTTGCGAAGGCGCGCGGCAAGACGCTGCTCGCCCACGGCATGGGCCCGAACCAGTTCTTCAACGCGGACCTGAAGGACCGGGCGCTGCTACTCCTCGGCGCTGTCACGGACAACATCGGCCACATGGGCGGCAGCACGGGCTCGTTCGCCGGCAACTACCGCGGTTCGGTGTTCAACGGCATCCCCCAGTGGGTGCTCGAAAACCCGTTCGACCAGGAGATGGACCCGGCGAAGCCCTCGCGCACGCGGCTCTTCTACAAAGCCGAATCCGCGCACTACTTCAACTACGGCGACCGGCCACTGCGTATCGGCAACAAGCAGTTCACCGGTGCGACGCACATGCCCACGCCGACGAAGATGATGCACTTCGGCAACTCGAACTCACTGCTCGGGAACGCCAAGTGGCACCACGACGTCGTCCACAACACGCTCCCGAAGATCGAGGCGATCTTCTGCAACGAGTGGTGGTGGACGGCGAGCTGCGAATACGCCGACATCGTCTTCGGTGTCGATAGCTGGGCCGAGTTCCGGCTGCCGGACATCTCGGGTTCGTGCACCAACCCGTTCCTGCACGTGTTCCCGCAGAGCCCGCTCGATCGCATCCACGACACGCGCGGCGATGCGCAGGTCTTGGCCGGCATCGCCACCCGGATGAGCGAACTCACCGGCGACAAGCGCTTCGCAGACCACTGGAAGTGGGTGACAGACGGCCAGTTCGACGTCTACCTCCAGCGCATCCTGAACGCCAGCACCTCGACCCGCGGCTACCAGTTCGCGGACCTGCACGAGAAGGCGAAGAACGGGATCCCGGCGCTCATGAACTACCGCACCTACCCACGGCAGGGTGGCTGGGAGCAGCGCCAGGAGAGCAAGCCCTGGTACAACCGTACGGGCCGCCTGGAGTTCTACCGCGACGAGAAGGAGTTCATCGAGCACGGCGAGCAGCTCCCGGTGTGGCGCGAGCCCATTGACTCCACCTTCCTCGAGCCGAACAGCATCCTGGCGAAGCCCCACCCGTCGATCACACCGGTGGGCCCGGAAGCGTACGGCCTTGCGCGCGAAGACCAGTCCGTCGAAGTGCGCCAGGTCCGCAACGTCGTCATGCCCTGGTCGGAGATGAAGGCGTCGAAGCACCCGCTGATGGCGAGTGACCCGAACTACCGGTTCATCTTCCTCACGCCGAAGTACCGCCACGGCGCGCACACCACGCCGACGGACATCGACTGGATGGGCTACCTCTTCGGGCCCTTCGGCGACCTGCACCGCCACGACAAGCGGCAGCCCGGCGCCGGCGAAGGCTACGTCGAGATCCACCCGAAGGACGCGCGGGAGCTCCAGATCGACGACGGCGACTACATCTACTTCGACGCCGACCCGTCCGACCGCCCCTACCGCGGCTGGAAGCCCACCGACCCGTACTACGAGGTCGCGCGCGGCCTGGCCCGGGCCCGCATCAACGCGGCCATGCAGCCGGGAATCATGCGCATGTGGTTCAACATGTTCGTCGCCACGAAGGGCTCGGTGCGGGGCATGAAAACCCGTCCGGACGGCCTGGCCAAGAGCCCGGAGACGAACTACCAGTCGTTCTTCCGCGGCGGCAGCCACCAGAGCGGCACCCGCGCCTGGCTCCGCCCGACGCTCATGACCGACAGCCTGGTCCGCAAGCCGTACTTCGGCCAGACCATCGGCAAGGGCTTCGAAGGCGACGTCCACGGTGTCGTCGGCGCTCCACGCGAGTCCCTCGTCCGCGTGCTGAAGGCGGAAGACGGCGGCCACAGCGGGGAGAAGCTCTGGCGCCCGGCGCGGCTTGGCCTGCGGCCGGGGTACGAATCGGAAACGCTCAAGAAGTTCGTCAACGGCGACTTCATCAGCGGTTGACGCCCTGATCACGCGGTAACCCCTACCTGAGGAGGGAGGGTCGACATGGCAGAAGTCTCAAACTGGCAGCTCGGGCGGGACATGCAGTACCCCTACGATGCCCCGCGGCCGAACAAGCAAGTCGCCTGGGTCTTCGACACCAATAAGTGCATCGCCTGCCAGACCTGCACGATCGCCTGCAAGCAGACGTGGACGTGGGGCCGGGGCCAGGAGTACATGCTCTGGAACAACGTCGAAACGAAGCCCTACGGCTTCTTCCCCACTGGCTGGGACGTCAAGCTCATGGAGATGCTCGGCCCCGGCTCGTGGAAGGACGGCGTCTACGAAGGGCAAACCGTCTTCGAGAAGGCCCCCGAGGACCTGCACGTCCTCGGCTGGCAGCCGGAGACCGAGGACTGGTCGCACCCGAACGTCGGCGAGGACGAGCCGGCCGGGGAGACGGACCGCGGCACGTACGTGGGCAGCATCCCGCATGATGTCTGGTTCTACTACCTCGCGCGCATCTGCAACCACTGCACCTACCCGGCCTGCCTGGCCGCCTGCCCCCGGAACGCCATCTACAAGCGGCCGGAGGACGGCATCGTCCTGGTCGACCAGTCCCGGTGCCGCGGCTACCAGGAATGCGTCACCGCCTGCCCCTATAAGAAGGTGATGTTCAACCCGGTGAGCGGCACCAGCGAGAAGTGCATCGCCTGCTTCCCGAAGATCGAGCAGGGGCTCCAGACGCAGTGCGTCACCTCCTGCATCGGGCGCATCCGCTTCGCCGGCTTCATCAGCCCGCCGGGCGAGGTCGACGAGAAGAACCCGATCGACTTCCTCGTGAAGGTGCGCAAGGTGGCGTTGCCGCTGTACCCGCAGACGGGCACAGAACCGAACGTCTACTACGTGCCGCCGATCCACGCGCCCCGTCAGTTCCTCAAGCAGATGTTCGGGCCGGGCGTCGATGAGGCGATCGAGACGTACACGAAGGCGAAGGACGACCCGGAGCTGCTCGGCCTGCAGATGTTGATGGGCGCGACCGAGCACATCATCCACGGCTTCGAAGTCGAGGGAGAAGTCGTCAAAGGCTTCGACGCGGCGGGCAAGGAGCTCGTCTCCGTGCCGCTGCGCGAGCCGAGCTTCATCCGCAAGTACTTCGACGAAGTGCGCGACGTCTACCTCCACAACATCACGTAGGCCGGGCCGGCGGGAAGGGAGCAAGCACGATGTCTGAAGGCTATATTCCTGGAGAGCTCGCGAGCGGCGAGCCGGGCCGTTCAACCATAGGCCGCCGGGCGGCAACGGGGGCGATCGGCATCGCCGCAGTCGGCATCGCCGCCGGCCTCACGAGCTGGTCGGCGTCGCGTCACTACGACCATGCGGCGGAGCCGCCGCAGGAGTTCACCCGCACGGTCCTGGCCAAGCGGATGGCCGACGCCGTGCCGCGCGACCCCGCCGATGCGGCCTGGAAGGCGCTGCCGGCGATCCCGATCTCGCTCGAACCGCAGCGGATGATCGAGCCGCGACTGGACCGCGCGCCGGTGCTCACGCTCTGCGAGCTGCGGGCGATGCACAACGGCAAGGAGGTCGGCTTCCACGTCACCTGGGAAGACCCGAATCGGAGCGATCTCGAAGTCAACGGCCAATTCCGGGACTCGGTGGCGATCCAGCTGCCGGTCAGCCCGGAAGGCCCCGCCTTCGCCGTCATGGGCCAGCCGGGCCGCCCGGTGCACCTCCTGCACTGGCGGGCCAGCTGGCAGCGGGCCATGGAAGGCGCGACCGGGACCATCAGGGACGCGTTCCCGAACGCCGTTTCCGATGTGAGCCCCGAAGACGTGATGAACGCCGAGCTGGCGCAGAAGTACTACCCCGCGCAGGTCGCCGGCAACGCGATGGCCCTGCGCGAGCGCACCTCGCCCGTCGAGGAGCTGGTCGCCGAGGGCTTCGGCACCATCACCAGCCAGGGCGAGCAGCGCGCCGACGGCAAGGGCGTCTTCACGAACGGCCGGTGGGAGGTGGTCCTGGTCGTGCCGATGGCCGGCAAGGAGAACCAGGCCTCGCTCTCGCCCGGCAGCCACACCTCGGTCGCGGTCGCGGTGTGGAATGGCGGCAAGGGCGACCGCGGGGCGCGCAAGCAGTTCGCCTACTGGAGCGGACTGGAGCTGGAGGCATGAGCACTGCCGCCGAACCCGCAAGTGCAGGCGTGCTGGGGGAGCTCCCGCTCTGGCGGGCGGCCATGTACCGCGCGCTCTCCCTCGCCTTCACCTACCCCGGCGAGGACACGGTGGAGCAGCTCGTCGCCGACCTCGAGGACCTCTGCGCGCAGCCGCTGACCACGGCGAAGAGGCTGCTCCCGGCCGCGGAAGCCCTCCTTATGGCGGCCCGCAGCACACCCGTGCCCGAGCTCGCGACCACGCACAACGACCTCTTCGCCGGCGAAGTCGCCTGCTCCCCGTACGAGACGGAGTACGAGTTCGACGCGTTCGCCAAGGCGCGCCAGCTCGCCGACATCGCCGGGTTCTACCGGGCTTTCGGCCTCAAGACGGCGAGCGACGAGGATGCCTCGCCGGCCGACTTCGTCGCCACCGAGCTGGACTTCCTCGCGTTCGCGGCCCTGAAGTTCGCGTACGCCGAGGCCCAGGGCTGGGATGAGCGCGCCGGCGTGGCCCGGGACGCCCTGAAGGCGTTCCTGGAGGACCACGCGGGGCAGTGGCTCCCGGTCTTCTGCCGCACGCTCGTTGGCCTCGAAGACGTGGACTCGTTCTACGGCGCGGCTGCGTGCCTCTGCGACGAGTTCATCCAGCTCGAGATCGAGTATCTCGGCGCGAAGCCGCGGCCGGCCATGGTCCGCCGCGCCTCGCATGTCCCGGATGAGGTATTCACCTGCCCAATGGCGGGCCCTGCCATCGACGAAGAGGAGGACCTGGTATGACCAACGCGGACAGGGACGGCGGGGCGGACTACCGGCCGCTCTCGTCGGCCGGTGTATTCGATGAGGCCTGGGAGAAACGTGCGCGCCAGGCCCTGGACGTCGCCGGCTGGAACTCCGAGCTGGCCGTCCAGGCGGCGCGCGACGCACTCGCCGTGGTCTCCGGAAAGCTCAGCGAGGACGAGTTCCACGCGCGCCACCGGGAGGCCTACCTCCGGGAGTTCGGCGTGGACCTCCGCCCGAAGGAAGAAGCGGCCGAGACGGACGAAGCGCCTGCGGCGGTCGCCACCGCGCCGGTGGCGGTGGCTGAGGCACCCGCGGCCACCATCACCACACGGCCAGGCCACAACGGCCTTTCGCGCCGGTCGGCGCTGGGGCTGGCCGGGGGCGGCGTCGCCGCGCTGCTGCTCGGCGACCTCGTGGCCGCGCGGACCGGCGAGGCCGGCGCCGTCGCAACTGGCGACGGCGATGCCGGCGGCGGGATCGTGCCCGCAGCCCAGGGCGAGGCAGCGTCCGAGGGCAAGCGCAAGATCCGCTGGGGCATGGTGATGGACCTGGAGAAGTGCAACGGCTGTCTCCAGTGCATCGCGACCTGTAAGAAGGAGCACGCCCTGCCCGACGGCGTGTTCTGGATCTACGTCATGGCGTTCAAGGAGCCGGACCGCCCGGGCGACGCGAACCTGCTGGTACGCACGTGCCAGCACTGCTCGAACGCACCCTGCGTGAAGGTGTGCCCCACCGGCGCCCGCCACCGGCGCGACGACGGCCTCGTGCTCACCGACTACGACGTCTGCTTCGGCTGCCGCTACTGCCAGGTGTCCTGCCCCTACGGCGTGAACTACTTCGGCTGGGACGACCCGGACGAGAAGTTCACAGGCCAGGTGAAGGACGCCCGCGGCAAGAAGGTCGATGGCGCACCGCCCCGCGGCATGATGGGCAAGTGCGTCTTCGACCCCATCCGCCAGGACGACCCGAAGCAGCGCGGCACCACCCACTGCGAGCTGGCCTGCACCGAGGGGGTCATCCACTTCGGCGACCTGAACGACCCGGAGAGCGACCCGAACGTCTACCTGCGCCAGCGCATCGAGGAATCGGGCGGCAAGCTCTCGACGTTCCATCTCCTTGGCGACCTCGGGACGAAGCCGAACGTCATCTACATCGGCCATCAGCCATCGCGAAACGCCGAACCAACCGAGCCGCCAGTCCGCTACGAGGACTGGGGGTTCGTGGAAGAGCGCCGGATTGTGCTCGAAGGCCCGGACCCGTGGTTCAAGCGGGTGTTCTCGAGGTAAGACGATGACACGCGAAACACGGACCGAAACCATCCTTCGCCCACTCGTGGCGCGGCCGACGCGCCGGTACTACATCGTGCTGGCGATCGCCCTGCTCGGGCTCCTCTGGTACGCCCAGGCCTACGTCTTCCAGCTCCGCGAGGGCATGGTCGTCCTCGGCATCGGGGACTGGGGCAGCGGCGGCGGCATCCCCTGGGGCCTGTACGTCGGCTCGTTCATCTGGTGGGTCGGCATCGCCCACGGCGGCATCATCGTCTCGGCGGCGGTACGCCTGTTCAACCTCACCACATATAAACCCGTGGCACGCATCGCCGAGCTGCTCACGCTCGTCGCGCTCTCCGTCGCGGCGTTCTACATCATCGTCCACCTCGGGCGGCCGGAGCGCGTGGTCACCAGCATGCTCCCGCGCTGGCACCAGCGGATCGAGACATCGCCGCTGGCCTGGGACGTCACCGTCATCACGCTCTACTTCGTGCTCACGGCGACCTACCTCGCGCTGACCATCCGCGCGGACATCCACGCCGTCCGGAACCGGCTGCCGAAGCTGCTCTCGCCGCTCTACTCGCTCCTGCTCATCGGCTACAAGGACGAGGAGCACGAGAAGGTCGAGCGCATGGCCTGGTGGCTCGCGCTGGCGGTCATCATCCTCGCCCCGCTCTTCCTCCACGGTGGCGTGATTCCCTGGCTGTTCGCCCTGCTCCCCGGCCAGCCGGCCTGGTTCGGCGCCTCGCAAGGCCCACAGTTCCTCACCATCGCGCTCAGCTCCGCGCTCGGCTCGGTGATCGTCGTCGCCTACATCTTCCGCAAGGTCTATGGCTGGGAAGAGCTCCTGCCGGACAACGTCTTCTCGGGCCTGTCCCGCTGGCTGGCGCTGTTCGCGCTCCTCTTCCTCTGGCTGCAGCTCCAGAAGATCATCACCGGCATCAGCATCGCGCCCGAGTCCATCTACGGGGCGACTGAGGCCACCGTGAAGGAGCCGCTCTACTGGCTCGCGATCATCATGGTCAGCACCGCCCTCGCCTGGTTCGGCATCCAGATGCTGAAGCCCGAGTGGTTCACGGTGGAACGCACGGTGGCCGCGGCGACACTGCCCGTGCTCGCGACGCTCATCGAGAAGTTCCTCTTCGTCATCGAAGGCCTGATGCACCCGGTGTTCTCGCTCTACCAGGGCGTCCCGGGGTACTACACCCCGTCCTGGGTCGAGCTCTCGTCGGTCGTCGGCGCATTCTCGCTGGTCACGGTCTTCTTCCTCCTGATCAGCAAAGTCATCCCGCTCGTGGAAGTCGAGGCGCACCATGAATCTTGAAACCGGGACGATCCTCATCTTCGGCGTGGTCATGCTGCCCGTGTACATCATGCTCATCGGGTGGTTCGCCGGGGAGCCGCGCGAACTGAAGATGCCGCTGCTCGGCGTCGGCATCCTCGCTTCCGTCACCGTCGGCCTGTGGGGAGGGCTGGCGCTCTTCGGGGCGCTCCTGGGGTTGCTGTTCTTCTAACCCCGCTCATGCCGTAACCGGTGAGGCCGGCCGCGCTCCTCGCGTGGCCGGCTTCGCTGTGTTTGGCTACATCCCCGCGGTGCTCCCGCCGTCGATCACCAGGAGCGCGCCGTTCGTGAAGCTCGCCTCATCGGAGGCGAGGTACAGCAGCCCGTAGGCCATCTCCTCTGGCGTGCCCACCCGCCCGAGCGGCGAGACCATCCCGCGCGTCGCCGGGTCCGCGGACAGCTCGCGGATGGCGTCCATGCGCGACGCGATCATCGGCGTATCGATGCCGCCGGGCACCAGGCAGTTCACTCGGATGTTCTCCGGTCCGTAGGTCACGGCCATCGAGCGCGTGAGCGAGACGACCCCGCCCTTGGCCGCGCTGTAGGCGTGCGCGTCCATCATCCCGGCGATGCCGCCGATCGACGAGACGTTGACGATCGCGCCGCCGCCAGCTCGCCGCATCTCCGCGATGGCGTGGCGGCTCATGAGGTAGACGCTCTTCAGGTTAATGCTCACGACATCGTCCCAGTCCGCCTCCGGCGTATCCGCGAGCGGCGCCATGGAGCCCTGGTACGAATAGCCGACGCTGGCGTTGTTCACCAGGATGTCGAGCCGGCCGAAGCGCTCCACCGCGGTCGCCACGATCTGCCGCGCATCGCCGTCGACGCGCACGTCGCCGGTGACGACCGCGCCCTTGCCCCCTGCCTGTTCCACCAGCGCGAGCGTCTCTTCGAGGCGCTCCCGGGTGCGTCCCGTGCCCACGACCATCGCCCCTTCGCGCGCGAACAGCACCATCGCCGCCCGCCCCACGCCCGTACCCGCACCCGTGATGATGGCCACCTTGTCCTTGAGTCGCATCGCATTCCCCTCGCCCGTTGATTTCGCGGCGGAGGATACAGGTTCCTGCCGTTTATGCGGACCGATCGTCCCCAACCGGCCGGCCGGATGACGCTTAAGAAACCGCGTGTCCCGCCGATAACCGCACAAAAAGCCGCGGTTTTGCCCGTGGCGAAGTGGGGGAAGGACATGCGCACGTCTCGAAAGGCCTGGTTACTGGCGGCCGCCGCCGGGGGAGCTCTTCTTGCGGCTGCCTGCGGCGGCGAAAGCGCCCCCGAAGCACCTGCATCCACGGTCACCCTGCCGGCATCGGTCACCTGGGACACCTTCGACCTGCAGTCGAGCGCCGACGCGTTCCAGAAGAGCCTCGTGCGCGGGGACTACGCGACCGTGATCCGGCTGATGACGGCGGACGGCTTCGCCAGTGCCACGGCGCTCGAGGAACAGCTCCTCGGCCGCGACACCGGGATCAAAGACGTGGCCACCTCGATGGACGCCGATGGCAAGACGGTCCGCTACGTGGTGACAACTTCGACCGAGGCGTCGACCGTGGTGACCCACTGGGTGCAGCTGGACGGGCAGTGGAAGGTGCGGCTCATCGAGCTCGCGCAGTGATTAGGCCGGCCCGGGGAGCCTGGGAGGGCCCACCCGGCCGGTCGCCCCTCCGATCTGTACCTCCCTGTCGTCTGTAGGACACCTCGGACGCAACCGATCAATATCGTGAAAAAGCCGGGGTTTTGGGGCAATCCCCGTCCAAGGACAGCAACCATGCCAGTCAGCCCGGAGCCCGTGACCGTCCTCTACATCGAGGACAACCGTGTCAACGCATTGCTGGTGCAGCGCGCCCTGACGGTGCACTCCACGTTCCAGCTCATCGTCGCGGAATCGGGCGGAGCCGGGCTGGCGGCAGCGCACGAACACCGGCCCTGCGTCATCCTGCTCGACCTGCACCTGCCGGACATGTCAGGCGAAGCCGTGTTGCAGCAGCTGCGAGCTGCCCCCGAAACGAAGGCTACCCCCGTGCTGGTCGTTACCGCAGACGCAGCTGCGAGCGTCCAGGAACGGCTGCTCACGCTGGGCGCGACGGCGTTCCTGACCAAGCCGCTCGACCTCCGCGGGCTCATCCGGACGATCACCGAGGTAGCCGCATGATCGGCCTCGCGCGCCGTCTCGCGTCGTTCACCCGCGCGAGCTCTCTCGCCGCCTTCGGGATCATCGCCGCTCTGGCGATCCTGGTCGTCTGGGAGGTCTGGGTCACGGTCGATAGCCGTCGGACGCTGGACGATGTTACCCACGCCAAGGAGCTGAGCGACCAGTACCAGCAGGCGGCGTTCGAATTCAGCGCCGGCGAGTCGCTCGCCCTCACGATCATCACATCCGGCGACGCGGACGCCGAAGATGCCCGGCGATTGGGGGAACAGGTCGACCGGGCGCTCGCGTCGGTCATGCGGATCACCGAGCTCGGCGACGCGAACGACCGGGCCCTCGTCCAGCGGCTGCTGGACGAATACACGCCGGCACTCCGGATGCTCCAGGCACTCATCGAAACAGGGAACCTGACGCGCGAGTTCACCGACCAGGGCCCCTCGCCGGAGGCGCTTTCGGTGACCCGGGCCGAGTTCCAGAAGATGGCCGAACAGCGGAAAGCGGAGGCAGATGCAGGCATCGCCGACTACCGCGAAAGCCAGGACGTGCGCCTTGGTGTAACGGCCGCACTCGGTGGCGCGGGCATCCTCCTCGTGTTCGGCCTCGTCGTGGCGTTGCGGCATTATGGCAAGCGCGAAGCCAAGCTCGCCGCCATCGCTGCTTCCCAACCACAGCTCGAAGCTGCCCGCGACCAGGCCGACCGCGCGAACCGGGCAAAGAGCGAGTTCCTTTCGCGCATGAGCCACGAGCTGCGCACGCCGATGAACGCCGTCCTCGGCTTCGGCCAGCTCCTCGAAATGGACGACCTCACGCCCGAGCAGCGCGAAAACCTCTCCTACATCATGAGCTCCGGCAAGCACCTCCTCGGCCTCATCGACGAAGTGCTCGACATCTCCCGCATCGAAAGCGGACGGCTATCGCTCTCGATTGAGCGCATCTCGCTGCGCCAGGTCGTGTCCGACGTGGTCGAGATGACGGCGCCGCTCGCGGCCGACCGCGGCATCACCGTCGTGGTCGAAACCGCGAATGTCGACACCCCCGCAATCGCCGACGTGCAGCGCACCAAGCAGGTGCTGCTCAACCTCGTCAGCAACGCGATCAAGTACAACAAGCCCGGCGGCTGGGTCACCATCGCCGTCTGCCGCGAGTCCGTCCGGCATGCGTCCGTCTCTGTGACCGACACCGGCAACGGCGTCCCCGAGGACAAGCTCGAGCGCGTCTTCAGCCCGTTCGACCGGCTTGGGGCCGAATCGACGAGCATCCAGGGGACCGGCCTGGGCCTCGCGCTCTCGAAGGCGCTCGCCGAGGCCATGAACGGCACGCTCGGCGTCCGCAACGCGCCCGAGGCCGGCGCGACGTTCACCCTGACTCTGCCCGCGCCCGGCGAGAGCTCCGTCTCGGCGACACCGGCCATGGCGCCGTGCAGTGGCGGCGATTGCGGCAAGGTCGTGTGCATCGAAGACAACTACGCCAGCAGCGAACTGCTCGCCCAGGTGCTCGGTAGCCAGCTGCAGCTCGACGTGACCGCGGCGAGTACCGGCCGGTCCGGCCTCCGCCTCGTCCACGACGAACGCCCGGCCCTGGTACTGCTCGACATCGACCTGCCGGACATGGACGGCTACGAGGTGCTCGCGCGCCTGCGTTCGGACCCCGCGACCGCCGGCATCCCGGTCATCGTGACCAGCGCCACGAACGGCGCCCACGCCAGCGACCACGCGCTCGCCTCCGGCGCCATCGCCTTCCTCCCGAAGCCCCTGGACCTCGGCTGGCTCGTCTCCGTCGTCCGGGACGCACTCTCGCCCGCGGAAGCCCGCGCCGCGTAGGGCAGAAAGCGCCGGGTGCGAATCAAGGTGGTTTGGGGGAAGTATGGTGGCCGAGCGTGCCGGGACGGACGCGCTGCACCTGGCCGCTTTTCCGAGGCGCCGTCCGTAGAGTGGAGAATTGGTAGCAGGGGGGAGACTTGAACTCCCGACCTCACGATTATGAGGAGGCAGGCCGAACGATCACCACGTTTTGTCAATTACAGATTCGGCGACGGAGCCGCGTGCGGGGATCCCGAGTAGTGGGGTCAACCGGGGGTCGCTCGATGCTCAGGCGGGGCGATAGGCTCATTCTCCAGAATCTTAACTCGTCGCTGTGAATATTTCGGACTGTGGGAATTGGGAGCCCAACAAGCGCGACGTTTAGTCAAGCACAGATTCGCGGGCTCGAAACTCCTTAATTCCGGCTTTTGGTACTACGGGATCCGGAGGCCGCACTAAACGGACTCTAAATCGCCTAGGACCCGCACATTTTGAACACATCATCGACCTACGTCACCGTGAGGGAAGCGGCGGAAATCCTGAAGGTCAGCCGGTGCACGCTGTACAACCTCATTCGGGCAGGGCGCATCCCGGTCATCGTGCTCGGCCCACGAACCCGGCGCATCTCGATAGAACACCTCGACGACGAGCTTCGCCGGCAGGCGGGAAGGGTCGGGGACGATGCAGCCTAGGCAGCGTTGCGCGTCGTGCCGAAAGCCCTCGTCGCTCCTGTACACACACGGCGCCGGGCGACACTCCCGGAAGATCTGCGCGGCCTGTCACGGTGCAAAGGCAATGCCGCCGGCGCCCAGGCCGTATCGCGGCCGCCCGGTTCCAGAGCAGTTTCGATGAGGGAGTGAGCATGTCGCCATACGTGCCCCGACTGCGCGAGGAGCTCGCCGCGGCCACGCTTGCCCGCCTGGCGCGGCCAACGGCCGCCTGCGGCTCACTAGCTCGTCGCGCAGTCCTCGCCTTCATGGTCCAGGCGGTCGCCTCCGGCGAGGCGATCCCCGTGCAAGCAGCGATCGCCGGCGAACTCGGGATCTCTGTTCGCGCTCTACAGATTGCGCTCGCCGAGTTGGAGGACCTTGACCTCGTGTGGGTCAAGCAGAAGGGCAACGGGCCGGCGCGCTACCTTGTCATGTGGGATCAGCTCGCGGCTTGGCTTGCGGAACAAGAGCACGGACGGGGACGATCCGCAACCGTTGAAGCCGAAGCGCACACGGTGCGTATTGCGAACACGGTTCGCCTTGCACCATCGGCGAACGATCCGCACGAATGGGGGGGCGATGCGCAGGTGGTGCGTAGCGACGGTGCCTCGCCTCACGCGCGCGCGGCCATGTCGTCGTCTTCTTCATCTTTGCAGTCCTCGTCGTCACCGGCGGCGCCCTCGCCGCCTCCGTTCGACGACGACGTTCCGCCCACACTTGAGTGGGTCAAGGCGATGTGCCTTGAGGACCACGGCGCCCAACTACGGTGGACGCCTGGCGAGCTCCGCGACGAGATAGCTCCGCACCTGGCGGACGGCCTCTCGCGCTCCGAGTGGAGGCAGGCGGCTATGAGCTCCGTCAAGGGCGACAAGCCAAAGGCCTACATGCTCGAGTGTCTCCGCGACCTCAGACGCAAGCGCGAGGAGCGATTGGGGGCGCCATCGGCTGGCGTGGTGTCGATGCACGACTACGCGCGGCCCTGGACTGGATCGGGAAGAGGTGCACCGTGACGAGCGACCGCACGACCCCGGACGGGATCGAAAGTTCGCGAGGAACGGGGCCGCTCGACACCACGGTCCCACGTTCGGTTTCGCTGGCAACATTGCGGGTTTCTTCACAGAAGCCCGAGCTCGTCCTCTGCCCGTGCGGCTTCCCGTTTCCTCGCTTCTACGGTGGCCGTGGGCGCCTTCGCCGCTATTGCCACGTTTGCGCCGAGCCCGGACGCAGGTCGCCGCAGCCGGCGCCGTCCGTAAGCCTGTGCGCGCGTTGTGACCGATCGTTCACCCGTCCGGCGGCGGGCCCTGGCACCGGGCGCCCGGGACCGCCGCGCCGGTACTGTTCGCCGCGGTGCAGGCGCGTGGGGACGGCGCCACCCAGGCCGCCTTTGAGCATCCGCCCGATCCGCCTCGCCACGGCGCAGACTTGCGAACACTGCGGCGCCCAGCACTTCCGCGACCGCCTGGTCCGGTTCTGTTCGCCGCTTTGCCAGCGTCGCGCGGCGTGGCGCCGGCGCGTAGCGCGCGGCAAGTCCTAGCCAGGCGCCCAGCCGAGACTGACGACGTGAGGAATTGTCCGCGATGTGGCGTGCTCTCACCGAAGGACGGGGGCGCCGGCTGGTGGTGTCTTACGTGCGGCAACTTCGGCGCCTGGCGATACCCGACCGACTATTCGCGGCCGTACGTCCACCGTCGCCAAACCGCCGCCCCTCGCCGCGGAGCACCGTGGACCGCCGCGGAGGTCCGGTTCCTCCTGGCGTTCGGCGATCGACTCACGAACGCTTCACTCGCGGCCCAGCTCGGGCGGTCACAGAAGGCCGTGGAGCTCTGGTTTTGCACTCGGGGGATAAAGCGGCCGCGCTCGCTTCGTCGCTCCAATGAGGCGGAAATGCCTACCGCTTGCACCTCCGTACCTTAGGTCTCGGAGGCCCTCTTAGGCATTGAGGGCCTTCTCCTCACAGTGGCCCGCACGCGCGGCCGCGATCGCCGGCGATGAGTCACGGTCGCGGCCGCCAAGCCGGGTACCACCGTTCGCACGCGGCCCGCGCTCGTCGCCGATGAGGTTCGAGGCGCGGATCACCGCTCCCCGGGATGGGCCGCCGATGAGGCACTCACCCGGGCGAAGCCCCGAAGAGGGGTGTGCTGGCCGAACGAGCGGCGATCACTCGCCGCGCCAGTCACCCAAGAGGCATACGTTTGAACGCCAGTAAGGATCCGAGGGTCCGCGAGATATGGACCCGGATGGAATCGATCATTGAGGCCGGCCAGGCGGACCGGCGCGATCTGACGCCAGCGGAGATCACCGAGTATCGGAGTCTCGACGTTCAGCTCGGCCACGCCGTTGCGAGCGCCGAGTTCGCCGGCGAGGTCCGGCACGATCCGCGCGTCACCGATCCCGAGCGCGTCTCCGGCGGGTACGCTCTCCGGCGAGCGTCCGAAGCCGGCTACCTCAACCGGGACGAGAGCCTCCGCGAGCGCATCGATCGGCGCGGGCTGATCACGGACGAGGAACGCGAGCTCTCGTTCGGCAAGATGCTCCGCGGCATCATCACCGGCGAGTGGCGGGACGCCGAGGCCGAAAATCGGGCCCTCTCGCACGGCTCGGCCGGCATTGTCCTTCCGCTCTCCATCTCCGCCGGGATCATCGACCGGTTCCGCACGCAAGCGACGGTCCTGCGCGCCGGCGCCCGGACCTACGAAATGACGGCCGCCAAGCACCACCTTCCCAAGCTCACCGGCGGGATCACGGCTGCCTGGCATTTCGACAATTCCACGATCGCCGACTCTGATCCCTCGTTCGGCGCCGTCGAGCTCGAGGCAAAGACCCTCACCGCGCTCTGTAAGGCGCCGCTCTCGCTCGTCGAGGACGCGCCCGCCCTCGGCGAAGCCGTCGAGCGAGAGCTCGCCGCGGCCATCGCAACAGAGGTCGATCGCGCTGCTCTCTACGGCACCGGGGCCTCGGGGGAGCCGCTCGGCGTGGTCAACACGTCTGGCGTTGAGAGTGTCGCCGGCGGGGGCGCCCTTTCGAGTTTCGACAAGGTCGCGGACATCTTCGCCGCCATCGCCGACAACAACGCGCCGGTTCCTGCCGATGTGATCCTGTCCAACCGGACGCGCTTCGCGCTCGGCAAGCTGAAGACGGGGATCACGAACGACAACTCGCCGCTACCGCTCCCCGACTTCATGAGCGGCGTGACCTTTCACCCCACATCCCAGGTCCTCACGACTGAGGGCGGCGGAAGCGATGCCAGGGTGTTTGTCGGCGGGTTCGAGGAGCTCGTCGTCGGCATTCGCCACCAGCTCACAATTCAGATCCTCCAGGAGCGTTTCATCTCCGAAGGGCAGATCGGATTCCTGGCGTTCTGGCGGGGCGACATCGCCATCCTTCGCCCGGGCGCCATCGGCATGATTACGGGGGTGACGTCGTGATTCACGCCGCGCTCAGCGACGAAATCAAGATCACACTCGCGAAGGCGGCCCAGGCGGCCGGCACCACGGACATTGAGTCCGACGTCATCGACATGTCGGGGTACGAGGGCGTTCTCTTCCTCGTCACCTTTGGCGCGATCACGGCCGGCGCCGTCACCTCCATCAAGGCTCAGCAGGGCGCCGCGTCGAACCTCAGCGACGCCGCGGACCTTGAAGGCACGGGGATCGCCGTCGCGGACGACGACGACGGCCAGACCTTCGTGATCGACGTGTACAAGCCGCGCGAGCGGTACGTGCGGGCCGTCGTTGATCGGGCGACTCAAAACGCCGTGGTGGGCGAGATCTACGCGCTCCTTTACGGCGCCAAGGAGCTTCCGGTCACGAACACCGTGGCGAACACGCTCACTCTCGAGCGGCACACCAGTCCGGCCGAAGGGACCGCGTAGGCGCCATCCTGGCGCCTTTCGCACGCCATCGCGGGCGCCGAGCACTACGCCGGCGCCCGCTCGTTCTTTCCGGGGTGACGTATGACCACGCGCAAGCTCGAGATCGTAATCGTCGGGGATGCCTCCTCGGCGAATAAGGCGCTCGATTCCGTCGGCGAAACCGGCCAGCGGCTCGAGGGCAAAATCTCGGGCCTCGGCTCGGCGTTCGGCACGGTCGCCGCAACGGCCGGCGGGTTCGTCCTCGGCTCGGCGATCCAGCAGGGCCCGGGCGCCCTCCTCGCGATGGCGCAGGGCGCCGCCGAGGACGAGGCCGCGACGATGCGGCTCGAGCAGGCCCTCCGCAACGCCGGCGGCTCGTTTGACGATCACATCGCGAAGGTGAACGAGCGGATCGACGCCGGCGCCGAGCTCGCCTTTTCCGATGATGAGGTCCGGGACTCGTTTCAAACGCTCCTCGCCGCGACGGGCGACGTCGATACGGCGCTACAGCGCCAGGCGGCCGCGATGGATCTCGCGCGCGGCGCCGGCATCCCGCTCGAGGCCGCCTCGCGGATGCTCGGGAAGCTCAACGGCGAGAACGTCGAGGTATTCAAGCGTCTCGGGATCACGCTCGGCGAGAACGCTACCGAGGCCGACGCCCTCGCCGCCGTACAAGCCAAATTCGGCGGGCAGGCCGACGCCTACGCGCAGAGCACGGCCGGTCAGTTCCAGGTCGCATCGATCAAAATGGCCGAGCTCAAGGAAAGTATCGGCGCGGCGTTGCTCCCGGTCATGACGATCCTCGCCGGCGCCCTCGCCGGCCAGGTCATCCCGGCCATGCAAGGCGTCGCCGACGCGATCACGCCCGTTGTCGCCTCGATCGCACAGTTCGCCGGGCCCGTGTTCGAGGCGCTCCAGGCCGTGATCCCGTTCCTGGCGCCCATCGGCGCGGCGATCGGCGCCGTCGCCGCCGTGATCCTGGCGACGTATATCCCGGCGCTCGTCGCATGGGCGGCCGCCGAGGTCGCCAAGACGGCCGCCATGCTCGCCGCCGCGGCCGCGTTCGTCGTGGCGAATGCGCCGCTCATCGCGATCGCCGCGGCCGTCGCGCTCCTCGTCGCCGGCGTTGTGCTCCTCGTCCAGCATTGGGATCAGATCGTCGCGAAGGTCCCCGCGCTCGGCGTCGCGTTCGAGGCCGTCAAAGCCGCGATCTCGACGATCGTCGCGTGGTTTACGGGGACGTTTATCCCGGCAGTCGATACGGCGGCCGGCCACGTCTCCGCGGCGTTTAGCGCGGCCGTCGGGCCGGTAACGACGGCGGTCGGCGCCGTCTCGTCGGCGATCGAGGGGGTCATAAAAGCATTCGAGCCGATGATCCGCGGCGCCATCGGTCCGGCGATCGCCGTGTTCGAGGCGCAGTTCACGATCGCGAAGGAGGCCGTCGAGCTCGTCCTGAACCTCTTGAGCGTGCAAATCGAGACGATCCTCGGCGTGATCCAGGGGATCATTAGCGTCGCGATGGGGCTACTAACGGGCGATTGGGATCGCGCATGGCACGGGCTCCAGACCATCGCGGAAAGCGTTTGGGGCGGGATTCAAGGCACGTTCAGCGCGATCGCGGGGTTCATCACCGGGATTATTCCCGCGGTCCTCGAGGCGGCGACGGCCCTCGGCGCCGCCATCCTCGACGGCCTCAAAACGGGACTCACGGCCGCCGGCGGGTTCGTCTCGGATATCGCCTCGGCCGTCGTGCAGGCCGTCAAGGGCGCCGTCAACTACGTGATCGATCAGATAAACGGGGCCCTGGTGCTCACGATTCCCGTCCCGTTCGCGAAGGACATCACGGTGGACGCGCCGGACATCCCGCATCTGAAGGACGGCGGCCTCGTGGTGGTGGGTGACAACCCGAGCGGGATCGAGGCTGTGATCCCGCTCGAGCGATGGCCCGAGGTAATGGGCCAGGCGGCCGGCCGCGGTGGCGGCGCGCCCGTGATCATTCACAACCACTTTCACGGGTTCGTCGGCGACGTGGACGAGCTCATGCGCACGATCGATCTCAAGCTCAAGAGGAGCGGTGGTGGGAGGGTGTTAGGCAATCTGTGAGGAGGTAGTATCCCGGAATGACTCATCTTCGATTCGCGAGCTTTTGCCGAGGGACGCAGATCGACGACGGCGCCACGCTCAACATCCAGGGGGCGTTCACGGAGCAGGTGGTCTCCGCGTTTCCGGGATACGACGACTACACGCTCGCGCTTAGCTTCTGGAACGTCCCCGGCTCGGCGGCGGACGTCCGCTTGGAGTGGGATCTTCCCGACGGCACAATCGAGCCACCAATCGAGCTAAAGGACGTCGAGGTCCAACGCCCCGATGGCGCCATCGCGCTAATCGTGAAGCTACGGCGCAATGCGACCGGGCCAGGACTGTTCGTCCTACGAGCGTTCGTCAACGGCGAGCTCGCCGCGCACGTGCCTCTCCGGATTCGAGCCCTGGCCGACGGCGCTCGTTCACGATCGTAAACCGATCGGATTTTGGTACCACAACCGAAGTACCGCCCTCATCATGGCGCCGAAGGCAGGCGCCGAGGCCGTTCGTAGCGACCCCGGCACCCTTAAGCCCGTCGCTGGTCAAGGCAGCGTCGAGCCTCGCGTCAGTCTGACACCTCGAGGCCGCCGTCGTCCCCGCGTAGGCCGCCTATCCCGCTTTCGAGAGTGTCCTGACATGTCCCAAGCTTCCAACACGGTCTCTTGCGCGCCTGGTGCGGCCCTGCGGCGCCTCGCCGCACGCCTGGACGACGCGATCGCCTGGCTCGACGAGGCCGCCGCCGACGGTCTCTCACCCGAGCTCCTCTCTTACGGCGAGCTCGGCGCCGTGCGACACGTGGCTGACGCCGCCGAGCTCGAGCTCGACTCCCTTAAGGCGAGGGCTTCCTAGGGTTCTGATTAGCACCACTGGAGGATCCTCGTGTACCCATCAGACGCCCTACTCGTCTGCCTGTTCTGCGGCGGCGAGCCCCAGTTCGGCACATTCCAAGTCACCAACGAAGAGATCGCGGCGCAGGAGGTCCGCATCAACGGGAAGAACATCGTCGGCACGTGCGAGCGGCACTTCCGCGCGATGTCTGAAGTCGTGGAGGCGATCGGCGATGACGCCGGCCGATGGCTGTCCCTCCCCATCCCAGAGTTTCCGAAGGGGACTCTCCCGGGACACGAATCTCCGGAGGACCGCGCCGTCGCGGCCGCCGAGGCGATCGTGCGCGGGAATCCTCCCTCGTAGGGGACGGATAGGGAGTAGCGACGCATAAAGACGGCCGGGGATCACTCTCCGGCCGTCTTCCCTCCCTAGCCGATCACCTTTCTGTATGCCGAGATCGCTGCGTCCGTCTCTCCCTCCTCGGAGTAGCGGAGCGTCATCGTCAACGTTGAGTGTCCCATAAGGCGGGCCGTGTGGCCGACGTCGAGGCCCGCTCGGCGCACCCTGGCGGCGAATCCGCGCCGGAAATCGTGGGCCGAGACGGAGACGCCGGCACGCTCGGCGAGGCGCTCCAGGAGGAGCCGTAGCGCGTTGTCGCTGAGGCCGACGCCGCCGCGGGCGAGAAAGAGCGGACCGGGCGCGCGGCCGCGCTTCCCGATCACGTATTCGGCGAGCGCCGCTTTCGTGGCAGCGTCGAAGGGGACGACCCGCTCCCGTTTCGCTTTCGTATGGCGGACGAGGAGCTCGCCGCGGCGGAGATCGACGTCCTCGAATCGGACGCCGACGAGCTCGGCGCGGCGGAGCCCCGTCGCATAGAGGACGTGCAGGATCGCGACGTCGCGGAGCCGATTCTCCGGATCGAGGAGCGTCCCGCGTTTGGTCCGCGGACGGTCGCCGGCGACGGCGAGGAGCCGGATAAACGCCTCGCTCGTCACGGACCGCATACGCTCGCGCGGGACGATCACGCGATCGACGCCGCGCCGCGGATCGCGCGGGATCTCGCCGCGCGTCACGAGCCAGCCGATCCAGGCGAACACGTGCCGTTGATGCCAGGCGAGCGTACCGGCGGCGAGGCCGCCTTTCCGGAGCGAGCCGAGCCACAGAACTACATGATCATCGGTCAGTTCGGCGACGCTCTCGGGAACGAACGGGAGCGCGAGGAAGCGGCCGACGGCGGTCCGGTAGTTCCGGAGCGTTACCGGCTCGCAGCCGCGCGCCTCTTTGAGCGCGAGAAAGAGCTCGAGCGCATCGTGCGCTCGAACGGATGGAATCGTGCGGTCCAACGGGCAAGCTCCTTTGTGAAGGGAGACACGCGCGGGGCTCTTATCGTCAACCGCCGAACCTAGAAACGTGCGTTTGGTAGCAGGGGGGAGACTTGAACTCCCGACCTCACGATTATGAGTCGTGCGCTCTGACCGGCTGAGCTACCCTGCCGCGACTTTCCAATCTACCAACGCCGCCTTTTCGGGGCAATCGGCCGGGGCACGCGTGTTCTCCCGGCCGGTCCCGCGGTAAGGTTTCCGGGCGCCGCGCAGTTCGGCGGCGCCGGAGGCTCCTGTGCTCCTTTCGGGTGAGGGATACCGCGAATCCTTGCGGCGGCTCCGGCCGCGCGTCTTCGTCGATGGGCGGCGCATCGAAAGCGTCGCCGATGAGCCGTCGCTCGCGCCCGGCGTCAACGCCATCGCCGTGACCTACGACTTCGCCCAGCGCCCCGAACACGAGCACGTGATGACCGCCCGGACCCCCGCGGGCGAGCTGGTCAGCCGCATGACCGCCATCAACGAGACGAGCGCGGACCTGCTGCACAAGCTCGAGGCGGTCCGGCTCGTCTGCCGCGAGTCCGGCTGCGCCCAGCGTTACCTGACCCACGACGCCGCGAACGGCATCCACCAGGCGACCTTCCAGGCGGATGCCGACCACGGCACGGACTACCACGCGCGGTTCGCCGCCTACCTCGACCGCGTCCAGCGCGAGGACCTCACGCTCGGCATCGCCATGACCGACGCCAAGGGCGACCGCTCGAAGCGCCCCGCCGCGCAGTCCAACCGCGACAGCTACGTCCACATCGCCGAACGCCGGCCCGATGGCATCGTCATCCGGGGCACGAAGGCGATCGTGACCGGGGCGCCGTACGTCCACGAGTTCATGGTCATGCCCTGCCGGACGATGACCGCCGCCGAGGCGGACTTCGCCGTCTGCTGCGCCGTCCCGGTCGATGCCCCGGGCGTCACGATCATCGCGCGGCCGGCCGGCCGTCCCGGAGAGGCCGCGGCGAAGTTCTCGGGCAAGTACGGCCAGTCGACAGGCGTGGTCGTCTTCGATGACGTGTTCGTCCCGCACGAGCGGGTGTTCCTCGCGGGCGAGGTCGAGGCGGGCGGCCTGCTCACGACGGCGTATGCGACGCACCACCGGCACTCGTGCATCGCCGCCCGCGCGGGCTTCGGCGACCTCCTCATCGGGGCGAGCGCGCTTATGGCCGAGGCGAACGGCCTGGACCCGGAGCGGCACAGCCACATCCGCGCGTCGCTGGTCGACCTGATCACGACGACCGAAGGCTTCTACGCGTGCGGCGTGGCCGCCTCCGTCTACGCGCAGCGCGACCCCTCGGGCGTGCTCATGCCGGACCCGGTGTTTTCGAACATCGGCAAGCTCCTCCTCGCCACGAAGATTTATGACATGCACCGGCTCGCCCACGAAGTCTCCGGCGGGCTCATCGTGTCGCTGCCCGGCCCGGACGAGGACCACAACCCGGAGACCCAGGCCGTGCTCGGCGATGTCCTCCGCGGGCGGGACGACATCCCGGCCGCCCAGCGTCTCGAAGTCGCGCGCCTGATCGAAGACATCACCGCCTCGCACCAGGGCGCGTGGTACTCGGTGATCTCGCTACACGGCGGCGGCTCCCCGGAGGCGATGAAGCGCGAGATCTGGCGGAACTACCCCCTCCCCGAGAAGCGCGAAGTCGTCGAGCGGCTCCTCGAACGGGGCGTCGTCGACACGGGCGAGCGCGTCTCCAGCCAGCCCGGCCGCTGCTGCCCCGCGGGCTGCGACGCGACGGTGCGGGCGGACGCGCAGCTGCCCGGCGCGTAGCCCGCAGCATTCGCCCGTGCGCGGCGGCGTTCCTAAGCTGGAATCATGAGTAGACGACGTTCCCGGGGCGCGGCCACAGGCTCGCCTGCCCCGGGTGAAGTACTGACCGTCCGGGTCGAATCCCTGGTCTTTGGCGGTGCCGCGCTGGCCCACCTCGAAGATGGCCGCGTCGTGTTCGTTTCGCAGGCCGCGCCCGGCGAGCTCGTCGAAGCGACCGTCGACCGGACCCATGCCGACTACATCGAAGCGGTCGCCATCAAGGTCCTCGAACCCTCGCCCGACCGCGTGGAGCCGCCGTGCCCGCTCTTCGGCGAATGCGGCGGCTGCCAGCTGCAGCACATGACCTACGCGGCCCAGCTCGCGGCGAAGGAAGCCGTCGTGCGCGAGCAGATCCGCCGCATCGGCCACCTCGACGACAGCGTCGTCCAGCCGATCGTTGGCGCGGCCGACCCCTGGGCCTACCGCAACCACGTGCGCTTTTCGACCGGCAAGAAGTGGGGCGATGTCGGCTTCATCAGCCGCCGCGGGCGCGGCCTGCTCAAGGTCGACCGCTGCCCCATCGCCGACCCGTGGGTCAACGCGACGCTGCCCCGGCTGCAGGGGCGCGGCGCCGGGCTGCACCAGATCCAGGTTCGGCATTGTGCCGCCACGGAGAGCTCGCTCGTGCAGCCGCAGATCGCCGGCCTCGAAGCCGAGACGGGGCAGAAGGCCTACGTGGAGGAGCTCGGCGGCCGGCGGTTCGTGGTCAGCGCATCGGCGTTCTTCCAGGTCAACAGCGCGCAGGCGGAGCAGATGGTCCGCCTGGTCGGCGAGGCCCTCCCCGCCCGCGGCGAGCTGCTCGTGGACGCCTTCGCCGGCGTCGGCACGTTCGCGGTCATCTTCGCCGACCGCTTCGAGAGCGTGATCGCGATCGAGGAGTCGCACAGCGCCGCGAAGGACGCGCTCGTGAACATCGAGCAGACGCCGAACGTGGACATGCGCGCCGGCAAGGTCGAGGACCTCCTGCCGCTGCTCGAACGCGCACCGGACGCGATCCTGCTCGACCCGCCACGGCCCGGCTGCATGCCCCAGGTCCTCGACGCCATCGGACGCTTCCGGCCGACGGTCGTCGTGTACGTGTCGTGCAACCCGGCCACGCTCGCGCGCGACCTCCGCATCCTCGTCGACAGCGGCTACCAGGTGGACCGCGTCACGCCGCTCGACATGTTCCCGCAGACGGGACACATCGAATGTGTGGCGCGCCTCTCCCTCGCCGACCCGGCGGCCCCATGACCCGCGTCATCCTCGCCTCGGCCTCACCCCGGCGGCGCGAGCTGCTCACCGCGCTCATCGACGAGTACGACGTCGTCCCCTCCGATGTCGACGAGACCATGACCGGCGACCCCCACGCGGACGCAGTACGGCTCGCGGAGGCGAAGGCGCGCGCGGTGGCACAGGCCCATCCCGGCGCCGTGGTCATCGGCTCGGACACGATCGTGCACGATGGGACGCGGCCCTACGGCAAGCCGGGCTCGCCGGAAGAAGCCGCGGAGATGCTGCGCGCCCTGCGCGGCCGCCGGCATGTCGTCGTCACGGGTGTGGCCGTCGTCTCGGACGGCGATGCCGCGTGCGGGTGGAGCGAGGCCGGCGTGACGCTGGCCACGCTCCCGGACGACGCCATCGCCGGTTATGTCGCGAGCGGCCGCCCGCTGGACAAGGCCGGGAGCTATGCGATCCAGGACGAAGACGTACCCACGGTGGCCGCGCTCGATGGGTGCTACTGCTGCGTGGTTGGTCTACCCTTGTGGCGCCTGCGAGGGGAGCTCGTCGCGGCCGGCGTCGCCTGCCGCACACCGGACACGGCGTTCGCGCGCTGTGCCGGCTGTCCCGAGCGGCCAGCAGAGGAGGGACAGGACACATGACCAGCGCACAGCTCAACGGCATCGAGATCGCCTACGAAACCCACGGCTCCGGCTTCCCGGTGCTGCTCACGCACGGCTACAGCGCCACGCTCGAGATGTGGCGCGGCCAGGTCGAGCCGGTCGGCGCGAAGTACCGGCTCATCACCTGGGACATGCGCGGCCACGGCCAGACCGACAGCCCGGACGACCCGGCGATGTATTCCGAGGCGAAGACGGTCGACGACATGGCGGCCCTGCTGGACCACGTCGGCGCGCCGAAGGCGGTCATCGGCGGGCTGTCGCTCGGCGGCTACATGTCGCTCGCCTTCAACCTCAAGTACGCGGACCGCGTGGCCGCGCTCATGCTCTTCGACTGCGGCCCCGGCTACCGCAAGGACGAGCCGCGCGCCGCCTGGAACGAGACGGCGATGCAGCGCGCACAGAACTTCGAACAGAACGGCCTGGCCGCCATGGGCGCGAGCGCGGAGGTGCTGGTCGCGCGCCATCGCTCGGCGCAGGGCCTCGCCCACGCAGCCCGGGGCATGCTCGCGCAGGTGGACTCGCGGGCGATCGACTCGCTCGAACACATCCGCGTGCCCACGCTCGTGCTGGTCGGCGCAAACGACACTCCGTTCATCAATGCGTCGCAGTACATGGCCGCGAAGATCCCCGGGGCGAAGCTCGCCGTCATCCCCGGTGCCGGCCACGCCGCGAACATCGACCAGCCGGCGGCGTTCAACGCGGCGGTGCTCGAGTTTCTCGATGGTCTGAACCTCGCCTGATGTTCCGGGCGACCATTCGCGTCCGCAGCGGCCGCCGGGAGGAGCTCATCGAGGTCACCCGCGAGGTGGCGCACGCCCTGGCCGCGGGCGCCGCCAACGATGGCATCGTCACGCTGTTCGTGCCGCACACCACCGCGGCCGTGACCATCAACGAGAACGCCGACCCGGACGTCCAGCACGACATGGTCGCGTTCCTCCAGCGGCTGGTCCCGAGCGACGCCGGCTTCCGGCACGCCGAAGGGAACAGCGACGCGCACATCAAGGCGTCGCTCGTCGGGCCATCCGTGCAGGTGCCGTGGGTCGATGGGCAGCTCGGCCTCGGGCGGTGGCAGGGCCTCTACTTCTGCGAATTCGACGGTCCGCGGACGCGAGAGCTCCAGGTCTTCGTGGGCTAGCCGGGCGCCCGTTCGAGCGCCCGGCCGCGCCTTCCGGCCCCGGTGCTAGAGTGGAGGGATGGAACCAACCGCCTCCCCCGCCACCAGGACCGAGCACGATGCCATCGGCGCGTTCGACGTGCCCGCGGACGCCTACTATGGCATCGACACCGCCCGGGCCGCGCAGAACTTCCCGGTGAGCGGCCTCCGCCTTTCGCGCGCGTTCCTGCGCACGCTCGCGCTCCTGAAGCGAAGCGCCGCCCGCGCGAACCGGGACCTCGGCGTGCTCGACGGCGAGCTGGCCGAGGCGATCGTGACCGCGGCGGGCGAGGTGGCGGACGGGCGGTGGGACGGCGAGTTCATCGTCGACGTGTTCCAGACGGGTTCCGGCACATCGACCAACATGAACGCCAACGAGGTCATCGCGAACCGCGCGAACGAGCTCCTCGGCGGGGGGCCGAAGGGCACGTACAACCCCATCCACCCCAACGACCACGTGAACAAGGGCCAGTCGTCGAACGACGTGATCCCGACGACGATGCAGGTGGCCGGCCTCACCGCCATCCAGCACGGCCTGCTGCCCGCGCTCTACCGCCTGGAGAGCTCGCTCTCCGCGAAGGCGACAGCGTTCGATGGTGTCGTGAAGACCGGCCGTACGCACCTGATGGACGCGACGCCCATCCGCCTGGGCCAGGAGTTCACGGGCTACGCGGGACAGGTCGAGCGCGCCCGGCGGCGCCTCTCCCTCGCATGCGAATCGCTCCGCGAGGTGCCTCTCGGCGGCACGGCGGTCGGTACGGGCGTGAACACGCACCCAGAGTTCGCGGGCCGGACGCTGGCGTACCTCTCCGAGTCCCTGCGCCTGCAGCTCCGCGAGACCACCAACCACTTTCAGGCCCAGAGCACGATCGACGCAGTCGTCGACGCCAGCGCGGCCCTGCGCGGCCTGGCGGTCTCGCTGGTCAAGGTCGCGAACGACATCCGGCTGATGGGCAGCGGCCCGCGCGCGGGGCTCTACGAGCTCGCCCTCCCGGCGCTCCAGCCGGGCAGCTCGATCATGCCCGGCAAGGTGAACCCGGTGATCCCGGAGTCGGTGATCCAGGTTGCCGCCCAGGTCGTCGGGAACGACGCGACCATCGCGATGGCCGGCCAGTGGGGCTTCTTCGAGCTGAACACGATGTTCCCGGTCGCCGCCTACAACCTGCTCCAGTCCATCGAGCTGCTGACCAACGCCGCCACGATCTTCGCCACGAAGTGCATCGACGGCCTCGAAGCGACCGAGAACGGCCCGCGGATGGTCGAAGAAGGCCTGAGCATCGCAACCCCGCTCGCCCCGGTCATCGGCTACGACCGCACCGCCGAGCTGGCGAACGAGGCCTTCCGCACCCGCCGGTCGATTCGCGAGGTCGCGCGCGCGTCCGGCGTGCTCCCGGAGGCCGACCTCGACCGCCTGCTCGACGCCCGCCGGATGACGGGCCGCTAATCAGGGCGCCATCACCGCCCGCATCGACGCCTCATCCGAGCCGCGCGCGTAGCAAGCGCCCGCGCCCCCCAGGCACCCATCACCCGCACCAGCCCACCGTCGCGGGCTGTCGCTGCGAACCGGCACGCCAGTCAGTAGCGCGCGCGTAAGCAAGCGCCCGCGCGCCCCAGGCACCCATCGCCCGCATCAGCCCACCGTCCGCGGGCTGGCCGCTGCGAACCGGCACGCCAGTCAGTAGCGCGCGCGTAAGCAAGCGCTCGCGCCCCCCACGCACCCATCGCCCGCATCAGCCCACCGTCAGCGGGCTGGCCGCTGCGAACCGGCACGCCAGTCAGTAGCGCGCGCGTAAGCGAGCGCCCGCGCGCCCCAGGCACCCATCGCCCGCATCAGCCCACCGTCCGCGGGCTGGCCGCTGCGAACCGGCACGCCAGTCAGTAGCGCGTAAGCAAGCGCTCGCGCGCCGCCCAGGCACCCATCGCCCACGTCAGCCCGATCCCCACGCCCACCGCACTCACACGAACAGCAGCACCGCCGGCACCGCCACGATGCACGCCAGGAAGATGCCCAGGTGGCGCGGGCTCGCCGTCGCCCACCGGCTCCCGGCCAGCACCGTCCGCGAGTACGGCCCGTATGCGAACGCCAGCAGCGCCACCGAGATCAGCGCCACCGAGATCATCTCCGTGAGCACCACGGTGAACGCCGCGTCCCCGCCCAGCAGCACCGACGCGAACAGCGTGTCCACGAACGTCGTGATGTTCGCGCCCATCACGTAGGGGATGATGTGGTCGCGGCGGATGTACCCCTTGAGCGCCAGCGGCACCAGCACCGTAATCGAAATCGAGACGCTCAGCGTCGTGAGCGTGACCAGGCAGCCCATCAGGAACATCAGCGGGCGCCGGTGGAGGAAGTCGAGCATCCGCGCGATGCCCTGCGCTTCGCCTTCGAGCTGTGGCAGCGCCCGGTCGAACAGCCAGAAGCTCCCCAGCAGGATGAGCACGCCGCCAACGAACAGCAGCACCCCGGGCAGGACCGCATCGAGCGCGTCCACGGGCGGGCCGTAGACGCTGTCGATCATGTCGAGCAGCCCGGTGGGCGTGTCGAACTGGACGTTGTGGAGCCACCCCGTCTTCAACAGCACGAGACCGAGCAGGATCGCCGGGCCCTGTGTCGTGAACGTGGTGAGCAGCGCGATCACGCCGATCACCAGGCCGTCCGCGCTGCGCCGGCCCCGGCGATACGCCAGGAACCCGACCGCCAGCACGATGAACGACGCCCCCAGGCGCGAACCGCCCACCACGGCGAACGCTTCCGCCTCGCTGAACACCCCGCCCGCGAGGAGCGAGATGCCGATTGCCGCCACCGGCGACCCGCTGAGCGTTATGTACGCGAACAGCCACCCGAAGCCGACCGCGTTCAGCGGCCCCGCAACGTCGATCCGCTCGATGATCGGGACGATCTCGCCCGCGCCCGACTTGATCGTCTGCAGGGCCAGGATGAAGAAGAAGATGCCGCCGAGCGCCGCCGCGGACCGGTAGAGCACCGCGACGCTCGATATCGCCGGGCGCCACGGCACGTTGTCACCGTCCGCAGCTGGTTCACCCGCGTGGGAGGCGTCGGCGAGGGGGACCGCCGAGGCCTCGCCGCCGCTATCCGCCGGCACGAACCGCGCTCTCGGCGTCGATTTCTCGCACCATCCCCGCCGCGACCGTGTGCCGCGTATTCGGGTCGATGAGGATGAAGCTCCCCGTGTCCCGGCTAACCGTGTAGGGGTCCGGGAAGATCGGTTCGAGGAGCTTCACGGTCACGCGGCCGATATCGTTCAGGACGAGCTCGGACGGCGCCGCCTGGCGCTCGTAGTTCGTCACGTCCAGGCGGTCGTCAATCGACTCGACCATGCAGCGCACCCGCCGCGTGGTGTGCTTGATCCAGTACTGCTGGCGCGGCCGCAGCGTCACGCTCTCGCTCATCCAGCACAGGTCGGCCGTGAACCGCTTCGCCATCAGCGCCGGCTGCGCAGCATCGACGATCATCGAGCCCCGCCCCACGTCGAGGTCGTCGGCGAGCCGGATCGCGATCGCCTCCCCGCTGCCCGCCGCCGGGAGCGACTCCTGGAACCGGTCGATCGCCGCCACGCGCGTCCGGACACCGAGCGGCAGCACGGTGACCTCCTCGCCGACCCGCACCTCGCCGGCCATGACCGTGCCGGCGTAGCCGCGGTAGTCGTGGAACTCGTCGACCTGCGGGCGCAGCACGTTCTGGACCGGGAACCGAAGCCCGGCATGGCGCGCCGGGTCGGGCACGTCCACCTCTTCGAGGAAATGCAGCAGCGACGGCCCGCTGAACCAGGGCATGTGCTCGCCGCGTTCGACGACGTTCTCGCCGGTCACCGCCGCCATAGGCAGGATGGTCACGTTGTCGAGGTGGAGGCCGCTCGTGAGGGCGCGGTACTCCGCTTCGATCTCGCGGAACCGCGCCTCGGACCAGTCCACCAGGTCCATCTTGTTCACGCAGAGCACGGCGTGGCGGATGCCCAGCAGCGAGACGATTGCTGTGTGCCGCCGCGTCTGCTCGATCACACCCTTGCGCGCGTCGACCAGGATGAGCGCCAGCTGCGTGGTGCTCGCACCGGTCACCATGTTCCGCGTGTACTGCACGTGCCCGGGCGAATCCGCGATGATGAACTTCCGCTTCGGCGTGGCGAAATACCGGTAGGCCACGTCGATCGTGATGCCCTGCTCGCGCTCGGCCCGGAGGCCATCGGTCAGCAGCGCGAGGTTCACCTCGTCCAGTCCCTGCGCGCTGCTCGCACGCTGGATGCTGACCATCGTGTCTTCGAACACCTGCTTCGAGTCGTAGAGGAGCCGCCCGATGAGCGTGCTCTTGCCGTCGTCGACCGAGCCGGCCGTGGAGATTCGGAGGAGGTCCATCAGAAGTACCCCTCGCGCTTGCGGTCTTCCATCGCGGCTTCGGAGAACTGGTCGTCCGCGCGGCTCTGGCCGCGTTCCGTGATGCGCGTCGTCGCGATCTCGGCGACCACGTCCTGGAGGGCGGTGGCGGTGGATCGCACCGCCGCCGTGCAGGTCATGTCGCCCACCGTGCGATACCGCACCGAGGCCATGAACGCCTTCTCCTGCGGGAGCAGCGGCAGGTATTCGCTGACGGCCATCAGCATCCCATCGCGTTCGAACACCTCGCGTTCGTGCGCGAAGTAGATGGACGGCACTTCGATGCACTCGCGCTCGATGTAGCGCCAGACGTCGAGCTCGGTCCAGTTCGAAAGCGGAAACACGCGCATGTGCTCGCCGCGGACGTGCATGCCATTGAACAGGTGCCAGAGCTCCGGCCGCTGGTTGCGCGGGTCCCACTGCCCGAACTCGTCGCGGAACGAGAACACGCGCTCCTTCGCGCGCGCCTTCTCTTCGTCGCGGCGGGCCCCGCCGATTGCCGCGTCGAACTGGTTCGCGGCGATCGCTTCGAGCAGCACCGGCGTCTGGAGGCGGTTGCGCGAGGCACGCGGGCCGCGCTCCTCGACCAGTTCGCCGCGCTCGATCGCCGCCGGGACCGACGCCACCACCAGCGTCGCGCCGAGCTGCTCGACCCGCCGGTCGCGAAACTCGATGACCTCGGGGAAGTTGTGGCCCGTGTCGACGTGCATCACCGGGAAGGGGAACTTCGCCGGCCAGAACGCCTTCTCCGCGAGCCGGAGGAGCACGATCGAGTCCTTGCCGCCCGAGAAGAGCAGCACGGGGCGCTCAAACTCGGCCGCAACCTCGCGCATGATGTAGATCGACTCGGCTTCGAGGTCCTCGAGCCCCGCATCGGCGGTCGCGTGAAGCAATTCCAGTGAGGTCATCGCACGGCCCCCGCGGCGGCCATTTCGCGCGCCGGGAGCAGCCCGCGCGACTCCAGGTACGCCACTACCCGCCCGACCGAGCCATCGAGCGGCTCGCTTCCCGTGGGCACGACGAGCTCCGCGCGCAGCGGCGCCTCGTACGGGTCGTCGATGCCCGTGAAGCCGGTGCGCCGGCCGGCCCGCGCCTCCGCATAGAGGCCCTTCACGTCGCGCGCCTCGCACTCTTCGAGCGTCGCCGCGAGATGGGTCTCGATGAACACCGAGCCATCCGCCTCGATGAGCTGGCGGTTGGCGTCACGCGTCGCCCGATACGGCGAGATAGCGGCCGTGATCACGGCAACGCCGTTCCGCGCGAGCAGGTTCGCCACAAACCCGATGCGCAGGATGTTCGTGTCCCGGTCTTCCTTGCTGAAGCCGAGCCCCTTCGAAAGGTTCTCGCGGACGACGTCGCCGTCGAGCACCTCCACGCGCAGCCCTCGCTCGCGCAGGACCGGGGCAAGCGCGTCCGTAAGCGTCGACTTGCCAGCGCCGGAGAGTCCGGTCAACCAGATGACAAAGCCCTTTTCGTGGGTCATACGGCGGGAGCGTTGGTCCTTTCCGGGGGATCGGGTCGGTCGGGGCTCAGGTGTGGAGCCCGCATTCTTCCTTGTCGAACCCGGCCCAGCGGCCGGCGCGGCCCTGGACGCCGGGCAGCGTGCAGTTGTAACAGCCGATGCTCGCGTAGCCCTGGTCGAGCATGACGTTGTACGGGATCTTGTTCGCCGCGATGTAGGCCCACGTCTGCTTCTCGTCCCAGTTCGCCAGCGGGTTCAGCTTCACGACGCCGAACTTCTGGTTCCACGCGACGATCGGCGTGTCCCTGCGCCCCTCGGACTGGTCGCGCCGCAGGCCGGACACCCAGGCGGTCTTGCCCTCCAGCGCCCGGCGGTTCGGCTCGATCTTGCGCAACTCGCAGCAGAGGTCCGGGTCCCGCATCCAGAGCGCCGAGCCGTACTGCGCCGCCTGCTCTTCGTGCGTCAGCTTCGACTTGTAGACGTTCACGTTCTGCAGGCCCAGCGCCGGGATTGACTGGCGCATGTTCTCGTGCGTCTCTTCGAACAGGTAATCCGTATCGAGGACGAAGACGTGCACGTCCGGCTTGAGCTGCGCGACCATGTGGAGGATCGCCATCCCGCTCGCGCCGCCGAAGCTCGCGCCGACCGAGAGCCCTTCGCCGAAGGTCTCGACCGCCCAGCGGACGATCTCCCGCGGGTCGGCCTGTTCGAACCGCGCGTTGAGCGCGTCGTAGTCGATTTCGGGGGCAGGCGGGGCAGCAGTCACGCGTCAACACCGGAAAGATGAGTGGATTGCTCGACTTTATCAACAACGGCTGTTGCCGGCAACCGACAATTGTTGATAAAGTCGCTCTAGTTTGCCGTCATCCCCCGCCAGGAGCCCCGCATGCCCGACGTCGAAACCATCGTCTACACGAACGCGCCCGACCGCGTGTTGCCCGTGCTCGAAAAGGAGCTCGAGGACTTCTCGACGGAGGCCATCCGCTTCCTGAACGGTGAGTGGCCCGACGAGGCGACCTTTATCGGCTTCCGCCTGAAGCAGGGCGTCTACGGCCAGCGCCAGCCCGGCGTCCAGATGCTCCGCGTCAAGCTCCCCTTCGGCGGCGTCACGGCCGACCAGCTCGACGCCTTCGGCGAGGTGGCCGACCGCTTCGCGCCCCTGCGCAAGGCCCACATCACCACCCGCCAGAACTTCCAGATCCACCACATCCCGCTCTCGAAGGCGGCGGATTCGCTCCGGGTCCTCGGCAAGGCTGGCCTGTCCACGCGCGAAGCCTGCGGCAACACCGTCCGCAACGTGACCGGCGACCCCTGGGCCGGGCTCCAGGAGGGCGAGCTCTTCGACCCGACGCCCTACGCCGGCGCCTTTGCCCGCTACTGGCTGCGAAACCCGCTCTCGCAGCTCCTCCCGCGCAAGTTCAAGGTCGCCTTCAGCGCCACGGATGACGACAACGCGATCACCGGCCTCCACGACCTCGGCTTCATCCCCCGCGTCCACGGCGGCGTGAAGGGCTTCAAGATCGTCGGTGCCGGCGGCCTCAGCACCATGCCCCGCGAAGCGCTCGTCATCCGCGACTTCGTGAGCGTCGACGACTACCTCAAGGTCTCCGAAGCGGTCGTCCGCATCTTCGAAAAGGCGAGCGAGCTCCGGAAGAACCGGAACAAGGCCCGCCTCAAGTTCCTGGTCGAGCGCGTGGGCGGCGCCGAGTTTCTCCGCATGGTCGACGAAGAGCTCCAGGGCGATTGGGCCCAGGGCAAGGACTTCCGCCCCGACCGGTACCTCTACATCTTCGACGAAGAAGCGGCCGCGCCGGCCAAGCGCCCCGTGTACGACCAGCCGAACGGCGACATGCGCGAGTTCACCCAGTTCGTCACCGCCAACGTCCGCCGCCAGCGCCAGCAGGGCTTCTCGACGGTCGAGGTCAAGGTCACCCGCGGCGACCTCAAGCCCGAGCAGCTCCGCGGCCTCGCCCAGGTCATGCGCGACTACTCCGGGCCCACCGCCCGCACCACAATCCACCAGAACATCGTCCTCCGCTGGGTGCGCGACGAGAGCCTCTACGAGGTGTGGAAGCGCCTCCGGGACCTCGGCCTCGCCGATGCCGGCGCGAACACCGTGACCGACGTCGTCAGTTGCCCCGGCACCGACAGCTGCAAGCTCGGCATCACCAGCTCCATGGGCCTCAACGCCGCCATCCAGGCAAAGGTCGAGTCCATGAACATCGAAGACGACCTCACGAAGAAGGTCCATATCAAAATGAGCGGCTGCCCGAACAGCTGCGGCCAGCACCACATCGCCACCATCGGGTTCCACGGTGCGACGATGAAGGTCGGCGAAGCGCAGCTCCCGGCCTACCACATGTTCGTCGCCGGCGGCTACGACGATGGCGAGTTCCGGCTCGCGACCCAGCTCAAGGTCCGCATCCCGGCCAAGCGCGCCCCCGACGCCGTCGAGCGCGTGCTGAACCTCTACCAGGCCCAGCGCAACGGCACGGAGACGTTCAACCAGTACTTCGACCGCGTCGGCCCGAAGCCGCTGGAAGGCGCCATCGAGGACCTCACGCTGCCCGGCGAGTTCACCGACGACAACAAGGGCATGTTCATGGACTGGGGCAAGCTGGACCTTTACCAGATGCAGCGCGGCGAAGGCGAGTGCGCCGTCTAGCACGCTCTACCAACGGCACGAACCCCACGGGGCCCACAGTAGTGGGCCCTTTTCCTTTGCCCGGCGCACCATGGAAAGGCCTTCTCCTCCCGCCCACGGTATTTACCTTCGAGGAACCACGGGCATACCCACATGCGTCAGGATGAAAGAGGGGTCGCGAACCCGCGCCGCCCGAATCGGGGAGGAGGACGCATGAAACACCGAACGTGGATGATTCCAGCAGGGGCATTCTGTTTCGTTGCAGCAGCCTGTGGCGGCTCGGACGACCCGCCCACGGACGCCAGCTCGCCGACACCGACGGCGAGTGCCGTGACCTCACCGACACCCCAGGCGACGCCAACCAGCTCGCCAACGACGCCGGCCGCCACCCAGACGGCCACGCCACCCGCGGGCCAGGTCTCGCCGGAGGCGGTCGCCGTCGTCCTGCGCTACTACCGCGCCATCAACGACGGCGACTACGCGGCAGCGTACGCGCTCTGGGCCGACGGCGGCGCCGCATCCGGCCAGTCCGCATACGACTTCGCCGAAGGCTTCCTCACGACCGAGCGCACTGTCCCGCTGGTGACGGGCGTTGCGGCGCCGGGCGAAGTCCAGGTCGTCGTGCGCGCCATCGAAACCGTGAGTGAATCCACCCAGGCCGTCGTCGAGTACCGGGGCGTCTACACCGTCCAGGACGAGGGCGACGGCTGGCGAATCACCGCCGCCGAAATCGAAGAGGTGTCCCCGCCGTCCGGGCTCCCGTCCGAGCTGACCGACCCGGCCACCCTCATCGCCGCCTACGGGGATGCGATCGCTGCCGGCGACCTCGCGACCGCCTTCAGCTACTGGGAAGGCGCCGGCGCCGCATCCGGCCAGACCTACCCCGAGTTCGCTGCCGGCTTCGAGCAGACGGCGGATGTCGACATCCACGTCGGCGACGCGCAGCAGGGCGGCGCCGCCGGCTCGCTCTTCGCGACCGTGCCCGCCGTACTGGTGTCGACCCTCGACGACGGCACGACCACGGTCTTCTGTGGCACATACGACGCCCGCCGCGCGAACATCCGGCCATTCGATGAGCTCGGCTGGCACCTCTACGGTGCGGAGATGGCGCAGGTGCCCGGCGCCACCTCCGCCGACGCGGACGCACTCCTCGCGAACGGCTGCACCGCCTGACGCCGGGAACTACCCCAGCGCCCGCAACGCGGCCATGAGCCTGTCCGTGTCCTCCGGCCGGCCCGCGCTGATGCGGATGTAGTTCGCCAGCTCGGACCGGCTGTAGTACCGCACTAGCACGCCCTGCCGCCGCAGCCCGGCGGCCACGTCCGCTGCCGGGCGCCCGTGCACTTCGAAAAGGACGAAGTTCGCGCACGACGGCAGCGGCTTCAGCCAACCCAGCCCGCCAACCAGGCCCGCCATCCGGTCCCGCTCGGCCACCATGCAGCGCACCGTCTCGAAGATCTCGGCGCGGTGCGCGAGTGCGGTGCGCGCGGCCACGTCGCCCGCGACGTTGACGTTGTACGGTTGCTTGATCGCCATCATCGCCGCCGCCAGGTCCGGGTGGCTGATGCTGTAGCCCACGCGGAGCCCCGCGAGCCCGGCCCACTTGCTGAACGTGCGCAGGATTACCAGGTTCGGATACTCCGCGATGCGCGGAACCGCCGATTCGCCGCCGAACTCGATGTAGGCCTCGTCGACCACGACCAGCGCATCGAGCTCGCACAGCGCCTCGAGCTCGGCACTGCTCAGCGCGTTCCCCGTCGGGTTGTTCGGCGACGTGAGAAAGAGGAGCTGCGCGCCCTCCGCGACCGCGTGCTCCACGCCGTGCACGTCGATCCCGAAGTCCGCGCGGCGGGGGACATCGATCACCCGGGCCCGGCTCAGCTTCGCGAGGAAGCCGTACATCCCGAACGTCGGCGGCGCGTTGACCACCGCCGCCGGCATCGTCACGCGGATGAGCACGTCGAGCAGGTCGTCGGCGCCGGACCCCGCGACCACCTGCTCCGGAGCGCAGCCCACGTACTCCGCGATGGCCGCGCGCAGGGCCGTCTGCCCAGGGTCGGGGTAGATGTGCAGGTCAGCGTTCGCCACGGCCTCCCGGATCTCCGGGATCGGCCCGTAGAGGTTCTCGTTCGCGTCGAGCTTGACCAGCTCGCCCACGGGCACGCCAATCTCCGCCGCCAGCACGTCGAGCGGCTTGACCGGAACGTATTCCTCGAGGTCGTCGAAGTCCGCGCGGAAGTAGCGGCGGACGTCCCGGCCGCCCATCAGCGGCCCTGGACGCGGCGTTCGGCGGCGTGCGCGTGGCCGCCCAGCCCCTCGGCGCGCGCGATAATCGCGGCCGCCCGCGCCAGGTCCTCCACGATGTCGCCGGGCAGGTTTACCACGGCCGTCGTCTTCAGGAAGTCCGATACGCTCAGCGGGGAGCTCCAGCGCGCGCTGCCGCCGGTCGGCATCGTGTGGCTCGGGCCCGCCGTGTAGTCGCCCAGCGCCTCCGGCGACGATTCGCCAAGGAAGAGGCCGCCCGCGTTCTTCACCTTCATCGCGTAGGCCATCGGCTGCTCCACCGCGAGGCAGAGGTGCTCCGGCGCGTAGAAGTTCGAGAGCTCGATCGCGTGGTCGATGTCGTTCGTCAGGATGCAGCCGCCGCGGTTCTCCAGCGACGCCCGCGCGATCTTCGCCCGCTCCATCGTCCGCAGCTGCCGTTCGACGGCTGCGTTCACCTCGTCCGCGAGGTAGTGCGACGGCGTGAGCAGGATCGGGCTCGCGAGCGCGTCGTGCTCGGCCTGCGCCAGCAGGTCCGCGGCGACGAGCTCGGGGTCCGCGCTCTCGTCGGCGATGACGATCGTCTCGGTCGGGCCGTAGATCGCGTCGATGCCGACATCGCCGAACACCTGCTTCTTGGCGATGGTGACGAAGAGCCCGCCGGGCCCGCAGATCTTGTCCACCTTCGGGACAGTCTCGGTGCCATACGCGGCTGCGGCCACGCCCTGGGCGCCGCCCGCCTTGAACACGCCGTCCACCCCGGCGATGTCGGCCGCGACCAGCTTCACCGGCGGCACGGTGCCATCCGGCAGGACCGGGCTCGTGAGGTAGAGCTGCTCGACGCCCGCCACGCGCGCCGGGATGGCGCACATGAGCACCGTGCTCGGCAGGGGCGCCCGCGTGCCCGGCACGTACACCGTCACCTTCTCGATGGCCCGCGTCACCTGCCCGAGGCCGTTCAGGTTGAAGTCCATGCGCGCGCTGCGGAGCTGCTGCTCGTGGTACGTACGCACCCGTTCGGCGGCGAAGCGCAGCGCCTCGACAACGTCGCCCGGGATCGCGTCGTACGCCGCCCGGATCTCGTCGCCCGTCACCCGCAGGTCCGTGGTCTGCGCGCCGTCGAACTTGCTGTTGTAGTAGTTGACCGCGTTGTCGCCGTCTTCGCGCACATCGCGGATGACACGCCGTACCACCTCGTCGGGGCTGAGCTCCTGGCCGAAGGCGCGGAAGATCGTCTCGCGCATCTCCATCGGCAGGTCATCGCCCTCCAGCGGGCGGCGGGTCAGGAGCGTGCGGCGGCCTTCTTCAGCGCTGCGGATTATCCGCATCCCAGGTACCTCTCGATCGCCTTGGCGGCGGCTTCCGAAGAGCGCTGGACGAATCCGTCCACCTCGGCGCTCGTGATGTGCGCGATTGTCTCATCGAGCAGTTCCGGGAGCGAGTCGAGGAACGACGTCATCGTCTCCCCTTCTTTGAGCCCGCTGAAGCGCAGGTGGTTGAAGATCATGCTACGCATCCGGTCCCAGTCCATGTCCTTCGACATCACGTCGAGCGAGACCTTCCGCCACTTCTCCATCGTCTCGTGGTCGATGAACCCGGATTCGATGTCCGCCACCGTGCAGGCGAGCGCGTCGCACACCTCGCGGGTGAGCTCCACGTCGTTCCCGTACACGCGGTCGAGGTCGAACTGGAGCAGCCGGTCCATCACGCCCGCGCGCATCTTCCCGCCGAGCGCGTCCTCGTCCGCGAAGAACCGCCGGAAGATGCCGGTGATGTACTGCTCGTCCATCACCAGGTGGCTGATGTAGCCGCAGGCCCAGGCCCGCGTCGGGTCGTTCAGGTTCTCCGGCGCCGCCAGGTGCCCGTGCTCCGCGAGGAACATCGCCACCGAGTCCTGGTGGTCCGGCCCGTTGAGGTCGAAGTAGTGCGTGCTCTGGCGGTCCTGCCGGGTGAGCACGCGGATGTCCGGCGTCGTCGCGCCGAGCAGGTAGTGCCCGTCGTTCTGGGGCAGCTGCGGCATGCCCAGGTCCCGGGCGATGTTCCGGGCGAGCACCATGTGGAGCGTGATCGGCGGCATGTGGGGGTCCTCCGCGTGTGTCCTGGGGCGGAACTATATCCGCGCGCTCTCGATGCTCGTCAGCAGGATGCCCTTGCAGCCGATGCGCGACAGTTCATCCATGATGCGGTGCGCCTCGCGCTTTCGCACCATCGCCTTCACCGAATACCACCCCTCCGTGCGCAGCGGCGAAACCGTCGGCGACTCGATCCCCGGCGTAATCGCGCACGCCGTCGCCAGCGTCGCCGCCGGCACGTCGTACTCCACCATCCGGTACTCCTGCGCGACGAGCTTGCCCTCCATCCGCGTGCGCATCGTCAGCACCTGGGCCGATTCCTCATGGCCCCGGTTCGCGTACAGCGCCGCGTTCGAACGGAAGAGCGGTTCGCCGATGACCCGGAGGCCCGCCTCGGTGAGCGTCCGCCCCGTGTCGACGACGTCGATCACCGCCTCGGCGATGCCGAGCTGGACCGAGATCTCGACCGCGCCTTCGAGCTCCACCAGCGCCATCTCCCGGCCCTGGAAGTAGCCGCGCACGATGGTGGGCAGCGAAGTCGCGATCCGGAGCGACGCCACGTCATCCAGCGTGGTCACCTTCGAATCCACCGGCACCGCCGCGCAGAGCCGCGAATGCCCGTAGTTCAGGTCCAGCAGCAGCGACGGGTCCTGGCCCTTCTCCGCGACGAAGTCCTTGCCCGTGATCCCGGCATCGAGGATGCCGTTCGAGACGTAGAGCGGGATGTCGCCCGGCCGGAGGAAGTAGAACTCGACGTCGTTTTCGTGGTCGAACACGGAAAGCGCGCCGCCCACGCGGGCAGCCCGGTAGCCACAGGACGAAAGCAGGTCGAGCGTCGGTTCGAAGAGGACGCCCTTATTCGGGAGAGCGACTTTGATCATAGCGTGCGATACACATCTTCGGGCCGCAGGCCCTTCTCGGCCATCATGCAGGCCACGTAGTAGAGCACCTGCGCGAGCTCGCCCGCGAGCGCGTCCGGCGTCTCGTAGCGCGCCGCCATCCAGCTCTCGGCGGCCTCTTCGACGAGCTTCTTGCCGATGGCGTGGGGGCCGCCGCGAAAGAGCTCGGCCGTGGACGACCCTTCGGGCATCTCCCGCTTGCGCGCGGCGGTCAGTTCGCAGATCTCGTCGAAGGTCACGTCTGAACGATATCCCATCCCTCCGCTTGGTTCAGCCGCCGCCGCCCATCGGGACACATCCCCGCGAACGTATACTGGGTTGATGGACCTCTTGTTCGCCCGGCGAATACGTGTCGCCTTCGGGCTCCTCCTCGTGAGCCTGGGGCTGCTGGTCGCCTGTTCCGAGCAGACCGAGCGCGACGCCGTCCACATCCTGAAGGTCGACACCAGCGTCGGGCCCATCCTCGACCGCTACATCGACCGCGGGATCGACCGCGCCGAAGACAGCGAGGCGAAGCTCGTCGTCATCGAACTGGACACGCCCGGCGGGCTCGACAGCTCGATGCGCGATATCGTCCAGCGCATCGAATCCGCCGATGTCCCGATCGCCATCTACGTCTACCCGCCCGGCGGTCGCGCGGCCAGCGCGGGCACGTTCATCACGATGGCCGGACACCTCGCCGTCATGGCCCCGAACACATCGATCGGCGCCGCCTCCGCCATCAACTCCGATGGCAGCGACATCGAAGGCACCCTCGGGCGCAAAGTCGAGGAAGACGCGGTCGCGTTCATCCGCGGCATCGCCCTCCTCCGCGAGCGGAACGCGGACTGGGCCGAGTCCGCCGTCCGCGACGCCGAGGCCGTGAACCAGGCCGAGGCGGTCGAGCTCGACGTCGTCGATTACGTCGCGAACGACCTCGATGACCTTCTCGCCCAGGCCGAGGGACGCACCTTCGACCTCAAGCCCGGCCAGCCGGTCACCCTCCGCGGCCTGCCCGAGGCGCCGCGCGTGACCACCGAGATGACCGTCTGGGAGCGCTTCCTCGACATCATCGCCGACCCGACGATCGCCTCGATCCTCATCGCCGTGGGCTTCTTCGCCATCATCGCGGAGGTGATGAACCCCGGCATGTTCCTCCCCGGCATCGTCGGTGTGGTGTCGCTCATGCTCGGCTTCCTGGCCTTCGGCGTGCTGCCCGTCGAGACCACCGGACTCATCCTGATGCTACTCGGCATCGTCCTCATCGCCGCCGAGCTGTTCGTCCCCGGAGGATTGCTCGGGCTCGGCGGGCTCGTTGCCCTCGCGCTCGGCGGCATCATCGCCTTCCGCGACACTCCTGCCGAGCTGCGCCCGCCGCTCTGGCTCGTCGCCATCCTGGTGTTCGTGGTGGGCGGCATGTTCGTCTCGATGGCCGCGGCGGTCGCCCGGCTGCGCAACCTGAACGTGACCACCGGCAGCGCGGCGATGCTCGGCAAGCTCGCCGTGGTGCGCACGCCGCTCACGCCCGAAGGCTACGTGTTCGTCCAGGGCGAACGCTGGCGCGCCCACCTCGCCCGCGGGACTGCACACGAGGGCGACCGGGTGCGTATTGTGGGCGCCGACGGCCTGCGCCTGCAGGTCGAGCCAATCGAGAGCGAGGAAAAGCCCACGTGACCACACCTCCCGGCAAGCCTTCCGACCTCCCACCGGAGGAGTACCCCTCGGGCCTCGGTTCGAAGATCGTGCGGATCATCCTGCTCGCCCTCGGCGGGATCCTCCTCGTCCCGCTACTCCCGTTCTCGGTCCGCATCGTCAGCGAATACGAGCGCGGCGTGATCTTCCGCCTCGGCCGCCTGATCGGCGCCAAGGGCCCCGGCCTCTTCATCCTCATCCCGATCGTCGACCGCATGGTCAAGGTCGACCTCCGCACCGTGACCCTGGACGTGCCCTCGCAGGAGGCGATCACGCGGGACAACGTGACCGTCAAGGTCAACGCAGTGCTCTACTTCCGCGTCCTCGAACCGACGCTCGCCGTCGTCCGCGTCATCGACTACGTCCGCGCCACGTCGCAGATCGCCCAGACGACGCTCCGCTCGGTGCTCGGCCAGTCGGACCTGGACGAGCTGCTCGGGCAGCGCGAGCAGATCAACTCCCGCCTCCAGCAGATCATCGACGACCAGACCGAACCCTGGGGCGTGAAGGTGAGCGCGGTCGAGGTCAAGGACGTCGAGCTCCCGTCCGCGATGCAGCGCGCCATGGCCCGCCAGGCCGAGGCCGAACGCGAACGGCGCGCCAAGGTCATCGCCGCCGACGGCGAGTACCAGGCCAGCGAGCGCCTGAAGGAGGCCGCGGTGGTCATGGCCCAGGAGCCGATCACCGTCCAGCTCCGCTACCTGCAGACGCTGACCGAGGTGGCCGCCGAGAACAACAGCACCATCGTCTTCCCCATCCCCGTCGACCTCATCGAGATGTTCATGCGCGACCGGGACGAGGAGTAGCGCGGCCGCTCAGGCCGGGCGGATCGAGACCTCGGCCGCGGTGAGCAGCTCCGTGCCCCCGCCCGGCAGCTCCACGATGAGCGAGCCATCCGGCGCGATCTCCCGCGCTGTCGCCGGGTAGGGATCGCCGGCGCCCGCTGGCGTCACGGTCACCGCGCGCCCCAGGAGCAGGTTCAGCGGCCGGTAGGCGGCGACCAGTGCGGCTTCGTCCATCCCCAGCGCGGCTTCGAGCTCGTTGCAGATGTCCGCGAGCAGCTCCTCGCGCTTCACCGGCGCACCGAGCTCCCGCGCGATGCTCGTGGCGATGTCGCGCAATTCCGGGTTGCCGGTCGGGTCGCCGTTCACGTTGATCCCGATGCCCGGGTAGGCGATCGCGCCGCCGTCGGCCGTCTCGGCGTCGATCAGCATCCCGCAGAGCTTGCGCTCGCCAGACCAGATGTCGTTCGGCCACTTGATCCGCGCATCCACGCCCGCCGCCTCGATCGCGCGGCACACCGCCAGCGGCAGCGCCACCGGCAGCACCCGCTGCCGCTCGAACGGCAACCGCAGCACCAGGGTGAAGTACAGGTTCTCGCCCGCGGGGCTGTGGAACGCCCGCCCCCGGCGCCCGCGCCCGGCCGTCTGCTCCTCCGCGAGCACGAGCGTGCCGTGCGGCGCCCCTTCCGCCGCTTCCCGCCGCGCCAGCTCCATCGTGCTTTCGACCACCGGCCGGTACACGAAAAACCGCCCGACGAGCCGTGTCGCGAGGGCGGAATGGAAGAGCGCGGGGTGGAATGGCGGAGACTGCATCGTGGTTTTCGCGGGCAAGAAGAAGGGGCCGGGTGTAGATTCCCGGCCCCGAAAGTCCGTAGCCTCAGGCCGGAGCCCTAGGTGGAGGTCACCTCCAGCGCAGATATCCGACCCGAACTACGACTATGATCGTCCATGCGCATCACCTCCTTTTCTGCCCTGAACAGTAGACAGTGCCGCGAGCCGCGTCAATAGGTGAAGTTTACGATTCGATAACGAGGGTGAGCCGTTTGCTCAGCCCAGCTCCGCGAGCGCGAGCCCGAGCAGCTCCGTGACGTGGTCGAGCGTGTACCACGGCTGCGAACCGCTGAACGCGACCCACCCGTGGTGGATGATCGCCAGCTGCCAGAGCCAGAAGGCGCGGAAGTACGCCATGTTGCGCAGTTCGCGGCCCGCCGCCTGCTGGTAGGCCAGCACGAACGGCTGCGCACCGGCCGGCCCGAACGGCGCGCCCTTGAGGTGCCCGAGCGCGACCAGCTGCCCGATGTCCGAGCGCGGGTCGCCAATACGCGCCTGCTCCCAGTCGACCACGCACACCACCTCGCCCGCGCGGAAGAGGTAATTGAAGACGTTGATGTCGCCCTGGCAGAGCGCCAGCTCGCCGTCATCCGGCGCCGCCGCGAGCAACAGGTCGCGCGCCGCCACCAGCCGCGCATCGTCGCCGATGCCAAACGACGGCATGCGCGCGGCGACCGCAGTCACCTCGCCGCGCACCGCATCGCGCGCGCTCGCGGGCACGCCGAGGAAGCCCAGGTCAAGCGCCCGCCAGTCCTGGGCGTGGATGTTCGCGACCGCGGCGACGAACGCCGCGAAGCTCGCCTCCGGGCCGGCCACGCCCATGTGCGGCGCGTTCACGTACTCGAGCACGATGAACGGCGCCCCGAGCCACGCCGGGTCCGCCTCGCTCGCGATGACCGCGGGCACGGGCACGCTCGACTTCGCCAGCCGCCGAAGCACCTCGCCCTCGCGGAGGACGTCGTACGGCTCGAAGATGCCCCGCTCCCGCTGCACGCGCACCACCAGCGACGGCGCACCGGCGAGGTCCACCCGGCAGGTAATGTTCGAAGCGCCGCCATCCAGCGCGGTGACGCGCGTGACCCGCGCGGCCGCGAACGCGGGCAGGCGCTCGCGCAGCCACGCCTCGACCCGCCCCGGTGCCGGGATGCTTCCTGACATCGCCACAGTCTACGCCCGTTCGCCAGCACCGAGCACGACACACCGAACGGACATCGTGACATGCGCCGCACCGTCCGAGCGCGCCCAGCTCGCCGGCCAACGCGACGCCGTGCGGTACCCCGTTCGGGGCCGAAAGCGGCTCGTTGCCTCCCGCCGGTGCGGTGGCCATACTGCGGGCGATGGTTGGCACCACTCGAACCACTCCCCTCGCCGCCCGGGTCCTCCCGGACCGCGTGTTCTACGGCTGGTACATCGCGATCGCCTGTTCGCTCCTGATGCTGGTCGGCGTCGGCGTCGGGTACTACGGGCTGCCCGTCTTCCTCAAGCCGCTCAAGGACGAGCACGGCTGGTCCACCACCCAGGTGAGCTGGGCGCCCGCCATCTACTTCTGTGTCTCCGGCCTCGCCTCCGCCGTGGTCGGGCCCTACATCGACCGGAACGGCCCCCGAAAGTTCATGATCGTCGGCAGCGTGATCAACGGCGTGAGCGCGGGCCTCATCGGCCTGGTGAACGAGCTCTGGCAGCTCTACGCCGTCTACTTCGTCTTCGCCATCGCCTTTGGCATCTCCAGCTCGGTCGCCGTGAACGCCATCCTCACCCGCTGGTTCGTCCGCAAGCGCGCGCTCGCCATGAGCGTGTCGTTCACGGGCGTGTCGCTCGGCGGCGTGCTCCTCGCACCGCTCGCGAGCCGGCTGATCGACGCCGGCGGGCTCGAGACCGCGACCCCGCTCCTGGGTGCGCTGGTCCTGGTGGTGTCGCTGCCAGTCACGCTCTTCGCCATCGCCTGGGACCCCCGCGAGCTCGGCCTCTCGCCCGATGGCGACCCGGCGCCTGCGCCCGGCGCCGCCGGCGGCCCCGCGCTCGCCGACACCCAGACGCGGGTCTGGACGCGCAGCGAAGCCATGGGCACGGTCGGCTTCTGGGCCATCTTCGTCGCCTTCCTGCTGGTGCTGGTGGCCCAGACCGGCTACGTCATCCACCAGGTGAGCTTCCTCGAAGAGCGCCTGGGCTCGCGCAACGAAGCCGCCTTCACCCTCAGCGTCACCGCCCTCGGCAGCATCATCGCCCGGCTCGGCGTCGGCATCTTCGCGGACAACCTCGACAAGCGGCTCCTCACGGCCGTCCTCTTCGTCGTCCAGGCCAGCGCCATCATGGTCATCGTCCACACCGAGAACATCGCCGCCACCTGGGCGCTCACGCTCGTCTTCGGGCTCACCATCGGCAACATCTACATGATGCAGTCGCTCCTCGTCGGCGAGATCTTCGGGATGGTGTCGTTCGGCACCGTGTTCGGGCTCATCAGCCTCGCCGGCCAGGTGGGCAGCGGCATCGGCCCCATCGGCGTCGGCTACCTGCACGACGCGACCGACGGCTACACCGTCCCCTTCACCGTCACGGCCGTGCTCACCTACGCGGCCGCCGGCGCGGTACTCTTCGCGCGGCCCTCCCGGAAGGCGCGTGAACAGCAGGCGCCGGGCGTCGCGCCCGCGGCGTCCCCGGGTGGCGGCACGTAGGGCTACAGGTCCGGCGAGAGGTGCCCGTTCGCGGGCCCCGGCGAACCGGCGAATGCGAACCCGAGCACCGACAGCGCCTCGCGGAGGAGCTGCTGCTCGCCCGGCTCGGCCGTGCCATGCAGCACGCGCACGGCCGCTTCGTCCAGCACGTCGAGCGCCTGGGGCAGGCCGAAGTCCTCGTCCATCGCCGCTTCCCACTTCGCTCGCAACACCGCCGACGGCTCCGCGGGCGCAGACTCGGCCCGCACGGCAAGCATGAGCTGCTCGTAGCGCGCACCGAGCGCCGGCAGCCCGTAGGAGTGGTAGTCCGCGTTCTCCCGGTAGTGGTGGCTGAGCAGGTAGAGCCGCAGGTGATCCGGGTCGAACTCCTGCATCAGCACCCGCGCCAGCACCAGGTTCCCGAGCGACTTGCTCATCTTCACGCCTTCGAGCTGGAGCATGCCGTTGTGCATCCAGAAGCCGCAGAACGGCGCCTGCCCGGTCATCACCTCGGCCTGGGCGATCTCGTTTTCGTGGTGCGGGAAGACGAGGTCGCTGCCCCCGCCGTGGATGTCGAGCTGCGACCCCAGGTGCGTGGTCGACATCGCCGTGCACTCGATGCTCCAGCCCGGGCGGCCGGGGCCCCAGGGGCTCTCCCAGCTCGGCTCGTCCGGCTCGGTCCGCTGCCAGAGGAGGAAGTCCAACGGCCCGCGCTTCTTCCACTCGCGCTTCGATTCGGGGTTCTCGCGCTTCGCCAGCTCGGCAATGGTCACGCCGTTGAGCTTGCCATACCCAGGGAAGTTGGCCGCTTCGAAGAACACGTCGCCGTCGACCACGTAGCCGCAGCCGTTCCGGATGATCGCTTCCGTCGCCTCGATGATCTGCGGGATGTGGTCAGTGGCCCGCGGGTAGACGTGCGGGCGCAACACGTTCAGGCGGTCGAGGTCGGCGCGGAAGATGGCGTCATTCTCGTCGCGGATCTCGGGGATCGGCCGCCCGCCCTGCCGCTTCGAGACCATGATCATGTCGTCGTCGATGTCCGTGATGTTCTGGACGTACTTCGGCTTGAAGCCCTTGTAGTGGAGGTAGCGCCGGAGGGCATCGAACTGCACGTACGAGAACGCGTGGCCCAGGTGCGTGACGTCGTAGGGCGTGACACCGCAGACGTAGATCCGCACTTCCGGCGGCGCCACGGGCCTGAGCTCGCGCACCTCCCGGCCCAGCGTCGAATACAGGCGTAGTGTCACGCATCCCTCCCCGAACGGCGTCGAACCAGCGTAGCAGAGGCGATCCGGCTCAGGACAACGCGCCCGCGGCCATGAGCCCGGCGATCTCCTCGTCGCCCATCCCGAGCACCGACGCCAGGACATCGAACGTGTCCTCGCCCGGTTGCCGGACCCCGAACGCCGCCGACGGCCGCGCGCCGTTGACCAGCGCGGGGTACTGGTCGGCGCCGTAGTCGCCATAGATCCCGGCCTCGTTGTACGTCGTGAAGAGCCGGCGATGCCGCGTGTTCGGGTCGTGCTCGACCAGGTCCGGCGCGCGCTGGACCGCGCCCGCGGGGACGCCCGCAGCCTGGCACACCGCCATCACGGCGTACCGGTCCCGGGTGCGCGTCCAGTCCTCGACCGCCGCGTCGAGCGCGTCCTGGTTCGCGAGCCGCGCGTCGTGGGTGGCGAAGCGCGCGTCGGCGGCGAGCTCCTCGCGCCCCATCGTCCGGCAGAGCGCCGCGAACTGCGCGTCGCCCCGCGCCGCGATCGCTACCCAGTGGTCCTCGCCGGCCGCGCGGTAGATGCCATGCGGCGCCCAGGTCCCGAAGGGGTGGCGGTTGCCCACCGGCTCGTGCTTCGTGCCGTTCGCGAGGTAGTCGATGAGCGTCGGCGCCATGATCCCCAGGCCCAGCTCGTACTGCGAAAGGTCGATTTCGAGCCCCTCGCCCGTGCGGCGGCGATGTTCCACGCCCTCCAGCGCCGCCAGCGCGCCCGCGAGCCCGCTGAGGTGGTCGGTCAGCGAGAAGCCGTACCCGAGCAGCGACTCCCCGGGCGGGTTCGTCAGGTGCGTCAGCCCCACGAGCGCGTGGATCGTCGGCGCGAACGTGAGGAAGCTGCGCCACGGCCCGGTCTGGCCCATCCCGCCCATCGAGACCGTGGTCAGCCCGGGGTTGGCAGCTGCCATCGAGGTCCGGTCGAGCCCCCACTTGCGCAGCACGCCCGCGCTGAAGTTCTCGCTGATCACGTCCGACCGCTCGGCGAGGCGCCGCGCCACGGCGAGGCCCTCCGGCAGCGCCACGTTCACGTTCACGCCGCGCTTGCTGCGGTTCCACATCACGTAATACGGGTGCACCGGGCTGTTCGCCCCGCCCGCCCGCGCAGCCGTGTTGATCTTGATGACCTCGGCACCAAGGTCGCCGAGGACCCGCGTGCCAAACGGCCCCGCGAGCACGTGTGTGAAGTCGAGCACGCGTATCCCAGCGAGCGGTCGGTGCGGCGTCGCCGGCGACGCATCGCCCCCGGCCGCCGCACGCGGTTCCCAGCCGAGGTCCCGGACCGCGACGCGCACCGGCGCCGGCAGGTGGGGTGTTCCCGGCTCGTTGCCCACGGACCGCCCCGGCATCGGCACCATCCCCGCCCCAGGCACCTCCACCTCGCGGACGAACTCGCGCGCCGCGATCTGCGGGCTCGCCATCGCATCCGGCACGTCGAGCACCACCCCGAACGGGAGCCGCCGCTCCTGGGCGTCGAAAAAGAACTGGACCGGGTCCTTCGTGGCGATCCACTGGCGGACCGTGTCCATCACCAGCGGCAGCTCCTTGATCAGCGCGATCACGTCCGGGAAGCGCTCCGCGTCCAGGAGCTCGCCGGCCATCCCCTCACCCGCCATCCACCCGATGACCGTGTCCGGGCGGAGTGCCACCGTGACCTGCGCGCCCTGGCCGTTCTTGCCGGGGTAGATCGAGTAGGCGCCGGTCCAGTGGAGCGGCCCCTGCCGCGGCGCGACCGTCTGCGCCGGCCCCCACGTGCCCGGGAAGAACCACTCCATGAGGACCTGCTCGGTGCACGAGACCAGCGCCTCGTGCGACGAGAGGTCGACGTGCTGCGCGACGCCTGTGGCCCGCGCCGCGTGCAGCGCGGCCAGCGCCGAGATCGCGACGTAGAACCCCACGGTGTGGTGCGTCTGGTTCCCCCAGCCGGTCAGCGGCGGCGTGTCCCGGTCCCCCGTGACCGATGCCGAACCCGAGAGCGCGTTCGCGACCAGGTCGTTCGTCACCCACTGCTCCGCCGCATCGCGGCCCGCCGGCGTGACCGACACGCGCACCAGGCGCGGGTTCGCCGCGGCCAGCTCCTCCGCCGCAAGCGGCTCGGCGCCCGGCCGCCAGTCTTCGAGCAGGATGTCCGCCGCCGCGACCAGCTCGCGCAGCGCGGCGCGGCCATCCCCAGTCGCGAGGTCCAGCGCAACGATGCGCTTGCCCGCGTTGTACCAGGTGCCCTGGATCGACACGTCCGTGTCGCCGAGGAACGGGCCCTCGCGGTCGAGCGGGTCGCCCGTTGGTGGCACGACGCGGACGACGTCGGCGCCGGCATCGGCGAGGAGGCGGCCGGCGTAGACGGCGTCCCAGCCGGCACATTCGATGACCCGGAGGCCCTGGAGCGAGGTGGCGAGCGGCATAGCGGCGAATCTTACGGCCGCCGCCGCGCACCGCAACTCCCCGGTTGGTTCGTGGGCCGGGCCAGCCGGAGAATGGCGGCATGGAGCTCCGCCGCGTCGCCGCCACGCGTTACGTCACGCCCCTGCGTGAAGGCGGCTCCGTCCCCGCGCTCGTCGAGGCCGACGACGACGGGCTCTACGTCCTCAAGTTCCACGCAGCCGCCCAGGGCGCGAAGACGCTCGTGGCCGAAGTCATCGCCGGCGAGATCGGCCGGCGACTCGGCCTGCCGGTGCCCGAGCTGGTCATCGTCGAGCTCGACCCCGTGCTCGGGCGCTCCGAGCCGGACCCGGAGATCGCCGCCACGGTCCTGGCGAGCGGCGGCCCGAACCTCGGCATGGACTTCCTCCCCGGAGCCCTCGGCTTCGACCCCGTGGCCGCCCGCGGCATCGACCCCGGCTTCGCGGCCCGCGTCGTCTGGTTCGACGCCTTCGTGACCAACGTCGACCGCACCGTGCGCAACCCGAACATCCTCTACTGGCACCGCGAACCCTGGCTCATCGACAACGGCGCCGCCCTCTACGTTCACCACGACTGGAAGGACTACGCCGCGCGCGCGGCCTCGCCGTTCCCTGCGATCAAGCAGCACGTGCTGCTTGATCGCGCATCGTCGGTCGCAGATGCCGATGCGGACCTGGCGGCAAAGCTCGACCGCGCGGTGTTCGAAGACATCGTCGCCGCCGTCCCCGGCGAATGGCTCGGCGGCCCGCCATTCGACGACGAGGGCGCCGAGCGCGCCGCCTATGTCGAGTACCTGTGCCTGCGGCTCGCAGCCCGCGCCGCGTTCGTGGAGGAGGCCGACCGTGCCCGCCTGCTCGTTTGACTACGCGATCATCCGCGTCGTGCCGTCCGTCGAACGCGGCGAATTCGTGAACGCCGGCGTCGTCGTCTTCTCGCGGGAGAAACGCTACCTCGGCGCGCAGGTCGAGCTCGACCGCGGCCGCATCCAGGCGCTCGCCCCCACCGCGGACCTCGACGCCATCGAACAGCACCTCGAGGTGTTCCCCCTGCTCGCCAGGGGCGGCAAGGACGCAGGCCCGCTCGGCGAGCTTACCCAGGCCGAGCGCTTCCACTGGATGACCGCCCCCCGCAGCACCATCATCCAGGTCTCGCCCGTGCATTCCGGCTGCAGCGACGACCCCGCGGCCGAGCTCGAGCAGCTCATGGCGACAATGGTCCGCCCGCCGCAGTAGACCGCACGCCGCCCGCGCCTATGATTCGCCGAACCATATTCGGGACTGGGGTGGGCGCGTGGGCATCATGGATGGGAAGGTCGCCGTCATCACTGGCGGCGCCAGTGGCATCGGCGAAGGCACGGTCCGCCGGTTCGTCGAAGAGGGCGCGCGCGTCGTCATCTCCGACCTGCACGAAGGCCGCGGCCACGCGCTTGCCGAGGAGCTCGGTTCCAGCAGCGCGACCTTCGTCAAGACCGACGTTTCGAGCGAAGAGGACGTGAAGAACGCCGTCCACGCGGCCGTCCAGCGCTTCGGGCGGCTTGACACGCTGTTCAACAACGCGGGCTTCGGCGGTGTCGGCGGGCCCATCGACGAGACCGACATGGACGGCTATGACCGCACGATGGACGTCCTCCTGAAGGCGCCGATCATGGGCATGAAGCACGCCGCGCCGATCATGAAGCAGCAACGCTCCGGCTCCATCGTGAGCACGGCCAGCGTGGCCGGCATCCGCACGACCGCCGGCCCGCACGTCTACAGCGCCGCCAAGGCGGCGGTCATCCACCTCACCAAGTCGGTCGCGGTCGAGCTGGCCGCCTGGAACATCCGCGTGAACTGCGTCTGCCCCGGCGCCATCACCACGCGCATCTTCGCCCAGGGCCTCGAGCTCACCGACTCGCAGGCCGACCAGACGCTCAAGACGCTCCCGCTCGTCTTTCAGAACTCCCAGCCGCTGAAGATGGCCGGTATGCCGGAAGATATCGCGAACGGCGTCCTCTGGCTCTCCAGCGACGCCGCCCGGTTCATCACCGGGCACGCGCTGGTCATCGATGGCGGCATCACGCTGCACCAGGGCGGGCTCATCGGCGCCCAACAGCCCGCCGCCGCGCCTGCCGACCCCGACGCGGCCCGCCAGGCGTTCCTCCAGGTGCTCGGCGTCACGCCGGAATAGCCCGCGCGGCGCCCCCCGCCGCTATCTGCGCCCGCCGCCTGGGCACCGCCAGCCCGTCACTCGCTCGCCACCGTCCGCCGCCCCAGGCGCCGCGCGACGACGACGCCCGCCACGACGATGATCGCCGGCCCCGCGAGCCAGATCGCCGCCACCAGCAGCACCGCCGACGCCGCGAGCGCGTACCGGCCCGCCTCGGTGGCAGCCTCCCACGCGCCTTCGAACGCCTCCACGAAGCTGCTCGGCCCGGAATCGCCCGAACCCTGCGCCCGCGCCACCACCGCCGCCAGCGACACGTCGATCGTCGCGAGGTCGACCAGGTCGTCCAGGACCGCGACCCGGCCCTGCGCCTGCTCGATCTGCCCGCGCACCGTGTTCAGCCGGTCCGAAACCGTCAGGATGTCCTCGATCGACGTCGCCTTCGCGAGCAGCTCCAGGTACTGCGCTTCCGTCCGCTCCAGGTTCCGCAACCGGCTCTGCAGGTCCGTGTACTCCTCGGTCACTTCCGTCGACCGCGAACTCTCGCTCGCCACCGTGGCGCCAGGGATGGTCCGCAGCGATGCGATGACGTCACCGTTCCGGTCTGCCGGCACCCGCAGCGTCAGCGTCGCCGACTTCGGCCCCTCCTCGTCGTTCGACCGCGACATCGACGACTCCTCGACGTAGCCGCCGGATTCGCGCGCGAGCCGCTGCACGGCCGTGAACGACATCGCCACGTCATCGACCTGCAGCGCGATCGTCGACGTGAAGATGACCTTGCGCTGGAAGCTCGAGTCCTGGCTCGCGACGTCGCCCGCCGTTCCGCCCCCGCTCGTCGCGGTCCCGGCCGGCGCCGCCTCGCCCGCCGCCCGATCGCTGTCCGTCCGCGACTCCGAGCGCGCGCTGCCCGAGTCGTCGTCGTCGCCAGTGTCGCCGCCGCACGCGGCCAGCACCGCCGCGAGCGCGAGGATGACCACCGCCAGTGTGCCCTTCATGTTCCCCTCCCTTTGAAGATCAATACGCGGGGGATACGTCCTCAGACGCAGGTGTGGGCGGGAATGTTCCAGCTCGCGGTGGAGACCGGGTGGTTAAATGAAAACCGGCCTCGAATGAGGCCGGCTGACGCGGTGCCTGGGCGACTGGCTCAGGCGTTCGGGGTGCTGCCGTCCGTCGCGGTCCCATCGACCACGCCCTGCGGCGTGATCTTGATGCTCCGGGCGCGCGCCTCGGGCTTCTTCGGCAGGGTCAGCTTGAGCACGCCGTGCTCGAACTGTGCCTCCGCGCGCTCCGCGTCGACGGTGGGCGGGAGCCGCAGCGACCGCTGGAACGAGCCGTAGCGCAGCTCCCGGCGGAGGTACTGCTCGTCGTTCGCTTCGTCGCGCTGTTGGAACTCGCCCTTGATCGTCAGGACATCGTCCTCGACGGAGACGTCCACGTCCTTCGGGTCCACGCCCGGCACAGCGGCCTTGACCACGTAGCCGTCGTTGGTCTCGAAGACATCGAGCCCGAGCGTTGATGCGCCCAACTCTTCGCCAGTAGGTCGGAAGGCCGGGAAGCGGCCGAAGCTCTGCTCGAACAGGCGGTCCATCAGACCGCGCATGCTCGCGACTTCCGCGGTGGGGTCCCAGCGAGTGAGGGTTGTAGGCATTGGGTTGACCTCCCTTGGTGATGGCCTGGAATCTGATGCCGCGATCAGCGTAGCCATATGCCCGCGACGCTTGCAAGAGGTCTTAGTAAAGGATTATCAGAGTTCTTGCCGCAGAATCGATTGCGATCCTTCGAACCACTTGCTACGCTGAGCAGGCAATGCCGAAGAACCTCTACGACGTGCTTGGCGTGCCCCGCACCGCCGCGGATAAGGAAATCCGCAGCGCGTACCGCAAGCTCGCCCGCAAGTACCACCCCGACGTGACCCCCAACGATCGTGCCGCCGAGGCCCGTTTCAAGGAGATCACCGCGGCCTTCGAGGTCCTTTCGGATGACGACAAGCGGAAGAAATACGACAAGTACGGCGATCGCTGGGAACAGGCCGACCAGATCGAAGAGATGCAGCGCCGCGGCGGCGGCTTTGGTCGCGCACCCGGCAACGGCTACACCTTTGAACAGGGCGCCGGCTTCGGCGACTTCGGCTCCATCTTCGATAACCTCTTCCGCCGCGAACGGGGCGGCCCCCGCAGCCAGCCCGCCAGCCGCCGCGGCCAGGATGTCGAGACCCCCGTCGAGGTCTCGCTCGAAGAGGCCTTCCGCGGCACCACCCGCGTCGTCCGCCTCCAGTCGCCCGAACCCTGCGGCACATGCGGCGGCAGCGGCGATGTCGCCGGGGCCACCTGCCACGCCTGCGGCGGCATCGGCCAGCTCACCAAAGACCGCCGCCTCGAAGTGAAGGTCCCCGCCGGCGTCAAGACCGGCTCCCGCGTCCGCATCGCCAACGAAGGGCGCCCCGGCGTTGGCGGCGGCTCCAGCGGCGACCTCTACCTCGTCGTCACCGTCCAGGCCCACCCGCGCTTCGAACGCAAAGGCGACGACCTCTACGCCGACGTGACGGTCCCCTACGTGGACGCCGTCCTCGGCGGCGAAGTCGAAGTACCCACGGTCGAGGGCCGCGTCGCCCTCCGCGTCCCGGAGCTCACCCAGAACGGCCGCCAGGTCCGCCTCGCCGGCAAGGGCATGCCCGTCCTCGGCGGCTCGGCCCGCGGCGACCTCTACGCCCGCATCCGCGTCCAGCTCCCCGAGCGCCTGACCGACGAAGAACGGAAGCACTTCGAAGCCCTCCGCGACCTGGCACGCGTGAAGACCGCGCAGACCAGCTGACCCCAACCGCCCACAACGAACATCGGAAGGAGGTGACGCGCATGGGCCCCAACCGCTCCCAGCCATCCGACGGCGACCCCGAAGACGACGAGCCCTGTTACGTCATCTCGATCGCCGCGCGCATGGTCGGCATGCACCAGCAGACCCTTCGTTACTACGAACGCGCCGGCCTCGTCGAACCCCGCCGGACCAACGGCAACATCCGCATGTACAGCCGCCGCGACATCCAGCGGATCCGCCAGGCCCAGCGCCTCGTCGATGAGCTCGGCGTCAACCTCGCCGGCGTCGAGATCATCCTCCGCATGGGCGAACAGATCCGCCTGCTGACGGAAGAGCTCCACGTCACCCGCGCTGAGCTCGACCGCCTCCGCTCCACCCGCCTCCCCGCCCCCTACACCGGGCGCAGCCAAACAACGGGCCCGGGCTGAGGCCCCACCCACCAGCGAGCGAGCGGCATCCCGGTAGCGCCGGGCGAACAACGACGAGAGTGGCCGGCCCGTCCGCCATCTCTCCTGGCAGGAGTAGCCCCCATGATGCGTCAGGACCGTTTCACCGAGCAGGCACAGGCCGTGCTCTCCCAGTCCCAGGAGATCGTGCGCCAGCAGCGCAACTCCCAGTGGGGCGTCCCCCACGTGCTCGCCGCCCTCATCGGCCTGCAGGGCGGCCTCGCCCAGCAGGTCCTCCAGCGCCTCAACGTCGACCTCGGCCGCCTTCGCCAGCGCGTCGGCGCCGACCTCCAGAAGATGCCCAAGCTCCAGTACGACGTCGTCCAGGTCTACACCACCCCCGAAGTCGTCCGGATGCTCGAAGTCGCCAACGCCGAGGCCGAGCGCCTCAAGGACGAATACGTCGGCGTTGAGCACCTCCTCATCGCAATCGCCGACAACGAGGAGAGCGGCTCCACCCGCCTGCTCGCCGAGTTCGGCGTCACCAAGGAGGGCATCTACCGTGCCCTCCACGAGATCCGGGGGAAGCAGCGCGTGACCAGTCCCAGCGCCGAGAGCCGCTACCAGAGCCTCGAAAAGTACGCGACCGACCTCACGGAGCTCGCCCACGACGGCAAGCTCGACCCCGTCATCGGCCGGGACGTCGAAGTTCGCCGCGTCATGCAGATCCTCAACCGCCGCACCAAGAACAACCCCGTCATCATCGGCGAGGCCGGCGTCGGCAAGACCGCGATCGTCGAAGGGCTCGCCCAGCGCATCGCCGCCGGCGACGTCCCCGAGAACCTCCAGGAGAAGCGCATCCTCGCGCTCGACATGGGCGCGCTCGTCGCCGGTTCCAAGTTCCGCGGCGAATTCGAAGAGCGGCTCAAGGCCGTGATGGAGGAAGTGAAGCAGTCCGCCGGCGAGGTCATCCTCTTCATCGACGAGCTCCACACCGTCATGGGCGCCGGCGGCGCCGACGGCGCGATCGATGCCTCGAACCTGATGAAGCCCGCCCTCGCCCGCGGCGAGCTCCACGCCATCGGCGCGACCACCCTCGACGAGTACCGCACCCGCATCGAGAAGGACCCCGCCCTCGAGCGCCGCTTCGCCCCCGTCTACGTCGAGGAGCCGAGCGTCGACGACACGATCCTCATCCTCCGTGGCCTGCGCCCGAAGTACGAAGCGCACCACAAGGTCGAGATCACCGACGAGGCGCTCGAAGCCGCCGCCCACCTCTCCTCCCGCTACATCACCGAGCGCCACCTCCCCGACAAGGCCATCGACCTCATCGACGAGGCCGCGAGCAAGCACGTCATCGACGCCCAGACCTTCCCCGACGGCATCCGCGACGTGAAGAAGCGGCTCGACGAGCTCGCCCTCCAAGCCGAGGCCGCCGTCCAGAAGGAAGACTACGAAGCCTCCGCCCGCATCCGCCAGGAAGTGCTCCAGCTCCAGGAACACTACGCCACCGAGCGCGAGCAGTGGGCGAAGGAGCACAACATCGACCTGCGGGTCACCGCGGAAGACATCGCCTCCCTCGTCGGCCTCATGACCGGCATCCCCGTCGCGAAGCTCGAAGAGACCGAGGGCGAGAAGCTCCTCCGCATGGAGGACGTCCTCCACGAGCGCGTCATCGGCCAGGACCAGGCCATCGTCGCCGTGGCCGACGCCATCCGCCGCGCTCGCGCCGGCCTCAAGGACCCGACCCGCCCGATCGGCTCGTTCATCTTCCTCGGCCCCACCGGCGTCGGGAAGACGGAGCTCGCCAAGGCGCTCGCCGAATACCTCTTCGACGACGAAGACGCGATGATCCGGCTCGACATGTCCGAATACCAGGAGCGGCACACCGTGAGCCGGCTCATCGGCTCGCCGCCCGGCTACGTCGGCTACGACGAAGGCGGCGGGCTCACCGAGATGGTCCGCCGCCGCCCCTACCGGCTCATCCTCTTCGACGAGATCGAAAAGGCGCACCCGGACGTTTTCAACACCCTCCTCCAGATCCTCGACGACGGCCGCCTGACTGACGGCCACGGCCGTACCGTCGACTTCCGGAACACCGTCATCGTGATGACCAGCAACCTCGGCACCGGCGTCCAGGAACGCGCCACCCTCGGCTTCACGAAGCGCACCGAATCTGCCGGCGACCGCGAGAAGCTCCAGGAGTCCGTCGAGAAGGCGCTCCGCGAGTTCTTCCGCCCCGAGTTCCTCAACCGCATCGACGAGACCATCGTCTTCCAGCCACTCACCCGGCCCGAGCTCGAGAAGATCGTCGACATCCTCGCCAACGAAGTCCGCGAACGCCTCGAAGAGCGCAACGTCGACTTCGAGCTCACCCCCGCCGCCAAGGAGGAGGTCGTCCGCGAAGGCTACGACCCCGCCTACGGCGCCCGCCCGCTCCGCCGCACCGTCCAGCGCCGGATCGAGAACGAGCTCGCCCGCCGCGTCCTTGCCGGCGAGGTGAAGGATGGCCAGTGCGTCGTCGTCGACTTCGCCGCCGGCGAGTTCACCTTCACCGCGCGAGACCGCCAGCCCGGCTCAGGCGAGCACTCGGCCGCGGCCTGATCGCGCGCACCCAACGTCATCCCGCAGGGGCCCGGCGGCATCGCCGGGCCCCTGCTCATTTCCGGATCATGCGCCGCGGGCCCCGCGAAAGCTGGCGCGCCCGCTTCGAGAGCTTGTCGAGCGACCGCGCGACATCATGGAGCCCGATCGCCACCGCCGGCGATTCCGCCTCGAGCTGGTCGGCGGTCGCCATCGTGCTGTGCCCCAGGCCATCCAGCACATCGGCCAACGCGTTCGCGATGATTGGCCCCGGCTCTTCGTCCGGCCGGTCACCGATCAGCGCCCTGGCTGACAGCAGCGAACCCAGCAGCATCACGATGCCGAGGTCGATCTCCTCCTGCTCAGGGGCGGAGTCGTCTCCGAGGAAAGACTGGTCACCCATGATGGATGCAAGCGTGTCGACGAGTGACGCCCGGACGAGCACCGGCTCGGCGTCGGGATCCCCATCGTCATCGACGGGAATCCCGACCACCACGATGTCCAGCCCGCTTTGCTCGTCCTCGTCGTCCTCGTCCTCGTCCGGAAGGTCATCCAGGATGCTGAAGCGCCGCTCGCCCGGCCTGCGGTCGTCTTCGTCGTAGTCGTCCGAAAGCTCGGCCCCCAGCAGCTCCGCGACGATCTTGACGAGCTCCCGCTCCTGGGCGTTGCCCTCCATCTCGGCAATCACGCGCAGCCGGTGTGACAGGTCGTCCATACATCCCCTCCTTGCGCCGGGCAGTGCGCCTCATCGTCCACGATAGGACATGACCGCGCCGGTGGCTCGTCGTGCGCCACCCGGCCCACCACCACGGCATCGCCCGGCCCTGTTCGAACCCGGCCCCCCGGGGCATACTCCGCGCCGGGAGGCCGCATTCGTGACTCTCGCTTCGCCCGGCCGCGCCGTCTTCGTCAACCAGCTGGTCAAGCGCTACGGCCGCACCGTGGCCGTCGGCGGCGCCTCGCTCGAAGTCGAGACCGGCGAGATCTTCGGCATCATCGGCCCCAACGGCTCCGGCAAGACCACCACCGTCGAGTGCCTCCAGGGCCTGCGCACCCGCGATAGCGGGGAGGTCCGCGTGCTCGGGCTCGACCCGCAGGCTCAGCGCAATGCCCTCCGCCACCGCATCGGCAGCCAGCTCCAGGAGTCCGCGCTCCCCGAGCGCCTCCGCGTCTGGGAGGCCCTGGACCTCTTCGCGGCGATGTCCCCCCACTCCCGCAACTGGCGCGAACTGCTCGAAGAGTGGGACCTCACCGAAAAGCGCGACACCGCCTTCGCCGACCTCTCCGGTGGCCAGCGCCAGCGTCTCTTTGTTGCCCTCGCCCTGGTGAACGAACCCGAGATCGTCTTCCTCGATGAGATGGCCACCGGCCTCGACCCCGCCGCCCGCCGCGGCGCCTGGGAGCTCGTCCGCCAGGTCCGCCGCCGGGGCACCACCATCGTCCTCGTCACCCACTTCATGGACGAGGCCGAAGAGCTCTGCGACCGCATCGCCGTCTTCCGCGCCGGGACGGTCGTCGCCCTCGGCACGCCCCCGGAGCTCGTCGCCCGCTACGCCGGCCGCAGCCTCGTCCGCTTCACCGACAACACCGAGGACCTCGACTGGCTGCGGGACTGCCCGGGCGCCGAGGAGGTGGCGCGCGAAGGGCCCCGCGTAGAGGTGCGCGGCACCGGGCCGCTCCTGGCCCACGTCGGCGCGGCGCTCGTCGCCCACGGCATCGCCCCCGCGGACCTCCGCGTCGAGCGCGCCACCCTCGAAGACGCCTTCATGGCCATGACCGGGGAGGGTGCGCCATGAGAGGCGTCGGCAAGCTCGCCTGGATCGAGACCAAGCTCTTCGTGCGCGAACCGCTGGCGCTCCTCTTCGCCTTCGCGTTCCCCTTCTTCATGCTCTTCGTGCTCGCCGGCGTCTTCGGCAACGACGTGGACCCCACCGACGAGGAGAACCTGCGCGTCTGGCGGGGTGTCGGCCCGACCGACTACTACATCTCCACCTACGTCGGCCTGGTCATGGCCTCCGCGGGGCTCATCACCCTTCCCCTGCGCCTCGCGAGCTACCGCGAGACCGGCGTGCTACGCCGCTTCCGCGCGGCTGGCGTACCCCTGGGCGTGGTCCTCGGCGCCCAGGTGCTCGTCGCGATCGGCATGGCCATCATCGGCGCCGCAGGCATCGTCGTCGCCGGGCGAGCCGCATACGGCGCGCAGATGCCGGAGAGCTGGCCGCTCGTCCTCGTGGGCAGCGCGATGGGCCTCGCCATGTTCGCCGCCATCGGCCTCCTCCTCGGCGCCATCCTGCCAACCTCACGAGCCGTGCAGGGCGCCGGCCTCACGCTCTTCATCGTGATGATGATGATCTCCGGCTCCGGCCCGCCGCGCGAGGTGCTCACCACTGTCATGCAGACGGTCAGCGACGGGCTCCCGCTGACGCACCTCAACCTCCTCGTCCAGGACGCCTGGCTCGGCTTCGGCTGGAACACCGGCCAGGCGCTCGTGGTCGTCGCGATCACCGTCGTGGCGGGCTTCCTCGCCGTCCGCTTCTTCCGCTGGGAGTGACCGCGGCTGAGCCTGTAACCGTACCTGCGCTACGATCGCCGGAAGACCACCACAATGGAGGGCCACATGGCCGTTGTTTCTTACTTCCCGATCTCCCTCCCCCCGGAAGCCCGCGAAGGCTTCGAGAAGACCTGGAAGAACCGCGTCGGCGCCGTCGACACCTTCCCCGGCTTCATCTCGACCGAGCTCCTCGCCCTCCCCGGCCGCGATGAGTACGTCGTCCTCACCCGCTTCGAAGACGAGAAGTCGTTCGAAGCCTGGATCACCTCGGACAACTTCACCAAGGGCCACCGCGGCGAGAGCTTCGACAGCTACAAGGACAACCCGATGATGCGGAACCACAAGCTCTTCGACGTCCTCGGCTAGCCACCCATCGGCCGGCCCCGTACGTTCGCGCACGGGGCCGGCTCGCGTTCGGACGGGAGCACCATGAACGAGCCCCTCGCCGGCATGCTCCGCTACAACCACTGGGCCACCGAGACCCTCCTCCGCACCTGCGCGTCGCTCGACTCGGCCACCCTCGCCGCCCAACCGCCCAGCATGTCCGGCACCATCGGCGAGCTGCTCGCCCACCTCGCCGGCGGGCAGCAGACGTTCCTCTGCCGCGCGCAGGGACTTTCCGAAGACCAGCCGCTCGGCCGCGGCAGCCCCTGGCCCGGGTTCGAACGTCTCGCCGAAGTCGCGCGCATCTCCGGCGAAGGGCTCATCGCGCTCGCCGAGGGCCTCGACACCGACCGCGAAGTCGAGCTCGCCTACATGGGCCGCGTCTTTCGCTTCCCCGTGAGCTTCTTCCTGGTCCACGCCGTCGAACATGGCGTCGAGCACCGCACCGAGCTCAAGGTCGCCCTCAACCAGCTGGGCATCGAAACACCGGACCTCGACGGCTGGTCGTTCGCAGCAGCCGCCGGGTTCGGCCGCGACGTCGGCCCGTCGTCCTGACACCACGCTGACAGGTGCGCGCTGCTAGGCTGGGCGCCATGCCAACCGCAACCACCGAACGCGTCCAGGTCTGCTGGGGCCTGGTTGGCCCGCTCGATGCCGCCTACCACGACACGGAGTGGAGCGTGCCCTGCCACGACGACCGCGAGCTGTTCGAGCGGCTCATGCTCGAGGGCTTCCAGGCCGGGCTCTCCTGGTCCACCATCCTCGCCCGCCGCGAGCACTTCTCCCGCGCCTTCGACGCCTGGGACCCCACCCGCATCGCTGCCTATGGCGACGCCGACATCGCCCGCCTGATGGCCGACCCCGGCATCATCCGCAACCGCCTCAAGGTCAACGGCGCCGTCCGCAACGCCGCGGCGTTCCTCCGCCTCCAGCAAGAACACGGCACGTTCGACCGCTACATCTGGTCCTTCGTTGGCGGCGCCCCGAAGCCCTGGCTGCCGCGCGCCAGCATCGGCGACGTCCCCGCCTCCACACCCGAGTCCATCGCCATGTCGAAGGCGCTCAAGCAGGCCGGGATGACCTTCGTCGGCCCCACCATCTGCTACGCCTTCATGCAGAGCGTCGGCATGGTGAACGACCACCTCGCCGGCTGCCCGCGCGCCCCGCGCAGCTGACGCGCGCCGCTGTTCGCTGCCCCCGAAGCCGATAGACTGGATCGATACCTGCTGGAGGCCTCCATGCCCGAGATCCGTGCCGCCATCTTCGATATCGGCGGCGTGCTCACCGTTTCCCCTGTCCACCGGATCATCAACTTCTGCTCCGAAAACGGCATCCCCGAAGAGGTGCGGTTCGAGATCTTCGCCGGCCACGACGGCCTCTGGTCGCGCTTCGAACGCAGCGAGTTCTCCCCGGTCGACTTCGCCAGCCAGTTCGACGAACTCCTCTCCGAGCGCGGCTGCACCCCCTGCGGCGAGTACTTCATGCAGTGGTTCTTCCAGGGCTTCGAGCCCCGCCAGCCCATGATCGACGTCGTCAACTTCCTCCGCGGCCGCGTCAAGCTCGGCAGCATCACCAACAACGTCTCCCGCGACGAACCGAGCGCCCAGAAGCGCACCAGCGGCGTCGACGTGCACAGCCTCTTCGACGTCGTCGTCGAATCCGCCATCGTCGGGATGCGGAAGCCCGAGCCCCGTATCTACGAGATGACCTGCGAGCTCCTTGGCGTCCACCCGCACGAGGCCGTCTTCCTCGATGACCTCGGCGCCAACCTCAAGGGCGCGAAGGCCCTCGGCATGACCACGATCAAGGTCGACCACACCTGGAGCGCCATCGACGAGCTCGAGGCCGTCCTCGGCTTCCCGCTCCCGAAACCATAGGCGCCCATTCCGCCGATTCGGCCAACGTTTCGAATCCGGTTCCGTGCCGGTTCCCGCTCACCAGCGCATCCCGCTCGTGCGTGCTAGGCTTTCGCACCCCACGAAACACACCGGAGGCATGCACAATCCATGGGAATGACCGAGCAGGAGCTCATTGCCGCTGTATCTGAACTCTCGCGGACCAAGTTCGCGTCCCGCGCCCGGGACGTCGACGAAAAGGGCCGCTTCCCCACCGAGAACATCGCCGAGCTCAAGGAGCTCGGCATCCCCGGCATGGCCCTCGCGAAGGACCTGGGCGGCCTCGGCGTCAGCCCCACCACCCAGATCCGCATCATGGAGGAGATCGGCTACGGCGACGCCTCCACGGCTGTCGCCCTGAACATGCACGTCCTCGGCGCCGACTTCCTTTCCTTCATGCCCCCCTTCCCCCGGCGCAACGCCGTCCTCGAGGACATCGGCAAGAACGGCGCGCTCATGTGCGGCCCCGCCTCCGTCCCCACCGGCGAGCTCGACAACCGCAAGGCCGGCTTCCGCATGCGCGACGACGGCGACCACATCGTCATCAACGGCAAGGCCGGTTTCGCCTCCATGTCCGAAGGCGCGAAGTACACCATCATGGCCGGTCTCATCGAGCGCGACGACGACCAGGAGCCGGACCTCGCCCTCACCCTGCCCGAGCTGAGCACCCCCGGCATCAAGCTCCTCTACAACTGGGACGCCCTCGGCCTGCGCGGCACCGCCAGCCACGACATCGTCGCCGAAGAGGCCCGCATCCCGAAGTCCGAGACGCTGATCATCCCCCAGGCGATGCTCCGCGTGATCATCCAGGCCCAGGGCTCCGTCTCGACCCCCATGACGCAGAACCGTGCCAAGGGCGGCCTCGGCATCGCCGCCATCTGGCTCGGCCTCGCCCAGGCCGCGTTCGACTTCACCATCGATTACGTCAAGCACCGCCACGGCTACCTCGCCGGCCCCACCATCACGATCGGAACCGGCCCCGGCCCCGGCTTCCGCAGCGACCAGGCCTGGGCCCAGTTCGGCATCGGCAACATGGAGCACTGGCTCGAAACCGCCCGCATCGTGCTCTACGACACCGTCCGCCGCCTCGACGAGCCCTTCCCCGACCCGCAGGCGTTCACCCGGCACATCTCCCGCACCGTCTACCACCTCCGCCGCATGAGCGAGGAGGTCTCCCAGGGTGCCATGAAGGTCTGCGGCGCACACGCCTACGTGAAGGCTCGCGAGCTCGAGCGCATCTTCCGCGACATGGTCGGCGGCAACGTCATGGCCTGGAAGACCGACGAGCTGCTCCTCTCCCTCGGCCAGGGCGCGCTCGGCATGCCGATCACCTTCGTCGGCCCCGCCGGTACGTAAAGGCCGGAACTTTTCCGCCACTCCCGTCGTCGAACAGGGCAGAATAGCGACGACGCCGACGGGAGGGCGCCATGCGGCATCTCGATATCCGCGCGATCCGGGCGAGCGTCGTCGTGGGGGGTGCTGCCGCGGGTATCCTCGCGGGCGCGCTCATGGCGCCCGCCCAGTCGCCCAATCGCGGCAACGAACCCACGCCCACCGCCGTAACCACACCGTCGCCATCGCCCACAGCCGAGCCCGCGACCCCGTCCCCCACCCCGATCCCCACCTCCACCGCGACGCCGCCGCCCAAAGAGCTCATTCCTTCCGGGCCCCCTCGCCTCCCCGCCGGCCCCATCGCCGCAGACCCCGTCCGCGTGGCCACCGGCGACGGCGACTGCCTGAACGTCCGCCTCACGCCTGGCACCACCTTCGGCGGCGACCCCCGCGTCTGCGTCCCGGACCGCACCCTCCTCTGGCTCTTCGGCGACCCGGTCACCGTCGACGGCGAACAGTGGCGCTACGCCCTCGGCCAGGGCTGGGTCGCCATCGCCTACACCCGCCCCGACCCCTCCGTCGTCCCCGTTGCGCCGCCCTCCGGCGAAGCCATCGTCCTCCACAGCACCAGCGACATCGCGATGGAGATCCTCCGCGTCGACGGCGATGGCCGCCCGCTGCGCCCCGGGTTCGAACTGCCGAACGTCCAGCAGGGCATCGGCGGCGTCATCCCCCACTTCTCCCCCGGCGGCCGCTGGGCCACGGGGTTCAACACCACCGAGCGCGGCAGCAGCATCGTCCTCGCTGACACCATCTCCGGCGTCCAGCAGGAGTACCGCGACGCCTACCCGCTCGACTGGTCCGCCGGCGGCCGCCTTCTCGCCTCCTACGGTTGGGCCTGCTCCGGCCCCTGCAAGCCCGCCTTCGCGATCATCGATCCCGCCACCGGCGAGCTGACCACCATCCCGCTCCCCGAGACCATCTCCCCGCAGGGCATCTGGGACGCCGATGGCCGCACGATCATCGCCGTCGGCACCGACTACCGCTCCCTCTACCGCGTCTCGCCCGACGGCACCGCCTCGCCCATCGCCAATGCCTTCGACGAAGGCGGCGTCGGCCAGCTCGTCCTCGGCCCGGACGGCCGCTCGCTGCTCATGAACGCGTTCCTCGGCCCCCTCCGCATCCTCGACCTCGAAACCGGGGCCATCCGCCAGGTCCCGCGCGCCGAGCAGATCCCCGTCGGCGGCAAGTGCGGCGGCTCCATCGGCAACCTCGCCGCATGGGTCGACGCCGACACGCTCATCTACCACGAGTCCTACGCACGCAAGGGCGAAAACGGCATCACCATCGCCGAGCTCTCCAACGGCACCCGTCGCATCGTCCCGTACTTCAGCGTCCGCGACATCCGCGCCGTCGGCCCCAACACGGCCACCTTCAGCACCCAGGAGTACGTCGGCGACATGGTCTTCGAAGTCGCCTGGCTCCTCGACCTCCGCAACGGCGATGCGCGGCCGTTCACCTCCGGCGGCGCCGTCGCCTGGCTTCCCTGACGTTGCCGCTGACCACGGCGCCGGTAACGATACGGCGGAGGGAGGGATCCATGCCGATCTTCGCCGTTGGGGACAAGGTCCCCCGCATCCATCCGACCGCGTTCATCGCGCCCACCGCCACCGTCGTCGGCGATGTCGACATCCACGAAGGCGCCTCGATCTGGTACGGCGCCGTCGTCCGCGGCGATACCGGCTCCGTCGTCATCGGCGCTGGCGCGAACGTCCAGGATGGGGCCGTCGTCCACAGCCGCTTCGGCCAGCCCGCGCTCATCGGCGAAGGCGCCACCCTCGCCCACAACTGCATCGTCCATGCCGCCAACATCGGCGCCCGTGCCATGGTCGCGAACGGCGCCCAGGTGCTCGACGGCGCCTCCGTCGGCGAAGGCGCGCTGGTCGCAGCCGGCTCCGTCGTACTCACCGATGGCCAGGTCCCGGCCGGCATGCTCGCCGTCGGCATCCCCGCCCAGGTGAAGCGCCCCGTCGCCGGCACACCCGCCGGGGAATGGGTCGCGAACAACCCGCTGGGCTACGCCCGCCTCGCCGTCGAACACCGCGACGGCCTCCGCGAGCTCGCCCGCGCCGAGGTCAAGGCGCCCGATCCGATGCCCTGAGCCACGCTGGTACAGTACGCCGGTGAACACCCGCGTCATCCACAGCGCCTGGCCCGTCCTCGTCTTCCTGGCGCTGCGGCAGGTCGGCCCCGCCTGGAGCGCCATCCTCGGCGGCTTCGCCGTCACGACCGCGGTCATGCTCTTCAACCGCCGCGACCGCACCATCGGCGTGCTCACAGCCTACGGCTTCGCCATCCTCGCGATCTGCAGCGTCGTCGGCATCGCCTGGAACAACGAAAAGGCCTACCTCGCGGCAGGCCCCATCGGCGACTTCCTCTTCGTCCCGCTCTATGCCGGCAGCGTGTTCATCGGCAAGCCGCTCGTCGGCGGCCTCGCCCGCGAGCTCGTCCCCGCCGTCGCCGGCCGCATCCCCGAGCGCGCCGCCGTCTTCCGCTGGCTCTCCCTGGGCTGGGCCATCTACAACTTCGCCCAGGGCATCCTTCGCACCTACCTCCTCCGCGAGCTCAGCGTCACCGAGTACGTGATCCTCAGCCGCGTCTTCAACCTCCCCCTCACGGGGGTGATGCTCGCGGTCACGGTGTTCTTCATCTGGCGCGCCGTGCGCCGTCAGGAAGCCGCTGCCGCACCATCCCCCGCGCTCCCCGAGCCGGCCAGCGCCTGAGCCCCGTACGCCGCCGCGCCCGCGGCCAGCTCCTCCGCTACCCGCGCCCGCAGCTCCGGCGGCTCCACCACCACCGCATCCTTCCCCCAGCTCAGCACCCACGGCGCGAAGTCGAACGTCTCGTCCAGGTCGATGGTCATCCGCACGCGGCCACCCTCCAGCTCCTCGAACGTCCGCGTGGCGTGCCAGCTCCCCTCCCGCACCCGGATCGCCGCATCGCCCGCGAAGTCGACCACCGCCCGGCACGGGTTCTTGCCCAGCACGATGCCGCTCCAGCTCCGCCCCAGGTGCGCCATCAGCGGCTCCGCCTCTTCGCGCGAAACCGGCGGATGCACCTGCCGCGTCATCGGGCACACCGCCGGGTGCGCCTCCACCGACCCCACCCGCGCGAGCTTGTACGTCCCGACCTTCCCCTCGGAGTGGTCGTATCCCACCACGTAGGCCTCGCCCGAGCCCCGGCTCGGCTCCAGCACCCACGGCTCGAAGCAGAACCCGCGCCGGCTCCGCCGGTCCACCGCCCGGTAGGCCATCGTCACGAGCTGCCCCTGGATCCACGCGTTCGTCAGCCGTGCCAGCATCCCCTGCCGCGCCGCGTCAACCGGCCGCGCCGCCATCTCCGCCCGCGTGATCGCCACCTGCTGCGAGATCGGCCCCGGGAACACCGTCGCGAGCTTCTCGATGAGCGTCGCGGCGTCACGGTCCTGCTCCGTGCTCCCCCGGAGCAGCAACCGCATCGCGAACAGCAGCGTCCGCGCCTCCCCGTGCGTCAGGTCCACCGTCGGCACCGGGTGCATGCCCGGCTTGAGGTAGAACCGGCCCTTCTCGCGCGGGACGGGCTCGCGCAGCTCCACCGCGAAGCAGGCGAAGTCGCGCTGGATCGTCCGCGTCGTCACGTCGAAGTAATCGGCCAGCTCGGCCTGCGTCCAGTGCCGCTCGTGGAGCAACCGCGCCAGCTCCCGCCAGCGCCTCATGACCTTCTGTTCGATGCACGTTTCCATGGCGCGCAGTATGCACCACGGGTACGACATTAAATGTCAGGGTGGAAACTGAATGACCGGGCCCTCAGCCCTCACATTGCCAGTGGCGGATGATGTCGTTGTGCCCCTCGCACGCCAGGCTGAACGACCCCAGCTGGATCGCCAGCATCAGCACGATCAGCACCGTCACGAACAGCACCGCGTAGGCGAAGCCCAGCCCGTTGAGCCACTTCCCCATCGCGAAGCCGATACCCGCCGCCGCCACGACCAGCCCCAAATGGAGCGCGAAGTACACCGCATCCCGGTCCGAAGCCGACGTGTCCGCGTCCACCCGGCTGAGGTCTACCGTGAAGCTCATCAGCAGGACGTACAACGCGGTGAGCAGCACGATGCCACTCACCGCGGACAGGAGGTGTAACCAGGCCGGTTTCGCGCGCTCAGCTCCGGGCATCGGGCCTCGAATCTACGCACGAACCCGGCAGTTGGACAAGCCTCAGGCCAGCGCCGCCTCCAGCAGCTCGATCACCTCGTCCACCGTCGCCACGCGCCAGCCGGCCCAGGTCTCGCCCTTCTGCCACTCCAGGTACTTGTCGCGCGCTTCCCGCCGGGCCGTCGCGATCTCCTCTTCCGTCGGCTCGTGGCCCAGCTTCCGCGCGATCCCCTCCGGCGATGTGTCGCCCAGCACCTCCCGGGTGAGGTGGATCTGCTCGTTCGCCAGCCTCGGCCGCTCGATGAAGTGTGCGATCTCCCGCTGCTCCCGGTCGTAGAAGATGAGCACCGGGATCGACTCGAACTCCCCGTTGTTCAGGTACTCGGCGATCATGTCCTTGTTCTGGTCCCGCTCGAAGTAGCGCAGCTCGATGCCCGCGGCATCCGCGATCTTCTGGGCCACGCCTGCCCCCCGGTACACGTCCGGGCACCAGTCCTCGCCGATCACGACCACACGCTGCGGCCCGTCCGGCCGGGCGGCCAGCGCCTTCAGCCGCTCCGTCTGCTCCGGCGAGACCGTCAGCCCCGTGTAGTTCTGCTCGAAGAGCTCGCGGTTGCGGATGCCGCTCTCCAGGTACTGCTGGAACGTCTTTCCTTTCCCGAAACGCTCCAACGTGATCACCGAGTCCTTCACCTGGGCCATGCGCCCCTCCTTCGCTGTGTACTCCGAGCCTACAGGCGGGGGGTATCCCGAGACAACGCTCCGGCGGGGCTACCAGCCCTCCGCACGCCCTGCGCAGCACCCCCAAACCAACCCCTAAGGGTCTGGATCCGAAGGAAACCGCCCGGCAAGATGGCTTGGCCGAAGGGCGGCCGGGCGCTCGCGCCATGGCCCCGAGACCCAGCCGGGGAGGGCCGCCTTGCACGTTTCCGACACATCACGCAGCGCCACACCCGTAGCGCATTATCTTCACAATCCACGATGGCAAATGCTGTGGACACGCCAGATCGGCCGTGGCTATGATGTCGCCGCCCCAGCACCCTACGCCGAACTGCCGAGGTGACCGACGAATGGACGAGTCAATCGCCCAATTCTTGAACTTTTTGGCGGTCGAAAAGAACGCATCGAATAACACCATTGCTGCGTACCGAAACGACCTCGCTCAATTCGAAAAGTTCGCCGGTGTAGATACGTCAAAAACTGGCGCATGGAAGTCGATCATCGGAGACCACGTCGTGGCCTTCGTCGAAGATCTCCGCAAGCGCCAGTACAAGGACGCAACCGTTGCCCGCAAAATCGCGGCTGTGAAGTCGTTCTTCGGCTTCCTCGCCGCGGAAGCAGCGATCGAAAACGACCCCACCGAGCAGCTCAAGTCGCCCCAGGTCGGCAAGCAGCTCCCCCGCGCCCTCACCCCGCGCGAAGTCGACGAGCTCCTCGAGCAGCCCGCCCGCCGCAACACGCCCGAATCCCGGCGCGACAAGGCCATGCTCGAGCTCCTCTACGCCACCGGCCTCCGCGTCACCGAGCTCGTCAGCCTCGACGTCACCGACATCGCCCTCGAAAGCGACCCCGTCACTGTCCGCTGCCTCGGCAAGGGCGAACGCGAACGCGTCCTCCCCCTCGTCCAGCGCCCCGTCGACGAGCTCCGCCAGTACATCTTCCACGTCCGCCCGCGGCTGGTCCGCAACCGCCGCGAGCCCGCCCTCTTCGTCAATCGCCGCGGCGAACGGCTCACCCGCCAGGGCTTCTGGCTCATCCTCAAGAACTACGCGCGCGAGGCCGGGCTCGACAAGGCGATCACGCCCCATACCCTGCGCCACACCTACGCCACCCACATGCTCTCCGGCGGCATGTCCCTGCGCCACGTCCAGGACGCCCTCGGCCACGCCAGCATCTCCACGACCCAGATCTACACCCAACTCACCGACGGCCAGAAGCGCGTCGAATACGACAAAGCCCACCCGCGCGCCTGACCCATGACCCAACAGGAATACCGCCAGGTCCGCTTCGCGCTGCCCCCGGGCGCCACCGAGATCATCCTCGTGCGCCACGGAGAATCGCGGGCGGCCACCGCCGACTCGCCCTTCCCCCTCGTCGACGGGCACGGTGACCCCGAGCTCCACCCCAACGGCCGCGAACAGGCCCGCCTAGTCGCCGAGCGCCTCCGCCACCAGCCCATCGCTGCCGTCTACGTCACCAGCCTCCGCCGCACCGCCGAGACCGCCGCGCCGCTCTGCAAGCACCTCGACCTCGAGCCCGTGACCGAGCGCGACCTCCGCGAGGTCCACCTCGGCGAGTGGGAAGGCGGCCTCTTCCGCATCAAAGCGTTCGAACAGGACCCCCTCTTCCTCCGCATGCAGGCCGAGCAGCGCTGGGACGTCATCCCCGGCGCCGAGCCCCACGCCGCCTTCAACGCCCGCGTCACCGGCGCCCTCGACCGCATCGCCGCCCGCCACCCGGACCAGCTCGTCGCCGCGTTCGTCCACGGCGGCGTCATCGGACACATCGTCGCCCACGCCACCGGCGCCACACCGTTCGCCTTCAACGGCTGCGAAAACGGCTCAATCACCCGCGTCGTCATGTCCGCCGGCAAGATCATCGTCCGCTCGTACAACGATTACGCGCACCTCAGCGAGGACCTGGCCGGCCGCACCCAGATGACCTGACCCGCCGCTCCCGGCGGAGTAAACTCCCGGGATGCAACCACCCGCCGAGCTCCTCGATGCCCTGGCGGCGCCCTCGGCCTTCGCGGCACTCACCGCCCTCGACGAAAGCGGCCGCCTCACCGCCCTCATCCCCGAGCTCGAGGTCGGCCGCGGCTTCGTCCAGCCCGAGCTGCACCACTACACCGTCCTCGAACACAACCTCCGCGCCGTCGAAGCCCTCGACGCCGCCACCGGCGCCGGCGAGACCGCCCGCGAGCTCCGCGACAGCCTCCACTGGATCGACGTCGACGCCTCCCTAGACCGCGAACTCGACGGGCTCCCGCTGATGAGCCTCCTCCGGCTCGCCACCCTCCTCCACGATGTCGCCAAGCCGCACACCGCCACGATGGTCGACGGCGCCCTCCGCTTCCCTCGCCACGGCCCCGAAGGCGCTGACATGATGCGCGACCGCCTCGCCCTCCTCCGCTTCGGCGACGACGCCATCGAGTTCGTCGCGAAGATGATTCGCTACCACCTCCGGCCCGGCGAGCTCGTCCGCACCTGGCCCCCAACCGACCGTGCCGTCCGCAAGTTCGTGTCCGACCTCGATGGGCACGTCCTCCCTCTCATGCTCGTGAACCTCTCCGACGGCTGGGCCACCCGCGGCCCCGGCTACACCCGCGAGAACTTCCGCCGCCACGTCGGCTTCCTCAACTACGTCCTCGCCCGCTCCTGGGCCGTCTCCGACGAAGGCGAACCGCCCCTCATCACCGGCGAAGACCTCATCCGCGAGCTTGACCTCGAAAGTGGACGATTGTTGGGTGCCGTCCTAACATCGGTTCGCCGGGCGCAGGCCGCCGGCGCCGTCTCCACGGAGGCTGAAGCGATGGAGCTGGCCCGGGAGACGCTGGCCACCCTTCGCGGCGCCGCTACCTGACGAAACGTCCCACCCCGGCAGGAGACTCCCCAATGGCTGTCATGTGGAGCGTCATCTTCTACACCGTCCTCGCGGTGGCGGCGTTCTACTTCATCCTGCTCCAGCCCGTGCTCAAAGAGAAAAAGCAGCAGCGCAAGGCCCAGCAGGCGCTCCAGGTCGGCGACGAAGTCGTCACCACCGGCGGTCTCATCGGCGAAGTCGTCGACATCGTCCAGCCCGTCGATGGTCCCACCGAGATCATCCTCCAGGTCGCTCCCGGCGTCCGCGTCCGCGCCGTCACCGAGGCGATCCACCGGCGCCTGACCACCCTGGAGCCGGCCCCAACACCAACCGATACGGCGAAGCCGGAGGTTTCACAGCCGAGTGCGTAGTCCATCCACCCTGGCCCTGTTCCTGTTCGTCGTCGTGCTCACCGGCTTCGCCGTCGTGGCCGTCTGGCCCAGCACGCCCAATCGCTACCTCCCCGGCGACTTCTGGCCTGAAGGCCGCGGCATCAAGATCGGCGACTGGGAACGGGAGACCATGCGCCTCGGCCTCGACCTTCGCGGCGGCTCTCGCCTCGTCGTCGAAGCCGACCCGCCCGAGGACTACGAAGGTGACATCGGCCAGGCCGTCGAATCCGCCCGCGATGTCTTCGAGCGCCGCGTGAACTCCCTCGGCACCTCCGAAGCCGAGATCTCGAAGGTCAGCGGCAACCGCATCGAAGTCCAGGTGCCCGGCATCTCGCTCACCGACGCCCAGAACCTGATCGGCACGACCGCCCAGCTGCGCCTCTTCACCTTCGACGAAACCGGCCAGCTCGTCCCCGCGACCGGCAACATCAACGGCGAAGAGATCCAGTTCACCGGCGAGCACCTCAAGAGCAACACCTACCCCGCCCGCCAGGGCACCGACTTCGTCGTCAACTTCGAAACCACCGGCCGCGGCTCGGACCTCTTCGAGCAGATCACCGCGAAAGCCGTCCAGTTCGGCGCCAGCGACCCCCGCCGCCAGCTCGTTTTCTTCCTCGACGACCAGGCCATCGGCAACCCCGCCGTTGTCCAGAGCATCATCTCCGACCAGGGCCAGCTCACCGGCCAGGACAGCTTCGGCGCCGCCCGCGACCTCTCCCGCCAGCTCAACGCCGGCGCCCTGCCCATCCCCTTCCGCGTCATCGCCTCGAGCGAAGTGAGCGCCACCCTCGGCGAGGACTCCGTCCAGCAGTCCGTCCACGCCGGCGAGGTCGGCCTCCTCGCCGTCGCCCTGTTCATGATCCTCTACTACCGGCTCCTCGGTTTCCTCGCGGCCTGCGCCCTCGGTGTCTACACGGCCATCACCCTCATGATCTTCAAGCTTGGCATCCCCGGCGGTGAGCCCATCACGCTCACCCTCTCCGGCATCGCCGCATTTGTCCTCTCCGTCGGCATGGCCGTCGACGCCAACATCCTCATCTTCGAGCGCATGAAAGAGGAGCTCCGCCGCGGCCACACCCTCAACCGCGCCATCGACATCGGCTTCCACCGCGCCTGGTCCTCCATCCGCGACTCGAACATCTCCACCTTCATCACCTGCGCCATCCTCTACTGGTTCGGCGACCAGTTCGGCGCCTCGCTCGTGAAGGGCTTCTCGCTCACGCTCGCCATCGGCGTCGCCGTCAGCATGTTCTCCGCCATCACCGTGAGCCGGACCTTCCTCAAGATGGTCGTCGGCACCCCCCTGGCCAAGAACCGCTGGCTCTTCAACGCCACCGAAACGCGCACGACACTGCCCGCCGGCCGCACCGCGGGAAGCACGGGGGCCTAGGTTATGTTCGACTTCGCAGGCAAGCGCTGGTGGTACCTCTCCATCTCGGCCGTCCTCTTCGTCGTCTTCGGTGGTGCGCTGGTCCTTTGGCGCCTCGAACCCGGCATCGAATTCACCTCCGGCTCATCCTTCACCGTCGAGTTCACCGAACAGGCCCCGTCCCAGTCCGACATCCACTCCGCCCTGTCCGACCTCGGCCACCCCGAGGCGCGCGTCCAGGGCTCCGGCACAAACCAGTGGATCATCCGCACCGATGAGCTCGAAGTCTCCCAGGCCGCCGACGCGCCCACCGGCCCCGCCGAACCCACCCAGGGCGAAATCGACACGATCGAGGCCGGCCTCCGCGAACGCTTCGGCGCCATGAACCGCATCGACTTCTCGACCGTCTCGGGCACCGTCTCGTCCGAAATCGCCTGGTACTCGTTCTGGGCCGTCATCGCCGCCTCGGCTGCGATCCTCGTCTACATCAGCCTGGCATTCCGCAGGCTGCCCCGTCCCTGGCGCTACGGCACCTGCGCCGTCGTCGCCGTCCTCCACGACGCGGTCATCATCCTCGGCCTCTTCGCCATCCTCGGTGAATTCAACGGCACCGAGGTCGATACCGCCTTCATCACCGCCCTCCTCACCATCATCGGCTTCTCCGTCCACGACACCATCGTCGTGTTCGACCGCATCCGCGAGAAGGTGCAGCAGGACCCCTACGTCCCCTACGAGGAAGCCGTCAACGCCAGCATGATGGAGACGCTCGCGCGGTCCATCAACACCTCGTTCGTTGTGGTCCTCACCGTCGTCTCGATGCTGCTGATCGGCGGCGACACGATCCGCAACTTCCTCCTGGTCCTGCTCGTCGGCATCCTCAGCGGCACCTACAGCTCGATCGGCATCGCCAGCCAGCTGCTCGTCGCCTGGGAGAACAACGACATCGGCCGCTTCTTCCGCCGCATCACCGGCAAGGGCGACACCCCCGCCGCCGTCGAAGCCGCCTGACCCGCAACCAACACGAAAGCCCCGGTCATCGCTGACCGGGGCTTCACTGTGTCTGTCTCCGGACAACGCCGGGGCGGCCACGAGGGGAGCGGGCGGCACGCCGGTGCCACTCGCTCCTACGCCTCCCAACGTCCTGCTCGACAGGGCCATACCGCCCCGCCGCTGGCGCGGGTGTCACCGGTCGCCGAAGGGTCGACCTCGCGGGATCAGCTCCCGCCCGCCACCGCGGGCACGATGCTCACCTCGGACCCCGCATCGATCGCCGTCCCGAGCCCATCGAGGAAGCGCACGTCCTCGCCGTTCACATAGATGTTCACGAACCGCCGCAGCTCGCCGCCGTCATCCAGCAGCCGGTCCTTCATGCCCGGGTACGTGGCTTCCAGGTCGATGATCACTTCGCTGAGCGTCGCCCCGCCCGCCGTCACCGTCGACTTGTCGCCGGTGAGGTTGCGGAGCGGCTGGGGGATGCGGACATTGGCCATGGTGGCGGTACCTCGTGTGTATTTCAGGGCCGCACTCCCGTGCGGCAACGCGCGGCCCCGGGGCCGCGCCATCGCGTCGTCGAGCGGGACCTGCCCGCGTGTCGTTCCTGTTCGGGTGTGCGGGCCCTAGCCCTCCACCACGTCCCCGGTCACCGGGTCGATGCGCACCCCCCGGGACTGCGCCCAGGCCAGGCTCCGCTCGATTTCGTCCTGCTCGCCTTCCAGTTCGAGCAGCACCCAGCCCGTGTGTTCGTCCACATCCGCCATCCGGACGTTCGTAATCACCCGGAACTGCTGCCCGAGCTGGTAGATCACCGGCTCGCGGATCAGGTCCTCCGGAAAGGTCAGCCGTACGCGCTTGACGCTCATGTTAAGCCACTGCCTCCGCGGCCCGGACCGGGGCGTACGCCTCGTCGAAACTTTCGACGGTCGCATCAATTTCGAGCGGGGGCTTCAGCGAATCCGCGACCGCTTCCACGGTCTTGAACCCCGCGCCCGTGATGAACGCCACGGTGAGCTCGTCCGCCCCAATTCTACCCTGTTCCGCCAGTTGCTTGACCGTCGCCACCGTGACTCCGCCCGCCGTTTCGCCGAAGATCCCCTCCGTCTCCGCCAGCAGCTTCATCCCGGCCACGATCGCGTCGTCGTCCACCATCCCGCAGGCCCCGTTCGTGTCCCGCAGCTGCACCAGGCTGTAGTACCCATCCGCCGGGTTCCCAATCGCCAGCGACTTCGCGATCGTGTTCGGCCGCTGCGGCCGGAAGTTCATCGAACCCTCCTGCCAGGCCGTCGCCACCGGCGAGCACCCCGTCGCCTGCGCCCCGCTCATCCGCGTCTTCGGCTCCTCGATGATCCCCGCCTTGTACAGCTCCTCGAAGCCCTTCCGGATCTTCACGAACAGCGACCCGCTCGCGATCGGCACCACGCAATGGTCCGGCGCCCGCCAGCCCAGCTGCTCCGCCACTTCGAACCCCAGCGTCTTCGAACCCTCGCTGTAGTACGGCCGCACGTTTACGTTCACGAACGCCCAGTTGTACGCGCCCGCCAGCTCCGCGCAGAGCCGGTTCACCGCGTCGTAGTTGCCCCGCACCTTCACCAGCGTCGGCGCATAGATGCTCGAACCCAGCACCTTGCCCAGCTCCAGGTCGTGCGGGATGAACACCACCGCCTCCATCCCCGCCGCCGCCGCGTGCGCGCTCACGCTGTTCGCCAGGTTGCCCGTGCTCGCGCAGGCCAGCTTCTCGAACCCCAGCTCCCGCGCCCGGCTCGCCGCCACCGCCACCACTCGGTCCTTGAACGACCAGGTCGGGTTCATCGTGTCGTTCTTGATGTAGAGGTTCTTCAGCCCCAGCGCCTTGCCCAGGTTCTTCGCGTGGATCAGCGGCGTGAACCCCGCCCCGATGTCGATCGCACTCGGCGCATCGCACGGCAGGAAGTCCCGGTACCGCCAGAGGCTCGCCGGCCCCGCCTCGATGCTCGAACGCGTCACGTTCCGCCGGATGCCCTCGTAGTCGTACGCCACTTCGAGCGGGCCAAAGCAGAACTCGCAGACGTGGATCGCCGCCAGGGGATAGTCGCGGTGACACTCGCGACAGCGCAGGTTGATCGCATAAGACATGCTCGTGCTCCGTTCGCCGGCGACAGCCGGCCGCTGGGCGGGCCCGGTGGGCGGCCCGCGAGGCGGTAGGGTTGACCGGAGAGCCCCTTCGGCGAGGGGCTAGAGCATGGACATTCGGCCCAGGGACATCGTTCCGTTCTCCTGTTTCCGCGTGGGCCGTCGTGAGTCTGGAGCGCTGGCGCTCTCATCTTCCCCCATCGGGGGCCGGAATTGGCACCTTACGCGCACCGGAGCCGCCATCGCAGCTCCGCGCTCCGCAGGTTGCCGGGGCTTCATCGGGCCGGTTCCCTTCACCCCATCTCGATAAGTGCGGCCACTCGAGCGGTGTTCCCGCCATAGTAGGCGACCTACCCCCGCCGCGCAAAGCGCCGCGGGAGTCCCTGGTCCTCAGTCCTTAGTCCCTCGTCCCGGATCAGCTGCCCAAGGACTAAGGACTACGGACTAAGGACTCCGGGTCCGCTGCCCAAGGACCAAGCACTACGGACTAAGGACTCCCCGGGTCCGCTGCCCAAGGACCAAGGACTTCGGACTAAGGACTCCGGTGGGGCCGGGGGGGTGGGGCACATTGGCACCGGCAGGCGGGACGAGCCCGCCGCCGGGCCGGGAACAGCGCGCCAACTGCGCTGGGCGCTGGGGCGCCCTACCTCAGGGCGAAATCCGCCGCGGTGCCGCTACCACCGTCGGCGTCGCCGTCGCGCTCGGCACAGCCGTCGCGCTCGACACCGCCGCACCGGACCCCGTGACCACCAGGGCCGGCTGCGAGCCACTCACCGTCAGCCGCGCCGGCCCGCCGTCCGATTCCTCGCCCGGCCCGGCGTCTTCCGTCGCGTCCGGAGCCGGCGACTCCTCGACCGCCTCCGTCGCATCCGGCGAGTCCGACTCCGCGGCATCCTCCGTCGCGCCGGCCGTGTCCGACTCCTCGTCGTCCTCCGTCGCGCCGGCCGTGGGCGAGTCCACGCCCTCCGGCGACTCCGCCTCCTCCACCGAGCTCGGGCTCATGCTCGCGCCCGGGCGGCCCCGGCGGTCGTCGTCCTCTTCCCCGCCGTCGTCGTCGGGCTCGCTGCTGTTCCTTGTCCCGTCCTTATTACCGGAGCCGCCACCACTCCCGCCGCCGCCATCGTGCCGGTCGTGCCCGCCGCCCTCATCGTTGCAGCCGATGTGGCCCCAGTCGCCCCACCCCGGCAGCTCGACCTCGCAGTTCACGACAGTGTCGCCCGGCGTCACGAAGCACTTGTCCCAGCCGTCGCCACCATCGATGTAATCCGCGCCCAGGCCGCCCGAGATGATGTCCCAGCCGTCCCCGCCCAGGACCACGTCGTCCCCGCTCCCGCCCTCCATCACGTCGCCCTGCGTCCCGCCCACCAGGCAGTCCGCCGAAGTCCACCCCACCACCAGGTCATACCCACCCAACCCCAGGATGAGTTGCGGCCCCGTCGCATGCCACGCAATCAACCAGTCCCCGTACTTCGTCCCCGTGATGGTGTTCGAATCATCAAACGGCCCCATGTTGCGGTCGGCGCACTCCTGCGGGATGGACGAGCCGATCGCCCGGACGATGCCACTACCAGAGCTCGTGGCTACCGCGACCTTGCTCGCCCGCACTCCGGATGGGTGATCCGACACCAGGGCCCCTTGCAAGGCCACGATGCCGAGCACCAAAACCGCGAGCTTCAGAAGCCTACACTTCACTTTGACGGGACCTCCGTCGGCGGTTGAAGGAAAGCGATGCATCGACCAGTTCCCAGACGATGTAACAAAGGACGGCCGCCCCGCCCAAGAAGAACAGCGTCTGTCGCGAGAACGAAGTCGCGATCAAGCCGAACGGCCATGGCACCACAAACCGCTGCACACCAATTACATCATTTTGGCTTGTCTTGTACTGGTCCCTAACATTATTGCCGTCGCCCTGGGTGAAGAAGAATCGCTCGGCGTAGTTCCACTTCTCATCGATGATTTCGCCCTGCTGATTCTTGTAGATGGAGTGCACATCTGGAGCGCTTTCGATCGCCACCACGCGATGGGCGATGGGTTCAGCCAGCGGCGGGTGCTTGTACAGCAAAACATCTCCGACTGAGATATCTCGAGGATTCTTGGACTTCACGGCTATCACGTCCCCTCGGGAGAACGTCGGCTGCATACTTTCGGACTGTATTTCATAAAACCGGACCCCGTAGACTTGCAGTCCCGCATAAATAAGCGCACTCCCGACCACGAAGATCGCGACCATGGATATGGCAATCTGGCCTACAAGCTGGAGGGCTCGGGATGGAGTACCCATCGCGACATCATCGCGCGACATCGACTCGTTCATAGACGTCATGCCCAGCCCTCCCTATAGGCAATTCCCCGGCACCGACCCCTTTGACCTGGCCGGTGCCGGGGCGTTGATACGGCTTAGTTGACGCCAACCGCCTGGAAGATCGCTTGGACACGAGCTCCGCTGTGGGTGCAAGTGCCCGGCGGTGACAGCAGCGCCGTGATAGGGAAGTTCACCTCGAAATCCCCAACATCCGTTTGCTGTCCCGCCAACGATCCCGTCGGGAGGTAGACATCTCCTGTAGTTGCAGGGCCAACGACGTGGACACTGCCGCCACCACAGGCGGGAGTGAACGTGCCATTGGCCCACATGACAAGGCTATGCACCTTGTAGCTGTAGTTGTCGTCAGCCTCTGTCGCGAGGACGTCAGCCGCCTTCTCCCAACCACCGGCTGCAACGTTCTGCTCATTCACGATGTCGAGCACGAGGCCGCCCGGTTGAATTGGTTCGATTCCAACGCTCCCGCTTCCGAGCGGTGACGTAACAGTCGCAGTGTTGGTGGCCCAGGCCGAACCGAGACCACCAACGAAAACAGCTGCCAGCCCCGTCAGAAGCAGAACCCGAGGATTATGGAACATTGGAGTTCCTTTCCGCCGGCCTCTTGTTAGCAAGAGACCCCTGAGCGCTACTCGGCAGCGGTCGCAGTGAAGACGAGCTCAACCGTCGCGTCGGCATGCGAGCAGCCCGGGCCGGCGAGGTCCGCGAAGGCGAACTTCACGTTGAAGTCGCCAATGTTCTCCCAGTCCCCGGTGTTCCCGTTGATCGGGACACTTCCGGCGACCGCGGGGCCGCTGACCGACACAGCATTCCCAGGATCACAGGTCCCGGTGAAGGAACCGGGCTGGTCGATGTCAAGCCCGCTGACACTGTACACGTAGTTCGTGTCCGCATCGTTGGCTTGCACGTCCGCAGCCTTTTCGGGGTTGCCGCTTGCGACAACGTCGTTCACCCCGCCAATCTGAACCGCGAGGTTGCCTGCGTTGATGCCGGTGATGCCCACCGTGCCGCTCTGACCTGAGGTCTTCGTCGCAGTGTCGATCGCGAAGGCGCCGCCGACCATCATCGCGCCGAAGGCGGCGAGGGCAGCGCCGAGGAGAAGCGTGCGCTTCTTAAGCATGTTGTTTCTCTCCCTGTGCATCTATCCAATAGACGCACTTGTATGGGCCACTGCACTGGGATGTGCGTGGCAATGCTTCAGTCCGTTGGTTGGCAGCTGTGGTCTGAAGTCCGCTCTATTCCCGGCAGGACCGCTCCTTTCCGGGCCGCAAAAGGGAGGGTTCCCCCCGATGGCACTGCCACCGTTCGGAACACATGCTCGTAATGCTTACCGTCAGATTGGTAGCATTACTGCAGCAAGGTGACCCCAGATCCCTTGCGACCAGCCCTGGTCCGGTTGCCGCCGTGCCAGGGCCTTTCTTTGAAGGGCTACCCCTCCCGGTTTCCCATCCGGGAATGGCGCCTGCGCACAATGACAAAAACGTCAACCCCCTGTCAATACTTCTTTCACCGACATGCAACCCAATTCAACAAACTCGTCAGCAGGTGTCGCGGAGGGGGTGGTTGGGTACTGGGCGGTTGCTCAGTCCGGCAGTCCTCAGCCCCAAGTCCCGAGTCCTTCCGCCCCATGCGCCAGGGACTGGAGACTAAGGACTGAGGACTCCAGCCCCCACGCGCCAAGGACTAAGGACTAAGGACTAAGGACTACGGACTCGCCCCCCCGCCCCATCGCACAAACCCCCATTTCCCCCTACCCTTCCCTCCTATGGTCGACGCCCGCTCCGTCCGCTCCTCCCTTGAGTCCCTCGTCGCCGAGGCCGTCCGCGCTGCCATCGCCGCTGGCGACCTCCCCGATGTCGCGGTCCCTGGCGCCGCCATCGAGCGCCCCAAGGACGCGGATCAGGGCGATTTCGCCAGCACCCTCCCCCTGCGCCTCGCCCGCGCCGCCATGAAACCCCCGCTCGAAATCGCCCGCGCCATCGCCGGCCACCTCCCCGCCGATTCGGCCATCATCGACCCGCCGGATGTCGCGCCGCCCGGCTTCATTAATTTCCGCCTCTCCGCCGCCTTCCTCCAGCAACAGGTCGAACAGGTCATCGCCCTCGGCCCCGCCTATGCCGACCTCCAGATCGGCGCCGGCAAGAAGGCCCAGGTCGAATTCGTCTCCGCGAACCCCACCGGGCCCCTCCACGTCGGCAACGGCCGCGGCGCCGCCATCGGCGATGCCCTCGCCTCCGTCCTCCAGGCCGCCGGCTACGACGTCGAACGCGAGTACTACGTCAACGACGCCGGCACCCAGACCGACACCTTCGGCGACACCCTCTACGCCCGCTACCAGCAGCTCTTCGGCCGCGCCGTCGAAATCCCGAAGGACGGCTACCCCGGCGACTACATGAAGGAGCTCGCCGCCGCGATCAAGACGGAACGCGGCGACGCCTTCCTTCGCCCCGAAGGCGAACCCGCGCCCGCTGAGCTCAACGTCATCGGCATCGAGCTCATGGTCCGCAACATCCGCGACACCCTCGCCGCCTTCGGCGTCCGCTACGACCAGTGGTTCAGCGAGAAGTCGCTCTATGGCGGCGAAGGCATCTACGACACCGCCATCGGCGTCCTCCGCGAAAACGGCCAGCTCGCCGAACGCGAAGGCGCCCTCTGGTTCACCTCCAGCGAGCTCGGCGAAGACAAGGACAACGTCGTCGTCCGCTCCGACGGCCGCCCCACCTACTACGCCAGCGACATCGCCTACCACTACGACAAGTTCATCCGCCGCGGCTTCGACCTCGTCATCGACGTCTGGGGCGCCGACCACCACGGCCACGTCTCCCGCCTCAAGACCGCCACCCGCGCGCTCGGCGCCGACCCCGAAGGGCTGCACGTGCTGCTCTACCAGCTCGTCGTCCTCAAGCGCGGCGGCGAAGTCGTGCGCCTCTCCAAGCGCGGCGGCGAGATCATCACCCTCGACGAGCTCGTCGAAGAAGTCGGCGCCGATGCCTCGCGCTTCTTCTTCCTCCTCCGCTCGCCCGGCGCCCAGATGGAGTTCGACCTCGACCTCGCGAAGAAGCAGTCGAGCGAGAACCCCGTGTTTTATGTGCAGTACGCCCACGCCCGCCTCTCGAGCATCCTCGAACGCGCCGCCGAGCAGGGCCTCACGCCCGAAGGCGGTGACGTCGCGCTGCTCACCGGTGCCCACGAGCTCGGCCTCGTCCGCGAAATGCTGCGCCTCGCCGACGTCATCGAAACCGTCGCGACCACGTTCGAACCGCAGCACCTGCCGCACTACGCGATGTCGCTCGCGAACGCCTTCCACGCCTTCAACGACGCCTTCAAGCAGCAGAACGACTCCTCGCTGAAGGTCATCACGGAGGACCAGGCCCTCAGCCGCGCCCGCCTCCGCCTCGTCCTCGCCGCGAAGATCGCCCTCGCCCGCGTCCTCCACCTCATGGGCATGTCCGCCCCCGAGAAGATGTAGAGCAAGGCGTAGAGGCGTAAAGGCGTAGAGGCGTGAAGTGGGGCGTCCGCCGCGAACCGGCACGTGGTTCGCTTCAGGCGCAACGAAGTGCGAAGAACGGCAAGCCGCGACGGTGGCGATAGCCGGCCCGAACCCGCCGCGGACGCGACTCTACGCCTTTACGCCTCAACGCCTTGGGACAACGATGTACCCCGTAGCCGCGTCCCCAAAGACCTCCTCGGGCGCGATGCCGTCGCGCCAGGCGATGTACGCCGTAAGCGCGCAGGTCACCGCGTCCAGCTGGTCCTCGAGCTGCTTGCGCGCCCGCCCGCGCAGCACCATGGCGTCCACGCTCAGCACGCCCTCCAGCAGCGCGTCCCCCGCTAGCCCCGGCGCCACCCGCGCGGCCAAATCCCGCAGCAATACCTGGTACTGCGCGAGCCCCGCGCACCGCTCCGCCACCCGCCCCTTCTTGTAGCGCAGGATCCGCGCCAGGCCGAACTGCGCGACATGCACCGCGTGCGGGTACGTCTCGAAGGCAAACCGCCCCGCGCTCCCCGCGGCCAGCCGCCGCGGGTCCAGCTCCCACTCGCGCCGCGCCAGCTCGCACCCGAACTCCGGCCCCGCCATCCCGCCCATCTTTTCCAGGAACGCCGGCCGCGCCGAATACGCGAACGCGCCATACCGCCCGTAGACCCGCCCCAGCGCCCCCTCCGCCCACCGCTCCTCGTGCACGATCAGCGGCGCATCGATCCCCACCACCACATCCGCCCCCAGCCCCTCCAGCAAGTCCGCGAACCCCGCCGGCGTCGCCACGACGCACCCCAACGCCGCGACCCGCAGTCCCTCCCCCGCCGCGCCCCCATCGAGCACGCACACCCCAGTCTCCCGCCCCACGGTCCAAGCCAAATCCAACCCAACAAACACCGGCACCGGCGGAGTCTACCGACGCAGCGCCAGCGCGCCGAAAGCCGGAAGTCGAAAGTGCAACGTCCAACCCCGCCGCGGACGCGACTCCACGCCTTTACGCCTCCACGCCTTTACGCCTTAATACGCACCATGCCCGAACTCCTCCCCGCCCTCGCCGACCGCCGCGCCCGCCGCGCCTTCGACCCCCGCCCCGTCGCCCCCGCGGAGGTCGAGCTGCTCTACCGCGCCGTCTCGGTCGCCCCGAGCCACGGCAACTCGCAGGCCACCCGGCTCCTCGTCGCCGAAGCGCCCGCCACCCGCGACGCGCTCATCGCCGCCCTGAACGAGGGCAACCGGGGCTGGGCCGCCGCCGCGCCGCTGCTCGTCGCCGTCGCCTCCATCACCACCCACGAATCGAACCCCCGCAACCGCGACGGCTCCGAGCGCGAGATGTGGGCGTTCAACAGCGGCATCGCCACCGGCAACCTGCTCGCCCAGGCAACTGAGATGGGCATCGTCGCCCACCCCATGGCCGGCTTCGACGAGCCCGCCGTGCGGGCCGTCTTCGAGCTCCCCACCGAGGTGCGCGTGCTCGTCGTCGTCGCCGCCGGCTACCCCGGCGCCGCCGAATCCCTCCCCGAGGACCTCCGCGGACGCGAGGACGCCCCCCAGCTCCGCCTCCCGGTCGAGATCCTCGTCGCCCACGACCGCTGGACCGCCGAAAACGCGACCACCTTCCGCGAGTACCGCGAACGCGGCGGCGCGAGCCGCTAACGCCCGCGGCGCTACGCTGGCAGCATGACGCTTTCGCTTCCCGTCGCGGCGGATGGCCGCGGTGCGCTCGAAGTGGCCCGTGCCGCCCTCGCTGAGGGCCGCGCCATCGTCCGCGAGGCCTTCGGGCGCGTCGGCGTTGCCGCGGTGAAGGGCCGCGGCAACGTCCTCACCGAAGCCGACCTCGCCGTCGAACGCACGATGAGTGCCGCGCTCCGCGCCGCCTTCCCGGACCACGCCATCCTCAGCGAGGAGACCGCCGCCACCACCCGCTCCGAGGGTTGGATGTGGGTCCTGGACCCCATCGACGGCACGAAGAACTTCGCCCAGGGCATCCCGCATTTCGCGATAAACCTGGCCCTCTGCCACGGCGGTGAACCCGTCCTCGCGCTCACCCTCCAGCCGCTCACCGGCGAGGAGTTCAGCGCCATCCGCGGCGAGGGCGCGCAGCTCGACGGCCGCCCGGTCGCGGTCTCGGGCTGCGCCTCCGTGGCCGCCTCCGTCTTCGCGATGGACATGGGCTACGACGACGCGGCCGCGAAGCGCCAGCTCGACACCGTCTTCGCGCTCTGGCCGGGCATGCAGTCACTGCGCGTGCAGGGCTCCGCCGCGCTCGGCCTCGCGTACGTCGCCGCCGGCCGCACCGATATCTACCTGCAGCCCAGCCTCGCGCCCTGGGATCTCGCGGCCGGCCTGCTCCTCGTCCGCGAAGCCGGCGGCCTCGTCACCCGCCCTGACGGCACGCCCGCGACCATCTTCGACGCCGACGTCGTCGCCGCCACGCCCGCCGTCCACGCCGACTACCTCCGGCTGGTTCGCGCACGCGCTGGGCAGGCATAATGCGCCCGGGGGAAACGCGGTGCTGATCGTCCTGCCTTCGATCGTCTCAGGCATCGGCGTGCTGTTCGTGCTGCTCGCCGTGCTCATCAACCAGCGCATCGTCCAGGACATCTTCCTCTGCCTCGGTGTCGTCCTCCTCTGGCTCGACTTCTTCATCACGATGGCGATCCTCCGCCACGCCCTCCGCAGCATCGACCGCCGCCTTCGCCGCATCGAAGCCGAGGACGCCCGCGCCTCAGGCAGCTGACACGAACAGCAGCCCCAGCACTCCCGAGGCCGTCGCCAGCAACCCGAACAGCCCGTTCCGCCCGAAGAAGCGCACCGCCCGCCGCGCGAGGAGCAGCGTCGCCGCAGCCAGGGCTGCCACCGCCCACGCCCGCTCGGCGCTTTCGAACAGCAGCACGGCCACCGCCCCCGACGCCGCCAGCCCGAACACCAGCAGCGCCAGGCGCGCCGACGCCCGCGCGCCGATCGCCGCGGCCAGGCCTGGCTCGCCGGGGTTCGCATCGACGTCCGGCGCCTGGTTGGCCAGGTGCACGGCGAGCCCGAGCAGCGCCCCCAGCGGGAACGCCCACCAGAGCAGCTGGCTCCACGCGTCCGAGGCCAGGTACACCCACGCCGGCACCAGCGGCAGCGCCACCGCGAGCGGCAACCAGCTCAGCGCTGTCCGCTTGAACCGCACGTCGTAGAGCAGCCCGCACGCCAGCCCGGCGAGCCCCACGTACCACGCCCCCGCCGGCAACCCGCCCGTGACCGCGAGCCCCACCGCCGCGAACCCCGCCGCCACCCCGATCGCCAGCCGCCGCGACACCGCTCCCGCCGGGATCGGCTTCCACGGCTTCGCCGCCGCATCCTCCCGCGCGTCGACCACGTCGTTCGCCGCCCCGATCGCGAACTGGAAGTACAGCATCCCGGCGCCGAGCACGAGGTAGCGGCTCAGCGGGGCATCCGCATCCGCCAGCGGCACGATCCCTACCGTGACGAGCGCCACGAGCAGCGACGGGAACGGGTGTACCAGCCGAACCACACCGGCAAACGCGCGGGCACTCACGCCGGCCGGTCGAGCGGCCCGAGGATGACGCCCGGGTTCAGCACCAGCGCCGGATCCAGGGCGCGCTTCACCGCCGCCATCGCCGCGATGTCCGCCTCCGACCGCACCAACGGCAGCCAGCGCGCCTTCGCAATCCCGACGCCGTGCTCCGAGCTGATCGTGCCGCCATGCCGCGCCACGAGCTCCAGCACCAGCCCGTCCACGCGCTCGTCCTCCGGCGGTAGCCCGATGATGTTCACGTGGAAGTTGCCCTCGGCCAGGTGCCCGAAGAGGAACAGCCGCGCTTCCGGGGCCTCCGCCGCGAGCAGCGCCCGCAGCTCGCGTTCGAACGCCGCCACGGCCCCCGGCGGCACCGCGATGTCCAGCTTGTGCGGGATCCCCGCCGCGTTGATCGCCTCCGTGTGCCGCTCCCGGTACGCCCACAGCCGCTGGCGGTCGCGGGGTTCCGTCGCCGCGGCGCTGCCCAGCACGCCCGGCACGCGGTCCAGCACGTGGAACAGGTCCGGCGCCACGTCGTGCGTGCTCGCCGCTTCGAGCAGCAGGTACGCCTGCGCCGCCGCCGTGAACGGCCGCTCACTGCCCAGGTGCGCGCACACCAGCTCCATGCCCTCCCGGAAGAACACGTCCGCCGAGAGCAGCGACGAAATCGCCGCCCGCGTCGCCGCCAGCGCTTCGAGCGCCCCTTCGACGCTGGCGAACCCGAGCAGCGCCACCGCCCGGTACCGCGGCCGGGGCACGACCCGCAGCCGCGCCCGCGTCACCACGCCAAGGGTCCCCTCGCTCCCGGCGAGCAGCCCGACAAGGTCGTACCCCGCATTGTCCTTGGGCAGCCCCGAAAGCCGCTGGATCACCTGCCCACTCCCAAGCACCGCTTCCACGCCCAACACCTGGTCGCACATCGACCCGTAGCGCATCACCTGCGACCCGCCCGCGTTCGTCGCGATCATCCCGCCCACCGTCGCGCTCCCCCGGGATGCCATGTCCATCCCGAATTCCATCCCCGCCGCGCGCGCATGCTCCTGCAGCTCGTGGAGCGTCACGCCCGCCCCCACCTCCACCTGCCCCGCGGTCGCGTCCACCGGGCCCAGCTCCCGCAACCGCCGCAGGCTGAGCACCACCTCGCCCCCGCGCGGCACCGAGCCGCCCACCAGCCCCGTGTTGCCCCCCTGCGGCACGATGGCCACGCCCTCCCGCGCGCAGAGCGCCACCACCGCCGCCACCTGCTCCACCGTCCCCGGCCGCACCACCGCGAGCGCGTCACTCCCGAACCGCCCCGTCCAGTCGCGCTCATAACCCGCCCGCAGCTGCGGGTCCGTGAGCACATGCTCCTTCCCCACCATCGCGGCGAACTGTTCGAGGACGGCAGAAGACGCAGCTGCAGCAGTCATCCCCCAATGCTCGCCCCCCGCCCCCGCCTTCGCAACGGCTATGCGGCCCCCACCACCACGCCCGCCCGTCCCGCCCGCCGACCGCAAGGCACAGCGGCACCACCCCGCGCAGCGGGGTAGTCCGCCGAGCCCAGCCTCGGCGGCGCGTCTAAGCCCAACCCATGCCCCGCGCCAGCCCACGCCCCAACCCGGCACCACGGCCCCGCGGCTGCCCTCACCACCGCACCCATGGCGTAGCCGGTGCCCCTCGCGGGCACGAGCGTCAGCCCAACCCATGCCCCGCGGCAGCCTCCGCCCCACCCCAGCACCACCGCCCCCCACGCCAGCGCGACCTCCCCTTCTCCCGCGCACGGGAGAAGGGGCCGGGGGATGAGGGCTCAAATAGACACCATGTCCACCTTTTGCCCCACTTACTCCGACTATTGTCCACCTCCGCCACGAATCCAACCTCCAACCCACACCTTCTGTCGACCACCGCCACCCGCCGTTCACGCGCCCACGGCAGATTCGACAACTTTACCCACCCACTCTGCAATGCCCCCGTGTGTGAAGTTTGCCACTTAGCGATGCCTCCGTTACGGTGCCCGGAACCCGACTTCAGGTGTAGCGCATGCCGTTGTCCCAACCACGGCTGGCCCTGGCCGGCATCCTGCTTTCCGTTATCACGGCCTTCGCCGTGTTCGGCAGCGCGAAGGCAGCTCCTCCCGCTTCCAGCCCCATCGTCGACCGCGCCCTCCAGAACGTCGACGGCTGGGGTGGTCAGTGCTGGACCTGGATGCAACAGGTCGTCTTCGAAGCAACCGGCAAGAAGGTCGGCTACGACTACCGCCTCGGCTTCTTCGAAGCCGGCGCCGTCGAAGTAACCGACGCAGAGGCCGGCCCCGGCGACGTCATCCAGATCGCCGACGACGCCTGGACCTCACCCGACGCCGAATACGACGGCCTCCACACCGCCATCATCCTCGAGAACCTCGGCGGCGGAGCCTTCAAGGTCATCGACTCCAACTCCCAGTGGGACGAAGTCGTCCGCGTCCGCGACTCCTACAACCCCTCGGCGATCGCCGCCGCCCGCGGGCTGAACTACCACATCTACCGCCTCGCCGGCACGCCTCCGGTCGAAGCCAGGGCCGCTGCCCCGGCCGCCCCCGTTGCCCCGGCGGGTCCGCTCAAGGCCGGCGACGCCGCCCGCGTGAACACCCCGGGCGAAACGCTCAACCTGCGCGCGGGCCCGGGCATCAGCTCCGATGTCTTCGCCCGGCTCCCCGATGGCACGCCGGTCACCGTCCTCGAAGCGCCGCGGACCATCGGTAGCTACAGCTGGGTCAAGGTCCGCACGGATGTCGGCGACGGCTACGTCGCGGCCCAGTACCTCGTCCGCCAGACGGCGACCGCGCCCGCCAGCGGCACGGGCGACTCCCGCCCCATCCTGATCTACCGCGGCTACGTCCCCGGCATCGCCACCGGCGACTGATACCAGCCATCACGGATCGTCCACACGTGGCCTCCTGACCGGGAGGCCACTTCGCTTTAGGCTGGTTCCGAACATCCGTTTCAAGGAGAGCGCCCGTGACGACGGCAGCCACCAGCGCACCTTCGGGCCACGGCCTTCGCCCCGGCCAGGCCGAAGCCCTGAAACGGTGGGCCGAAGCCCTCCGCCGCGGCTCCCGCTCCGAGCTCGTGGTCGTGCCCGTCGGATACGGCAAGACCGTCATCGGCGTCGGCTCGTTCGAAGTCGCCGCCGGCGTCGCGGGCGCCGATACCTGCCTCTACCTCACCCCCACCGACGTCCTTCGCACCCAGGTCTTCAACGGCGTCGAAAAGGCCCTCGGCGTCGTCGGCAGCACCCGCCCAATCCGCAAGCTCCTCGCCGAGAACGCCGCCCCCGACCGCGTCCGCGCCATGCGCGCCAACTTCGTCGTCGCCACCTACCAGCAGGTCATGGCCTCGCCGGCCCAGTACGAGCGGCTCTGCGCCAGCCGCCGTGTCCACCTCGTCTGCGACGAAGCCCACCACCTCGGCGAAAAGGGCCGCTGGGCCGCCACCCTCTCGGGCCTCGGCGCCGCCACCACCATCCTCCTCTCCGCCACCCCCGTCCGCCTCGACCGCGACGCCATCGCCGGCGCGCGCTACGTCGAGGAAGTCGGCGGCCTCTCGATCGACCCGCTCGTGAACGTCTCCATGCGCCAGGCCTGGAAGGAACGCCGCATCCTCAAGCACCTCAACATGCAGATGAAGGACTACGCCGTCCAGCTCCGCGACTCCAGCGGCGACGTGCGCGAGTTCACCGCATCCGAGATGGCCGAGCTCCCCGACTTCGACCAGCGCTGCGTCCGCGAGCAGCTCCGCTGGAACGAGGATTATGTGCAGCCGCTCGTCCGCGAGTTCGCCATCACGCTCCAGACCAAGCTCGCCCTCGCGCCCGGCCAGCACCAGGGTCTCGTCTTCGCCGCCACCACCGAGCACGCGAACCACCTCCTCCGCGTCTTCGAACGCTGGCACCCCGAGCTCCGCTGCGTCGTCGTCCACTCCGTCGATATAAACGACGCCGAGAACGACCGCCGCCTCCGCGACTTCCACGCCCGCAAGTACGACGTCCTCATCCAGGTGAAAAAGGCGAGCGAGGGCTTCGACGCCCCCACCGTCAGCGTCCTCCTCAAGCTCGACGCCGTCTTCAGCCGCGAACCCGTCATCCAGCAGCTCGGCCGCGGCCTCCGCTTCAACCACGGCCTCCCCGAAGCGCAGAACCTGCTCAACGTCTTCATCGGCCGCGACCCGCGCCTCGCCGGCATCATCGAGCACCTCGAGCGCGAGGCCCCGCCGCCGCAGATCGCCCGCCGCGCGGACGACCCAACCGAGCCGCTGTTCGAGCCCGGCGAAGACGAGCGGGACGAACCCGGCTTCGACGATGAGCTCGTCGACGAGACCCTCCCCGAGATCGTCGACGTGGTCGAGGCCGGCGACGTCCACCTCGACCACACCGGCCAGTTCGTCGAAGGCCAGCAGCTCACCATGTTCGGCGTCCCCGCACCCGCGCCGGCCGCGCCCCTCCGCGCGGTCGAGCTCCCCGGCGCCGCCCCGGCCCCGCCCGCCGGCCCCGACGTCGTCGACCTCGCGGCCGAGATGCGCGAAGCCGTCGAATACTGCAAGACCTGGACGAACCGCGCCGCACGCCTCCGCGCCGACCGCCGCGGGCCCGGTGAAAACCACCACGCCGCCCTGAACCTCGCCTACGCCCGCGAGTCCGGCCGCCGCGGCGCCCTCAGCACCCCGGCCGAGTACACCGCCAAAGGCGACTGGATGAAGCGCCAGTACCTCGCGATGCTCGGCTAGGGCCCGTCCCGCACTAACCCGCACGCAGGGAACCCCGCATAATCCGGACGTGACGTCCAGGCTCTCCCGCGCCGCACCGCTCAGCCCCAGGCTCTCGGCCGCACTCGGCCTCCTTGTGGCGACAGTGGCCGTCGGGACAGCGGGCTACATGCTCCTGTCCGGCCTCAGCTTCGTCGACGCGCTCTACCAGACGGTCACCACCCTGAGCACAGTGGGGTTCCGCGAACTGGCGCCGTTCGGCACGGCCGAGAAGCTCTTCACCATCGTCCTGGTGCTGCTTGGCGTCGGCGTCGCGCTCTACACCCTCACCCTCGTCGTCCAGGAAGCCCTCGAAGGCGACATCCGCAGCCGCTTCTACCTCAGGAGGACCCAGTTGGAGATCGAACGGCTCCACGACCACTACATCCTCTGCGGCTTCGGCCGCGTCGGACAGGAGATCGCCCGCGAGCTCCACGAGCGCCGCCAGGGTTTCGTCGTCATCGAGCAAACCCCCGAAGAAGTCGAGCACGCCCGCGCCTTCGGCTACCTCGTCCTCGAAGGCGACGCCTCCGAGGAGCGCGTCCTGCTCAAGGCCGGCCTGCCCGTCGCCCGCTCCCTCCTCGCTGCCAGCGACAGCGACGCCGGCAACACCTACATCACGCTCACCGCCCGCTCGATCAACCCGCGCTGCTTCATCGTCGCGCGGTGCGCCCACCCCCTGAACGAAGACAAGCTCCGGCTCGCCGGCGCCGACCGCGTCCTTTCGCTCTACAGCATGGGCGGCCGTCGCATGGTCCTCATGGCGCTCCAGCCGCTCGCCGCCGACTTCATGGACACCCTCGCCACCGGCCGCCACGGCGACCTCGTCCTCGCCGAGCTCGCCGTCACCGAGATGACCGGCCTCGCCGGTCAGTCCTGCGGTCAGCTCCTCGCCGGCACTCCGAACGCCACACTGCTCGGCATCCGCCGCGTCGACGGCACCCTCGTGGTCGGCCCCCAGCGCGACGAAAGGCTGCGCGACGGCGACATCGTCATCGTCCTCGCCGAAGAGCCCGACATCGCAGCCCTCCACTCCGGGACACGCACGAGATAGGCGTCCCGGGGGATGGACCGGACCGTGTTCCGCTTGCCCGGGAGAGCCAGTCTGCTAGGATGAATGTGGTCCTACCGCGGCCCCGTGGTGTAGCGGCCTAACATGCCACCCTGTCAAGGTGGAGATCGGCGGTTCGAATCCGCTCGGGGTCGCCATTCCTCTTCTCCCGCTCCGCAATCCGGAGCCCCGACCGCGAGCGGTGGTCCCTTCCCAACCGTTCCCCAGCGACACACAGCCCCTGCCGCACTGCGTTCGCAGCCTGTCGTCGCACCCTGTGACCCGTGCTGCCCCCGGTCCGCCGCTCACTCCCCGCACCCGCTACCGCCGCGGCGGCTCGCACGCCCCCGCGACCGACTGCGCCCGCAGCACCAGCGTCCACCCCAACAGCGCCACCGACGCGATCCCGATGAACAGCTGGCTCGGGCCGAATACGTTCAGTGCGCCCGACGTGCCCAGCAGCCCCACCGCCACCTTGTTGCAGATCGGGCACCCCACGGCCAGCGTCGAAAGGAACCCGCCGGACATCAGCCGCACCTGCCCCGTCGCCGGCGCGACCGCATAGCTGCCGAGGATCAGCCCGCCAAGCACCGCCGTGATCGCCCAGAACACGTAGTCCTGGTCGCGCGCCGCCAGCTGCCGCCCGAACACCGGGTTATCGATGAGCGCGACCGGCAGCCCGATGACCACCAGCGTCGCGACCGCGCCCAGCGCCGCCAGCGCCCAGCCGCGCGCGCCGAACATGCCGAGCATGGCGCGCAGCTCGGCCAGCTGCCGCGCGGGCGATGTCGTGAAGGCGCGAGTAAACACGGTCACCGCACGAGCATAGCTCGCTCGCGAGCAGCACGCAGGAAAGGATCAGGGCAACTCGAGGACCGTCACCGTCCCCTGGTCGCCGTTTACCTCCACGAGCGCCCCGTCCGGGATGCGCTGTGACGCCCCGGTCACCGAGACCGCGCAGGGGATGCCCAGCTCGCGGCTCACGATGATCGCGTGGCTCAGCGCCGCCCCCACGTCCACCACCACGCCCGCCGCGGGCACGAACAGCGGCGTCCACGCCGGGTCGGTCATCGGCGCCACCAGGATGTCCCCCGGCTCGAGCACCGTCGGGTCCGAGGGGTCCAGCACCACCCGCGCCCGGCCCCGCGCCGTGCCGGGGCACCCGGACACGCCCGCCAGCACCTCTCCCGCGCTCACTGGCGCCACCGTGCGGTCGGAACGCTTCGGCCAGGTCGTGTTCGGCGGCGGCGGCCCGTTGATGATGAACGGCGGTTCCAGCGTTTGCAGCCACTCGCGGTGCGCCTTCCGCGCCGCCACCAGCTCCTTCACGCCCGTCAGCTTCCCGTCGATGTAGTCGCTCAGCTCGTCCTGGAACAGGTAGCAGATCTCGCTCGGGTGGTCGATCTCACCGCGCTCCATCGCCCGCCGGCCAATCTCCCACACCGCCACGCGCGATTCCTCGATCACCCGCACGATCGTCGTCTTCGCGCGCTCGCGCCCCGGCACGTACGTCGCCGAGCTCGCCATCGCCGCGCGGAACGTCGCCTGTGTCTCCGGGTCGCCTGCGAGCGCTTCCAGCACCTCCGCTTCGACCGCCTTCCGCTCCGCCTCGCGGCTCTCCGTGTGCCCGCGCGGCGATTCGCTGTCCGCCGCCAGCCGCATCCGGTCGATCGCCGCCAGGGCGATGTCCGGGGTCGTCTCCCACGTCGCCGCGATGAGGTCCCACTCGTTCGGCCCGCGCGAGCCGAACTCCGCCAGGAACTCGTCGAACGCGCTGACGAACGCCTGCGCGTCCGGCGCATCGGATGCACGCAACCGCGCGTTCAGCCCAGCCGGCCCCGCGTCGAACATCGCCATCAGCGCCGCCGAAGCCCGCACCTTCCGGCTCAGCTCCCACATCGCATACGAAGGCGCCGCCGAATCCACGCCCCCGAGGCCCACGATCAGCCGCATCGCCGCCTCCGGCTTCCCGATCGCCGCGCAGACCGCCGTGATCGTCCCCGGCCCGATCGCCGCCGCCCCGCTCTGGTTGATGTGGATATCGAACATCTTCCGGCAGAGCGGCCGCATGCTGATTGCCCGGTCCAGCAGCTCCCGGTCCGTCGCCGTCGCGAGGTTCGGCCGGCTCGCCCGCACCCGCCGCGACTCCTCCCGGCTCTCGTTCAGCTCGTCCTGCTCCATGGTGCCCATCACCCAGCCGAGCCACTCCGTCATCTTCTCCGTCGTCGCCGGGTTCTGGTGCCACGGCTCCGCCACGTATGGCGGGACGTCCGGGTGGTCGCCGAAGTAGGCCGCGTCGATCGCCGCCGCGCTCATCCCGGGTGTCCGCTCGCCCCAGATCCGGATCCAGGCCGCGTTCAGGTAGCCATACCCGCCCTGCAGGCCGATCCATTCGTGCCGGTTCGGGTCCGGGTCCAGCTCCTCCTCGCCGATGCCCAGTCGCACCGTGGCGCAGTCCCGCCAGCCGCGGATCGTGCCCCCGTTCGCGAACACCAGGTCCCAGCCCAGCGGGCTCGGCGGCTCGGGGATCACCTCCCCCACGTTCGCGCGCGTCATGAACGGCACCTTCGCGATGAAGGGCTGGTCTTCGATCCAGCGGATACCAGGCATGTCAGACCTCACAGGACAGGATGAAAGAAGGCCGAATGGTAGTGCGAACCGGCGTCGTGTCAATCACCGCGATAGATGCGTCCTCGCTCACGTCTCTTCGTCCGCCCGGTTGCGCCCGGAAAGCGCGATCAGCTCCTCGTGGTAGTCGAACCACACGGTGTGGTAGCTCTCCTTCAGCGGCGATGCCAGCATCGAAACGTCACCGCCGCCGAGCGTCTCCAGCGCGTGTTCGAACCGCCGCCGGTACGCCGCCAGCCGCGCGACCTGCTCGGCGCTCGCCACCACCAGCGGCATCAGCGCCTCGTGTATCGGCGAAAGCCCGCCCATGAGCTGTGGCAGGTTCGCCGCCGCGTTCGCCTGCCCCTCCGTCTGCCACCACGTGACCAGCTCCTTGAACCCCGCGTTCAGCGGCAGGAACGCCTCGTAGCACGGGTCGAGGCTGCCGGCCGCGGCATGCTCCGCGGCCAGCCCCGCAGCCACCTGCGCCCGGCCCTGTGGCGTGAGCATCAGCCCCCGCGGCGTCTCCTTGAACAGCTCCGCCGCGCCGGCCACGCAGCTCGTGACCGCCTCCTCCGAGCTCCCCAGGTACGCGGCCGCCCGCGCCACCGCGCACAGCCCCTTGAGCTGCACCGTCCGCAGCAACTCGAACAGCACGACCGGCCGGCCATCCTGCTCTGCGCCCGCCTCGACCCGCGTCCCGGGCTCGACGCCGAGCTCCGCGGCCCACTCCCGGATGGTCAGCGCCCACGGCACTTCCGCCTCGCCCGATTCGCGGCAGTCCCCCAGGTACACGGCGCCATGGCTGCCATCGACCGTCACGACCGCCCCCTCGGGGACGAACGCGCCCGCGACGTGCAGGCCGCCTTCCACCCGCGTGTCCGCCAGGCTCGTCACCGCCGGGATCGCCCAGCTCCGCGCCACCACCGCAGCGTGGCTCACGACCCCGCCCCGCGTCGTCACGATCGCCGCCGCGTTCACCATCCCGTGCACGTCCTCTGGCGATGTGTCCTCCCGCGCCAGCACCACCGCCACGCCCTCCCCCGCCAGCTCGGCCGCGCGGTCGGGGTCGCAACACAGCACGCCAACGCCCACGCCCGGCGACGCCGCCAGTCCGTGGCCCAGCGGCACCGCCGACTGGTCCACGTGCGTCGCTTCGGCGAGCTGCGCCAGCACGTCGTGCCCCACACGCGCGACAGCCTCCGCCCGGTCCACCGGGAACTCTGGGTCCTCCGCCATCTCGACCGCGATGCGTGCCGCCGCGACCGGCGCCCGCCGCCCGACCCGCACCTGTAGCACGTAGAGGCGGCCGCTGCTCACGGTGAACTCGACATCGCACATGTCCCGGTAGTGGTGTTCGAGCCGCCCCAGGATCCCGAGCAGCTCATCGTGTACGCCCGGCAACTGCGCGCCAAGCTCGCTCAGCCCGTGGACCACGTGCGTCCCGGCCACCACGTCTTCGCCCTGGGCGCAGCGCAGGTAGTCGCCGAATGGCGCCGCCTCGCCCGTCGATGGGTTCCGGGTGAACACCACCCCCGTGCCGGAGCGCTCGTCGCGGTTGCCGAACACCATCGCCTGCACCGTCACGGCCGTGCCCATCTCCTCCGCGATCCCCTCGCGCTGGCGGAACAGCCGCGCCCGCTCGGACGTCCACGACCGGAACACCGCTTCGGTCGCCGCCCCGAGCTGCGCCCGCGGGTCGGTCGGGATGTCGCCGCCGGCCTCGTGCACCAGCTGCTGGATCCGCGCCGCCGCGCCCATCCGCGATGCCGCCGAGTCGTCGTGCACGGCGGCCGCCCCCACGGCGTCCCGCGGCAACCCGCAGACGATCTCCGCGTACATCCGGCAGAAGCGCAGCCAGCAATCGGCCCCGAACGCCGCGTCCCCGTCCGCCGACCGCATCGCCGCGGCAATCGCGGGCGTCATGCCCACGTTCAGGCACGTGTCCATCATGCCCGGCATCGAAACCGGCGCCCCGGACCGCACCGAAACCAGCAGCGGCGCCGCCGGGTCACCGAACCCGAGCCCCAGCTGCTTCCCGAGCCGCTCGATCGCCTCGCCGAGGCCCGCATCCAGCCAGTCCGGCCAGCCGCTGGCCAGGTACTCCCGGCATACCTCCGTCGTGACCACGAATCCCGGCGGCACCGGCAACGCGAGGTCCCGCGTCATCTCCACCAGGCCGGCCGCCTTCCCGCCGAGCAGCTCGCGCAGCCCCGTCCCCGGCGGCAGCGGGTCCGTGAAGTGGACGATCTCGGTAGCACGCCCCAGCACTGTCGCCACGCCGAACCCCCTTCGTGTTTGACCGCGGAACTCTACGGCGCACGGTATCCCTGGTCCATATGATCACCGTCATTCCGACGGACTGACCGGCGGAATGCGTCTTTCCCGGACAACGGACGGTCCCGTGTTCGGCACACGGAATACCGTTTCCGGTGTGCCAAACACGGATTTCGGCGCACCATGTCGCCGGTTGCGACCCCGCGTAGTATGGTCGCGAACCGTGACGGGTTCGCGCGGGCGGGCGCACCCACGGGAGGTTGTGCAGTGCAGATCGGTGTCCATTTGCCCCATCTCGGCCGCCAGGCGGACCGCGACCATCTCATCCGCTTCGCCCGCGAGGCAGACCAGCTCGGCATCGAGTCCGCCTGGACCAGCGACCACATCGCCTGGCCCACCGAGGTCCACTCGAAGTATCCCTACACCAAGGACGGCAGCTTCCCCGCGCCGTTCAACGTCCCCTGGCTGGACCCCATCGGCACCCTGCTCTTTGTCGCCGGCTGCACCGAGCGCATCCGCCTCGGCACCACCGTCATGATCATGGGCTACCGGCCCCCGGTGCAGACCGCCAAGCTCTGGTCGACCCTCGATGTCGTCTCCGGCGGCCGCGCCATCCTCGGCGTCGGCGTCGGCTGGATGCGCGAAGAGTTCGAGATCCTCGGCATGCCCTACGACAACCGCGGTGCCCGCGCGGACGAGCAGCTCGAGATCTTCGAAAAGCTCTTCACCGAACCCCTGCCGTCCTACAACGGCAAGTACTACAGCTTCCCCGAGATCGGGTTCCAGCCGAAGCCGGTCAACGGCCACATCCCGGTCTGGGTCGGCGGCACCACCGAAGCCGCCTTCCGCCGCACGGTCCGCTTCGGCGACGGCCTCCACGGCGCCTTCACCCCGGTGAAAGAGCTCGGCGAGCACTGGCAGCGCGTCCAGCAGCTCTGCGCCGAAGAGGGCCGCGACGGCTCGAAGCTCGAGCTCTCGATCCGCCTCTACCTCGACTGGGACGGCACCGCCGAAGAAGCGAAGTCGCTCTCGTCGAACGTCGACCAGATGGTCAACCGCGCCGGCGAATACGCCGAGGTCGGCGTCTCACACATCATCCTCGACATCATGGGCCGCGGCGGCGTCGATGCCCGCCTCGAATCCCTCCGGCGGTTCGTCTCCGACGTCCGCCCCAAGCTGAACTTCTAGCCCAACGGAGCCCGGTAGCAGGAGGGTCACCATGGACTTCAGCACCGTCACGGACCCGCTCGCGCGAGCGAAGGCCCTTGCGCCCGAGATCATCGCGACCGCGGACACCACGGAGCGCGAGCGCCGGGTGCCCCTCCCGCTGGTCCGCAAGATGGCCGACGCCGGGCTCTTCAGCATCACCGTCCCGAAGGAATTCGGCGGCATGGAGGCCGAATACCTTCCCTACTTCGACACCATCGAAGAGGTCTCCCGCGCCGACGGCTCCACCGGCTGGGTGCTGATGATCGGCCTCGCCACGGCCTGGTTCATCAGCGGCTACCTCGAACCATCCGTCGCGCGGCAGATCTTCGCCGACCCGAGCATCATCACCGCCGGCGCCTTCCCCCCGCGCGGCCGCGCCCTTCGCGTCCCCGGCGGCTACCGCGTCACCGGCCGTTGGCCCTTCGGCAGCGGCTGCCAGCACGCCTCCTGGTTCATGGGCGGCTGCGTCGTCACTGACGGCCAGCACACCCTCCGCGACGCTGACGGCAAGGCCATCCTCCGCACGCTCGTCATCCCCAGCTCCCAGTTCGAAGTCATCGATACGTGGAACACCATCGGCCTCGCCGGCACCGGCAGCCACGACGTCGCCGTCACCGATGTCTTCGTTGCCGACGAGTTCACGTGGTCGAACGACCAGGAGCGCGCCTGCCAGCCCGGGCCGCTCTACGCGGTCCGCGGCGCGGCCTGGCTCGGACAGGCCGCCCACGCCGTCGGCGTCGCCCGCCGCGCCCTCGATGAGTTCGTCCTCATGGCCGGCGGCCCCAAGAGCTTCGCCACCGGCGAGCAGCTCCGCGACCGCGGCACCGTCCAGATCATGCTGGCCCAGGCCGAAGCCGCCGTCCGCTCCGCCCGCGCCTACACCCGCGAGATCGCCGCCGAGGTCTGGGACACCGTCTGCGCCGGCCGCGAAGTGACCCCGCACCAGCGCGCCGTCATGCGCCTCAGCTTCACCGACGCCGTCAACCGCAGCGCACGCGCCGTCACCGACATCTACACCCTCTGCGGCATGGGCTCAATCGTCGCCGGCGCCCCCATCGACCGCGCCTTCCGCGACCTCAACGTCGCCACCCACCACGCCGCCGTCGGCCTCCACACCTACGAAGCCGCCGGCCGCGTCATGCTCGGCCTCGAATCCGGCGTCCCGCTCTATTAGCGCGACTGCCACCAGCTCCCCCTCGCCCGCCGCAGCGGGAGAGGGGGCAGGGGGTGAGGGCCCTCGCTCGGCAACCCACGACGACACTCGGGGAACGAGGCATCCAAACTCCCTCGCCCCGCACCTGTACCACCAGCTCCCCCTCGCCCGCCGCAGCGGGAGAGGGGGCAGGGGGGTGAGGGCCCTCGCCGGCACCCCACGAACACACCCGGGGAACCGACGGCCCAAACGCCTTCCCCGGCGAATCCGAAACACCAGCTCCCCCTCGCCCGCCGCAGCGGGAGAGGGGGCAGGGGGGTGAGGGCCCTCGCCGGCACTCGGGGAACGAGGCGTCCAAACGCCATTCCCAGCGAATCCCAAGCACCAGCTCCCCCTCGCCCGCCGCAGCGGGAGAGGGGGCAGGGGGGTGAGGGACAGGAGGCTTCCCATGTCCAATGACGCACTCGACGAACTGACCCTCCCCGAGGGCATCGCCCCCGGCCCGATCGCCGCCTTCCTCGCCGCGCACGTCCCCGAGCTCGGCGCACTGCGCGGCGCGACCCTCATCGGCGGCGGACGCTCCAACCTCACCTACCGCCTCCAGCTCGAACACGGCAGCGCCATCCTCCGCCGCCCGCCCCTCGGCCACATCCTCCCCAGCGCCCACGACATGGTCCGCGAATCCCGCTTCATCCGCGGGCTCGCCGGCCGCGGCATCCCCCTCCCCCGCGTCCTCGCCGTCTGCGACGAAAGCGACCTCATCGGTCAGCCCTTCTACCTCATGGAGGACTGCCCCGGCGTCGTGGTCAGCGGCGCCGAATGGCCCGCCTCCCTCGGCGGCGACGACGCCCGCTCCGCGACCTGCGAGAGCATGGTCCGCACCCTCGCGGCCATCCACGCCGCCGATTGGCAGGACGCCGGCCTCGGCGACTTCGCCCGCCCCGGCAGTTTCATCGAGCGCCAGCTCAAGCGCCTCAGCGACCAGTACGAACGCTCCGTCGAGGCCCCCGACCCCGCCATGGCCGAGCTCCGCCGCCGTCTCGAAGCCGCCCTCCCCGCCCACCAGGACGTCTCCGTCGTCCACGGCGACTTCGGCCTTCACAACGTCCTCCTCTCCGAACAGGAACCCGGCGCCATCACCGCCGTCCTCGACTGGGAGATGGCCGCCATCGGCGACCCCCTCGCCGACCTCGGCTGGCTCATGGCGCTCTGGGCGAAGGGCACCGGCGCACCGGGCGAGCAGCCCCCGCCCGGCACACGCGGCGCGACTGCCCTCCCCGGCTTCTGGACGCGAAACCAGATGGCCGCCCGCTACGGCGAAGTCAGTGGCCGCGACATCAGCGGTGTCGACTACTACTACCTCCTCGGCCTCTACAAGCTCGTCGTCATCTGGGCCGGCATCGATGCCCGCTTCCGTGCCGGCGTCACCCGCGGCGAAGGCTTCGAACAGTACGGCCGCTGGGTATCCCTCGGCATCGAACGCGCCATGGCCGTCGCCGATGGCTCCTCGATCGCCGCCCTTCGCGGCTAAACGCCAGCCGAGCGAATGCTCGTACGCACAGCCCGCGTAGGATTGGCCTCCGTCGGCGCCTGCCACCGGCCGGGATTGGGATGCCTGCTCCCCGGCCGCGCGCCGGGAAGGAGCACGTGATGCCTGTGGACCCCACGCGCGAAAGCTGGAAGCCCGGCATGGGCTGGGACAAAGCCCTCGACGACATCGACTACATCCGCGGCCTCGCCCGCGAGCTCGGCGGCCCCGAGCGCATCGACCGCCAGCACAGCCAGGGCCGCTACACCGTCCGCGAGCGCATCGACCAGATCGTCGACCCCGGCAGCTTCATGGAAGCCCAGCCCCTCATGGGCGCCGCCGAATACGACCAGGACGGCAACCTCCGCGCCTTCACGCCCGGCGCTTATGTCATGGGCCTCGGCGAAATCGACGGCCGCCCCGTCGCCATCGGCGGCGACGACTTCACCATCTCCGGCGGCAGCCCACACAACGTTCACAAGCACCCCCGCGCCTTCACTCAGCCCCTCGCCCTCCAGTACGGCATCCCCTACATCCAGCTCGTCGAAGGCGTCGGCCACAGCTCCAAATCCGATGAGACCTCCGGCCACATGGGCCTCCCCGGCGGCGAGCAGTGGGTTCCTCTGGTCGAAATGCTGCGCACCGTGCCCGTGGCCGCCGCCATCCTCGGGGCGGTAGCCGGCGCCCCCGCCGCCTATGCGCTCCTCTCCCACTTCACCGTCATGGTGAAGGGCAAGTCCCAGATCTTCCCCTCCGGCCCGCCCGTCGTCCGCCGCGCCATCGGCGAGACGCTGGACAAGGAGGCCCTCGGCGGCTCCCACGTCCACGTCCACCAGAGCGGCCAGGTCGACAACGAAGCTGAGTCCGAAGAGGACGCCTTCAACCAGATCAGGCAGTTCCTCTCCTACCTCCCCAACACCACCAGCGAGGTCGCACCCCGCATCGAGACCGGCGACCCGCCCGACCGCCGCCCGGAGGAGCTCCTCACGATCATCCCGCCCAACCGCAAGCGCGGCTACGATCCCCGCAAGCTCATCCGCCACGTCGTCGACAACGGCGAGTTCTTCGAGATGCGCCGCCACTGGGGCAGCGCCCTCATCACCGGCTTCGCCCGGCTCGATGGCTACAGCGCCGGCATCATCGGTAGCGACCCCATGCGCATCGCCGGCGCCATGGACGGCGACGCCGCCGACAAGTACACCCACTTCGTCGACCTCTGCGACACCTTCAACCTGCCCGTCGTCATCTTCCTCGACATGCCCGGGTTCATGCTCGGCTCCGCCGCCGAGCGCGCCGCCACCATGCGCCGCGGCGTCCGCGCCATCATCGCCAGCGCCGAAGCCAAGGTGCCGAAGATCGAGTTCTGCGTGCGCAAGTCCTACGGCGTCGCCGCCGACGCCCCCCACAGCCTCGGCCACCCCGACGGGGTGAACCTCCGCTTCGGCTGGCCCGCCGGCGAATGGGGCGGCATCCCGATCGAGGGCGGCGTCGCCGCCGCCTACAAGCGCGAAATCGAAGCCGCCCCGGACCCCGACGCCCACCGCGAAGCGATCGAAGAGCGCCTCCTCCGCCTCCGCTCCCCCTTCAAGGCCGCCCACCACGGCGACGTCACCGACCTCATCGACCCGCGCGACACCCGCCAGCTCGCCTGCCGCTTCGTCAAGCTCGCCCAGCCCGCCCTCGCAAAGCTCGCCCAACGCCCCAAACGCGCCGTCCGCCCCTGACCCCAGCCCCTCGTGGCCGCGCCGCAGGCGCACGACGACGCGCCGCAGGCGTAGCCGCGCCCCTCGTGGGCGCTGGCGTCAGCCCAACGCATGCCTCACCGCCAAGCCCGCCCGAGGGCGGGAGCCCGCGACCGCCCGGCTCGCCGCGTACATCCGCCACCCGTGCGTTCAGCGTTCCGGCGCATGCAGCGTACGGTTCACGCCCGCCCAGCCGCGAAGCGGTAGTCCGCCGAGCCCAGCCGCGAAGCGGTAGTCCGCCGAGCCCAGCCTCGGCGGCGCGCCAGCCCAACCCATGCCCCGCGTCAGCCCTCCACCAGCACCCATGCCGCCGGAGGGCGGGAGCCCCCCGACGGCCCGCCACCCCGCCCGCTCCCGCCATCAGTAGCCCGACCATCAGGACATCTGTGGTTGTCCGTCAAGCGGCAGAGGCGGCCTTCCGGCATTGCCAGAGGTCGGGGTCGTAGCAGCGGCGGGTACGTATGCAGGCAACCAGGCGCGCGAGGAGACGGTCGGC